>NZ_LHZV01000064.1 GCF_001581005.1 Acetobacter orleanensis
TTGAATCACACTTCAGCGAATTTCCAAACAGGCTCTTAGAGAATCCGAGCGGATGTTTCGTCTGTTCACGGGTAATCCGGCGGGGCACGGCACCTATGTGGCGGAGGCTTCCGGGGCGACCACGTCCCGGAAGAAGGTCGAGATCAAGAAGACTGCTCGGACCATTAAGACGCCTCCGACAACCGACCTCTGGCAACAGCATATTGATGGCACCCGGCCCTTGGGCATCGTTCCCGTTATGCCGGATGGTACTTGCCATTGGGCCGGTATCGATATCGACGAATACGATCTCGTTCATACGGACATCGTCAAGGCACTGGCCGAAAGAGATTTGCCGGGTATCGTCTGCCGGTCGAAGTCGGGCGGGGCGCATATCCTGTTCTTCTTCAGCGAACCGATAAATGCCGGGAAGGTAAAGGCTAAGCTGAAGGGTGTGGTGGCCGATTTGGGTTGGCCTGCTGATACAGAGGTATTTCCTAAACAGGATATCCCCAATATCGGGAACTGGCTTAATATGCCTTACTTCGATGCCGAGCACGGGACGCGCTATGCAGTTCTTGCAGACGGCAGAGGGATGTCGCTCTATCAGTTTCTCAAAGTGGCTGAAGCGGGCCGGATCACAGAGGCGCAATTCAATATCCTGAACGCGGCAGAGGTAGCCCCGTCCTTTCAACGGGAAGCAATACCTCTGCGTGAACTGACTGACGAAGAGAAGGCTCTTGTCGAACGGACTGGGGGCACAGAAGCGGCTCTCGGGGAACTGGACGCAGCGGTTGCCCGTATCACAGATACTGCTGAGGGCGGTCGAAATAGCCGCGTTTTTGCCTGCTCCGCACGTATCGGAGAGCTTGTTGGTGGTGGAGAGATAGACCGCCCCTTTGCTGAGAAGAAACTAATTGCAGCGGGAATTACGACCGGATTGCCTCCGGGGGAAGCCGTTCAGGTCGTCCACAATGGGCTGAACACGGGGATTAGGAATCCCCGTAACGCTGTGACCGTTGATTGGAAAAAAGCCGGGATGTTGTCCCGTCGGGTTCCTTTCCTTGTAGATATAGACAGCGCCGCACAAGGAAGTCCGACAGCGCGTGCGTGGGTAGAAAGACTGGTTGCGGAGCGTAAGGCGTTCATTCTCAGCACCATGAGTATTCCGCCCGAGGCACGGCAGAGGCACCTTTATGAACAGAGAGCTTCGTTGCCTGACTTGAAAGCGGAGGACTACCGGGGTGTCATCATTCTGCGTGCGCCCATGGGGCAGGGGAAAACTAAGGTTGTGGGAAGACGCTTTGCTGACTGGGCCAAGAGCCGTCCTGCTGCTGAGGTGCCTGATCCTCTGGGCGACGGTATGCGGACGCAGAAGCCGGGATTCATTGCGCTCTGTCATAGGGTCACGCTCACGGGGAGTCTGTCCGGTGTTCTTGATGTCACTTATTATAAAGATGCTGATGGGCAGGAGAGTGATCTGGCAACATGCCTTCCGTCATTGAAAAAGTCGGAGTTTTCCGGAGTAAGGGACGCCTGCGAGTATATTTTCATTGACGAAGTCTCGCAGGTTCTTCGGTTTCTTGCTTCTGACATCAACGACAGAGCCATTTACGAGGCGCTCAAGGATGTGGTCCGTCAGGCAAAGTGTGTGATTGCAGCCGACGCGGGGGCAGATGCCCGGACCGTCCGCTTCCTTGAGGAATGCCGACCGGGAGAAACCTTTCGTATCATTGATGTGACCCCAGAACAGCGACCTGAGCTGGATGTCGAATATCTGGTGCATAGTGGTCGGGGAGCCGCCTCTGCCATTTGGGGCAGAATAGATGCTGAGTTGGATGCAGGCGAGCGGCTATGGGTTTCATGTGAGAGTGTGAAAGAAGCCAAGGCCCTGACAGAGCATCTTGTTAATCAGGGGCGCAGAGTATTGGGTATCTGGGCAGAGAATAAATTCAACCGGGACCAAGAGACTTTCCTCCTCGCGCCGGAGACCGAAAGCCGGAAATATGATGTGGTCGTGCACTCTCCGGTAATTAGTTCCGGCATTTCTATTGAACATGGAAAGAACGAACATTTTACCTTCGGGGTGTTTATTGGGGCAGGTTATACCGCAACCCCAGCAGATGCGGCGCAGATGATGCGGCGAGTTCGTTATCTGAAAAAGTTGATTGTCTCTCTTCCGGAAATAAATAATCTCAAGCAGCGCGATGACCTTGAAGGCTACCTGAAAGGGCAGCGGGAAGCGGCGCGGCTGGCCGGGGTAGATGTCCTCTCTTATGATGAATTCCGTGCGGAGGTGTCTGTTGATGATGCGAACAGTAGAGCAGACTTTGGCAACGGGCTCCTCTGGGTGTTGGAGGAGATGGGAGCCAGTATTCGTAGGGGTAATGCGGATACGGATGCAGTCCTTGCGGAGGAACGCACAGCACTTCGGGTAGAGGGTGAGGCAACCTATGTGCTTGGCGTGCAGAATGCGTCAGTGATTGATGGTGATCGCTTCAATGAGTTGAAGCTGACGGAAAGGATTACTGAAGAACAGCGATACGAGCTGGAGGCATTCCGTATTAGGGAAGGCCTGAATGTTGCTGACCTTGATGATGCGACTATTGCGCTGTGGGATCATGGCCGTGGGGTGGGTGTGCTGGACCGCATGGCGTCGGCCAAGGGGAAAGAGGTGCCGGACAGCGGGGAGATGACCATCTCGAAGCGAAAGCTGTGGAGCCAGATACGAGAAGCCTATGGACGCATTCTTGCCGGAGTGGACCTGAAGGAAGGGGTGCGGGTTAGCAAGGAAGAGGCGCAGGGGATAGCAGACCGAGCTTGGGATGAACGGTTCTTGATGGCACATCTCGGCGTTGTGCCTGTGAGGTGGCGAGTGGATGCGAAGCGGCGCTCTGCTTATCTTGAAGTCAAGGATATTTTCCTCCGGTTGGGACTGACCTGCAAGACCATCCGCAACCGGCGTGCCGGGACCGAATCCTACGCGGTGGCCGGGGTCGATACGGTGTGCCAGATGGTTGGGTATCGATGGGCTCCCGAACGCTGGGACGGGCCGCTTTTCGGGGGTTCTAATATAAGAGAATTTAAAAAACCGGCCCGTCAGACTACGCCGGAACAACTCCCGCTACTGCTCCCGGCTAACGATGACCCGAACCTTTGGCCGGAGTTTACGGAAAAGCCTTCTGCAATCTTTCCATGGATGGAAATCAACCCGGCAGATCTCCCGGACTTCATCCGGAGCGATCCCGCATTCTGGCAGATGGCAACGTAATCAGACGGACGAATTCCATTTCGATACAGCAACTGTCGTAGTAAAATAATCCTTGTGAAAAGGAGAGCATGAGATGAATGAAGATACTGTCATCATGCGCATGCGGGAATAGAAAGACTGACTCAGTGTGATGGCGACCCACGCTTCGAACGCGCAGACAGGATTGCCGATGCCATTCCGGCATTTCACAGAATATACGCGGACCCCGATCGGATGGACCTTTGCGTTCCCGCCGACCAATATTTTGGCTACATGCTGGGGATCATGAATAGTCTTCCTGAATGGCTGCGAGGCGGCTTGATGGACGCACATGAAGCCCAAATACACCGCCGGTTGGCTCTGCTGCCACGTAAGACAGTCGGATGATCAAGGAGGCGGAATGGGAGTCATCCCTGCGAGAGCGTAAGCAGTCCGCAGGGCTCCTCCTACCTCCGGTTCGGTAAGGGGTAGCGCGTTACGTGGGCCATCCTTCCTGCGTCTGCTCTGTCCTTTGGGGAGTCTGTATCGTTGCGAAATATGCCTTTAGGCACTCTCGGTCTCCCCGGCTTATTCGGGAGCCACTGAGATGGACCGTCCCTATCGCTTTGCAGCCCCATAGGGTGCCTTTGCGGGCAAGCACCCGGCCTTTCTCCCCGTGCAAAGACGGTTCGCTCTGAGTCAGCCAGTTAAACGTCCCCAACCCTATAACAATCAGGCATTCTGGTCGAAGTGCCCGCACAATACGTTCTGCATTTTTTCGGCTGAAAATCTCAAGATCAATGCGTAGTGTTTTCGGTATCCTATTCCAATCAGCGATACTTGGAGCTCGAAAGAAAATAGCGTTAAGCCCGGAGCATCGCGCCACCACTTCCGGCTCCCAAATCGCCCTCACTTGTCTGGCGAGCGGCCATTCCTCTGTCGCGTAGTCGCAGGTCTCCGGCCACGTCTCATGATGATCGGCACAGTCAATTGTTCGTCCACCCGGCTGATACCCAAGAAACAGAAACGGTGCATCGACCACCGGAGGGCCGTATAAGATGCGAAAGCCAAGGGCGTATTTACCAAGAGATTCTTCACATTGACGATAGTAATCATTGGTGGCCGCATAGACACTTTGGCATATGTCCTCGGCAATTTGGTTGTACATTACTTTGCCTTTCTGTTGGCAAAGGCGAGCATTTTCCGGTGCGGGGGTCAAGACTGGCGTTGCAAGCGCCGTAGCAGACCGCTGGGTCGGTTGTAGAAAGGGATAGACCTAAGTCCTTCGGAAATTCCTGTGAGGAACCTGTGGCCTGCTGGCATCCTCTAGCGCTGATGCACGATAAAATGGGTTAGTAAACATTACCTATTTTCGACCATACTTACGCCACTCCCGCCCTTCTGTTTACTGCTCTGATTGGTTGTTACCAAGAGCGGCTCTAAGGCTGGCTGTTACATATCTGTTCTCTTAACTCACTGTCAAAGAATGCTAATCATGGAAAAATTGGCTTCTAGAGTGGCCTCCAAACCTTCTGAATTGTTTCTCAAGAAAAATAAAAATTCTTTTTCATATCAAATAATATCAAAATACGTTTCGATTACTTTTTAATAATTACACGCTAAATAGAGGGTGGTTAGACCCGATTACCATCGTGTTAGGGGATGATTACAATTGGAGGCCCTAGATGGCAGTTTCAAAAATTAAGAAAGAACTGGGACCTTTTACCAAAAGCGACAGTCGATTGATCGCTGATGGCAGAAGCGCACCGGCTCGTCGGTATCGTAAATATATCAAGGCACTCAAACAGGATTTTGGAGAAAACCTTCAGCCGACTCAACAGCTTCTTGTCGAACGCACCGCCATGATGCTCACCCGGTTGCATTACCTCGATAATCGCATTCTCATGGATGATGAGTTCGGGCAGCACGATAATAATCAATATATCGCGTGGCAGAACGCTGTGCGTCGGAATCTTGCCGAGCTGGAAGCAACCCGTAAATCAGTATTGGGAGTGTGGTGATGAGTGTTCCCGGCGATGACTACGTGCAATGGAGCCAAGGACAGATTCCCGGTCTGACCGGGAAAGAATCCCATATCGAACTGGTTAAATACCATCTCGAAGCAGCTCAAACATTTCTGGAAGAAGCAGATTCTGCCTCAGATGTCGTGGGATTGGTGATTGAAGCGCTCGATCTTCTTTATGGCGTTAGGCCGGGAGGATAGCCGATGCTACGATTTCTGAAGAAAAATTATGGATTTTCTCATGGCTTTTAAAAAAGCGAGATCTAATTCTGTTCGGCGTATCCGAACTTTTGATGCGCCAATCACGGCCTTTTTTCGACGGAAGCACGAACGCACAGGAGGTCGCGGTAGCACCAAAGATAAACCGATGCCTATGTGGACGCAGCATGTCGCCCCGACCAATTCAGAGGTCAGCATCCCGTCCATTCGGAAGAACAGCTCTTCTGCCGTGGGCTTGGTTCTGAAGAAACAGCAGGACCGAGCAGACGAGATCCACAACCCAACCCCAGAAGCGAACAGGCCGCAACTTATCCCCCAGAAAGGCGACGAAAACGCCACCCGGCTTCAATACATCATTCGCCGCGCTAAAGAGTATTGGAATAAATGATGAACAAACTACAGACCAATCTGGCAGCGGCTAAGAACCGCTATCAGGATACTCTCAAGGCTTTGGACGAAGTCGGTGCCAGGCAAGTCAAGGCTACTAAAATCGTCTCCGCGCTTCAGGCTGAGAAGGACTCTCTTGTTGCCGTCCATGAGCAGGTCAACAACATCCGGCTTGATGCGATGGAAACAGGTAAGACCACGGTTTATCTCCCGGTTGAGTTGTCAAAGAAATATGAGCGGTTGCGGGAGATTGACGAAGTCCTTCCGACAGCTCTTCGCCGGAAAGAATCCCTTGCTAAGGAAAGAGCGGTCACTGCGGCGGCTGTAGAGGATGCGAGTGAGGCTGTTCGCCGGGAAGCCGGGAGTATCCTTGCAGCGGAGCAGGCAGATGTCTGGGAGCGAGCCAAGGAGCTATGGAGCGAGTATGTTGAGACGATCCGAGAGGTTCTTGTTCTTGGCTCTACCGGGCATGGACGTTATCCATGGTCCGAGATAGCTGAACATCTCAATTCTTTGACGCCTTCTGCTTACAGGGAACTGAACGGGGAAGGGGTAGCTAAAACCAATGTTGGGCGAGAGAAGGTCCGGCAGAGGTATGCTGATCTCATCGCTCCGTTGGGTGCAGCACCCTCCTGAAAGAAAAAACCCCTCCGCCGTGAGGGCTGCGGAGGGGTTTCATCGAAGATTCACAGAAAGAAACCCGACCGGGAAGAGCCGGTCGTTAGCCCCTTTATAGCCCGACAAGCGCCCTGCGACTAATTCATATTTTACGGCGAGTAGATAGTTGGCCTTGCGTCTGTGCCGTTTAGCGAGCGGAGTCGTAAAGGCGGGCGTTAAGAGGGGCGGGTAATACGGCCATCCAATTAATCTATTGTTTTATAAAGAAATTTTTCCAAAGATTGGTGTCCGCGACGGGATTCGAACCCATGGCCCCAGGATTCTTGCCACTTCGGTTTTCACCGCCACCCGGCTTTGCTCCCTGTATGAAGGGGCCGGGTGTTTGTGGTCTGGACTGTCCCTTTGCCTTAAGCTGTTTCCAGCCCGTAGGCACCGCCCGTCCAGTCTCTACACCTTCCGCCTCTGTTGCCAGAGGGCGGCTTGGCTCGGGATCGGCACGGCCTGAGCAGGCCAGAGCGTTCCCCGAATTTGAGCGGATACACCATGGAGTTTCCCGTCATGGCGCCCAATTACCTTAGGAATCCTGTGCTCTATCCTGCTGAGCTACGCGGACACACGCTGGCGTTTATACTCAAAGCCCTGTGCAGGAGCAAGGGTAAGGGTGCCTAGCGGCGGGAGGCGAGCACCGCCCGGGCCGCAAGTCCGGCCACGTAGCGTTTGCAGAGGAGTTCGTCCGGTGCGCCAGTCTGCTTGCAGGCAAGCTCCAGAGCCTGTGTTTCCTGCACCGCCTTGGTCAGGGCATGGAGTGGCCAGAGATCGACTGCCCGGTTGAAACTGGTAGTGCGTTTGAAAAAAACAGGGGGACGTAGGCTTTTGATGGCGTCACTCCGGCTAGCGCCATCCTCCATGGCTGCCCGCACACGCCGCAGGCGGTGCAGGTGGGAGAGAAAAGTGCGGGCAATGGCAATCGGGCTGATGCCCTCCGCCAGTGCGCGCTCGATGGCCAGATCCGCTTCTGTCCGGCGCCCTTCCGTGGCGGAAAAAGCGGCGTCTTCCACGGAAACGCTGCCCGCATCGCCAATGCAGGCATGCACATCGTCCAGTGTAAGAGTGCCTTTGTCGCCTGCATAGAGCGCCAGTTTTTCCACCTCGCTCCGGGCAGCACTCCGGTCTGCGCCCAGTCGGCCTGTCAGCCAGTGCAGGGCGTCCTGATCGATGCGGACTGTGTGGCTGGCCAGCATCTGGGTGATGGTTGTTTCCAGCGTGCGGCCTTCTTCGGGGTAGCAGCCTACGCTTGCGCAGTCTGGATGCTTTTCCAGCAAGGCGCGCAGTTTGGAGCGCGACGGGAGGCCCGGTGCTTCCAGCACCACCAGCGTATCCGTCTTCTGATCCAGCACATGGGTGATGGCTTTCAGCAGGCCATCTCCGGCATCACGCACCCGCACGGCGCGCCGGCCGCCCATCAGGGAGAAAGCGGTGGCTTCCTCTTCCAGCCGGTCATGCGTTTCCTTGTCCAGAACCGCTACACGGAACGGGTCATCAACCGATCCAGCAATTTGTTTGACGGCATCCTGCGCGCGTTCACGGATCAGCCCTGTATCCTCACCATGCAGCAGGATTACCCGCCATGCGCCGGGGTCCCGGGTTACGCGGGGCAGGGTTCGGGCATCAATTTTCATGGGGCCGCCTCCCGCCCGGAACGGTTACAGACCGCCGGTCGGGCTGGGGGAGCCACGCCCTGTGGCCATGTCTGGAATAGCATCATCGCCTTCCTGCTCCATGGGCGCATCCTTTTCAGAATTTGGAATGGCATTGGGCATGGGGTAGAAAGCTTTGGGGCCTTGTGTGCGTTTTTGCGCCGGTGTGACTTGTGTGCGGAACCATGTTGCCACCTGCTGGGTGACCTGATCCGCCAAAGTTTTGGCAACACGGCCCGTTGTCGTTTCCCCATTCAGGGTCTGGGCAAAATACTGTTCGTAGGTTGCTGTGTATCCATCCAGCGCGGAGGCATCGCCCTGTGCCAGAAGTTTGGGATACTGTTCCACGCTGAAGAGTGTCCAGTGCGCATGGGCGTTCATACGCACACGGCCGGACGTATTATCCGAATGGATATCCAGAGATTCCCACCCTATGGAGGGCTGGACAACCAGCTTGTAGCCGTCTGGATCCTCCGGGCCATCTCCTGCCATGTTCTGTTGCAGCGCAAGACGAACCTGTTGGCCCATCCGTTCCGGAATATTGGCAACGTAAACGCGTTTGAGTTCCGCATTGATTTGCGGCGCATCTTCGCGCTCACCATAAAGAGGCTGAAAGCCGCACCCGCTCAGCGCAAGAGGGGCTCCTAGCAGTAAAACTGCCAGCGAGCCATTCAACAGAGAGTGCGTGAAGCGGGGTCTGGACATTAGCCTGCCGTTACAAAATTGACGATACGGTTGGGCACGTGGATACGTTTGACAATCCGTTTGCCCTCCAGCAACCGGGCCACGTTGGGTTCGGCTTCGGCACGGGCGATAACGGCCGCACTGTCTTCATCCGGCGCGGCATCAATCTTGCCGCGCAGCTTGCCCATAATCTGCACAGCCAGCGTGACCTGCGTGGCGGCCAGCAGGCTCGGATCTGCTTCCGGCCAAGGCAGTTCCACCACCATAGTCTTACCCGGCTCCAGCAGCGCAAACATTTCCTCCGCCAGATGCGGCATCATGGGGGCGCAAAGCTGGCAGAGAACGCGGGCGGCTTCACGCCGGGCAAAGGCGATGCCGTCCAGTTCCGGTGTTTTTTCCGCATCGGCAAGGGCCGAGGTCAGTTCATGAATACGGGCCACGGCCACGTTGATGGTGAAGGCTTCCAATGCTTCCGTGACGGCCGCAATGGTGCGGTGTGTGGCACGGCGTAATGTATCGGCTTCCGAGGCGATATCTGCCGGGCACGTATTCTGAGCCGGGACGGTTTCTGCTACAGTGCGAACAAGGCGGAACAGGCGCTGCGCAAAACGCGCGGCACCGGAAACCCCGGCCTCTGTCCATTCCATGTCGCGTTCAGGCGGGCTGTCAGACAGAACGAACCAGCGGGCAGTATCTGAACCAAAGCGTTCAATAATCGCTTCGGGGGAGACGGTGTTGCGCTTGGACTTGGACATTTTTTCCACGCGGCCAACCGTCACGGCGTCTTCCGTGCCGCGTTTGACAGCACCCTCGGGGCGCAGATCAACCTCTTCCGGATACAGCCAGTTGCCTGCCGCATCCTTGTAACTCTCGTGGTTGACCATGCCTTGCGTAAACAGTCCGGCAAACGGCTCGCTCAGGTCCAGATGGCCGGTCTTACGCATGGCGCGGGTAAAGAAGCGCGCATAGAGCAGATGCAGAATGGCGTGCTCAATCCCGCCAATATATTGGTCAACTGCCAGCCAGCCATCGGCGGCGTCGCGCACGGTCGGGGTTGGGGCATGCGGGGCGGTGAACCGCGCAAAATACCATGAACTGTCAACAAATGTATCAAACGTGTCGGTTTCACGCACCGCAGGCTTGCCGCATTTGGGGCAAGCCACATGCTTCCATGTTGCGTGGTGGTCCAGCGGGTTGCCGGGTTTGTCGAACGTCACATCTTCCGGCAGTTTGACGGGCAGTTGCGCATCCGGCACCGGCACAGGGCCGCAGCTTTCACAATGAATGACTGGAATGGGGCAGCCCCAGTAGCGCTGGCGGGAAACACCCCAGTCACGCAGACGCCAGTTGACCACACCTTTGCCAACGCCAAGCTCTTCCAGCCGGGTAATGGCTTCCTTGCGGGCCTCTTCCGTGGAGAGACCATCCAGAAAGCCGGAATTGATCAGGGTACCGTCGCCAGTAAAGGCGTTTTTGGTAATCGCGAAGTCGGCCTGATCTTTTCCCTGCGGCAGGACAACCGGCGTGACGGGCAGATTATATTTGTGCGCGAAGTCCAGATCGCGCTGATCCCCCGAGGGGCAGCCGAACAGCGCGCCGGTGCCGTAATCCATCAGCACGAAATTGGCGATCCAGATCGGAAAGCTTTTGTCCATGAAAGGATGGTTAACGCGCAGGCCCGTATCAAAGCCGCGCTTTTCAGCCGTTTCCACAGCCTCAACTGATGTGCCGAGGCGGCGACATTCCGCGATGAACTCGGCGGCGTCTTTATTGCTCTGGGCAACGTAAGCAGCCAGCGGGTGGTCCGGCGCAATGGCCAGAAAGGACATGCCGAATAGCGTATCCGGGCGGGTGGTAAAAACCTCGACCGCGTTCAGATTGCTGTCCAACCCCTCATTGGTCAGCCCTTGCGGGGGCTGATGCAGGGAGAAGGTGATATGCGCGCCTTCCGAGCGACCAATCCAGCGTTCCTGCATGGTGCGCACGCGGTCCGGCCAGCGATCCAGCGTTTTCAGGCCATCCAGAAGGTCTTCCGCAAAATCAGTGATTTTGAGAAACCACTGGGAAAGTTTCTTCTTCTCAATCAGAGCACCGGAGCGCCAGCCGCGCCCCTCCACAACCTGCTCGTTCGCCAGCACGGTCTGGTCAATCGGGTCCCAGTTCACCCAGCTTTCCCGGCGTTCCACCAGACCAGCCTGAAGGAAGTCCAGAAACAGCTTCTGCTGCTTGCCGTAATACTCCGGCAGGCAGGTGGCGATTTCACGGTCCCAGTTAAGGGAGAAGCCAAGGCGCTGGAGAGTGGCGCGCATGGCGGCAATATTTTTCAGCGTCCAGTCTTGCGGGTGCACTCCGCGTTCTCGCGCGGCATTTTCGGCAGGCAGGCCGAACGCGTCCCACCCCATGGGGTGCAGCACGGCATAACCACGGGCGCGCTTGTAGCGGGCGACCACATCCCCCAGCGCATAGTTGCGCACATGGCCCATATGGAGCTGGCCAGAGGGGTAGGGGAACATTTCCAGCACGTAGTATTTGGGCTTATCGGCCGGAGGGACATCCGGCACGGTAAATACACCGGCCTCATTCCACGCTTTCTGCCACCGGGGCTCAACGGTCTGAAAATCGAAGGAGACCCCGGTTGCGGGGTGCGCCGGGGTGGTGGACGTGTTGGCAGGCTGTGTCATGGAACTCGCGCGGGTCAAATTTTAAAATTCAGGCCGGAAAAGCCGGGACGTTAGTCGTCCCGGTTGCCGTTATCCGCGCGCAGCTTGCGTGCGCGGGAGAGAATGCGGGCTGCAATATCGGAAGCCGTATTGGCAGCGGGCGGGGTATCCACCCACTCATTCCCCTGCTGGACCTGCCGGAACACGGTCAGGCGCAGCGCATCGGACCGCAGGCGGCGGTCAAGGATGAACGCTGTCATTTTAAAGCGTTCGCCGTGGGCGGCGGGCGGGGTGTACCAGTCTGTCAGGATAATACCGCCTTCCGCATCCGCCGTGGCGACCGGCATGAAGGAGAGCGTATCCAGCGTGGCGCGCCACAGATAGGCGTTTACGCCGCCTTTCAGCACATCTTCACCCCCTGAAGCGCCGCGATCTTCATGCAGAAGATGGTTGCGCGGGGCGGTCAGGTCATTACTGCTGTGGGGGCCGCTGGAGCAGGCCGGCAGAAGCAGGAGGCTGGAAAGGGCAACGCCGGCCAGCCAGAAAGCAGGCCGTGAGCCGCTGGAGGCAGAACCGGAAGCGGAAGGGCAGGGCATGGGGCGACGTGGCATAATGTCGATACGGCTCCTTCGGCGGTGGGGCGCCGATGTTCCCCGGCCTGCCTGCTGCTCAGGGTCAGGTCCGGCTCATGGTCGGGTGGGTCTTGGCTCCCTTCATATCCTGTCGGGGCAATCCCGCCAAGCGTCTGCTTGCGCTCTCTGCGGACAGGGGGCGTAAGGGGGCTGGGCCACTTTCTAGAAAGCCCCCTTTTTTCAGGGCATCAGTCAGCAGTTTCAGGTGCTGGGGCTGTAGATAAGTATAGTGGGCTTCAATGCGTGAGGCTGTAAGTTCTGGTTGGAGCAGGTTGAGCCGCTCGGCATATTCATCCGCCAGCGCATGTTGGCCCAGCACACAGGCCGCTGCCAGTGCAGGGAGCAGAATGGCTGTGCGATTCGGGTTTGTAATCAGCATGTTTCGGGCTTTTTCCAGCGCCATTTCATGCTGGCCAGCCAGAAAGCAGGAAACAATCAGATTATGGTCCGCTGTTATGGTGATTGGCATAAACGGCACCATGTTGAAAAAGTCCATGTAGATCTGCGCGGCAGGAACCAGCTCTCCGCCTGTCAGCGCGTAAAACCCTTTCAGCAGGATAAAGAGACTGTCCTGCGGGTCGTCCAACTCCGTCTTTATCTGCTGGAGGAGCGCGAAGGCTTCATCCCGCCGCTGCGTATAGAGCAGGCCTACGGTCAGCAGGTAACGTGCGTTGATGCTGGTAGGCATTAGGGTCAGAGTTTTGCGCATCAATTCCACAACCGGGGCCATCAGGCTGGCTATGGGAGCATCCCACTGCTCAAAGGCGCTTAGAAGCAGGTAATTGCCGTGTACATACAGGATAAAAGCTTCCTCCGGCGCGCGGGTTTCCGCGCGGTGCAGGAGGTCCTCAATCACACCACTGATAGTCGGGTCATGCCGCTGGCTGAGGTTGAAGGCGCGCAGGGCCATGCCGATGGGAGCGAGTTCGGCCAAAGGTTTGCTGCCCAGCCTGCGGGATTCTGTCAGCAGGAGGGTCCAGACCAGCACGGAGGAGATACGGTTGGACAGGCTGTTGAGGTTTTCCTGCGTAAAGGCCAGCCGGTATCCCCAGACAATGGCCCCGTTCAGGCGTGTGTCAAACGCTTGAAGGGTAAGGTGCGCTTTGCCATCCTGCTGCGATGTCAGCGTGACGCTGAGAATAAAATCCGTCCCTTTCTGTTGGAAAACGTCCAGATCCTCAGGCGTGGTGGAGGGGAAGCGCTGCGGCAGCATGATCACATCGAGAATACCATGCCGGACCATGGACAGGCACAGTTCATCCCGGAAATCTTCCGCAAGGCTGATAACAGCCGGATCCGTTATGCTGTCAGGGCAGGAGAAGAACACAAGCGTGCTGATATGCGTGTTGCCGTACAACGGCTGGCGCGGGGCGGGTATGGCTTCCGGTTCTACGGGGCTTCTGCTTGCCCAGATTGGTAGGCGGCGTTCACCCGGCGCGGCAAGGGGGGTGACAGTTTTATAGCGTGTGCTGCGAATTTCAGAAATCAGCCGCATGGTTTCTTCACCCGGCGGGGCGCCCACGGCGTCCTGAAAGGCGCGAATGCAGGTTTCCGCGCTCAGAAGGGCAGTACCCTGTTCCCCGCAGAGCGTTTCCGAGAGAATACGAGTCCGCCATGCGGCTTCATGCAGCGGTTCCATACGCAGCAGACGGCGGGCGGCATCCCGCGCTGTCGTGGGGTCCGGCGTTGTGACCAGCAAAGCTTCCAACTGATGCAGAACATGCTGGCGCATGCGGGTGCGCTGGTCCGCCAGCCAGAGCGTAAAGGCCGGGTCTACGGTGCTCAGGTTTTCCAGCAGGGGGGACGGAGCATCGGGCAGATTCAGCACGTTGCCCGGTGTGCATGTCAGAAACCGTTCAGCATCCACACTGGTCAATCCCGGCAGAAGGGCAAGAGACTGGCGCTGCACATCCAGAACCGATACGCCGAGCGGGTTGAGCGCGTCTTGCAGGCGGTGGATTTCCTGCCGGAGGGACGCCCGAGCCTGTTCGGTGGAGCGTTGGCTCCACAGGAGTTCCGCCAGCCGTGTACGGGCTACGGGCCGCCGGTCCGACAGGGCGAGGATAGCCAGCAGCCCCTTGGTTTTTGTCCCGTTGGGCAGCAGCGAATCATCCGCAAGAGAGATGACATCCATGTGGCCCAGAAGGCGCACACGCAGGATGGCGGTTTCAGTCTTGTGAAACCCCGGTCTGTTTACAGTGGGCATGACTCATAATGTCCGTTATCTATAACCGCATTATCCAAAGAATACCTAGGTAATGCGAACAAGATTATGGTCTTGTTAAGGTGATCTTATATAAGAGCTATAGTCTTATAAGAAAAATCTTAACAAGCAGTGGAAAAAATATTATTGCTCTACAACCAGAATACAGGACAAACCCTGTTGACGAAGCTGTGAGCAGACGGGGCCGGCCTGTGTCGCAGGCAGGCCCGCCAGCCGTGTTCGCCAGATCTGGCGGCCATTTGTGGCAGGGATCATCTCAATCCGGTTCACCGCGCCAGCCAGAGTGCTGGAAGACTGTCTGGCAAGGGCCGCAGCTTGAAGAGCGCGTTCCTGCGTGGAAAACGCCCCGATCTGGATCATGGCATTCCCGCCCGTATCCTGCTGCCAGACTGTAGTGGCAGCAGGAGGGGGATCGCCGGCCTGAGCAACTTCAGGAGCCGTCAGCGCCTGTCCGGCGGCGGCAGTGCCTGAACCGGATGAGACCGCAATATCTCCATCAGACGTGTAGGGCACTGGGGATGCCAGAGTATTAGGCTGTAACGGTGGCGCTCTGCCAGTAACCGGGGTGGCGGAGGCAAGCTGTGTGGCGGGGGCCGTCGCCGCAACCACACGATAGGCCGGTGTGCCCACCGGGATACCGCTCGGCCCGGAAAGGACAGGGCTCGGCGCAGGCGCATACGCCATTTGAGGTGTGGTGGTGATGGCCGGAACCGGGTCATTCAGATGCGGGCTGACAGCCGCCAGATAGGTGCGCGCGTAGGACGGCAGGCTTGCGCCACGGCTACGATGGTTTTCCTCGCATTGCGGGCCGCAATTATAGGCGGCTACAAAACCCGGAGACCCAAAGCGGTCATAGAGTTCACGAATATAGCCACTCCCCGCCATGATGTTGTCATGCGGGTTGTAGGGGTCCGAGCCCAGACGGTAGCGTCTGGCGAGTTCTCTGTAGGTATCAGGTTTGATCTGCATTAGGCCGACTGCTCCGTGAATGGAGCGGGTGAGCCTGCCGTGCATATACTGATGGCCGCCGGATTCCTGCTGCATAATGGCGCGAATCCATGACTGGGGAATGGAAAAGCGCGTAGAGGCTTCCTGAATGTATGGTCTCCATGCATCAACAGCCGGGCCGGGTGCACGGTATGAAGAGCGTGTTGGCCCGGCGCAGGCAGACAGTGCCGCCAGCCCGCCAAGAACCAGCGTGCCAAGCGCACGCTTTCTCTTCTGGGCTGTTTCGGGAAGAAGAAAAGTCCGAACCATGCGGGCATGGTGCCTCTCCTGAAAGCTGGATGCAATCACAACCTGTGCCGGTTGCCGCATTGCCGTGTGGGGAAAAGCGCAGGGCTTGAAAAAATCAGGTTGTCCGGCGCGGGGGTTTTGCCCGGGTCTGCTTATCCGCGGACTGGTGGATGCTTGTGGTGATATCGCGCATCAGCTCCGGGTTCGTGCGGCGGATCTGGCCTGCTCGCAGGATGCTGGCGGCGTCATTGTTGGGGGTGGTTGCCCACTCTTCCAGAAACTGAAGGTCTGAAAGGCTTTCCCGCCCGTGGCGGCGTAGGGCGCGGCGGGCAGCAGTGGTACGAATTGTCGGAGCGTGCTCCGTTTTCATAAGCATAGTCTGGGTCCTGTTGGTCGTCTGATCATGCGGCTGGCTGCTTTCTGGCAGGACAACCGCGAGGCTCGGACACAGCACTTTTTTATTGAAAGAGGGTGTGCCGAAGGGTCCTGCTGGACCTGTTTGCGGAGGCTTTAACGCACCAACAATGTGTCATTTTAAAGAAAAATCTAAAAATAAAACAAAAACCTATGAGGAACATTACGCGCTTTTGCGGTCAGGACAAAAAAAATCCCCACAAAAGTGGGGATTTTCTTGGAGTCTATGCTTTATCTTTCAAGCACTTACTTGGCAGTAGCGTCATCCGGCAAAGTGTAGGCGATAATATAGTCACCAACATCCGGAGAATGACTCATGCCGCCGGCAGAGATGACCACATATTCCTTACCCGTCTTGGGAGACCGGAAAACGAGAGGGGCAGCCACAGCACCAACCGGCAGGCGTTCCCGCCAGACTTCCCTGCCTGTGCCAGAGTCCAGCGCGCGCAGGTAATAGTCCTGAGTGCCCGCAAAGAAGACCAGACCAGAGGCGGTGGAGGTCGGCCCGCCCAGAGTTGGCATGCCCATGGGGACCGGCAGATGGGTTTTGATACCCATCGGACCCAGATCTTGCGTTGTGCCCATGGGCACCTGCCACAGCATCTTTCTGGTATGCAGATCAATGGCGCTCATGGTGCCGAAGGGCGGCGTATTGCAGGGCACTTGCAGCGGAGATTGCAGGATATCAATGCGCACCCCGGCATAAGGGCCAGCCACCTGCGGGCGGATAGTGCCCATAAAGCCCGGCACTTCATCCGTTGAAACCTTATATTTTTTGGCTTCTTCACGGTTTACCAGCGTCATGCGCAGGGGCATGCGCATGTCATTCACAAACAGGATACCGCGCGCTTCATCAATGGAGATGCCGCCCCAGTTCATGCCGCCCAGCAGGCTGGGCCACTCGATATAGGGTTTTTCACCCGGCGGGGTGAACGGACCTTCATAGACCGAATCCTTGAACATGATCCGGCAGTAAAGCTGGTCAAACGTGCTGACACCCCACATGGAGCTTTCCGTCAGCGGGTCTGCGCCGATGGTCGGCATCCCGACAGAGAAAGGCTGGGTGGGAGACAGATGCTCGCCCTGTGCGGATGGAGAGGTCGCCACGCGGCGTTCCTGCACTTCCGTTACTGGCTGGCCGGTACGGCGGTCCAGAACAAAAATATGTCCTGTCTTGGTGGTCTGGATCAGGGCGGGGACTTTTTCTCCCTGCGCATTGGTCACATCATACAGCACGGGCTGAGACGGCAGGTCATAGTCCCACACGTCATGATGCACAGTCTGGAAAACCCACTTCGTTTTTCCGGTGGTAGCATCCACGGCCACAATAGCCGCCCCGAATTTTTCCTTTACCGCGTTGCGGTCTCCACCCCAGTAATCGGGCGGGCCATTGCCGGTGGGCAGGTAGACGAGGTTCAGGTCTTTATCATAGGTAGGAATGGTCCACACATTGGGGGTTTCCAGCGTGTAGGTCTGTCCTTCTGCAGGTGCGCCGGTATTTTCCGGGTCTCCCACATCCCACGCCCAAGCTAGAGCGCCGGTCCGCACATCATAGGCGCGCACAACGCCGGAGGGTTCACCGTGGACAATATCACGGACCCAACCACCAATAACGGCAACATGCCCCATCACAACCGGAATGGAGGTGGGGTGGTAGCGTTTGCTCCCTTCAACGGGGCCCATCTGCTTTTTGAGGTCAACAGTACCGTTTTCGCCAAAACCTGAGCACAGTGCTCCGGTATGCGCATCCAGCGCGATAAAGCGAGCATCCACTGTGGAAACCAGAATACGCTGGTGGCACATGGGGGCGGCTTCATCCGCAGTCTTGTCTTCAGCGGTCAGGCTGGTGTCCTTTGTGGCATCGTAATAGCCAACACCGCGACAGGTCACATGCTCAGCCGTATGGGCCTTGGGGTCAAACTTCCAGATTTCTTTCCCTGAGTCGGCTTCCAGAGCGGTAATCAGGTTTTCCGGGGTGCAGGAATACAGCACATTGCCAATCTGCTGCGGGGTGTTTTCATCCACGCCAGCGCCCGGACCATGTGTTCTTCTGCCCGTATGGTAAACCCACGCGACTTTCAGCTTGCTGACATTTTTCGGCGTAATCTGGGTGTAGGGTGCATAACGCGTTCCCTGCGCATTCCGTCCGAAAAACTCCCAGTCATCAGATGCGTCAGGTTTGCCCGCCTGTGCAATCTGGGAAGGGGATGGAGCAGCCGCGGGGTTGCTGATCTGCCCATGGGGGTAAAAGGCTTCCACGAGTGTAACCAGAAGACACCCGACAAGACCAAGGCCACCAAAGACGCTGCCGCGGCGAATAGCCGTGCGTGTTGCAGGGAAGGTCGCAACAGCCCACAGGCTGAGGGCAAAGAGAATAGCCGGCACAACAAGACGCGGCAAAAGAGCCCAGTAGCCAATTTCTGGCGTGTCACACAGCGCCCAGATAAAGGTTGCGGCAAAAATGACCACAGACACAGCAAGTGTGGCGCGATGTTTGATGAAAACAAGAAGAGCCAGCGCACAATACGCTAACCCGGCCAGCAGATAATAAGCTGAGCCACCCAGCATCAGCAGCTTTGCGCCACCATAGGTAAGAGTCAGACCCGCGGCGAGGCTGAGGACTGAAAAAAGGGCACGATAAATGCCACCGAGTGGAGAATGGTGAACTGCGTGTTGAGTGCCACCCATGCTATCCCTCCAATATGAAAATCGTCCTGACAGCAAGGTGCCCGGCCGAGGTTGCGACTAAATCCAGATGCGCTGGTTTCTTGATGAAGACGCCTCTCGACGGACCATGGCCTGCGTGAAAAGTCTTTATCATTTTGCCCAGAGAAGCGGAAAATGCTCTGTGTCTAAAATGTCTGATCCTGTCAAGAAGGAGGCAAGGTAAAACCATTAATAAAAATGGAGATTTTTTCATGATTTTTTTTGATATGGAGGAGATGGCTCCCTTGAGTGCAAGGTTCTGCCGAGGATCAGGTTTTTTGCTTTGTGGTGAGGATAACGTTTCGGTGAGAGAGGGGGGCTTTACCATTATCTGCTCTCTTGGAACAAGTAGCCTATTTTGAGGGCTTATAAATTTATAACTATATGATAAACAATAATTTTATTTGAATATTTGGAAAATTCAGAAGGGTGGGAAACAGTCTTATCCATATAAAATAAATATGGACTATCCCTGTTTCATATATTGGACATTATCCGGGTTTCAGCGTTTTAAGAGCCTCATGCATAGCAACGAATGACAGCTAAAGTTTTTAGGAATGAACATGCCTTCTTCTCGCTGAGTTGTCTTACCTTTGCGTAAGGAGGCATAAGGGCGAGTAGGAGAGTATTGTCCTAATAATAGATTTATGGTTCACGGCTTTTAGAGATAGCCTTCCATGAATTTTTCCATGTGCGTTTCTCATCTTGATAGATAGTAAAATCTTGGCGTGCCTGTGCGGCTTCTTTGTGGGTATTTCCATACATTTTGAAAAATAACATATTTGTGTTGTAAGTTTTTGATATTTTTAAAAAGTTTTTATAAAAACATGCTATCGCACCTTCCATTCTTTACTGATGAAAGGTGCTGCGTTCTGGCTAAGGAATATTCTTGATATTTGATGATTTTCACAGAAAAATTTTCTGTTTTTTGTGAAAAAATGAATACAGAATTCGTCGCCCAGAACACCGATCTTGTTAGGTCATATCGGCATTTTTCCATCGGATAACTGAGTGCTTTCTGAGCAGAGTGCTCATACTTAACCTATGGTCATGTCATGTATCATAAACGTTGTGCAGGCTTTTTCATGCCTGAATGTTCATTGTCTTTATGGAGCGTTCTGTATGCGGGGTGCCTGCTAACAAGCCTTTCAGTTAGTGTTGCGCATGCCGATGGCACTGTTATGCAGCAGGACCAGAACAAGAAAACTGTTTATAAACCGTTTGTTTCTGCAAAAAAAAATCAGGGTGATTTGTCTCTTCCAGAGGCTAGTGTACTTGTGCGGCCCAAGGATTCTCCGCTTCCGGCAAGCGGTGTTCCCGTAGCCCCATGGCCCGGTCTGGCAACAATGGATGTTCCCAGTGTGGATGAATACCAAAGTGGCAAGACATTCCACAAAATGGAGCTGGATGCCCTGACAGGGAAAGAAGGAGTATCGTGGCTTCTGCCCTCGGAACTGGATGCCCAGCGCCGGACTGATATGGATGACCCCTATTATGTACCCACGGCCGGGAGCGGCCATCTGGTTCCACAAATTATGCCATTCCGGGAAAGATTACAGAAAAAAGGGTTTGTTTTCTCCTTTGCATATAAAGGAGAGGCCATGGCTAATATCCATGGCGGCATGCAGCGCGGTATGGATTACGTGCATGAACTGACCCTGCAAATGAATTTTGATCTGGGAAAAATGGCCGGGTGGAATGGCTGGTCTGTCCATACTTTGTTGATGAACCGCGCCGGGCGTGAGGTCTCGCATGATCGCGTGGGAGACTATTACGTAAATCTTATGGAAGTGTATGGGCTTTCCGGGCACGTTGTCGCGCATCTGGTCGATTTTTATGCGGAAAAGAAATTTCTTCAAAATCGCATGGATATCACATTCGGGCGTATGTCTCTGACGCATGTTTTTGCAACATCACCCCTGATCTGCTCCTTTATGGTGACATGCTCTGCCCCTGTGGCGCTCAAGGTCGATCCGGGCTTTGCTGTCTATCCCAAAGCAACATGGGGTAGCCGTGTACGCTTTCGCCCCACGCGGGATACGCTGGTGCAGTTGGGGGCTTATCAGGTCAGTCCTCTTTCGGGTAACCCGAGTGGCTGGGCATGGGGGAGTGAGAACACTACCGGCCTGATGTTGCCGGTGGAGTTTACATGGCAACCCTTCCTGACACGAAACCGTCTGCCCGGACATTATGTTTTTGGGTATGCGCATGATACGTCACGTTACCCGGACGTTCTGGGGGCGGCACCGGCAAACCGGGTGATTGCAACAGGGCGACTGCACAGCGCGCCAATGGATATGTTCTGGTTCGAGGGCGACCAGATGATTTACCGTAAAGGTGGCCGTAACCAGATGGCGGGCGGGTATCTTATGGCGGGGTATATTCATAACACGCCGCACGTGTCCTCCATTTCAGATGAGGCTTATGGCGGCCTTTCCTTCAATGGTGTCATTCCGTCTCGTGTTACAGACAGATTGGGTATTTTATATTCTTGGTATCATGTTAGTCACCGGAAAGAGCTGGGGCAGATCTATGCGCGGGATGCTGGGCTTTCTCTAGGAGCACAGGTTCTGGCCCCGCAGACAGACTCTCATGTGATTGAGGCTTATTACGCGATTGATACCGCGCCCGGTGTGCTCATACAGCCTGAGTTCCAATATATGATCCGCCCCGGAGAAACCTCTCGCAGGCCGGATGCTGCATTGGTCGGATTGAAAGTAATCTCTAACCTATAAAAATTTTTCAAAAAAGAAAATTCAGGAAAGGTTTTCAGCGTTTTCCCTTTTCCTGCGCAATGTGCGCGCCTAAGGATTCCAGAGCGTCGCGCAGCGGGCTGTCTTCCATCTCTGGTAAAGGGTAGGGGCGGGAGGGCGTTACTGGCTTACGGCGTCCCGTCAGGCGCTGTCCGGCGGCCGGGTCCTGCACAAAACGCAGGCGGGCCACCAGAGCCTGCCCGCACCATGTGTTGATCCGGGCAATGAGCGCATCGCTCAGGTGCTGAAGTTCCATGGCGACGGGCCCCGCGCAGGCAATGCTGAGTGTCCCGGCAGAAAGTTTGCGCGGAGTGGTAACGGCGGCATGGGCGGGGCCAACAATATCCCCCCAGTCCGTAAAAAGCTGCACTCCGGCGGGTGAGCGTTTTTTAAAAGCTGGGGCCGTCACGTTGGGTAGCAGGGCCGCCAGACTGCGGGCCGTCATGGCGCGGCGGGGCGGCTCAGGCGGCGCTTCCGCTTTTTTGGTAGAGGCAGTTTTGCGCCCGGTTGTCTTGCCGGGGGCACTCTCCTTCGTCATAACACTCTCCGTGAAAAAGCCATCCGCCCAACCCCTGCTTGACTGGTATGACAGACATCGCCGCACTCTGCCATGGCGCGCGGAGGTGGACCAGCAGGCTGATCCGTACCAAGTCTGGCTGAGCGAGATTATGCTCCAGCAGACAACGGTTAAAGCCGTTGGCCCCTATTATCAGCGTTTTCTGGAAAAATTTCCGACCGTTGAGGCACTAGCCGCGGCGGAGCGGGATGACGTGCTCTCCGCATGGGCCGGGCTGGGCTATTACTCCCGCGCCAGAAACCTCCATGCCTGCGCGCAGCAGGTCATGGCGCTGGGGGGCTTCCCGCAGGATGTTGCCGGGTTGCGCGCATTGCCGGGGGTCGGGGCTTATACCGCAGCGGCAGTGGCAGCCATTGCTTTCGGGGTGCCGGTCGTGCCGGTAGATGGCAATGTGGAGCGCATTACCGCCCGTCTGTTTGCGGTGGAAGAGCCTCTACCTGCCGCCCGCAAGAGACTGGCGGAACTGGCGGAAGGCCTGAATACGGAGAGAGCCGCACAGGCGCGTCCATCTGATTTTGCCCAAGCACTGTTTGATCTGGGGGCGTCCTTATGTTCCCCGCGCACCCCAGCCTGTAGCCTGTGCCCTTGGCGGGAGAACTGCGCGGCTTACAAGGCCGGAATTGCCGCCACCCTGCCGCGCAAGGCTCCCAAAGTGGCCCGCCCCGTGCGTTATGGCGCGCATTTTCTGGCAGTAGATGCGGCGGATCAGGTTCTGCTGCGTAAAAGGCCGGAAACCGGGCTGCTGGCAGCTATGACGGAACTGCCCGGCACGGACTGGCGTTCGGAGCCTTGGCCGGAGAGCGAGGCTGTCGCGCAGGCACCCTGCGCGGCGGACTGGCAGGTCTGTGGCGTGGTCCGGCATGTCTTTACGCATTTTACGCTTGAGGTCACGGTATACGCTGCGCGGGTGAAGCATTTTTCCAATCAGGCCGTGCAGTCGGGGTTTCTGGCACCGGTAGGGGGCGTTGGCGGGCTGTCATTGCCCTCCGTCATGCTCAAGTGCATAAAACTGGGGCTTAAAGCTCTGTAAGAGGTTCCATGGTCTTCCACCACATCCCTGCTCGCAAACATCCCGCTGGTGCCGTGCCGCCTGAAGGCCGTCCGGGTATTCTGCTGCTTAATCTGGGCACACCGGATGATACGGGTTATCGGGCCGTGCGGCGGTATCTGTCTGAGTTTCTGTCAGATAGGCGGGTAATTGAAGGCTCCCCAGTGCTCTGGCAGCCAATTTTGCAAGGGGTTGTGCTGACAGTCCGCCCCGGCAAGAGTGGCAAAGCGTATGAACGTATCTGGGATAAAGACAAGAACGAAAGCCCTCTGCGCGGCTATACACGCGGGCAGGCCGACGGGCTGCGGGCGCGGTTTGCAGCAGAGGATGTGCCGGTTGTCTGGGGGATGCGCTATGGCACACCGTCCGTTGCCGCAGGCGTGCAGGACCTGCTGGAACAGGGATGTGACCGTATTCTGGTCATGCCGCTTTACCCGCAATATAGCGCCACAACCACCGCCACGGCGAATGACCAGTTATTCCGGGCTTTAATGCAGTTACGGAACCAGCCCGCCCTCCGCACGCTCCCGGCCTTCCCGGATGATGCAACCTATATTGAGGCGCTGGCCAACTCTGTCCGCAAAACCATGGCGGAACTGGCAGCCCCCCCGCAAATGCTGGTCGCGTCCTTCCATGGTCTACCGCAGGAGTATGTGGATAAAGGGGATTCTTACCTCGCCGATTGCCAGAGAACGGTAAAAGCCTTGCGTGAAGCGGTAGGAATGGATGAGGCAACCCTGCCGCTCACCTTCCAGTCCCGTTTTGGCCCGACCAAATGGCTGGAGCCTTACACCGCGCCGTTTATTGCTGGCCTGCCGGAAAAAGGCGTTAAGCTTATTGCCGTGATCACGCCCGGTTTCATGACGGATTGTATTGAAACGCTGGATGAAATTGGCAATGAAGTCTGTGAGGATTTCATGAAAGCGGGCGGAGAAGAGTTCACCCTTATCCCCTGCCTGAATGACAGTGTGGAAGCGATTGACGTGCTGGAGCAGTTGGCGCGGCAGGAACTAGCCGGCTGGCTGTAACGATGCTTCATCCTGTTTTCGGGGGAGGAGGAATAGTATCCTTTTCCCCCATTATAAATAATAAGAGGATTTCTAAAACAGCGTTATTTTAGAAGATTAAAATAAAAATTATAGATTTTTGTGACACTTTTGTTGCATGCGGTCTCATCGGTTGCAAAATCTCATTAAGGGGTACACTGCGTAGCCTGAATGGATACAGACTTGGTTTGTATCTTATCCGCAAAACACACATTATTTTTGTGTCTCGTTATTGTTGCCGGTCATGATGCGCAGGCTTTTCTGCTGAAGAGATCGGCATGGATAGATGATAAATTCAGGACGTATCGTGCCATGTTTCGCTCAGGTTCCTCAACGCGCCGCCGCCTGATAACCGATGCCGCGCGTCTGGCCGCTTTTGCCTCCGCGGCTACTCTTATGCCGCCCAATGTGCGCAAACTCATGGCCCAAACGCCTAAACGAGCAGGTTCACTCAAAGATATTAAGCATGTCGTGCTGCTCATGCAGGAAAACCGGTCTTTTGATCATTATTTTGGCACGTTGGCCGGTGTGCGTGGGTTTAATGACCCGGACGCCCTGACACTTAAAAACGGTAAAAGCGTTTTTTACCAACCGGACCCAGACAATTACCATTCAGAGTATTTGTTGCCCTTCCATCTGGATACCAAAACAACCAACGCCCAGAAGCTGCCCTCTACCAGCCACGCATGGAACGTCCAGCATGCGGCATGGAATGGCGGCAGAATGGATCAATGGCTGCTGGCGCATCGGGTGGTTGATCGGGATAATGCCCCTTACGTCATGGGGTATTTCAAGCGTGAAGACATCCCTTTCCATTATGCTCTGGCAGACGCGTTTACAATTTGTGACGGCTACCACTGCTCGGTTCTTGGGCCCACGGGGCCTAACCGCCTGTATTACATGAGCGGCATGATCGACCCGGCTGGTACAGGCGGTGGTCCTATTACCAGCAACATCCAGCCCGAAGAGGGCTTTGGCTGGAAAACCTACCCGGAACGGCTGGAAGAAGCTGGAGTAAGCTGGCGGATTTACCAGTGCGGCAAACCGGGGCACGGTCGGCCGTTTAACCAGTTGCAGCATTTTCGGCAGTTTATGGATGCCCCGCGGAGTTCACCCCTTTACCGTAAAGGTGTGCCAGACCCCTCAGAAGGGGAGTTTGAATACGATGCCCTGCATGATCGTCTGCCAACGGTCTCTTGGTTGTGTCCTCCCGGTTGGGCGTGTGAACACCCGGATCATCTCCCAGCCGCAGGGGCCGAGTTTATCGCACAAAAACTCAACGCTCTGGCCGCCAACCCGGATGTTTGGGCAAAAACAGCCTTTATTTTGAACTATGATGAAAATGACGGCCTGTTTGACCATGTGCCGCCGCCTTTTGCTCCCCGTGGCACCGCCGGTGAATATGTTGAGGACTGGCCTATCGGGGCTGGTTTTCGTGTGCCCTGCCTTATCATTTCCCCTTGGACTGTGGGTGGCTGGGTGTGCAGTGAAACATTTGACCACACATCAACCATTCAGTTCATTGAGCAGATTACGGGCGTGCGGGAACCGAATATCAGCCAGTGGCGTCGGGACACGTTTGGTGACCTGACATCGGCTTTCCGGTTTGGTGCCGCTCCGGAAGCTGCCCCAACACTGCCACCTACAGCAGACCTGCTCAAACAAGCCGAATATGCAGCGCAACATTTTGATGATCCGGTTTTTCCCGACAAGCATCAGGTTGAACCGATGCAGGAACCCGGCACACGCAAGCGCATAGACTAGTTAAAGGGGAGCGAGGCCATGCACGCCATCACCTACGCCACGCGCGTTCTGGCGTTCTGTCTGCTCTCGGTCCTGCCTGTGCAGGGCTGGGGTGCAGAACAGACGGAGGGCGGCACCACTGCCCAACAGCAGGTGGCTCAGGGTATTGCCTTATACAAACAGCGTTGCGGGGTCTGTCATGATGTTCCCTCCCGCAGTCTGGATGATGCCCCACGCCTCGCAGGACGTGCCTTCGCGCATAAATGGCTGACACGACCCGAGGCGTTGTTCCTGAAAATCCGCTACGCGATGCCGCAAGACAATCCCGGCACCTTGAGTGATGAGAACGCCAAAGCGCTGGTCGCGGCCTTATCCAGCGGCCAGATTAGCGGGAAGGCTCCTGTAAAATAACGTCAGACCTTACAGTGCTTGACGCGGTAGTGTCTGACGTGGGGGCTTGATAACCGGCCGGTCAGTTTTTTCCGGATACAGGCAGGGCTCGCTGGCTGCACACCGCCAGCATTCCGGCTTGCGGGCTTTGCACACGTAACGGCCTTGCAGGATCAGCCAGTGGTGAGAATCGCGGATCATCTCCTGAGGGATGCGGCGTTCAAGGGCTGCCTCTACGGCTTCCACTGTCTTGCCTCTCCCCAGCCCCGTGCGGTTGGCAAGGCGGAATACGTGCGTATCCACCGGCACGGTTGGTTGATGAAAGGCCACATTCAGCACCACATTGGCTGTCTTGCGGCCTACCCCGGCCAGAGCTTCCAACTCTTCCCGCGTGCCGGGCACCGTTCCATTGTGGCGGTTCAGTAACTGGCGGGAGAGTTCCACCACATTTTTTGCCTTGTTGCGCCACAGGCCAATGGTGCGGATCAACTCACCCACCCCGTCCTCTCCCAAAGTCACCATGGCTGCTGGGTCGGGTGCTGCGGCAAACAGAGCCGGTGTGACGCGATTGACGGAGGCATCTGTTGCCTGCGCGGAGAGCACGACGGCAATCAGCAACGTAAAGGGCGTGCTGTAATGCAGTTCTGTTTCCGCATCTGGCCATGCGCGCTCTAGGTCAGTCAGAAACTGCCTGATTTCAGGCTGCGTCATGTCGCGCGGCGCTGTCGCCTTGCTCTCTGCTGCGGCAGACTTCTCGGGTGCTGCGGTTTTTGCGGTCTTGCGTTTAGCCGCAGGGGGTTTTGTAAGTTTTGTCTCTGCCTTGGCAGGGGAGCGTGTCGGTCTGGCCATGCGAAAACTCTACTCCGCGGAGGGGTGCCGCGTCCATCTTCGGGCAGCGTGAGCCGGAAAATCGCACAGTCCACAGCAAAGCCGGACTGTTTGCCAAAGACTGGCCCGCACGATACAGACAAGGACCGAGACCTCAGCCGGGGTCCGCCAGTTTTCCCTTTTTTCGGATTGTTCTGATGAGTACCTCCTCTTCCGATGCGGGTCGTGCCGTGCGGGGGCCAAGCCTGTTTGTGGATGTCCTGAAGTTTGTCATGCGGCGCTGGATGGACTTTCCGCGCCCGCTGGCCGCAACGCTCATTGGCGTTCTATTCGCGACTGTGCTGGATGTGCTCATGCCCGTTCTGGCCGGGCGTCTGGTGTCCGATGTGGCGCAGCCTGCCGAGCAATCCGGCCTGACGCGGGATGCGTTGTGGATGCTGGCGGGCATGGCGGCCTGCGGCGTAGGTAATGTGCTGGGCAAGCGCGCGGCGTATCTGGGCATTACGCATCTCACCACGCAGGTCATGCAGAAAATTATCGGGCAGGCCTTTGCGCATGTGCAAAAACTGTCCACGGACTGGCATGCCAATACGTTTGCAGGCTCTACCGTGCGGCGGCTGACACGCGGCATGTGGGCCGTGGATATGCTGGATGACACCTTATTGCTGATGCTCATCCCGGAAGCCTGCCTGCTGGTGCTCACGACGCTAGTGCTGGCATGGCACTGGCTGTTTATGGGCTTGCTGCTGGGTGTGTTGTCAGTGGTGTTTATTACCTGCTCCTGCTTGCTGACGCTGCGTTATGTCGCGCCGTCCTCCCGGCAGGCCAACCAGTGGGACAGCAAGATGGGGGCGGCGCTGGCGGATTCCATCACCTGCAATGCGGTCGTGAAGGCCTTTGGCGCGGAAGAGCGTGAAGAAGCGCGGCTGATGCAGGTGGTGTCTGAATGGAAAAAGCAGACCTGCCACACATGGACACGCGGTACCAACAGCGCCAGCATTCAGAACCTGATGGTCACGGGGATGCGCGTCATTCTCTCCGGCGCTGCGGTGTGGCTATGGCTGGATGGTCAAGCCGGACCGGGTGATCTGGCCTATGTGCTGACCATGACCTTTCTGGTGCAGGGCTACCTGCGCGACATTGGCCAGCAGGTTTCCGTGGTGCAGCGTTCCGTGAATGAAATGGAAGAACTGATTGAACTGTGGCGGACTGAACCCGGCGTGAAAGATCAGCCTGTGGTGCAGCCTTTTGCCATCCGCGCGGGGGAAATCCGGTTTGAACATGTCTCGTTCCAGTATCCCGGCCAGAACCGCCCTATTTTTACAGACCTCACCCTGACTATCGCACCCGGCAGTCGCGTTGGGCTGGTCGGGCCATCCGGCTCCGGTAAATCGACCTTTACCAAACTCTTGCAGCGGCTTTACCCGCTGAATGGTGGCCGGATTGTCATTGATGGCACGGACATCGCCACCGTCAGCCAGTCCCGCCTGCGGTCGGAAATCGCCATCGTGCAGCAGGAGCCGACCCTGTTCCATCGCAGTCTGGCAGACAATATTGCGTATGGTCGCCCGGAGGCCACGCAGGCGGATATTGAAGAAGCCGCCCGTCTGGCCAATGCGTCTGACTTCATTGCGCGTCTGCCTGATGGGTATCAGACGTTGGTGGGGGAACGGGGCGTGAAGCTCTCTGGCGGGGAACGCCAGCGCGTAGCTATCGCCCGCGCTTTTCTGGCGGATAATCCCGTTCTGGTGCTGGACGAGGCCACAGCCAGCCTTGATTCAGAATCCGAATCTCTGGTGCAGGACGCCATGCAACGGCTGATGGAAGGCCGCACGGTGATTGTCATTGCGCATCGTCTGGCCACGGTGGTTGATCTGGACCGTATTCTGGTGTTCGAGCACGGGCAGGTGGTGGAAGATGGCCCGCATGCCCAACTGGTGCAGAAACCGGATGGTCTGTATCGCAGGCTCTATAACCTCCAGTCTCTGTAGAAAATAAGGCGGTTTCAAAACGTCAGAGGTTCGGGCTGGCGAGGTGCTTTTGTGGCGGCACTGGTGTCTTTACGGCCACGAGGCTGTGGCATCGGGGCCAAAAGCCAAGCCTTTCAGGTGCTAAAAAGCACGCCGGACCCAATATAAAAACGATATCGAAACAATATCTTGCGGGTGTCTGAGCCAGAGCGGGGCGTCTCCTCTGCTCTGTTGCAGGATCACCACACATCCGTAACAATACGAAAAAAAACGCACCTTCCCTAATTGCGCATTTTTTGGAGTGTTATACATAAATAACACGAGATGTCTGCTTGTCAGGTATGGGTTGAGGAGCGTTCTGCTGTGCGCAAAAATTTTCCGTCCGATAGTCTTGTTCTTCAGGTCCATTCAGCGCAGGGACGCTCACTGGTTGGCAGTCGCGGCTTTTCCTTTGCATTGCTGGCAGCCACTCTGCTGTCCGGCGTTGCCGGAGGGCAGGCGCTTGCTGCGGAGGCACAGCATTCCGGTAAAGCCGTAAAACATACGGCCCGTGCTGTGGTGCCCCATAAGGCTGCCGGGCAGGCTGCGGCGCCTCCAGCCTCTGGCACGGTTTCTGTCGGGGCTGCTCATGGGTCCGCTTCCTCCTCACCGGCCACGCGTTCTGCCAATCTGCGCACCGTGCGTGGTGCAGTCGTCGCTCCCGGGCCCGTTGCGGCGGAAGGCGAAGAATCTGTGGTTGTAACCGGCACGCGTGAGGCCGGTGGCCGTAAGGCGCGGGAAAGTCTTTCTCCTATTGATGTTGTGTCCGCCAAACAGCTCAGCCAGACCGGGCAGCCCAATCTGCGCGAGGCTCTGGCCCAGCTTTTGCCATCCCTCACTATGCCGACCGGCGGGTTTGATAGCGGCGCGCTGACGGATTCCATCAGCCTGCGTGGCCTGAACCCGAATGAAACGCTGGTGCTGGTGGACGGGAAACGTCGCCACACCACAGCCAATATCTATGCTGACCCCGGCCCCCAGCAGGGCTCTACTGCTGTGGATATCGATATGATCCCCATGGCGGCCATTGACCATGTGGAAGTGCTGCGCGACGGGGCCTCCGCCCAGTACGGGTCAGACGCCGTGGCGGGTGTGGTGAACATTATCCTCAAAAAGCAGGATCATGGCTTTCATGCGGAATCCATCTCCGGCATCACCGCCGCCAAGGATGGTTTCCAGCAAGGCGTGTATCTGGATGGCGGCGCGAAGCTGGGCGACCGTGGCTTTGTGCATGTCAGTGGTGATTTTTATCACACGGATCATACCTTCCGCAGCGCGCCGGACGCTCGAACCGGCCAGAAGAACAACTATGTTCTGGGCCAGCCGGAACAGACGCGGGAAAGCGTTGCGATCAATGCCGGATATGACCTGACGAACAGCATCCAGCTTTACGCAACCGGGACTTATGCCCATCGCCATGCGGAATCTTTCCAGAATTTTCGTCTGGGCAGCTCTCTTGCAAAATATCCCGGTTATGCCGCCATTTATCCGTGGGGCTATTCCCCCGTGGAAACCAACGAAGAAAACGATTTTGGCATAACTGTTGGCGTTAAAGGGAAACTTATTGGCTGGAACTGGGATCTTTCCACAGTTTACGGGCGGGATTTTGACAGTATCGGGCTGAACAATTCTGCTAACCTCTCTCTTGAGAAAGATACCGGCCGCACTCCCACGCATTTTGATGTGCAGGGCTTTAACAACTCCCAGTGGAGCAACAATTTCGACCTGTCCCGCAAGTTCAAACTCTCGGGCTGGCCACATGCCATCAACGTCGCGGGTGGAGCGTCCTACCGGTATGAAAGCTATTCCATCGGCACCGGCAGCGCGGACTCCCTCTATGGCGGCGGGTCCGATGCTATGGCGGGCACCAACGCGGGCAACGCGGGCAATTTCAGTCGTGATGTTGTGGCCGGGTATGTGGATGTTTCCACAAATCTGACACGCCACTGGCAGCTGGATCTGGCTGGCCGCTACGAGCATTATACGGATGTAGGGGATACGGAAACCGGCAAGGTCTCCACGCGCTATGAGGTCTCCCCGCGTCTTGCCTTCCGCGCTACCATTTCCAGCGGTTTCCATGCGCCGACACTGGCGCAGGAGCATTACAGCGCGCTGGCTATTTCTCCCACGGCGGCGCGTGGCCTGATTGCCGTCAACTCACCCGGTGCGCTGGCCAATGGCGCGTCTCCCCTCAAGTCGGAACGCTCAACCAACGCCAGCGGCGGTATCGTCATGGAGCCGTTCCACAAACTGCATGTGACTGTTGATGTGTATCAGATCAACCTACGGGATCAGATCATGCCGGGCGGGCAGGTGTATGGTGATCAGGCGCGTAGTGCCCTTCAAATGAACGGCTTTAGCCTGCCGGATGGTTCGGGGGCATGGGCTCCGGCCTCTCTCTCTACCCACTGGTTTGCCAACGTCGCCAGTACCCGCACGCAGGGGCTGGATCTGACAGCCACTTACCCGACCCAGTTGGGTGACATTGGGCGTATTGACTGGGATGTGGCGATTAACCTCAACCGGACCCGCCTCTCGCATCAGGGGACGGACGCGCAGGGGAATCCGTTGATGAATGCGCAGAGCGTTGCGTATCTCACCACAGCGTATCCCCGGAGCAAGATGATTTTTGGCGGACGCTTTACAAGTGGCAAATGGACCGTAGGCGTGCATGAAATCCGGTACGGCCAGACCACCTCTCAATTGACCTATTACGGCGGTGCAGGGAACACCAACTCTCTGTCCAGCACACAGTTCAGAGAATTCCATAATACGCCAAAATTTATCACTAATCTGGAAGTTACCTATCGCGTGCATCCAAGACTGGCGCTGACACTCGGTGGGAACAACATGTTTGACGCACGCCCCAGCCGCGTGCCGGACAACAACCGTTACCTCGGTGCGCCGCAATATTACATGAGCACGTCCCAACTCGGGATGAATGGCGGATTTTACTACCTGCGGGGCGATGTCAATTTCTGATCGTGGTGTGTGTAAAGGCTTAAGAAACACCCCGGTTAAATCAGACACTATCCGGGCTCTGCTGCGGATATGTGTCTGAAGACCGTGCGCCGAATGGTCTGACGACGTTTCAGGTTGCAGTCATAAAAAACGCCTGTGTGCTTTGGAAAAATCCTCTGCACACAGGCATTTTTTATGATGATTCTGAAGAGGGTAAAAACGGTCAGTCCCTGCTGGCAAGGGCTTCAAACAGGCGGGCAATGGCTTCCGCGCCGGGGTCGGGCACGTTGGCCAGTTTTGCATCCGGCACATAGGAGGCGCGGCCCGCGTTGGCGTGTGTCATGCGCCCGGTGGCGTCAGCGCCTGCACGCGCAGCCTGAGCCGCCTCCGCCAGTGTGCCACGAGCAGCTAGAACCGTAAAAGCCGGGTGCAGGGCATCAATCATGGTGCGGTCACCGGGTTTGGCTCCTCCATGCTGCTGCATGGTGGTCAGGCCCTCCAGCAGAGCGGCGCTCCACGAACCTGTGCTGCGTCCGGCGGCGGAGAACATGATGGAGAGCAGCACACCGCTGGACCCACCCGCATGGCGGGCCAGAACGGCGCCAAAGGTGGCGAACAACTCCTGCGGGTTGGCCAGCGGCAGGCGGTCAACAGTTTTCAGAATTTCCTGAGCCCCTTCTGCAAAGGTTGACCCGGCATCTCCATCCCCAATCTGGGCATCCAGAGCGTTCAGGGCGTCCGCGTTGCTGATCAGGGTCTGAGCGGCGTGCCGGATCATCGCCTCAACCTCGGGTGCGCTGGAAGGCGGGAAGCGGAAGGTTTCCGGCAGGGCGGGCAGCGGGCGCACGGTGGGGGGCGCAAAGGGGGCTGCTCCCGGCCATGCAGCGGGTTCCACCGGCGCGTTCAGGGCAGCGCGGATCTCCTCGGTCAGCGGGATGGCGGTCAGGGAGAAGCCGTTCATGTCCAGCGCTGTCATCATCGGGGCTGGGCCGATGATCAGGTCCGTCATACCAGCCAGATCGGTTTTGGCAAATGCGTTGAGCAGCAGTGTCATTTCAAGAGGCGGCACGCTGCCGAGCATGTTGAGCAGAATCCCGTAGCGTTCATGCTTGCCAGAGGCGTTTTTGGCCGGGAGCGCCCGTGCCAGCGTGTCCGCTGCGAGTGCCATCAGGTCGTCCGCCTTTGCCAGCGCAATCTGCTGTGCGCCCGGTTCCCCGTGAATCCCAAGGCCCAGTTCGGCCTGTTCCGCTGTCAGGCGGGTTGCGTGGGCGGGGTCATAGGCGTTGCAGTCTGTCAGCGAGAGGCCGATGGAGGAAATTTGCGCGGCCGCAGCGCGGGCGCGTTCCGCAACACGAGCCAGAGGTTCACCCTGACTGGCGACATACCCGGCAACTTTATGCACGAGAAGCGTGCCCGCCAGACCGCGAGCAAAGCGGTTATCGGGCAGGGCAATATCATCCCCCACCACAACGGTTTCCACCTGATAGCCCATGCTGCGGGCCTGTTCGGCCGCTAGAGCAAAATTTAGACGGTCGCCCGTATAACTTTTAATCACCAGAAGGCAGCCGGCCTCGCCGGTTACGGCCAGAATACCTGCCAGAATGGCGTCCACACTGGGGGAGGCAAAAAGGGAGCCGGAAACGGCGGCATCCAGCATACCTGCGCCAACAAACCCGGCGTGCGTGGGTTCATGCCCAGCCCCACCGCCGGAAATAAGAGCGACATGCTCAGGATTACGGTCTTTTCGCAGCACAACGCGAATATCAGGGTATCCATCCAACCGACACAGATGCTGCCCCATGGAAGAGCGCAGCAGGCCATCCAGAGAGTCCGTGACAAGGGTTTCGCGAGTGTTGAAAAAACGCTTCATTAACTGTCTAGTCCTGTCATTGCGCTGAAAAGCTGATGTTATGCCAAATAATCATCAGCATAGGGTTAGCATGTTCCGGCTCAAAGAGCGCGCGTGTTCAATGATACATGCCTATTTTTATCTATCTGAACCAGCGCGATACGTAAGAGTCTATTGGGAAATTTTTTCTGATATGAGTCAAGCTCTGGATAGGGGCGCTAGGGCATCAAGACGCCTGATGTAAAAGCAAGAGATTGTGATACTGGAAAAAGGTCATCGGACGCACGCGCCAGAGTGCCGCTCAGATGGACGGGCCCCCAGATTGTCAACCTGACCCCGGCAGCGTCCAAAAAATCTAAGAGCGTCATCCTCCACGTGCCGGTTATTCCATGCAAACCGCAAGATCCGGTCGGGCACGCTCAAACCATAAACGACTATCAAGAAATCAAATATAGTCGGTCGCCCATGAGAGTGGCAAAACAGGCTTAAACACCTTATGCCATATGTATAACATTCTGTAGCCATTCTAGTAAAAGATGCACATTCTCATTCTTCACCTTCTCTTCTCGATAAACAATGTAATACCCGTATTCGGGGATGGCTTTAATAGGGGTGATGGGAACCAACTGTGAACTATGATCGAAGCGAGCGAGCAACGAGGCACGGACCAAGGTTACTCCCCGTCCTTCCTGAGCAGCCTGATACATCATAGAAAAATCACCAAAATATGGACCATCTATAGGCTCTGGCCATGATAAACCTGCGGCTACAAACCATGGTTTCCATGGCTCCAATGGACTTCTTAGTATGGTGCATCGGGCTAAGTCTTCTGCCGTGGAAAGATTATACGAGGTTATGAAATCTAGTGTTGCAGCAGGAAAAATATCTGATTTCGTAATCATAATGCTCTTCATGCCGGGATAATTCCCAGTTCCAAAGCGGATATAAATATCTGCCTCTTCTGCCGTGATATCCAGTCCAGAAGAGCTGAATTCAATGCTAATCTGAACTTCAGGGTGTTTCTGAGTGAAATGCTGTATTTCGGGCCATAAAACGAGACGAGCAAAAGAGGGTGGTGTGCTGATTGTCACATTAGTTTCGGGTGTCTGCGTCAAAAGAGGAAGTTTTACTTCCTCTAGGGCTGCAAGAGCGCGGCGTACAGCAGGAATATAAGCCTCCCCTGCCGAAGTAAGGACGAGTGACCGAGCATGCCTGTGAAAGAGAGGAAAGCCGGTCAGTTCTTCCAGAAGCCCGATACGATGACTGACGGCGCTTCGTGTCAGAAGTAATTCTTCTGCCGCTTTACTGAACGATTTATGCCTGACGGCACTTTCAAATGCGTAAAGTGTATGGAGCGGGGGAAGGCGGCGTTGCATCGGAGGCGTTTACCTTCGGTCTATGGGTGAAAAAACTTTGACAGATAGGTGCAACGATTTCAACCCAATGAATTTTAAATTGCTCTTATAAATCAAGAAAGAAATTTAAAAAGGTGTGAGAAAAATGTCTGAGAATACACGGATCATAAAATTAAATCCTGTGGACGAGGTTGCGATTGCTAAAGTGACCATTCCCTCTGGTAGCGTTCTAGAGGATGCAGGGGGAGTGCGTACGGTTACCGAGATACCCGGGGGACATAAAGTTGCTTTAAGAAAAATACAGAGCGGTGACCCTGTACACAAATATGGCCAGATAATAGGCTTTGCCACACAGGATATTGAGCCCGGTCAGCATGTACATGTTCAAAACCTCTCTATGGGACATGATTTTGAGCGTGATTATGCTTTTGGCAAAGGGGTGAAGCCGCCACTTGAGGTTAATGAACAGCTGACTTTTAACGGCTATTTACGCCCGGATGGTCGGGGAGCGACCCGGAACCTCATTGGTATTGTCAGCACGGTTAATTGTTCCGCGACGACAGTAAAGAAAATTGCTGAACATTTTGTTCGTTCAGATAGTCTTGACCGATATCCCAATATTGATGGGGTTGTTCCAGTTACTCATGGCTTTGGATGTTGCATCGATACTAAAGGGGAGGGTATTCAGCAACTCCGGCGGACAGTTGGCGGTTATGTGGTGCATCCAAATTTTGCGGCCGTCCTTGTTATTGGGCTGGGGTGCGAAGCAAACCAAATGGACGCTATATTCATGACGGAAAAAGTGAGCCCCGGTGCCCGCTTGATTCCTCTTGTCATGCAGGAAGAAGGCGGAACCCAGAATACTGTAGATGCTGGTATTGCTGCTATTGAAAAAATTCTTCCAGAAATTAACGATGTTAAACGTGAGAAGCTTCCCCTGTCACATCTTGTGCTTGCTTTACAGTGTGGTGGGTCAGATGGCTATTCCGGCATTACGGCCAATCCAGCACTTGGGCATGCGGTTGATCTGTTGGTTGCGCAGGGAGGGTCAGCGATTTTAACGGAAACGCCAGAAATTTATGGTGCGGAGCATCTGCTTACCCGCAGAGCTGTAAGGCGCGATATTGGTGAAAAACTGGTGGACATTATCCATGGGTGGGAGCGTTACGCAGAGCGTGAGCACGGGAGTATTGATAACAACCCCACGCCGGGAAACAAAAAGGGGGGGTTAACAACCATTTTGGAAAAATCTCTTGGTGCCGTAGCCAAAAGCGGCTCCACCGCGCTAAAGGGCGTTTACAAATACGCTGAGCCTGTTGATGCGCAGGGATTACTGTTTATGGATGCTCCGGGATACGATCCTATGGGGGCGACGGGGCAGATCGCCAGCGGTGCAACTCTTTTGGCTTTTACAACAGGACGAGGTTCTTGTTTTGGGTCACGGATTGCCCCGACAATCAAAATCGCCACCAATACTGATATGTATAATCGCATGCAGGATGATATGGATATTAACTGCGGTCGTATTTTGGATGGAAAGTCCAGTGTTACGGAAATGGGTGAAGATATTTTCCGCGCCATCATGCGTGTTGCCTCAGGTGAACAGAGTAAAAGTGAAGCCCTTAATGTTGGCAATGAGGAAATGGTCCCATGGATGATTGGTGCTCAGATGTAATGCCGTTTGTCGTTAAAATTCGTTATATAATTGATGGGTTTGTGATCTGATGTCAGTGAACTGATGTCTGCGGGCAGGATGCAGCGAATGTATCCTGTCTGTTCGAGTGGTAAGCGCAAAGGATTAGCACGAGTAAAGCTGTTCGTTGCCCGTCTCTCCAACGCGCCCACGCGATGCTTCTCTTTCAGGAGCCTAACAATCTGCTCCTGCGTAAAGCATGCTTTTCTTGACCGCCTGCCTTCAATAAGCCGAGCGGACTTCGGTTTGAGGATATTTTAGCGGGCAAGGTCAAGTTTTTGGAAAGATCAGGATCCCCCCACTGCATTTTTTGCAGCGGGGGGTAGGGAAACCTTATTCCGCAGGAACGTAGACTTTGCCGCCTGCTTTACGGAACTCTTCGTTTTTCTGCTCAATGCCTGCCATACGGGCGGCATCTTCTTTCAGATCTTGACTGATGCGCATGGAGCAGAATTTCGGGCCGCACATGGAGCAGAAATGCGCGGATTTATGCGCTTCCTTCGGCATTGTCTCGTCATGATACGCACAGGCCGTATCCGGATCGAGCGACAGGTTGAACTGATCCTGCCAGCGGAAGGAGAAGCGGGCGCGGCTCAGGGCATCATCCCGCGATTTTGCTGCCGGGTGTCCTTTTGCAAGATCGGCCGCATGGGCTGCAATACGGTAGGTAATGACGCCAGTTTTCACGTCATTCCGGTCTGGTAGGCCCAGATGCTCCTTGGGTGTCACATAGCAGAGCATGGCCGTGCCAAACCATCCGATCATGGCGGCACCAATGGCTGAGGTAATGTGGTCATACCCCGGTGCAATATCGGTTGTCAGCGGACCAAGCGTATAGAACGGGGCCTCGCCACAGTCCCGCAACTGCTTGTCCATATTCTCTTTGATCTTGTGCATGGGTACATGGCCCGGCCCTTCGATCATCACCTGACAGCCTTTGTTCCACGCAATTTTGGTCAGTTCACCCAGCGTTTCTAGTTCGGCAAACTGTGCCGCATCGTTCGCATCGGCGATGCTGCCGGGGCGGAGGCCATCGCCTAGAGAGAAAGAAACGTCATACTGGCGCATGATGTCGCAAATCTCTTCAAAATGCTCATACAGGAAGCTTTCCCGGTGGCCGTTCAGGCACCAGCTTGCCATGATGGAGCCGCCGCGAGACACAATGCCGGTCACGCGGTTGGCTGTCAGCGGCACATGCTGGAGGCGAACACCAGCGTGGATGGTGAAGTAGTCAACTCCCTGTTCGGCCTGTTCAATCAGCGTATCGCGGAAGACGTCCCAACTCAGTTTACTGACATCTCCCCCCACTTTTTCAAGTGCCTGATAAAGTGGCACGGTGCCGATGGGGGTGGGGGAATTGCGCAAAATCCAGTCCCGAATATTGTGGATGTTGCGACCTGTGGACAGGTCCATAACCGTATCCGCACCCCAGCGGATGGACCAGACCAGCTTTTCCACTTCTTCCGCAGCGGAGGATGTGACCGCTGAGTTACCGATATTAGCATTCACTTTCACAAGGAAATTGCGGCCAATAATAACAGGCTCAAGTTCCGGGTGATTGATGTTTGCCGGAATAATGGCCCGGCCACGGGCAATTTCTTCTCGCACAAATTCCGGTGTAACGAAGGACGGAATGGCGGCATCAAAAGAGTTGCCATCAGCAAGCCTTCCTGCGGCCTCTTCAGCAGCTTTCAGGCGGCCCAGATTTTCGCGGTGGGCCACATAAATCATCTCTTCTGTGATGATCCCGGCTTTTGCAAACTCATACTGCGTAACCGGCTGACCAGCCTGCCCCTGAAGCACGGTGTGCGGGGCGGGGCAGGGAGCAACAAGCTGTTCACCCTGCGCGCCCCCATTATCTTCCGGTTTGACCGCGCGCGGCGTGGCCTGCACCAGATTGCGTTTGGCAAGCCATTCCGCGCGGGGTTTGGTCAGGCCAGCGCGGACGTCAATCTGCGCGCCTTCATCCGTATATGGGCCGGATGTATCATAAACCCGCAGTGGCGGTTCATTGGCGGACGAGTCCAGCAGAATTTCGCGGAACGGCACGCGGATGTCAGGGCGCCCTTCCGGACTGGAATAGATTTTTCTGGAACCGCGAATAGGGCCGGTTGTCACTTGGCCGGGGGCCGGTGCGGCGGTGTTAGCGGGCTTCGGGTTGCCCGTAACAGCCTGTGTGGCTGTTGTAGTATCAGTTTGGGTCACAGCGTTCTCCTCTGCCCAGAGGAGGACAGAGGCCGGAAGCGGGACTGCTGCATGGGGCGCGTAATGCGGTCCTTCAGCGGCAGCATCTTCTGGCACCAGTCCCTCCGCCGGTATGATCCGGATCAGGTTCCCCACCAGAGGCAATATGCTTCTGGTGGCAGGGTCACCACGCGTCCTTGCGGGACAAAGTGGACTCTCAGTTCCTTGCCGGAACCCCCCTTGGTCTATGCGGATGAGCAGATAGCTATCAGGGCTGACCTGTCAAGAAAAAATAGGTCGAGGTGTGGTGTTGTGATGGGGCGTTGAGATGTGTCTGGCGCACTCCGGAAAAACTGTTTTGAAGACGAAAAGAAAGCGTTGAAAATCCAGATCAGAAGACCTGTCTGATTTCCAAACAATAAAAAAATTTCATTTCCGATGCAATCGTTACAGAAGTGTGGTATTAAGTGACTATGCAGTCAGAAACAAGCAAAGCTCAGGACGCAATTTCGAGCGTCGAAATCTCCCCTCATGCGCATCGTGTCTTATGGGTCGCGGCAGTTGTTGCTGCGATATGCGGAGGACTTTACGGATATGATACGGGTATTATTTCCGGCGCCCTTCTTCTTATTACAAAAGATTTCCATTTAAGTGCCGGTCAGGCAGAACTGGTAACCTCTGCCATTCTTGTTGGGGCGGTTATTGGGGCGTTGTGTGTCTCGTGGCTGTCTGAACGGTTTGGCCGGCGTAATTCCGTCATGGTCGTGACAGGCGTCTTTGTGGTGGGGGCTGTCGCCTGTTCCCGCGCACCGGATGTAACATCTTTGATTATTGCCCGCGTTTTTCTAGGGCTTGCCGTTGGTGGTGCCACGCAGGTGGTGCCGACCTATATCTCGGAACTCGCCCCGGCCAGTAAGCGCGGCAATCTGGTCACCATGTTCAACGTCGCGATTGGTGTCGGGATTTTCCTTGCAAATCTCGTTGGTTTTACCATGCGAGATGCATGGGGCTGGCGTCCGATGATTTCCGTTGCGGCCCTGCCTGCGGCATTTGTTTTTGTGTGCATGTTTTTTCTGCCCAAAAGCCCGCGCTGGACAGCGGAAAATGAAGGGCTCAGCTCTGCTGTTGAACAGCTCAGTCGTGTTCGGAATTCCCGCAAGGCTATCCGTCGGGAAATCCGGGAAATTCATGAAAACGCTTCCGGAATTGAGGAGGATGAGCGCGGCTGGAAAGGCTTAATGCTGCCATGGGCCCGCCCGGCAGTTATCGCTGCTCTTGGCATTGCCTTCTTCACGCAGGCCGGTGGTCTGGAGATGATGATTTATTACGCCCCGACCTTCCTTTCGGATGCTGGGTTCGGAAATTCCGCTGCCCTTATGGCCAGTCTGGGTATTTCCGTGGTCTATCTTGTCATGACTCTGCTTGGCTGCATTTTTGTGGACCGGATTGGCCGCCGACGTCTGGTGCTTATCATGGGGCCGGGCTCAGTGCTGAGTCTGGTTGGGCTTGGCATCATGTTCGCCCTCCATCCGGATAAGGGCAGCGTAGGGAGTTGGGCGATTATCGCATTCCTGCTGCTGTTCATGATGTTCAATGCGGGTGGTATTCAGGTTGTGGGTTGGCTGCTGGGGGCAGAACTGTTCCCGCTGCCCATGCGTGCCGCTGCAACCAGCGTACATGCCGCCATGCTGTGGGGGGCTGACCTGCTGGTGACGTCCACGGCGCTGACCCTCGTGCAGAGTGTTACGCTGGGTGGCACCATGTGGATTTACGCAGGGGTTAATCTGGCGTCCGTTCTCTTTGTCTATTTCTTCGTGCCGGAAACAGCTGGGGCAACGCTGGAGGATATCGAGATTGCCCTCCGCCGCGGCGAGTTCAAGCCGCGTGTCGGGCAGGACCCGCGTATTCGCTCTTACGATGAGGAAGAAGACGAGCAACCTGCTCAGGCAACCTCAGCAGCCTGAGGCAGGCACCGTAGAACAGAAATGGAAGAAAGGCTCCTGCGGGGGCCTTTCTTTTTATCTGCACCTATGAGTGCAGAGGGGCCAGACTGTTCCTCAGCGGAAAACCAGTCCGCCATCAATCATCACGGACTGGCCTGTCATATAGTCTGCATCCGTGCTGGCCAGATAGGAAACAAAACCGGCCACGTCCTCCGGTGTCTCAACGCGGCCCAGAGTGATACCCTCAACATATTTCTTGTAGGTTTCGCCAATTTCGGCACCCGTTGTTTCCGCCATACGGCGGTCAATTTCCGTCCACATGTCCGTGCCCACCACGCCGGGGCAATAGGCGTTAACGGTAATGCCGGAGGAGGCCAGTTCCTTGGCGGCTGCCTGTGTCAGGGCGCGCACGGCAAATTTTGTGGCGGAATAGATGCCCAGAAAAGCATAGCCTTCATGTCCGGCAATAGAGCAGGCATTGATAATTTTGCCACCACTCTTCTGGTTTTTAAAAGCTTGCGCCGCCGCCTGAATGCCCCAAAGCGTGCCCTGCACATTGATGCGGAATATGGTCTCCACGTCCTCCGCTGTGGCGTCCAGCACCGCGCCCACCTGTGCGATGCCGGCATTATTGACCATGATATCTACATGCCCGAACACTTTGGCGGCGTCCTGCACCGCAGCAAAAACATCCTCGCGCTGGCTGACATCCGCCGTCTGCACATGGGCCTTGCCACCAAATGCTTCAATTTCCGCCGCAACGGCCTTCAGCTTGTCTTTTTTGAGGTCTGTCAGCACGACGGCAGCGCCGTCACGCGCCAGACGTAGGGCGATACCGCGCCCAATTCCCTGAGCAGCCCCGGTGACAATGGCGGTTTTCCCAGCCAGTTTTTCTGAAAGAGACATGGTCTGATCTTTCTCCTGAAAGCGCATTCTGCGCGGTTTTCAACGCAGGAAAAGCCAGCGGGTTTGAGCGCGGTCAAAAAAGGGGCTTATCACAGGTTTCTGAACTTTCACGAAACCCTGTCAGCTTTGCAAATCCTGAAAAGAAGATGGCTCATAAGATGCGGTCTTTTGATGAAATGGTCTTCTGGTACCATCCAGCAGTATGCAACTCGCTTGCAGTCAACATCTCACTGAAAGGCATATATTTGATATTTGGCGGTTGTGGCTCACATATGCCGACAGCACATCACCGACATTGCCGAAGCCCGATTTTCCGGACCTGTTGAATGGGAAATAAGCAATCATGTTGAGAGAGGATGGGTTTACGGGTTAGGTTATGAGTATTCCCCTCTAACGAACATTAATCGTTATGAAAGTCTGACCAATAATGACACCAGCCATGCCCCGAGTAGCTGTAATGACCAAAGCGTATCAAGAGCATACGATGCTACCGCTTTGGGTAAAGCATTATGAAAAATTGGTCGGTCGTGACAATCTTCTGGTGCTCGATCATGGTAGCAGCCCTGCTATCAACATCAACGGCGTACACACTGAGCGTTTACCTCGTGGCCAAGTTGATGAGTATGATTATATCGAGATATTATCATTTTGGCAGCGTAAGCTGCTTTCAGACTATGACTGGGTTATTACAACAGATACGGACGAATTTATCGTTCCTAACCCACAACTTTTTCCGAGCCTACACGCAATGCTGCGAGATACCCCGTCGGGGACACGTCGCTGCGTGGGCTGTGAGGTCATTGATCCCGGCAATTCCAGTCAGCCACTTGATTGGTCTTTGCCAATTTTGCGTCAGAGACCGCTCGGTGTGCTGTCAAAATGGTCTTCTAAGCCGGCGGTTTCTTCCGTTCCGACTGACTGGATGCCGGGTTTTCATACGGCACATACACCATCGACCTTTGATCATGCGCTATGGCTATTTCATCTAAAATACGCCGATGAACAGCATCTTATGGCACGGTTGGCACTGACTCGTACACTAGACTGGAGTGTCAGATCAGTAAAGGAAGGTCTGGGTGGTTCGCATCGCGTGCCGGATATCGCCATGCGTCGTGCTCTAGCGCGTTACCGGTCGACCATAGCACCGGGAACTCTTGATGATGTTTTAAGAAAACACTCAGATCCTGATACGCTTACTTCTCCGATGATGGCGATTCCCGACGTTTTTCTTGATTGCCTTTAAGTCTGGCCAAACGTTCTGGGGGCTTCAACGGGTAGGCGTTTGCCCCTTGCCCCTTGCCTGCTGTTGAATGGGTGGCCATAGCCCCCTTCCATTCCGCACTTGTTTGTTTGCCCATCGCGCAGGAGCGGTGAGGGGGAGCAAAGACAGTCTGCCTGTCTTCGGTCGTTAAATCGGAATGTTTTAGATTTCTGTGGCGTCCTGCGGGGGTTTGAACCCGGCCTGCGGTTCCCTGTTAAGGGGCGCAGGCCGGGGGAGGCGGACCCGTGTTAGTGCGGGCGCGCGGTAAACTGTTCCAGCCAGTGGATGGTGTAGTCCCCCCGCTGGAATTCAGGGTCGGCCAGAATGCGGCGATGGAGCGGAATGACGGTCTTGATCCCTTCCACCACAAATTCATCCAGCGCACGATACATGCGGGCAATCGCCTCGGCCCGTGTAGGGGCGTGGACAATCACTTTCGCAATCATGCTGTCATAATACGGCGGCACCTTGTAGCCAGTGTAGAGTGCGCTATCGATACGCACGCCCAGACCGCCCGGTGCGTGATACACTGCCACGGTGCCGGGGCACGGGGCGAAGGTATCCGGGTCTTCCGCGTTGATACGACATTCAATGGCATGGCCGGAGAAGGTCACGTCGGACTGGGTGTAGCCCAGCTTTTCCCCGGCGGCGAGGCGGATCTGCTCACGGACCAGATCAACATCACACACCATTTCCGTCACCGGATGTTCCACCTGAAGGCGGGTGTTCATCTCAATGAAGCAGAACTGGCCATCCTGATACAGGAATTCCAGCGTGCCCGCATTGCGGTAGCCCATTCTGGACAGGGCTTCCGTCACCGTTTTGCCAATGGTGTCCCGCTGTTCCGCCGTAATGGCCGGAGAGCCAGCTTCTTCCAGCAGTTTCTGGTGGCGGCGTTGCAGGGAGCAGTCACGTTCCCCGAAATGCACCACGTTGCCGTAGTTATCGCCCAGAATCTGGAGTTCGATATGCCGGGGCTTATCGAGGTATTTTTCCAGATACACGGCATCGTTGCCGAAGGCCGTGCGGGCTTCCGTACGGGCAACACTCCAGGCTTCCTCAATCTCGCTGGCGTTGTGCGCGACTTTCATGCCGCGCCCGCCGCCGCCTGCCGTCGCCTTGATCAGGACGGGATAACCCACCTGTTCTGCTACGGTCCGGGCTTCTTCCAGACTTTTCAGTTCCCCGTCAGAACCGGGGACCAGCGGCACGCCGAGCGCTTCCATGGTGGTCTTGGCGGTAATTTTATCGCCCATCATGCGGATATGCTCCGCCGTCGGGCCGATAAAGGTCAGGCCGTGAGCTTCCACCGTTTCCGCAAAATCTGCGTTTTCAGACAGAAAGCCATAGCCGGGGTGAATGGCTTCCGCCCCGGTGATGGTGGCCGCGGAGAGAATCGCAGCTACGTTCAGGTAGGAATCCCGTGCGGCTGGCGGCCCGATGCACACGGCTTCATCCGCCAGACGCACATGCATGGCGTCTTCATCCGCTGTGGAATGAACCGCTACGGTTTTGATGCCCAGCTCCCGGCAGGCGCGCAGGACACGAAGAGCGATCTCGCCGCGATTGGCGATGAGGATTTTGGAAAACATCACTCGATAATGGCGAGCGGCTGGCCAAATTCCACCGGGTCACCGGAGGCGACGAGCAGGGTTTTCACCGTGCCGGCTTTGGGGGCTTTGATCTGGTTGAAGGTCTTCATCGCTTCAATCAGCAGCAGGGTCTGGCCAGCGCTGACAATCTGCCCTTCGCTGACAAACGGGGGAGAGGACGGGTCCGGCGTGAGATACGCCACACCGACCATCGGGCTGTTGACCGCACCCGGATGGCGGGAGAGGTCCGCAGGGGCTGCGGCCACGGGGGCGGCGGGCGCTGCAACGGGAGCCGGCGCGGCGGCGACTGCGGCCGGAGCAACAGCCTGCACGGTCGCGGGGGCGCGGGCCACCCGGATGCGGCTGTCTTTCTCCGAGACCTCGATTTCAGTCAGTCCGGTGTCGGTCAGAATTTCGGCCAATGCCCGAATGGCATCTGCGTCCACGAGCAATCCGCTCATTGGTCATCCTCATCTAGAATAAGATCTGTCATTGCCTGCAATGCCAGAGAATACCCCGCCACGCCTAGCCCACAGATAACGCCAACAGCGGCGCGGGAGACATATGACATGTGGCGGAACGGCTCACGACGGTGAATGTTGGAAATATGAACCTCAATCACGGGCAGGTCTGTGGCTAGCAGAGCATCCAGCAACGCCACGGATGTATGGCTGTATCCCGCCGGGTTGATGATAATGCCGCGCGCGCGCTTGCGGCATTCCTGCACCCAGGAAATCAGCTCCCCTTCAATGTTTGTCTGGCGGAAGTCGATCGCCAGATCCAGCTTGTCAGCCGTCTGAATGCAGATCTGCTCCACGTCATCCAGAGTGGCGCGGCCATAAATTTCAGGCTGGCGCTGGCCAAGCATATTCAGGTTGGGGCCGTTAAACACAGCGATGAGGGGTCTTTCCATAGTGTTCCGGGCCGTAGCACGAATGCTGGACCGCATCCAAGAGAAGAGATGCCTTACCCCCTTAATCCTGATTAAAAACGTCTATAACCTTTTATAACGGCCTCGACCGGTTGCGGTGGAATGGAGGCACGGATGCCACGTTTTTGCCACGCCGGCGGGGCATGCAGGGGGAGAGCTAAAAGGTTTCGGCAGGCAGAAAGCAGTTGCTTTTTGTGCTGTGTCCCGGCTTTACTGGCTGGGTGAAACGGAAAACGGAGTAAACAAGCGGATGTCAGCCCTACGCCGGGCACTTCTGGGAAGTGTGATTGTTATGGCCTCCATGGCTTCTGTCTCCACTGCCAAGGCAGCGGGTGAAGGACAGGGGAAGACCGCTTGGGCCGACTCCGTTCAGCAGGCTCTGTCCTCGCGCGAGGAGCAGGACCCGACATTCACCGCGCCTGAAACAGGGCTGCGTGCGCATATGCACCGTTTCCAGAAAGGGATGGCAAGCTGGTATGGTGGGCGTTTTCACAATCGCCATACATCCTCTGGTTCCCTGTTTAATAAAGCCAACCTGACGGCTGCCCACCCGACGGCCCCGCTTGGCAGCAAGCTGCTGGTGACGTCGGAAGACACCGGTCGCTCCGTTGTCGTGACGGTGAATGACCGCGGTCCTTACAGCCATAACCGGATTATTGATCTGTCACAGGCCGCAGCGGCCCGCATTGGTATGTTGGGCGCAGGTGTTGCGCATGTGAAGATTGAAGCAGCACCGATTGAAGTGGCGTCCGCACCGCAGGACGGCGCAGAGTCTCTCGAAGGCAGCACGTTGCAGATGGATGCCGCCAGCGCGCCGCACGCCGTGCTCGCTCTGCACCGTGCTCGCGTAAAACACCTTCGGCATTAATAGGTAGCGTCTTCGGACGTTACAGAGAGATTATAAAGAAGGCCGGTCAGGACTAACCTGACCGGCCTTCTTTATATGTGCCTGTCGGGCCTTGCCGCCCGAATCCGTTTAGAACGTCAGGGGCTTGCGGCGTTCCCCGCGCGCATAGATTTCCATTTCAGCATTGAGTTCCGCCCCCATCAGCACAACCCATGCGCTGACGAAAAACCACATCATAATGGCAATCACGGCACCCAGAGGTCCATAGGTCGCGTTGTAGCTGGCGATATGGGCCACGTAATAAGAAAAGCCAAATGCCACGATAATCCATGTGCAGGTGGCAAACAGTGCCCCCGGCATCACCCAGCGCCACAGGCCCGGCGTTTTACGGTCTGGCCCGAATCGATATAGCGCGGACAGGGCCAGAATCTGGAACAGGAACATGATCACCGGGCCGCTCGACCGCGCCAGAAATTCAATGGACCCCGGCGGTGTAGGAATGTGCAGCCACGCGGGCAGGTTGAGCAGCAGCGGAAGGGCCACCATCAGGGCCAGCGTGAGGGCAGCCCCCAGAACGGCGGATAGGGTCATGGCCAGTGCTGTGAGTTGAAACACAAAGAAATTTCGATTTTCCTGTGTGTTGTAGGCAATATTCAGCGCTGACAGAATGGATTTTGTGGCGGCGGACGCGGACCACAGCGCGACACTCAGGGAAATGACAAGGTTAAGGGTCAAAGAACTGTGCGGCTCTGCCACCAACGTCTGGATACGGTCATAAATCAGCGCATAAGCCCCCGGTGGTAGCAGGCTTCGCAGCACTTCCAGTTGGGGGGTGACTGTCTGTACATCAAACGCCAGTCCGTAGATGGAAATCAGCGAACTGATGGCCGGGAAAAGCGACAGCGTGGTATAAAAAGCGCAGCCTGCGGCCACCAGCGTCGTGGGGCCAGAAATCAGGCTTTTAAAGGTCAGCGTGAAAATGGCCTTCCAGTCCTTCCACCGCATGGCGGAAGGGCGAGAAAATTTGGGACCATTTTTTGAAGTCTCCGCACTCTCACCTGCTGTCTGGGTAAGGTCATGCTGACGCGGAGCGGCTGGATCACAGAGAACCTGCATCGTTTGGGAAGCATCCTTTTTTGGCGTGTGGCATCGCGCCTGAGGGGGCCGAACCGTGGGATGCCGGGCCGGGGGCCGGGCGTGCTGTAACGGGCGGTTCCCTTCACGGAAGAAAAGGGCGTTCTGCAAGAAACAACGGTGCTCTGCAGACGTGAAGAAACCGAATGCAGCCGGTTTTATAGGCCTTAAAGCTCGTTTTCCATGTTTTTTTAAAATGCGCGATTTTTTCACTTGCGCTTGTGGCGCTCTGGCCTCATATGCACCCCCCTACGCAGCAACGCACGTGCCACTGGCCCTTTGAGGTTACGCAACGACGTCAAGCGTTCTGGCAATCTGGGTTTTTCTTGTTTTGGAAAGCCCTTCTCTGGTCGCTGGTCCGTTAGACCGTTTCGCAACTCCTCCTCGCGTATTTCTTAAAAAGCGATGGAGCCTTTTATTGGGGAATGGGTGGGATGAATCCCAAAATCGCCCGTTTTTTCGCTGAGCAAAAGCCAGCAACGCCTTGCCTCGTCGTCGATGTCGATCAGGTTGAGGCGCGTTATCACGCCCTGACACGCGCTCTGCCGCATGCGCGGGTATATTATGCCGTCAAAGCGAATCCTGCCATGCCGATTCTGAATCGGCTGGTGGGGCTTGGCTCCTGCTTTGATGCCGCCTCTTGGGAGGAAGTGTCTCTGTGTCTGGAAGCCGGTGCTACGCCAGACGCTATTTCTTTTGGCAATACAGTTAAAAAAGTCACCGCTATTCGCGCAGCATATGACGCTGGCGTGCGGATGTTCGTTTTTGACTGCCGGGAGGAACTGGAAAAGCTGGCGGCCCATGCGCCGGGTTCCCGCGTTTATTGCCGCCTGCTGGTGGATAATGACGGCGCGGAATGGCCGCTGTCCCGCAAGTTTGGTACCACGCTCGACTCCGCGCGGGAGTTGATGCTTCTGGCGCGGGAACTAGGGTTGGACCCGTATGGCCTGTCCTTCCATGTTGGCAGCCAGCAACTGTCTTCCGATGCGTATGAGGTCGCGATTGCGCGTGTGGCCGCGCTATTTACAGACCTCAGCGCAGCCGGGCTGGACCTGCGGATGGTGAATCTGGGCGGCGGATTCCCGGTGCGTTACCGGGCCGATGTGCCGGAAATTGACCATTTCGCACAGGCTATCAGCCACGCCATGACCACTCATTTTGGCAATGCGTTGCCGGAAATGCTGGTGGAGCCGGGCCGCTTTATTGTGGGTGAAGCCGGCGTTGTGCGCTCGGAAGTGGTGCTGGTCAGCCGCCGTGGGCGGGAAGACGGGCCGCGCTGGGTGTATCTGGATATTGGCCGTTTTGGTGGCCTTGCGGAAACGGAAGGCGAATCCATTCGCTATGCTATCCGCACGGCGCGGGATGGGGCACCCACCGGCCCCGTCGCTATTGCAGGCCCAACCTGTGATGGTGCGGATATTATGTATGAAAAGACAGCCTACGACCTGCCGTTGGGGCTGGAAGCAGGTGAACAGGTGGAACTGGACGCCACCGGCGCTTACGTGTCCACCTACTGCTCTACCCGGTTCAATGGTTTTCAGCCGCTGACCGAGTATTATATCTGATATGTTCTAAATGGGAGGCAGCCGGATAAGCGGCTGTCTCCCCCGGTTTACGCCTCTCCCGCGCTGACCAGACAGCACCACAGCCCAGCCTTGTGCGGGGCTGCCTTTGCAGATCGGCTGATCTGGCTCAACACTTGTCCGAACTTTGACGATGAGTCTGGAGAGATTTCATGAAAAAAACAGGACTGCTGCTCGCGGCCCTTCTGGCCTCTGCACTGCATGTGGGACCGGGTTTTGCTCAGACACCCAGCCCCGCAACGCCTGCGGCCTCCGCTTCTTCCGCTGGAGCGGACGCTGCGGCGCAGGATTTTGGCCGTCTTTCAGTCGATGGTGGTACGGCTTCAGAAGATATCGCGCTGGCGCGTCAGGCTATCTTTGATGGGGCTCTGGATGCTGCAAGCCGTCTGATTGACGATGCCAGCATGGCGCTTGAGCGGGCGCGGGTGGATAATACGGCTTTCCAGAAAGCGGAAACGGACCTTCAGCCAGCCAGAACCAAAACGACGCATTCCACTCATACATCTTCTGCCAGCAGCGCTCCCGTGGCTTGGCTGCCGGTTGATGGAGAACTGGTGCTGAATGAGTCTATTGAGCCCACCCCGGAAAAGACCGCAGCAGTTGCTGCCGCCAACCGCCATCTGCGGGCAGGAAACACCGCGCGGGCAGGGGAAGTGCTGAAAGTCTCCGGCATTGATGCGGATTATATTATTGCCGCCGTGCCGCTAGAACAGACCCGCAAAGACGTGGCCCGCGCCGCAAAATTTATCAAAAGCAATCCGTATAAAGCTAGTGAAGCTCTGCGTGATGCGCAAAACGCTGTCCGCTATGCCGCGGTCAATGTGCAGGCCGCATCCCAGCAGCCTTCACCAGTTCCGCAGGCAAAATAAGTGCGCTGTTAAAGGTGGATGAAGTGGGGAGAGCCTCTGGTTACACTACGTAACCAGAGGCTTTTTCTTTAGGCTTTCAGCAGGCGTGCAGCAGCTTTAGGTAGGCCGTCTTCAATCGGTAACGCGGTGTTGCGTGACCATTCATTCCAAGACCCCATATAAATGCGCAGCTTTTTAAAACCAGCCTGAGAGAGCGCCACATAGGTATTCGCAGCGCGTGCGCCCTTGAAACAGTAGATGATAATATCATCTTCGGGCGTCAGCCCACGTGAGGCGGCGAGGGCAAGAATCTCTTCGCAGAACCGAAAAGAGGCCTGCCCATCTGATATTTTCATGAAATCATACCATTCGATCCACACAGCGCCCGGAATGCGACCCTTGCGCGGTGCGAAATCGACCCCGTAAGGAGAAGAGCTTTCCCCCAGCCACTCCACCTTGTCCCGGTTATCAAGCAGATGGATCGCAGGATCAGTCAGAGCAGTCAGCACATCTTGGTAGGTGGCCATCAGGTTAGACTGAATGCTGATGGGGAAAACGGTTTTTTCAGGCGTGGTGGTTTGTGTTGTCAGGGTGCCACCAGCCTGCTTCCATGCCATCAGGCCGCCATCAAGAATGCCGACTTTCGGGTAACCGAGATAGTTCAAAATCCAGTAGCCACGGCAGGACCCGCCATAACGTGTATGCAGGGCGTCTTCATAAATAATAGCGGTTTTCTTGCCGTCGAGACCATAGCTGGAGAAGAGGTCAGCAAATTTGTCCTGAAGGGTTTTAAGGCCTTCTTCGGTTGTTTCAGCAAGATAGGTGAAAATATCTGGCATATTCACCGCGCCGGGCAGGTGGCCAGCTTCAAAATCCTTGCGGTCACGCACGTCAATAAAAACGGCGTCTCCGGTAGAGATCAGGTCCTGAATCTGTTTGGGTGAAAAAAGGACAGAGTCCGGCATTCGATTTCTCCAGATTTGTTGGGTGCGTGGAGTTTATCAGCCTTGGCGCGGTGGCTCCAGAGGGCTCAGAGGCGTTGCCGTTATGAGATTTATCGTGGGCTCTTAGTCGGCTGTCATCATAGTTTCAAAGAAGCTTTGGCGGCGGTGGGTGGGAAGATTGCCCATTTCAGGATATAATTTTTGTTCCCCATCCCCCAAGGAGCTTTCCCATGCAGTATCGTGAACTTGGCCGTACCGGCATTCTGGTCAGTGAACTCTGTCTGGGTACTATGACATTTGGCCAGCAGAATACAGAAGCGGAGGGGCATGCCCAGCTTGATCTGACGCTCGAACATGGCGTCAATTTCCTTGATACCGCCGAGCTTTATTCCATTCCCCCGCGTGCTGAAACCTATGGTGCGACGGAAACTATTCTGGGGAGTTGGCTGAAAGCGCGTGGTGGCCGGGATAAACTTATTCTGGCCAGCAAAGTGGTGGGGCGGAGTGCCTCCCCGTGGTTCCGGCCCGGTGGAGAGGAAGTGCGTCTTACACCGCGCCAGATCCGCTACGCGCTGGAGCAGTCTTTACGGCGGCTGGGTACGGATTATCTGGATCTCTACCAGTTGCATTGGCCAGACCGAAAAATCGGTTTGTTTGGAGAAGGTGGCACAACTTTTACAACCGTGTCAGACGTGGATGAAGTTCCATTGGAGGAAACGTTGGGTGTGCTGGGCGACCTTGTGGCGGAAGGTAAAATCCGTCATGTCGGTCTTTCCAATGAGACCGCGTGGGGTGTCGCAAAATCTCTTGCCTGCGCTAAAGAGGGTGCTCCTCGTGTCGCGTCCATTCAGAATGCTTACAATCTGATTAATAGAACTTTTGAAATTGGTCTGGCGGAAATGGCGCTGCGGGAAAAAGTTAGCCTGCTGGCCTATTCCCCGCTGGCACAAGGGTATCTGACCGGTAAGTATCTGAACGGCGCGCGCCCAGCTGGAGCACGCACCACTCTGTTCAACCGTGGGCAGCGTTATGAAAAGCCGGGTGTGGATGTGGCGGTGGAAGCGTATATCAACCTTGCGCGGGCCGAGGGGCTCGACCCTGTGCAGTTGGCGCTGGCGTTTGTGACCTCGCGCCCGTTTGTCACGTCCAACATCATCGGTGCGACAAGTCTGGAGCAACTCACCACAGCCCTGACATCCGTAACGGTGCAGATCACGCCGGAACTGGAAGCAAAAATCAACGCGATCCATCAGGTTCATTCCAACCCGGCTCCTTGACGGGAGCTAGTCCAGACAACTGACGCGGGCGTTGAAATCGATAAAGGCCCATCTGCCGGACTTTCAGCGGATGGGCCTTTATGTGGATTTGTTTATGAGACAACCGGCTTGATAGAGCCCGGCGAAACCCTGAAGATTATTCCACCGCCGCCCGCAGCCCCGCCCCGGCAGCCAGTGGGCATAAGGGAATGGCGGCGGTAAGAAACGCGCCCAGTAATTCCAGATCGGGTGCCCACGGTAGGCCGGTGCGCGCGGCGTCAATCGCTGCCGCTCCAAAAATCAGCGCGGGTGTGATGAGTGGCAGCACCAGCAATGGTAGCAACACGCCGCCCCGGCGCGCGCCCAGAACAATGCAGGCCCCCATGCCGCCGATCAGAGACAGCACCATGGACCCCAGCAGAAGGCCCGCCAGCAAAATAGGCAGTGTGGTGGTGGGCAGCCCGAGCATGATGGCTAGTGGCACGGCCGCCAGCAGGAGCGGCACACCTGTGGTCAGCCAGTGCGCGGTTATTTTGGCGAGGGCGACCAGTGATGGCGGTAGGCCTAGCAACAGGAGTTGATCGAGCGATCCATCTTCCAGTTCCGCCCCAAACAGACGGTCCAGCGGCAACAGGGCGGCCAGCAGGGCACAGACCCAGATAATGCCGGGGGCCATATGCCGCAGCAGGTCCGGCGAGGGGCCAAGGGCCAGCGGGAACAGCGTGCCCGTTAGTATAAAGAAGAGAACGGCTCCCAGCGTATCAGCCCCATGCCGCAGCGCGAGCCGAAGGTCCCGCTGCACAACCGCGCAAAACAGTTCCATCATGCGGCGTCTCCTGTCAGGTCGGCCTCATCCGCGCCCCACCAGCCCCGACTTTGGTCCGGCATGCCGGGCAGGTTCAGATGGCTGACGTCTCCCAAAGGGAGCGGCACATGCGTTGTAGCAACCACAAGGCCGCCCTGCGCGCGGTGCGTGGCGATGGCGGCTCCCAGTAGGTCTACGGCAGCGGCGTCAAGCCCGAGGCTCGGTTCATCCAGCAGCCAGAGCGGCGCCTGAGCCAGCAGCACACGGGCCAGAGCGGTCCGGCGTTTCTGGCCCGCAGAGAGCAGGCGCGCAGGCAGGGTGGAGAGATGGAGAAGGTCCACAGCTTTGAGAGCTGTCTTTAGGGCAGCATCTGTATCCCCGCCACCCGCGCGGGCAAACAGGGCCAGATTTTCCTGCACGGTCAGACTCGGCTTCAACGCGTCCTGATGCCCCAGATAGGCAACGCGGGCGGCGTGGGCAGTTCTGTCCTGCGTAATGGGCATGCCATCCCAGAGCAGCGCACCGCCGTCCGGGCGGCGCAGTCCGGCCAGCACGCGCAGCAGGGTGGATTTGCCCGCGCCGTTGGGGCCAGTCAGCAGCAGCGCGCCGCCGCGCTCAAGGCTCAGGCTGACATCATCCAGCACCAGCCGGTCTCCCCGGAAAACCGAGAGAGACTCTGCCACCAGCCGGGGAGAGGCCTCTGAAAAAAGCTCGGAGATGGGACTTCTCCTTATTGTTACCAGTTAAAGACCGCAAAAGCGGGGGAGTTCGCGTTTTCGTGGTCACGCGCCCGCTTGTGCCGCGCCAGACTGCCGGTATGTTCTACCGTCATCGGGATATCAAGTCGGCCGCCCGGAAGACCGGGTGAGTGCAAAACGCCGCACATGGCGGCGTGCCGGCTCCGGAACGTATCACCAGCCATGGGCTGTGATCGGGGAGAAGGGTTACTATGAAGACGGTTGGGCACGATTCACTTAAGACAGGTCGCACGCTCTCGGTTGATGGCAAGACCTACCATTATTTTTCCATTCCCGAAGCGGCAAAGACCATTGGCGATGTAAGCCGTCTGCCTGTTTCGCTGAAAGTGCTGCTGGAAAACGTGCTGCGCTTTGAAGATGGCCATTCCTATAACGTGGATGACGCCAAAGCGATTGCTGGCTGGCTGCCGCAGGGAAGCAGCACGAAGGAAGTGCCGTTCAAGCCTTCCCGCATTCTGATGCAGGACTTTACCGGCGTGCCGGCAGTGGTCGATCTGGCCGCCATGCGCGACGGGATTGTGAAGCTGAACGGCAACCCGCAGAAGGTGAACCCGCTGGTGCCGGTCAATCTGGTGATTGACCACTCCGTGATGGTGGATGTTTACGGTTCTCAGGACGCGCTGCAGAAAAATATCACGCTGGAATTCGAGCGGAATGGTGAACGCTATGCGTTCCTCCGTTGGGGTCAGGAAGCGTTTGAAAACTTCTCGGTTGTTCCGCCGGACACGGGCATTTGCCATCAGGTGAACCTCGAATACATCGCGCAGGTCGCATGGACCGCCGAGGTGGGCGGTAAAGAATATGTCTATCCGGACTCCCTGTATGGCACGGATAGCCACACGACCATGATCAACGGTCTGGGCGTTCTGGGCTGGGGTGTTGGCGGGATCGAGGCTGAAGCCGCCATGCTCGGCCAGCCGATTGCCATGCTGGTGCCGGACGTGATCGGCTTCCGCCTGACAGGTAAGCTGCCTGAAGGCGCGACCGCAACCGATCTGGTGCTGACGGTTACGCAGATGCTCCGTAAAAAGGGCGTTGTGGGCAAGTTTGTTGAGTTCTTTGGCCCGGCTCTGGACCACCTGCCGGTGGCTGACCGTGCGACTATCGCCAACATGGCTCCGGAATATGGCGCAACCTGCGGCTTCTTCCCGGTTGATACGCTCACGCTCGACTTCCTGCGTGAAACTGGCCGTGACGAACACCGCATTAAACTGACAGAAGAATATCTGCGTGCGCAGGACATGTTCCGCACGGCAGAAACACCAGAGCCGGTCTTTACCGATGTTCTGGAACTCGACCTGTCCACCATTGTCCCGTCCATCTCTGGCCCCAAGCGTCCGCAGGACCGCGTGGTGCTGAAGGAAGCCAAAACCGCCTTTGAAAAAGAGCTGACCTCTTCTCTGGGCGTTCCGGCTAACGACGCGAACAAGAAAGTGCCGGTTGCCGGGACCAATTATGAAATTGGTCAGGGCGATATCGTCATTGCTGCTATTACCTCATGCACCAACACGTCCAACCCGGCTGTGCTGATTGCCGCAGGGCTCGTGGCCCGCAAGGCCCGCGCACTGGGCCTGACGCCGAAGCCGTGGGTGAAGACCTCTCTGGCTCCCGGTTCTCAGGTGGTGACGGACTATCTGGACCGCTCCAAGCTGTCTGAAGATCTGGACGCTCTGGGCTTCAACACCGTGGGTTATGGTTGCACCACCTGTATCGGCAACTCCGGTCCGCTGCCGTCTCACATTGTGGACGCCATTGAGAACAACGACCTTGTGGCCGTTTCCGTTCTGTCTGGTAACCGCAACTTTGAAGGCCGTATTTCCCCCAACGTGCGCGCCAACTATCTGGCCAGCCCGCCGCTGGTGGTTGCCTACTCCCTGCTGGGCACCATGCGGAAGGACATCACGACCGAACCGCTGGGCACCTCCAAAGACGGCAAGCCGGTTTATCTGAAAGATATCTGGCCTTCCAACAAGGAAATCGCGGACCTGATCGGCTCTTCCATCAACCGTGAAGAGTTTATCAAACGCTACAAGAACGTCTCCAAGGGCACCAAAGAGTGGCAGGACCTCAAAGTTGCCACCGGGTCTGAAACCTACAAGTGGGACCCGAACTCCACCTACGTGCAGGATCCGCCGTATTTCAAAGACATCACACCGGAGCCCGCTCCGCGTGGTGGCATTGAAAACGCCCGTATTCTGGCCCTTCTGGGTGACAACATCACGACCGACCATATCTCTCCCGCCGGTGCCATCAAGAAAGATTCACCTGCTGGCCGGTATCTGATGGAACACGGTGTGGAACCGCGTGACTTCAACTCCTACGGCTCACGCCGCGGGAATGACCGCGTGATGGTCCGTGGCACCTTTGCCAATATCCGCATCAAGAATGAAATGCTTCCGGGCACAGAAGGGGGGCTGTCCAAGCACTTCCCGGATGGCAAGGAAGGCGCGATTTATGATGTCGCCATGGAATACAAGAAAGAGGGTACTCCTCTGGTTGTGTTCGGTGGCAAGGAATACGGCATGGGGTCTTCCCGTGACTGGGCTGCCAAAGGCACTCTGCTGCTGGGCATCAAGGCCGTGATTGCGGAAAGCTTTGAGCGTATCCATCGGTCCAACCTTGTGGGCATGGGCGTGCTGCCCCTGCTGTTCAAGGAAGGCACAACGCGCCAGACCCTGAAGCTGAAGGGTGATGAAACCATCACCATCAAAGGTCTGGAAAAAATCACCCCGCGTATGGACGTCACCATGACGATCACACGTGCGGATGGTTCCACGCAGGATGTACAGCTTCTGTGCCGCGTCGATACACTGGACGAAGTTGAGTATTACCGGCATGGTGGCATTCTCCAGTATGTGTTGCGTGGGATGACCAAAGCTGCCTGACGATTATCCAGTTCCCTCGGGACCTCAGAACGCCGGCCCGGATAACTCCGGGCCGGCTTTTTGCCTTGAAAATGAACCTGTTGTGCTAGATGCACACAATATTCATAAAAGCTTTGGCGAGGGTGCCATTCTGGGGGGCGTGTCCCTTCAGGTGCGTAAAGGGGAACTGGTTTCCATTATCGGTCCCTCCGGCTGCGGAAAATCCACGTTTCTCCGCTGCCTGAATTTTCTGGAAATTCCTGACCGTGGCACCATTAATGCCATGGGCGTTACCATAGCGCGGGATGGCGGCCCGTGGCGGCGTGCGGATGAGCATGTAGCCCACCGGCTCCGTACCCATGTCGGCATGGTTTTTCAAAACTTTAATCTTTTCCCTCATCTCAGTGTGCTTGATAACGTCCTGCTTGCCCCGCGTGTTGTGAAGGGTGAGACCGGACCGACCGAGCGAGATGAAGCCATGGCATTGCTGGAAAAAGTTGGGCTGGGCCGTGTGGCGCAGCGGTATCCTGTCTCTCTGTCAGGCGGCCAGCAGCAGCGGGCGGCCATTGCGCGTGCGCTCGCCATGCGCCCCGAGATCATGCTGTATGACGAACCGACTTCCGCACTTGACCCCATTGTGGCGGAGGAAGTGCTGGGGGTGATGCGCAAGCTGGATGATGAAGGCATGACGCAGATTGTGGTGACGCATGACATGCGGTTCGCACAGGTGGCCTCGGACACAATCGTGTATATGGATGGTGGCCATATTATTGAATCCGGTCCACCAGAAACACTCTGTGTGGACCCGGCGGATGATCGGACCCGGCGTTTTTTAAGGACTGTTTTGTGAGACACGGCATGCGGCGCCATCTGGCCCGTTTTTTAACCGTTCCGCGCTGGATTATGTGCGCAATGGTGGTGCTGCTGGCCGGGGGAGTTATGTCTCAGGCAGCCCATGCGGATCAGCCATTGCGCTGGGCGGCGGATGCCTCAGCCGATGTGCCCTTTACGTTTCATGACCCGAATGACCAGTCCCGCCTGACCGGGTTTGAATATGACCTGATGCAGTCTCTGGGGGAGCATCTCCATAAGCCTCTGCAATTCGTGCAGAATGACTGGGACGGGCTGATTCCCGGTTTGCAGCGCGGCCTGTATGAAATGGTGATGTGCGGAATTGAAATCACGTCCGAACATGCCGAAGGGATTGATTTCAGCGCACCTTATTATGTGACGTCTGAGCGGATTGTCACGCGCCGCAATGGTCCGGCCCTGACGGGGCTGGAAGCGTTGAATGGTCATGCGGTTGGCACCATCAAAGCGACGCAGGCCGAGCGCATTCTGGCCAACCATCCTCAGGTGCAGATGCGCACCTATGATGAAGAAACCAATGTTTTTATGGATCTGGTCAATGGTCGCACGGATGCCGTGCTGATTGATGGCCCGATTGCCCAGTATTATGGTGCTACCAACCCGGACCTTCAGGTTGTGGGGCAGCCGATTGGCACAGTGTCTTACGGCATTGCCTTTGCCAAAGGGCAGAATGCCGCGCTGCGGGAGCAGGTGAATGCCGCTCTGGAAGTCATGAAAAAAGATGGCAGCCTGCATCGTATTCTGGCGCGCTGGAATTTGTGGACTCCGCAAACAGCGGCTTGGGCGGAAGATACCTCCACACCGACGATTGAGCCCGTAAACTGGAATGACTACGTTGCCGCCCTGCACGGTTCTTCCGGCTGGCGGGCCAAAACCGCGCGTTATGTCAGCTTTTTACCGCTTCTGGCCAAAGGCGCGGTGCTAACACTTCTGGTTTCTCTCTGCGCTATGGTGTTGGCGGTCGGGCTGGGGCTGACACTGGCATTGTTGCGGTTGTATGGACCGGCACCTCTGGCCACACTCTCTTCGCTGTATGTCGAGATTGTGCGGGGTACTCCCCTGCTGATCCAGATTTTGCTGATCTTCTACGGTCTTCCACAATGCGGCTTGAATCTGTCTCCCTTTGTGGCCGGGGTGCTGGCCCTTGGACTGAACTACGCGGCGTATGAAGCTGAGAATTACCGGGCCGGATTGCAGTCCGTTGCGCGTGGGCAGATGGAAGCGGCTCTTGCGCTGAATATGACGCATGTGCAGTCCCTGCGTTATGTCGTGGTGCCGCAGGCCTTCCGGTTGGTGATGCCCGTCATGACGAATGACTTCATCTCCCTGCTGAAAGATTCCTCGTTGGTCAGTGTGATTACGCTGACCGAACTCACACAGACCTATATCCGGCTTTCTTCCACCTATTTTGATTATTTCGGGACCGGTCTCATGGTCGGTGGAGCTTATCTGCTGCTGGGTCTGCCCTTTGTCCGTCTGGCCCGCATGGCGGAGAAAAAGCTTTCACAACCCCACATCAGGCGGCGTTAAACCCGCCTGCCAATGCGCTTAGGGCATGGCGGAGCAGAGAACACACACACTTGTCTCGCCAGAGGGCATGCGCCACACATAAAACAAATAACCTAATAGGTTTGGGTTATCATCTGTTTCTGTCTGAGGATATGGAGCGCACGGGTAAAAGCCGAACTGCGCTGGTCTGACATTTCCTGAGGCTGCGGCGGGTTATGGCGGAATTTCTGCAAAAAAGTCCGGGATTTAATGGATCTTCTTTCAGCATTGCACAGCTTTGTCCGTGTTGCGGCCACAGGCTCCTTTTCTGCTGTCTCCAGAGAGACAGGGGTTAGTCAACCAACAATTTCCCGCCACATTGCGTTGCTGGAAGCGCATTACGGAACAACGCTGTTCGCGCGCACCACCCGCAGCCTGATGATGACGGAAGATGGCCGCAGCCTGCTTCCGCACGCCTATGAAGTGCTGGAAATTCTGGAAACGGCGGAAACCGTGCTGGGGCGCAGACGTGCTTCTGTCTCCGGTTTAGTCCGGCTGGGGATGACCACCGCTTTCGGCTTATACTTCACCAGCCGTCTGGGGGAGTTGCTGGAGCGGCATCCTGATCTTTCCGTTGAAGTCGTGATCAGGGACGGCTTTGGCGATCTGGTGGAAGAGGGGCTGGATCTGGCAGTACGTGTTGGAGATATTGCTGAAGGTTCTCTGATTGCCCGTAAGCTGGGTGTGGTCCGCAAGTGGCTGGTCGCGTCCCCCGCCTGTCTGGCACGCTGTGGTACGCCACAGCACCCTAGAGAACTCCCCGAATATCCCGCTATTGTCTATAATTACGGCGGAGGTCGGCATGACTGGAATCTGTTCCGGGATGAAGAAGAAAGCGTGATTGCGCCCTCCACTGTCTTCCGCGCCAATAGTAGTGAGGCCGTTCTGTCCGCCGTTCTGGCGGATATCGGCATTGGCCTGTTGCCGGAATTTCAGGTGCGCGCGGATGTGGAGGCTGGCAAGCTGGTCAGGCTGTTTCCAGACTGGCGTATTCCAAACCTGCCGTTCTACGCCGTGCATACCGGCCCACGGACGCTCCCGCTCCGTACCCGCACGGTGATGGATTTTCTGGTGGAAGTTTCTTCAGAAGTGCTGCGGGACGATCTGCCCGCCTGATTGATAAAGCGGGCAGCGGCAGTTTAATCGTCTGCCGCTCCGTCGGGGTTTTAACCGTGAAAGCCGGGGTCTGCGGCAGCAGCGCGCGGGAGTGGTTCTGTACTGTCCAATTCCCCTTTGTAACTTTTGCGCAGATAAGGCAGCCAGCCTTTCAGCCACGTATCCGTCCGACCCACAAAATCGGCCACGACAGGGGCATCAGCCATCCCGGCATGGGACCAGTTCTCCGGGGACCCCGGCACAACCGCTTTTGGTCCCGGAATGGCTGGGCTGATCAGTGTGTGGATGGTCGCAAAATCCACGCCTTTGCCGGATGTGCTTTTTTCAATATGCGTCCATCCGGCATCCACCAGCACCGGCGGGAGCTGAAAGCCCATCATGCCCAACCGTTGTAGAGCGGGCGGGATAAAGAGCGGACTGCTTAGCATGCCTTGGAGTGCCTGATTGGATGTCATGAACAGATTGTTCACCACCTTGATGGGTGAGGTCATCCAACATTCTGTCCGGCTTCCATCCTGCGGCAGGTCTCCAATCGTAAAGTTGAAGGTGCTGTGGCACTGGGCTTCGAGTTGTTCCGTCGCGGCGGCAGGAAGAGACTGCGTTGTAGCCTGCGCGATCAGGAAGCCGGTGACCGCCCCCTGCTCGGAGCGTACAAAAATGGAGGTTAGAACCTCCCCGTGTTCCACATCATCCTGATAATTCAGAACCGGGTGCCATTTGCCCGCAGGTAGCGGAAGCTGGCGGCCCGCAAAGGGGATTACGCCTTCAAACTGCGCATCCATGGGCGGCTGGGACACCATGCGCCGCCCTTCATCCTCAGCATTGGATTGAGCGTCTGTGCCCGGCGTAGATCGCCCCAGCATGTGGCTGACTTTGGACGTCAGGCTTCCGTAATAAGGCAGACGGTTGACGAGCCACGGGGCCGGAAACAGCACGGAAAACACCCCGCACACACCGGTGGTAATCAAAGCCGTGCGCCACAGGGGCGCCCGTTGCCAGAGGCGGGTAAAAGCGGACATGCCGGGTGCTCAGTTCAGAAAGAAAATCAAAGGCGGAGGGTGGTCAGCAAGCAGCCCGCCCTCAGGGTGTGAGGCGCGCATGAATGGCGTCCCCGTTGTCAGGCGTGCCATCGGCAATTTTGGCGGTAATCGTGCCGTCATCTTCCCGTACAATGCGCACCATCTCGGCTCCCTGCTGGCGGGCCACAATCAGGGACTCACTGATCATATCTTCAATAGAGCGTACCAGATCACGCGCGGAGGCCGCATCGCCCATACGGCTCTGGCGACGCATTACGTCCATCAGCAGCCCGGCATCAATGCCGCCGGTTTCCACTTTCAGGCCGTAGCTTTCAATCATGCCTTCAATTTCCAGAGCGGAAACGCGGGCAATATCCAGCCCCTTCAGCGCACGGAACACAAAAATGCGGTCCAGACGGTTGAGCACTTCCGGCGCAAAGCCAGCCTGACGCAGGGCTTCAACCGATTCGGCGCGCATGCGGTCCGGGTCATTGTGCAGGCGGTCGGAAATTTCCGTCAGCGCATCTGTCGCGATGTTGGACGTCAGCACAAAAATGCAGCGGACAGTGGAAATCTGCTGGCCGGTGGAGGCTTCTGTCACATGGCCGTCATTCCATGCGGTCAGGAATTTCTTGAAGACATCCGGATGCGCTTTTTCAATTTCATCCAGCAGCACCACGGCATCGGGCTTTTCCTTCAGGCCGCCGGTCAGCTTTCCGTAGGTGTCGGAACCCACATAACCTTTGGGGGAGCCAAAAAGCTGGGTGGCGGCATGCGGGCTGCTCATTTGCGTCATGTCAAAATGTAGCAGGGGGCGCTCAAGCTGGCGGGCCAACTGTTTGGCAAGATAGGTTTTGCCGGTGCCGGGGGGGCCAGCCAGCAGGAAAATCCCGACCGGCTTCCCCCGAACCTGCAACGCCAGACGGCGGCGGAGCTGGGTGGCAATATCCTCACAGACCTGATCCTGCCCAATCACGCGCGCGCGCAGGTTGGCGGCCAGTTCCTCGGCATCAATCGTTGTTTCCCGCTGTTCACGCGCCAGCATTTCTTCCAGCGCGTTGCGGTTGGTCAGTCTGGCAAGAACGTCCATCATCCATCCCCGTCGGCGTAACAGGCCTTTGCGTGCGAGTCGCTCAGCACGAGTTTCAAATAATAGCCCCCCGATTGTCAGGAGCCCGCCAAAAGTAGCCAGTACGGGCCAGGCAGGCGCACACCACTCCATAAAGTGGGTAAAGGAGGCTAGCGAGAGATGCAGGCTGATGGCCATCTGGACGCTGGCGAGCACCAGAAAGATAACCATCATCAACGGCATCAGCCGGTTGAGAGCCGGGAGAAGGCCTTTCATTGTGCAATCACCGTCAGGCCAAGTGTGTCGCCCTGATGCATAATGGGCAGAGCCTGCGGGCCAAACATGGTCACAACGCCACTCCCTATCCCGACAATGCCGGGGTCTGATGAGGGAATGATATCAACATTTCCGCTAACTGTAATGGGCAGAATGAGCACGGTCGGTTTAGGCTGGAGCAGCACCGTCTGGCGTGTCGTGCCACAGAGAACAGTCACGGTGCCGCCCGCGCCGGTGGCATCAAAAATTGGCATGGCTACCAGTCGGAGCTCCCGTCTTTTCACGCCTGCCAGAATGTCGGCTTTTTCCTTTTCGGAAAAGCTGGTCATGGCCAGAGCCTCTTCGGCTTTGTCCTGTGAAATCAAGGAAAACTGCACACCGGGGCGTGGTTGGCTTGAACCCGTAGTCTGGTCAGTGCTGCCTCCAGCAAGAGGGGCTGTGGTGTTGCCGTTGTCTGAGTCTGCATAATGATAGCCAGCTCCGGCCACCAGAGCGCAGGTTGCCAGCGCGACCATGATGAGGCGCAAAGGAGAGGATTTTTCCTCTTTTTGGGGCTGTGCCTTGTATGCGGGGTCAGGCGAATGAGTCATGGACTAATCAGACATATCCACGCGGAAAAGCGCAAGGGCTGAGGCCGCAGCAAAAGCGGGAAAAAGGGATAAGTCTGATTAATTTCTTTTTCACGAATTCGGAAGTGTGCAGCAAGCGACTCTCACTCTGCTCTTGCAGCATGGCGGTGTATCCCCTACATGGGGGATCATCCTTTCATTGAATTCAGAAATTTGGGGGGTGGCCTTGACGGGCCGCCTTTTTTGCATTGGACGCTGATCTGCCTGCCCATTCCGGCCTTGAGGCCCGGCTTGTCGCCCTTGTGGCGCCAACGCTGGAAGACATGGGCTATGAAATTGTCCGCATTGCGGTACTGGGGCGTGAAAGCCCGACCGTGCAGATCATGGCGGACCGTGCCGATGGTTCCCTGATCAATGTGGACGACTGCGAACGTATCAGCCATGCCGTAGGCGCTGTGCTGGATGTGGAAGACCCCATTCCGGGAGCGTGGACGCTGGAAGTCTCCTCTGCGGGAATCGACCGGCCGCTCACCCGTGCCAAGGACTGGAACCGCTTTGCCGGGCATCAGGCCAAGGCGGAAGTGCTGGTGCCGATTGATGGCCGCCGCCGGTTTTCCGGTGTTGTGCTTGGGGCGGAAGATGGTATTGCCCGGCTGCGGCTGGATGATGGCACCGAGGCCGCCCTGCCGCTGGAGGAAATCCGGCGCGCAAGACTGGTCCTGACAGATGCCCTGATTGAGGCGAGTGCGCAGATGGCGCGCCCGGTCGAGACGGGTGAAGAAGAAAAGAGCAAGGTCGGGGAAGAAAATCCGGCCGGGCGCAAGTTACACTGATCAAGCCGCCTGCTTTGGAGAGCTGAGAGTATGGATACCTCTGTTTCCCGTCCTGAACTGCTGCTGGTTGCAGATGCTGTCTCACGCGAGAAAGGAATCGAGCGTGAGGAAGTTCTGGAGGCCATGGAACAGGCCATCCAGAAGGCCGGTCGTGCAAAATACGGGCACGAAAAAGATATTCGCGCGACTATTGACCGCCGGACCGGGGACGTACGCCTCTCCCGCTGGACGGAAGTTGTCGAGACGGTAGAAAACGAAGAAACCCAGATCCTGCTGGCGATTGCCAGCAAGTTCCAGCCTGAGATCAAGGCGGGTGAATATCTGGTTGATCCGCTGCCGCCGATTGATTTCGGTCGTATTGCCGCCCAGACCGCCAAGCAGGTGATTGTCCAGCGCGTGCGTGAATATGAGCGCAAGCGCCAGTATAATGAGTTCAAGGATCGCGTAGGCGAAATCATCAACGGCACCGTCAAGCGGACTGAGTATGGCAACCTGATGGTTGAAATCGGGTCCGCGGAAGCGCTGCTGCGGCGTGATGAGCTGATCCCGCGTGAAAGTTTCCGCAACTCGGACCGTGTGCGCGCTTATATCTATGACGTGCGTGACGAACCGCGTGGCCCACAAATCTTCCTCTCCCGTACGCATCCGGCCTTTCTGGCCAAGCTGTTTGCGCAGGAAGTGCCGGAAATCTACGATGGCATCATCGAGATCAAGGCCGTGGCGCGTGACCCCGGCTCCCGTGCGAAAATGGCTGTTATTTCCCGTGATGCGTCCATTGACCCGGTCGGTGCCTGCGTTGGGATGCGTGGCTCCCGCGTGCAGGCTGTTGTGGCCGAATTGCAGGGTGAAAAAATCGATATCATCCCATGGAGCCCGCAGGCTGCTACCTTTGTGGTGAACGCCCTTGCTCCGGCTGAAGTCAGCAAGGTGGTGATGGATGAGGAAGCAGGCCGCGTTGAAGTCGTGGTGCCGGACGAGCAGCTTTCTCTGGCTATCGGGCGTCGTGGCCAGAACGTGCGTCTGGCCAGTCAGCTAACCCGCTGGGATATTGATATTCTGACGGAAGCCGAAGAATCCGAACGCCGTCAGGAAGAATTCCGTCGTCGGACCAACCTGTTTGTGGAAGCGCTGGACGTTGATGACGTCATTGCAGGGCTGCTGGTCACAGAAGGATTCCACACGGTTGAAGAACTGGCCTATGCTGACCCGGACGAACTGATCGGGATCGAAGGGTTTGACGAGTCGGTCGTTGCAGAGCTGGTTCAGCGTGCTGAAGGGTATCTGGTGCGTCAGGAAGAAAACCTTGATGCCAACCGCCGTGAACTTGGTGTGACGGACGATATTGCCAATCTCGGGGTCTTCACAAACCAGATGCTTGTGACGTTGGGTGAAAAGGGTGTAAAAACCCTTGACGACCTCGCGGACCTTGCTGGTGACGAGCTTGTCGAGATTCTCGGGTCCGATGCCATTGAGGAAGAGGCTGCCAATGAAATCATCATGGCGGCACGTGCTCACTGGTTTGATGGAGAAGAGGGTAAGCCTTCCGATCAGGACGAGGGCTAAGAGGGTACTTCGGGCCTGACGAACAATGAGTGGTGATTTGCCCGAAGCGTATGATGATGAGAAAGGTCCTCTGCGGCGTTGTGCAGTCACGCGCGAGCAGGGGCAGCCCTCCCAGATGATACGGTTTGTGGTGTCACCCTCTGGTGTGGTGGTGCCGGATCTGGACGCGCGTCTTCCCGGTCGGGGAATATGGTTGAGCGCGCGGCGGGATGTGTTAGAACAAGCCCGCAAACGTGGTGTGTTTGCACGCGCCGCGCGGTGTCAGGTTACGGTGCCGGAGGATCTGCCTGCTCAGGTGGAGGTAGGTCTGCACCGGCGGATGGTGGAACTTCTTGGGCTGGCGCGGCGTGCCGGGCAGTCCATAAGCGGTTTTATGAAGGTGCGGGAGTGGGTTACACAGCGTCGTGCTGGTGTGATTGTTCACGCATCGGATGGAAGCAGGGATGAACTTGGGCGGCTCCTATCGGGTGCTCGGGACCTTCCTGTGGTTGAGGCGCTTTCGACAGAAGACCTTGCAAAGGTTTTCGGGCGGGAGCGAGTTGTGAATGCGGCGCTGGCGGCCGGGGTTCTGGCCTCGCGTCTGTGTTGTGAGAATAAGCGTTTTTCGGGGGTTGCTGATGGCGGCTCCCGGGTTCGTCGGACCTTTCCGGCGGATGGGTGTGAACAGGCGGGTCAATGAGCGAAGGCAAGGATCAGGATCAGGGCAAGGGACGTTTGTCCCTTCGACCGGCAGGGCGTTCGGAAGTCGGACGGACGGTCGATGCCGGGTCCGTGCGGCAGAGTTTCAGCCACGGGCGTTCGAAGGTTGTACAGGTTGAGGTGCGCAAAAAGCGTGGCCCCGGTACTCCTGGTGGCGCTGGTGGTCGAGGTGCCGGTGGACGGGCCGGGGGTGGTCGTACCCTGACGGCTGCTGAACTGGCCATGCGCCAGCGTGTGCTGGTGGAACAGGCAAATGCAGCCGCTGAGGCTGAAAAGCGTGAAGCTGAACGGCGCGAGCAGGAAAAAATTCAGATCCTGTCTGCGGCGGAAGAAGCGCGTCGTCGGGAAGAAGACGAAAAGCGCGCCGTTGAAGAACAGGCTGCGGCACAGGTTGCTGCGGAAGAAGCCGAGCGTAAGGCTCGTATCGACTCCATCAAGCCGATTGAGTCGAAAGGCCCTGTTGTATCGGCCACGCCGATCCCCGGAGAAGTCACGCTTGCTCCGCCGGTCAGCCGCCTGAAGCCTCTGGCTGAACGCGCCATCATGCCGGCGCGTCCGCTTAAGCCGGCAACGCCGCGCCCGCAGCCTGCTGCGAGTGCTGCGACTACTGATGAAACATCCGCTGCCCAGACTCTGCGTTTGCGTGGTCGTGGTACCGAAGGGGAAGATGAACCCCGTCGTGCGCCCGCGCGCCGTCCGGGTGGGGGTGGCGCTGGTGCTCCGCCAAACCGCAAGAGTGCTAGCCCGCGTAAAGGGGATGCTGGACGTCGCGCAGGCCGGATTGACGTGCAGGCCGCGATTGAAGGGGATGATGACAAGACGCGTTCACTCGCATCTGTCCGTCGCCAGCGTGAGCGTGAACGCCGTCAGGCTGAACTCGAACGCCTGCGCGCCGATCAGGTCCGCGTGGTGCGTGACGTTATTCTGCCGGAAACCATCACTGTACAGGAACTTGCCAACCGTATGGCGGCCCGTCAGGGTGAAGTCATCAAGGCGCTGATGAAAAACGGCGTTATGGCAACTGTCACGCAGAGCATTGATGCTGATACGGCTGAACTGATCGTGGAAGAATTCGGCCACCGTGTGCGCCGTGTTTCTGAAAGCGACGTTGAGCTGGGCATTGAAGGCCTTGATGATCAGCCCGAAGAGCTGAAGTCTCGTCCGCCAGTTGTGACCGTTATGGGCCATGTTGACCATGGTAAAACCTCTCTGCTTGACGCGCTGCGCACCACGGATGTGGCCGCAGGGGAAGCGGGTGGCATTACCCAGCATATTGGCGCGTATCAGGTAACGTTGAAGTCCGGTGCGAAAATCACGTTCCTTGATACCCCCGGTCATGAAGCGTTTACCGCCATGCGTGCCCGTGGCGCGTCCATTACGGACGTGGTGGTGCTGGTGGTGGCAGCGGATGACGGCGTGATGCCGCAGACGATTGAAGCCATCAAACACGCCAAGGCTGCGAATGCGCCGATTATCGTGGCGATCAACAAAATCGACAAACCGGGTGCCAATCCGGAGCGTGTGCGGCAGGAATTGCTGAACTACGAAATTGTTGTGGAATCCATGAGCGGTGATGTGCAGGACGTTGAAGTGTCCGCCACTAAGCGTATGGGTCTTGAGCAGTTGGAAGAAGCCATTCTTCTGCAAGCCGAGATTCTGGACCTGAAGGCAAACCCGGATCGGTCTGCTGAAGGTGCGGTGATTGAAAGCCGTCTGGATCGTGGGCGCGGTTCTGTGGCCTCTGTGCTGGTGCAAAAAGGCACCCTGCGCAAAGGTGACATTGTTGTGGCCGGGTCTGAATGGGGCCGTGTGCGTGCGTTGATTGATGACCGTGGTCGTCAGGTAACAGATGCAACACCGTCCATGCCGGTGGAAATTCTGGGCCTGACAGGCGTGCCGTCTGCCGGTGCACCGTTCGTGGTTGTGGAAAATGAAAACCGCGCCCGTGAGATTTCCGAGTTCCGTCAGCGGAAGCTGAAAGAGCATCAGGTTGCTGGTCAGGTTGCCGCGCGCGGCACGCTGGATCAGATGCTGGCGCGTATTCAGGCTGGTGAGCAGAAGGAAGTCGCGGTTCTTATCAAGGCCGACGTGCAGGGCTCTGCTGAAGCTATTCAGACAACGGTCCTTAAGCTGGCGCATGAAGAAGTCGCGGTGCGGGTGCTCAACGCAACGGTGGGGCAGATCACGGAAAGTGATGTGCAGTTTGCCAAAGCGTCTGATGCCATCATCATTGCCTTCAACGTGCGTGCCACGGCGCAGGCCCGCACACTCGCCCAGCGCGAAGGTGTGGAAATTCGCTACTACTCCATCATCTATCAGGTGGCGGATGACGTGGAACAGCTGGTGCGCGGCAAGATTGCGCCCAAGCATCGCGAGAAGTTCCTGGGTTATGCCGAAATCCGTCAGGTTTTCGATATTACCAAGGTCGGCAAAGTGGCCGGGTGTTACATTACGGAAGGCGTGGTCAAGCGCGGCTGTGGTGTGCGTCTGCTGCGTGATGGCGTGGTGATCCATCAAGGTGATCTGAGCCAGTTGAAGCGCTTCAAGGACGATGTGAAAGAAGTGGCCAAAGGCTACGAATGCGGTCTGTCTTTTGCGGGGTATAATGACCTGCGCGAAGGCGACGTGGTCGAGTGCTTTGAAAGCGAACTGGTGCCTGCATGAGCCGTCGCAACGGATCAGGCGGAGCAGGGAATACGGGACCGGCGGGATATCTCGCCGGTCTTTCTCCTTTAGGGCCATCCCAGCGCCAGTTGCGCGTGGGGGAGGAAGTGCGGCGTGTGTTGGCGGAACTTTTCGCCCGTACCACATTCCGGGACCCGGATTTGGCGGATGCCACGGTAACGGTCACGGAAGTGCGGCTGTCACCGGATTTTAAACACGCGACAGTTTTTGTGGTGCGTCTTGGCCGCAGTGATATTGATACGCTGCTGCCTGCCCTCAAACGGGTCTCACCATGGCTGCGCACACAGATGTCGCACAAGTTGCGTCTGCGGGCAGCACCGGAACTGCATTTCCAGCCAGACACCACGCTGGATGTCGCCATGCATATGGATTCTCTGCTGAAATCTCCAGATGTACAGCGGGATCTGACAGCCAAAGAGTTGAATGAGGAAGAGCCGGAAGACTGACCTTCTGGTTCTTCAGCTTTTCCATGGCTGAACAACGGGGCGGATTGCAAAGTTGCTTTGAATCCGCACTACCCCCGGCATCCGGGAGAGTTCTTCCTTATGAATGCGTTCGTAATCTGACATGTCACGTGCTTCCACGCGGAGCAGGTAGTCGGCATCCCCAGTCATGAGATAGCATTCTTTCACGTCCGGACATTCTCGCACGCGGCTTTCAAAGCGGCGCAGGCAGTCATCCGTCTGGCGTTCCAGTGTGATCTGCACAATGACCGTGGACATGCTGTGCACCGCGTTCTTATCCACAATGGCGCGGTAGCCCTGAATAATGCCTTCCTGTTCCAGAATTTTCACCCGCCGCAAACAGGCGGACGGGGAGAGCCCCACTTTTTGCGCGAGCTCGGCATTGCTGATGCGCCCATTGTGCTGAAGGTGGCGTAAAATCGAGTCTGTCAGCCGGTCGAAGATCATAGGGCGATATCCTGCTTTTTTTCGCAGATTATAGAGGTATATGGCAAGCTTGTCGTATTTTATGCGGCTGATCGACAGGATATTCCATGGGCTTTTTGCTAAAGTTTTGGAATCGGAATATTTTGGATGGTTGCTGTGGCGTCTTCCTGTGCTTCTGTTTCTTCCGGCTGGCCGGCGCATCGGGCCGGGGCAGTCCTGACTATTGATCTTGCGGCCATAGCGGCCAATTATCGCCTGCTGGATGCCAGAACGCCGGGTGCTGTCTGTGCCGCTGTGGTCAAGGCGGATGCCTATGGTCTGGGGGCTGCACAGGTGGCTCCAGTGCTGGAACAGGCTGGGGCGCGGCATTTCTTTGTCGCGCATGTGGATGAAGGTCTCGCTTTGCGCCAATGGGTTTCTCCCGCGGCGCATATCACTGTTCTGCATGGTGCGCGCCCGGAGGCCGTAGAGGATTGTGTGCAGGCCGGCCTGCGTCCGGTTCTGAACTCTCTTGAGCAAATCAGCCAGTTACAGGAACTTGCCAAGAAGCTTGGTCGCCCTCTGGATGCGGCGTTGCAACTGGATACCGGGATGTCCCGCTTTGGCTTATCCGGGCAGGATGTCCACACGCTGGTGCAGGAGCCGCACCGGCTGGATGGGCTGACACTCAGCCTTATTATGAGCCATCTGGCCTGCTCAGATACACCAGCTAATCCTGCAAATGCCGCCCAACTGCAAACATTGCGGGCCTATGCAGCCCAGTTACCAAAAGCGCCGCTGAGTCTGGCGGCATCGTCGGGTATTTTTCTGGGGCAGGCATTCCATCAGAATCTCGTCCGTCCCGGTGCTGCTTTGTATGGCATTGCCCCTAATACTTATGGACCTAATCCACTTGCCTCAGTTGTGAAGTTGCGTGCGCATATCCTGCAAATTCGTCACCTCTCCAAAGGTGAGAGAGTGGGATACGGGCTAACGTGGCAGGCGGATGGCCCGCGCCGCGTGGCGACCATTGCCACGGGGTACGCGGATGGCTTTGCACGGCAAGGCGCGGAAAAGGGCTGTGCATGGTTTAAGGGCCAGCGCCTGCCAGTTCTTGGCCGGATTTCCATGGATTCCATGACCGTGGATATTTCCGCTATTCCAGAAGGGCAGATTGCTGCTGATGATAGGGTGGATCTGCTGACCGATACGTACGGCGTTGATGCCGTGGCAGCAGCGGAAGGCACCATAGGGTATGAGGTGTTAACGTCTCTTGGGCGGCGCTATCATCGCATTTACAAAAATACCCAACAGAACATCTGAATTTTTAAAATACAAAGGTTAAGGCCATGAAGGTTATTGTTCTTGGTGGTGGTGTTGTCGGTGTGACATCCGCTTGGTATCTGGCACAGGCCGGGCACGAGGTAACGGTTGTGGAACGCCAACCAGAATCCGGTATGGAAACAAGCTTTGCCAATGCCGGGCAGGTTTCACCGGGCTATTCCGCGCCATGGGCCGGGCCGGGTGTGCCGCTGAAATCCATAAAATGGCTGATGATGGCGTACCGCCCCTTTGTGTTCTGGCCCATGCCGGACCCGCATTTGTGGACATGGCTGGTGCAGATGCTGGAAAATTGCACCTCCGCTGCGTATGACCGCAACAAGGGCCGCATGGTGCGTCTGGCGGAATATAGCCGGGACGTGATGATGGACCTGCGGGCCAACACAGGTATCAAGTATGATGACCGGCAGCAGGGAACTCTTCAGGTCTTCCGCACCCAGAAGCAGCTTGATGGCGCGGCGCAGGATATTGCGGTTCTTAAACAATATCAGGTGCCCTACGAAGTTCTGGATCGGGCGGGTTGCGTGCAGGCTGAACCCGGTTTGGGGGAGACCGCCAATAAGATCGTAGGCGGCCTGCGTTTGCCGGGTGATGAAACGGGGGATGCCTTTAAATTCACGCAGCGTCTGGCCGCCATGGCGGAAGAGGCTGGCGTTACGTTTATGTATAATACCCGTATTAAACAGCTTTTATCTGAAGGGGGCCGTATTACGGGTGTGGACACCAATAAAGGTGTTCTTTCCGCAGAGTCGTATGTGCTGTCTCTGGGGAGCTTCTCACCGGCTCTGGTGCGTTCTCTAGGGATAAAACTGCCGATCTATCCGGTAAAAGGCTATTCTCTGACAGCAGATATTACCAATGCAGACCACGCGCCGGTTTCCACAGTTATGGATGAAACTTTCAAAATCGGCATCACTCGTCTGGGCGACCGCGTACGTGTTGGCGGAACGGCGGAGTTGGCCGGGTTCAGCCGCCGTCTGCGTGCCCCGCGTCGCGCAACGCTGGAACATTCCGTGACAGATTTGTTCCCCGACTGCTGTGATGTACCGGGTGCGTCCTTCTGGACCGGCCTGCGCCCCATGACGCCGGATGGCACGCCTGTTATCGGGCGCACCGGGTTTGAAAACCTGTTTCTCAATACGGGTCATGGTACGCTGGGTTGGACCATGGCCTGTGGTTCTGGCCGGGTTCTGGCTGATATCATGTCTGACAAGAAACCGGACATTGCGTATGAAGATCTGAACATTTTCCGGTATAGTCATTCATAAATATTTTTTCATGACGATGGTATTTTTATAAAGAGCATCGTCCTTCATGCTCTGACATGCGCCGCTTGCCCAAAAGGCAGGCGGTTTTGTTACGTCTTCGTATTGGGTATGTTGGCTATGCATTGGCGTGGGGTCTGCCTTTTTTCAAAAAACTGTAAACCCAACGACGCAGGAAAAATGCTCTCCTGCAAAAAAAATGTTTTCCGCTGGCGGATGACATGGATCCGCCTGTTTTCCCTGTTGATGTAGAAGGCGAATAAGGTTGTTCATGTTGCTCCTGATGTCGTCATAGGATGGGCCTTGGTCGTTATGCTGCCAGACTGGTTTTTCTTACCTTCCCGTTTTGCCTCATCTTTTCTTCAATCCTGTCGTCTGATTCCTCCCTGTGTTGGGCGGTGTTCTTCTGGTGTCAGCCTGCTTGCTGTGGCGGCAGGGCTTGCTCTGCACCCTGTAGGCGCACAGGCGGTAGACGCCCCTGATACGGAAACTCCCGCTGTTCAGCCCGCCATGCCGCCCATCCCGGCATCGCCTTCCACCAGCCAGCAGCGGCAGGCAGCCCGTCTTTCCACCAGTGTGGTCTTCAAGCCAACGCGCGCGGATATGGCGCTGATTGAAGATTTGGAACATCGGACATTTCTCTGGTTCTGGGAGGCGGGAGATGCACAGACAGGGTTGGTGCCGGACCGGTATCCGTCAGACCAGACTCAGGCTAGTGTCGCGTCTGTCGGCTTTGGGCTGACAGCTTATGGAATTGGTGTGGAACGCGGTTACATTACCCGCCAGCAGGCCATTGAGCGCACGCTTAATACCCTACGTTATCTCTTCAGATTGCCGCAAAATGACAGTACAGAAAACGCTTCAGGCTATCACGGATTTTTCTATCATTTCCTGAATAAAGATACAGGCCTGCGCTTTAATAAAGATATTGAACTCTCCAGTATTGATACCGCTTTGCTGATGCAAGGTATTCTCTTTGCGGAAAGTTATTATACGCAGAACACACCGCAGGAAGCGGAAATTCGCACTCTGGCCAATGCACTTTACCAGAATGTTGACTGGACATGGATGCGCCGCCCCGATTTGCGGTTGAGCATGGGGTGGTCACCCGAGCGCCAGTTCCTGCCCAATTATTGGGAAGGCTATAGCGAAGGGATGATGGCCTATATTCTGGCACTTGGCGCTGAGAAGCATCCGTTGCAGCCGGCTTCATGGCAGGTGTGGTTGACGACGAATGACCGGCGTTGGGGCGAGTATTATGGTCAGACCCTCCTGAATTTCGCGCCCATGTTCGGCCACCAATACACCCATTCGTGGATTGATTTCCGCGGTATTCAGGATGATTGGAACCGGGAGAAGGGAATCGACTATTTTGAAAATAGTCGTCGCGCGACGTACGCCCAGCGCACTTATGCCATGACCAACCCCGGCAGATGGCAGGATTATGGGAAGGATGTCTGGGGTCTGACGGCCAGTGACGGGCCGGGGGAATTGACGCAGACGGTTGGTGGTACGCCGCGCCGGTTCATGTCCTATGCCGCGCGTGGAACCGGGCGGGATTACACGCAGGATGATGGCACCATTGCCCCGACAGCGGCTGGTGGGTCCGTTGCCTTTGCGCCCGAAATCGCCATTCCGGCCCTGCGGGAAATGAAGCACCGTTACGGGGGGCGTATCTACAGCCGATATGGATTTGTAGATGCGTTCAACCCCAGCTTCCACACAGCAGACAAGTCTTTCTGGTCTGACACCGCCTATCTTGGCATTGATCAGGGGCCGATTCTGTTGATGATTGAAAACTGGCGCAGTGGACTGGTGTGGAACACCATGAAACGTAATCCCGCCATCCGGGAGGGGCTGCTGAAAGCTGGTTTCCGGGGTGGCTGGCTGGGGGATAGAGCGGCAACGCCTGCTCCGGCCATTCATGCCAGTGCCCCAGCCTCTGTACCGTCTGCTCCGGTCAGCCAGCATGCTCATGCCCATCTGCCTGCGCATAACGGCGCACAGCAGACTGGCTGATCTCAACTGCCTGAGACCGAGACCGCTTCCGCTTCCGGGGCGATTATCCCTGATAGGACGCGATTTCGATCAGATTCTGGTCTGGGTCGTGGCAATAAACGGATGTGATAGGCCCCAGTGCGCCCAGCCGGGCTATGGGGCCTTCCACAATGGCGACGCCACATTTTTCCAGATGTTCAATGATGTCATCACTGGTCACGGCGGTGACAAAACACAGGTCATTCCCGCCGGGCAGGGCGTGCACGGCGGTGTTCCATCCCGTGGCATCCTGCGGCCGGAGGTTGAGTTTCTGGCCGCCAAAACGTAGGGCTGTGCGGTTGTTGCGCCCGTATTCCTCCCGGTCCATACCCAGCACACGCTGGTACCATGAGGCAGAAATTTCGAGGTCTCTTACGGTCAGGACGGCATGATCCATCCGGTCAACGGTAAAGCGCATGAAGCAACCCGGCTCCTCTGGCTGGCCCGCCTTCCCATAAGGCGGGCCGTCTGACCCTGTCAGCTTAGTTCAGCGTAGAAGTCATTTCCTTTGTCGTCGATAACAATAAAGGCGGGGAAGTCCTCAACCTCAATTTTCCACACGGCTTCCATGCCGAGTTCGGGATACTCCAGCACTTCCACCTTGCGGATGCAGTCCTGCGCGAGCCGTGCTGCCGGGCCACCGACAGAGCCGAGATAGAAGCCGCCGTAGGTCTGGCAGGCATCTTTGACAGCTTTTGAGCGGTTGCCCTTGGCCAGCATGACGTAGGAACCGCCAGCAGCCTGAAACTCGGCCACATAAGAGTCCATGCGTCCGGCTGTGGTGGGGCCGAAGGAGCCAGTGGCCATGCCTTCCGGCGTTTTGGCGGGCCCGGCGTAGTAAACCGGATGGTCCTTCAGATATTGCGGCAGGCCCTCACCCCGTTCCAGCCGCTCACGGAACTTGGCGTGGGCAATGTCACGCGCCACAACAACCGTGCCGTTCAGGGCAAGGCGGGTTTTGACCGGATAGCGGGAGAGTTCCTTGCGAATTTCGTCCATCGGGCGGTTGAGGTCGATTTTAACGGCCTCGCCTTCCAGATGTTCATCCGTGGTTTCGGGTAGGAAGTGGGCCGGGTCGTGTTCCAGCTCTTCCAGAAAGACGCCTTCCACCGTGATGCGCGCCTTGATCTGCCGGTCAGCCGAGCAGGACACACCCATGCCCACCGGCAGGGATGCACCGTGGCGGGGCAGGCGAATCACGCGGACATCATGGCAGAAATATTTACCGCCAAACTGCGCGCCAATGCCCAGCTTGCGGGTGAGTTCCAGCACCTTCTGCTCCATCTCCACATCCCGGAAGGCATGGCCGGTCATGCTGCCGCTGGTGGGCAGGCTGTCATACCAGTGGGTGGAGGCCAGCTTGACGGTTTTAAGCGTCTGCTCGGCGGACATGCCGCCAATCACAATGGCCAGATGGTACGGGGGGCAGGCGGAGGTGCCGAGCGTTTTGATCTTGCTGTCCAGCCATGAGAGCAGTTGCTGCTCGGACCCCAGCAGGGCGCGGGTTTCCTGAAACAGGAAAGTCTTGTTGGCGGAGCCGCCACCCTTGGCCACAAACATCAGATCAAACTGTTCATCATGATGCGTGGCGGGGCTTGCGAAAATATCGCACTGCACCGGCAGGTTGGTGCCGGTGTTCTTTTCCTCGAACATGCTGAGGGGGGCCATCTGCGAATAGCGCAGGTTGGTGCGGGTATAGGTTTCATACACGCCTTTGGAGAAGGCGACTTCCTCATCGCCCTCCACCCACACGCGCTGGCCTTTCTTGCCAAAAACAATGGCTGTGCCGGTGTCCTGACACATGGGCAACACGCCCCCTGCGGCAATACAGGCGTTTTTCAGCAGGTCCAGCGCCACGAAGCGGTCATTGTCCGAGGCTTCCGGGTCTTTAAGGATACTGGCAAGCTGTTTGAGGTGGGTAGCGCGCAGATAATGCGCCACTTCATGAAAGGCTTGCGCCGTAAGTTCCGTCAGGGCTTCCGGCGTGATGTGCAGGATGGTCTTACCGCCACATTCCGATGTGCTGACACCGGCGATATCCACCTTCCGATAGGACGTTGTGTCCTCTCCCAGCGGGAAAATGGGGGAGTAGGTAAAGGCGGGTACCGGGGGGCGAGGGGGCTGGCTGGTCATGATATGCTGAACTCTCCATCGGCCTGCCCCGAAAAATGGGGCTTAACCGGGTGATGGCCCCTTCTTGCGAAAGGCGTCAAGACTGACAACCTGTGAGGAGGTGTCACTTTCCGCTGAGCCACTCTCTTCTTTTTCAGCCAGAGCTGTTGGCGTGGCCTCCGCCAGAGGGGCTGAGGCTTCTTCTGGTTCCGCAGGCATGAAGTGCAGGCTGAACTGAATGGAGGGGTCCGCAAAACCGGTAAAGGCACGCACGGGAATTTCCAGAATCGAGCCCACACCCCCAAAGGACAGCCCAACGGAGACCTTGCCTGCTTTGCGGTCCACAGTCAGGTCCCAGAACTGATGTTGCAGCACGATGGTCATTTCGTGCGGATACTGGGCACGGAGGCGGTCAGGGATGATGACACCGGGCACATCCGTGCGGAATGTCAGGTAAAAATGGTGTTCGCCCGCAAGGCCTTCGCGGCTGACATGCTCAAGGGCGCTCAGCATCACGCCGCGATAGGCGTCTTCCAGCCAGCGTTCATAAGGCAGCAGGCTCTCGGGCGGGAAGGCGCCGTTTTCGGGGGTGTTATCGTGGTCATCGGCCATGACAGCTCTCCTCGTTCTCGCCAGCGGACGGGGCCAGCGTCTTGCAATATCACGTCTGCCGTCAGCCATGCGTGAAAGAGGGGGGAAGTGCAAGTCGGCACGGCATAATTCTGCAACACGGCGGACTGTTAAAGAGTCGATTCTGGCGTGTTCAAAAATGCTTGAGCTGCCTTCGGTCAGCCCTACGATTTTTGGAAAAACCTGATTTTGAGCAGGGAGCCCGCCATGTAGGCGGTAAAGTGGGAGGACTTCTGTTGCCCGGTGCCCTCCCGAACCGCGCTTATCGCTTATGCAGCGACAGCGAGCACCTCAGTGTTATCATTGGCACTTGTATGTTTAGCCCGATAACGGCGGTACAATGCCGGGCAAAAGGAAGGTCTTTACCACGCGTGTCGAGCCTGTTTCGTCCCCATCCGTCCGAGCCTGAAAGGCCGGATTGTAACTGGTGGAGACGCCGGGTACTGCCCCCGGGTCCACAACGATTATTCCACGTTCCGTTTATCACCATAGCCAAGGGGCAAGCCCCTCCTGCAGTGCTGAACATAAGGAGTGCTAGGAGCTTTTGCAAGAGTGACCGTAACCGTTCGTCCGGGCCGGGTTAGCAGGGTTTTAGAGCCGCACCCATGGCGCGTGGCGGCTTCAGGTTGGCAGACGTTCTTTTTTATGGGCTTCCGCCAGCACCAGAAGCCGTTCGAGATCTTCTATTTCAATATCGAATGTTTCCCCGGTTTTCTGGAGTGCGGCCAGAATGTCCTCATGCAGCAATCCGGCGGCAGTTTCCGTCTGGGGGGAGACCGGAACAGCATGATGCGGATAGCTGTGGCCAGAGAACCGATGAAACAGCATGCCCGTACAAACCAGAACGACGGAGTTCACCCCAACAGGCACCAACGGGAACAGAAAGGCCGTCTCCAGCCCTGTCGTGGACGGATGCATCAGCACAGCCGTTAGAGCAGCAGCGCCACCCGGCGGGTGGAGCGAGCGCGTGACACTCATGACGAAAATTGCCAGCCCGACGGCCAGCCCCGCTGCAAGCATCGGCTGAGAAACCACCAGACTGACCAGTACACCAACGGCTGCGGACAGAGTATTGCCCATAATCACAGCCCGAGGTTTGGCGAGCGGGCTTGCGGGCACGGCAAAAACCAGTACGGAGGAGGCCCCAATGGGGGCGACAATGGCAGGCAAGCTGGCAGGCGCTACAAGGCCTGTTAGCGCTAGACAAGCGCTAATACCGCACACAGCACCGGGGCCTGCCGCCAGAGCAAGCGGGGGGATGGAACTGCCGCGTGCCGGAAATGACGGCAGAAAGGGGAAAAAATTGCGCATACCTTATAAGTATCCGTCCGGCTTTGTCGGGAGTGCCGCGTTATGGGCTGGAATTATGAAGTTCGTTGTTTATATCAGCAGAATAAACAGTCTGTGCAAATTCTAAAATCCGGTGCCATGCTCTGCCGGAAACTGTCTAATCAAATATCATTATGAATTAATAAACATGGTTTATGATGATCTACCAAGCACGATGTGCGCGAGATCACTCATTCCCGAACCGCGTATTTTGCGCTAGGGAGAAGACATGTCACTGACCGATGCTCAACGCGCCGAAATTGCGGCGCACGCCCAAGAAACCAGTTCCACCCGCCGGCCGACCGTGCCCGCGCTGGAAGCCATGCTGTATGAACCGCAGGAGGTGCTGGACCACGGCTTCCTCCGCGTGATCGACTATATGGGGGATGATTCCGCCATTGTGCAGGCCGCCCGCGTTTCTTACGGGCGTGGTACCCGCAAGGTGTCGGAAGATGCCGGGTTGATCCGGTATCTGATGCGGCACCGTCATTCCTCGCCGTTTGAAATGTGCGAGATGAAATTTCACGTCAAACTGCCGATTTTTGTGGCGCGGCAGTGGATTCGTCATCGGATGGCCAGCGTGAATGAATATTCCGCCCGCTACTCCATTCTCGACAGTGAATTCTATATCCCCGCACCAGAGCATATGGCCGCCCAGAGTGCCGTGAACCGGCAAGGCCGTGGTGACGTGCTGGCCCCGGATGACGCCGCTGCGGTCATGGATATTCTGCGTGATGACGCCATCCGCACCTATCGCAATTATGAAACCATGCTGAGCACGGAAGAAGACGGGTACGGTCTGGCGCGTGAACTGGCGCGTATCAATCTGACGGTGAATACCTATACCCAGTGGTACTGGAAGATAGACTTGCATAACCTGATGCATTTTCTGGCCCTGCGGTTGGACCCGCATGCCCAGTATGAAATCCGGGTGTATGCGGAAGCCATGCTGAAAATCCTGCATGCGTGGGTCCCCCAGACGGCGGCGGCTTTTGAGGATTATCGCCGTGGTGCGGTGACATTCTCCGCCGGAATGCTGAAAATTGTCCGGCGCATGCTGGCGGGCGAGGCTGTGGAGCAGGCTGGCTCTGGCCTGAGCAAGCGTGAGTGGGACGAAATGATGGCCGTCCTGAAAGGCTGATTTCCAGCCCATGAAGGAGAGCCCCTTTCAGGATGAAGAGTTTGAGGAGGATGCGGAGGGAAAAACCGCATCTTCTCCGCTGCTTGCGCCTTCTGGGGAACTGAGCGGATTGCGCCCACCCTCTGCGCGGCTGCCGAGCTTCACGCCGTTTATTATAGTCGCTGTTTTGCTGATGCTGGTCTCGGCTGGTTTGTTTTTTACGGCACCGAAAAATATGAAGCCTCAGCACCTGCATGTGTGTGAAACACAAGGGCCAGAGAGCCATAAAACGCTCTGTCTTCATTAAAAATTGACAGAAGTATTCGGTTCCGTGTTTGCTGCGCAGGTCAGCCTGTCAGGATGGAAACTGGTGGCGCGGCTTTGCTTTTCTGTATGGTCAACAACGTCAGCATTTCGCGGTTGACAGGTCTTTGCACAGAAAACGGATTACAGTGAAATGTCTCTTTTTACGCCAAAATTTTTACGCACATTTTGTCTGGCTGCTGGTGGAGCAGCCCTGCTTGGCACTTTGACCCCGGCGCATGCAGAGGATGATCTGCGCAAGAAACAGACAGAAGCCTGCAAGGGCGATGCCATCAAACTGTGCGCGCTGGCCATTCCGAATGAAAAGAAAATTACAAGTTGCATGGAGCGCAAGAAGGACAAGCTCAGCCCGCAATGCAGAGCGTTTTTTGATAAACCTGCCGGGAAAAAGAAAGCACCTGCCGCAAAGCACTAAAAAAAGCGGTCAGCCCCATTCTGGAGAAAAGGGCTGACCGGCAAAAGTGTCTAGCGGAGGCGGTAAGACAGTCTTGGGAATGCTCCTGCGCGGTGCAGGAGGAAGCACTTCAAGGACTGTATCGGTTTTTTGTTATTGAGAGTGTGCAACCGATATTTTCTCTGCGTGCAGAAGAGCCTTTGCCGTAACCTGTGCAATACGGCGGAAGGCTTGTGCGCCCTCGCTGTCTGGCGCGCTGGCAACAATCGGTGCACCGGCATCGCCCGTTGCGCGGATATCGGCCAGCAGCGGGACTTCCCCAAGGAAGGGAACGCCCAAAACTTCCGCTTCCTTCTTTGCGCCACCATGGCCAAACAGTTCCGTGTTGTGGCCACAGTTCGGGCAGCAGAAATAGGACATGTTCTCTATCAGGCCGAGAACAGGAACCTTCATTTTCTCAAACATGGTCACACCACGCCGGGCATCAATCAGGGCGATGTCCTGCGGGGTGGAGACAATAATGGCGCCTGCCAGCGGCACCTTCTGCATCAGGGAAAGCTGGGCGTCCCCTGTGCCCGGAGGCATGTCCACCACCAGCACATCCAGCGGGCCCCAATCCACATCCGTCAGAAACTGATTGATAGCTCCCATCACCATCGGGCCGCGCCAGATCATGGCCTGTTTTTCATCCACTAGCATACCGATGGACACGGCGCGGATCCCCCAGATTTCCATGGGTTGCAGGCGGCCTTCCCGTGCTTCCGGCTTGGTGCTTGTGCCCAACATGCGGTGCAGGGAGGGGCCATGAATATCCGCGTCCATCAGCCCCACGCGCAGCCCTTCCTGCGCCAGACCAATAGCCAGATTGGTAGCGGTGGTCGATTTACCGACCCCGCCCTTACCGGATGCGACGGCGATAATGGCTTTTACATCCGGCAGTACCTGCGCATCGGCAGCCGGGGGCGTGCCACCAAACGGGCGATGGCCACCACCGCCCGCGGCTTTGGGTCGTGCAGGCGGCGGGGCTGCCGGGGCGCTGCCGGGTGCGGCGGGAGCCCGATGGGCGGTGAGAATAACCGTGGCTGTTTGCACACCCGGCAGTTTTTCCAGCGCGGCTTTTGCCTCATCACATAAAGGGGCTAGGGTTGTGGCCTGCTCTTTGCTGGCGGCCAGCGCAACACTCAGCCGACCGTCTTCCAGCCGAAAGCCGTCCAGTTTGCTCAGGGCCAGCAGGGAGTGGCCGGTGTGTGCGTCCCGCACGGAATCCAGCACACGAGCAATGTCATCATGATGAAGGGGGGAGGATACCATTGTTTTTGTCCTGACTCTGGCTGGCGGTGTGGCACAAGGGGCCTGTTGCTCTGTTGGCAATAGCATGAGACTGCTGCCGTCAAGGGGGAGATGAAGCCCTGTGATACTGCCCCCATAGTTTTGACGCTTTTTTCGGAAATTCGGTACGGGTAAGGAAAGAAGCAACCACCACCCCGCACACTCCGCCCCGCGATTGAAAGCTCCGCTTTGTCCTCAGCCGTAACGCCTTCATCTCTGCCTCCTGTTACCCGTTCCGTGCGGGATCACCGGATTGATGCCATGCGGGGCGTGGCTCTGCTGATGATGTTTGTGGACCATATTCCACAAAACCTGCTCAACCGTTTTACCATGCGGAATATCGGCTTTGCCGATGCGGCGGAAATTTTTGTGCTGCTGGCAGGCTATGCGTCGTGGCTGGCTTACGGGCGCGGGTTCCGGAAATACGGGGTTGCTGTGTGTCTGGGCCGGATCTTCCGCCGCTGTGTGCATCTGTATATCGGCCAGACCCTGATGGTGATGGTCTATGTCCTGACAGTGCGTGTGTGGCGGCATTATACGCTGGTGCCGGTGGATTTTCTGGAGCCGGAACTGGCGCACGGGTTGAGTTGGGTCTGGCGCGTCATGATGTTTGATGCCCTGCCGAGCAATCTGAATATTCTGCCGCTCTATATCGTCCTTCTGGCCGGTTTCCCGCTGTTTTATGTGCTGATGCGCATCCATCGCTCTCTGGCGTTGCTGCTGTCAGGGGCCATGTGGATGCTCGTCAATCTGGATCCCGGCTTGAATCTACCCAACTGGCTGGACCCGGATGGCTGGTATTTCAACCCCTTCGCATGGCAATTCCTGTTTGCGCTGGGGGCGTCCGCCTCTGCTGAAACAGAGCGCCGCGGGGCGGACTTCCCGCGTATGGACCTGCTGGCCGGGTGCTGTGTGCTGTATCTTGTGTTTTCAGCGCTTCAGGCGTTTCCATGGTTGCTGTGGGGGCTGCCAGACCTGCGGCCTTTCGGCGCGATGATCATGCCGGAAAAAAGCTGGCTCTCGCCTTTGCGCCTGCTGGATGTCATGGCTATTTTCTACCTCGTGCAGTCTTCCGCCAAAGCGCGCAAATGGGCGGCGGAGACCCGTACTGGCCAGCTACTGGCGCGCGTGGGGCGGCATTCTCTGGAGATTTTTGTGGTCGGCACGGTGCTGGATCTCTATGCGCGCCTGCTGTTCAGCACCTTTGGCGATGGCTGGCTGTTGCAGATTGTGGTGAACGTCGCAGGTCTGAGTATTCTGTTCGCTCTGGCAGCCGGACTGGATAACTACCGTAAGCGCAAGCGCGCCGCACAGGCGGCCGGATAAGCAAAACAGGCTGACGGTGGAACAGGATCGTGCGATAGACTAAGGTCAGCTATGATTTCTGTCGTTTGAGAGTATTTTCACCCATGCGTCTGTCCAGTCATCTCCTTCGTGCCGGTTCTCTGTCCTGCCTGCTGCTGGGCGGGGTTTCTGGCCCGGTTACGGCATGGGCGGCGGAGGGGGCGGCTCTACCTGCCGCGCCGCAGGCTCCCGCTCCAGTGCAGGGGGCGGGCCGGTTGAGTGGTGCGCCGGACAGTTTTGCGGATTTGGCTGCTCGCCTGCTGCCTGCCGTGGTGAATGTCTCCACAACGCAGACCGTTAAAAGCGGTTCGGATGACGATGAGGAGGGGGACGGCGGGGATGACCAGCTTCCCCAGATGCCCAACTTCCCGCAGGGGTCTCCCTTCGAGAAGTTTTTTCATGACTTCATGAACCGGCAGAACAGCCCGGACGCGCCGCCGCGCCGGATGCAGGCGCTGGGTTCGGGTTTTATCGTTGATCCGGCAGGCTATATCGTGACGAATAATCACGTCATCCGCCATGCCGACAAGATTACGGTCACCCTACAGGACAATACAGTGCTGACAGCCCGTGCCGTAGGCTATGATGACCGCACCGACCTTGCGCTGCTGAAAGTGGAAAGCAAGAAGCCGCTACCCGCCGTACATTTTGGTGATAGCGACAAACGCCGGGTGGGGGACTGGGTTCTGGCCATTGGCAACCCGTTTGGCCTCTCTGGCACTGTCACTGCCGGGATTATCTCCTCCCGTGGCCGTAATATTGACCAAGGCCCGTATGATGACTTCATCCAGACGGATGCGCCCATCAACAAGGGCAACTCCGGCGGCCCGCTATTTGATATGGATGGCAACGTGATTGGCGTGAACACGGCAATTTACTCCCCGTCCGGTGGGTCTGTCGGGATCGGGTTTTCCATTCCGTCCAACGAGGCGAAGGGCATTGTGGAGCAACTCCGCAAGACCGGCAAAGTCTCCCGTGGCTGGCTGGGTGTGCGCATCCAGAACGTGACGCAGGATATTGCGGATGGTCTGGGCCTGAACCCGGCGCGGGGCGCGTTGGTGGCCGGGGTGGAAAAGGACGGTCCTGCGGCCAAAGCCAAGTTGCAGACTGGGGATGTGATCCAGACGCTGGATGGCCAGCCGATTGAAGGCAAGGCGCTGCCACGCCTGTCCGCGCAGTTGCCGGTGGGGACTGTGGCGCATTTGGGCGTGTGGCGTCATGGCAAGATGGTGGATGTGCCCGTAACCATCGGGATACTGCCGGAACCAGCAGCGGAACCGGATGCTAAACCGGCTGTTGCCCCTAAGGGCGCTGCGGAAGTTAGCCTTAACGTGCTGGGCTTTTCTGTCGGGCTGCTGGATGCGGCTGCGCGCCAGAAATACAACCTGCCATCCAGCCAGAAAGGCGTGCTGGTTACTTCCGTGAAAGATGGCGGTCTGGCTGCTGACCGTGGCCTGCGGGAAGGGGATGTGGTGACGGAGGTGCAGCAGGCGGAAGTCACCAGCCCGGCAGACCTCAAGAAACGTATTGAAGCCGCACAGAAGGCCCACAAAAAATCCGTTCTCCTGCTGGTGCATGATGCGGATGGTCTGCGCTGGGTGCCGTTCCCACTCAATGGTGAAGACACGCCCTGAGCCGGTTTTGCGTTCTCTGCCGGTCTTGTAAAAGCAGCACAGGGTTTTGATGTCTCTGAAATTTTTGTCGGCACCTTGGCTGGGCAACCCTGTTGTCCGCCAGACCATCAGACTTCTGGTGTCCGTTGGGCTGTGCGGGTTTGTCACGCGGCTCACGCATTTGCAGGAGCCGGGGTGGGCGTTGATCACCTCGGTGATTGTGACCCAAAGCAGCATCAAGGAAACGCTATCCAGCGGGCGCTACCAGCTTGTCGGCACGCTGATCGGGGCGGCGGCAAGCATTCTGCCTATCACGCTCATGCTGTATCGCTGGCCGCTCTGGGAGTCCTTTGCGCTGGCCTTTGTGCCGCTGGCAGTTCTGGCCTCATGGAAGCCTGATACGCGCATGAGCGTGGTCACGCTGATGATCGCCACCCTGTTTGCCACGCCGAATGACCCCTATCTAATGCCGGTTGAGCGCGTGCTGTCCATTCTGATAGGGGTGGGTGTTTCTATGTTGGTGACATATGTTGTGCTGCATGAACAGGCACGCCGGGATGCGTTCCGCAATGCGGCGGCGACTGTGCGCCAGATTGTCGAAATGCTCACACAGGCGCACACTCATGAAATGGACTGGTCGCAGATTCAGGATCTGAATGATGCCAGCGTAGCCTCCCTGCGCAAGGTGCAGAGTGCGGTGGAGGAAGCGCGCCGTGAACATTGGCGACCGTTGGAAAAACGGGACCCGATGTTGGCGGAACTGCCCAAAATTCTGCGGCAGTTGCAGATGGATGCGCTGGTGGTAACCCGTGCGGTACTGATGGCTGGCCAGACGCCTGCACACGGAACGGATGATGCGATAGACCCGCTCAGCCCCGGCCTGATGCGGGCGTTTGGCTGGATTATCGACCGGTGTGAAAGCGAGGGCGTTGCCCGTACGGGTGAGGAATATCGCGTTGCGGCGGGCGTTATGACCGGCTTGCCGGATGATGACGGGCAAGGTGAAGAAATCATGCGGTTTGTCATGGGGGTTTTACGGACGGACCTAAAAACCCTTATCCAGCTTCTGGCGGATGATGACACAAAAAAAGCCTAAGTGCGGCAGGGTCGCGGCACACATCTTTCAGGCTTTGAGGCACTCAGGTCCGGTTGAGGCTTTTTTGGTGCAGGGAGTATTTTACCATGAGTGATGAAACCAATACCGTCATCCGCGTGCATGACACAGGTGGTCCCGGTGTCCTGAGTGTGGAAAGCCAGCCCGTGCCCAAGCCGGGGGCGGGCGAGATCCTGCTGCGGCAGGAGGCGATCGGGGTCAACTTTATTGATACCTATTTCCGCTCCGGCCTGTATAAATTTCCCTCTCTTCCCGCCATTCCGGGCATGGAAGGCGCTGGCGTGGTTGTGGCTGTGGGGCCGGGCGTTACGGACCTCAGCCCCGGTATGCGGGTGGCCTATGCCGGTGTGGCAGGAGCCTACGCGCAGTATCGGACGATTGCGGCGGAGCGCGTGGTCGTGCTGCCGGACAGTGTGTCCAGCCAGACCGCTGCCGCTGTCATGCTGCGCGGGCTGTCCGCGCATATGCTGCTCCGGCAGGTTTATCCGGTGCGGCAGGGGGAGACCATTCTGGTGTATGCGGCAGCCGGAGGGGTTGGGCAGTTGCTCTGCCAATGGGGCCGGCATCTGGGTGCCCGAGTTATTGGTGTGACCTCCACCAAAGAAAAAGCTGAGCTGGCCCGCGCCTGCGGTGCGTCGGATGTGGTGATTGGCACGGATAATCTGGTCCAGAGCGTGCGGGACTTGACTGGCGGCGCCATGCTGCCGGTGGTGTATGACAGCATCGGCCGGGATACGTTTGAAATCAGCTTGTCCTGTCTGGCCCCGCGTGGGCTGATGGTCAGCTACGGCAATGCATCCGGCCCGGTAACGGGGCTGGATGTCGGCACATTGGGAACACACGGGAGCCTCTATCTCACGCGGCCTGCCCTGACGACCTATATTGCTGAAAGATCAGACCTTCTGGCGTCTGCGGCGGAACTGTTCCGCCTGTTGGAGGCGGGGGTATTGCAGCCCTCCATCGGGCAGCGTTTTGCCCTGACAGAGGCCACGCAGGCGCACCGTGCTCTGGAGTCGCGCAAGACAACCGGCAGCACCATTCTGTTACCTTGAAAGGGGCAAGGACCGCCTGTGTGGTGATGGGTCAGGGAACGATGGGGTGCCCGATGTGTTTTTTAAAGAGGTGCCGATAAGGGCGCTGGCATGTGTCTGTTAACGCATGACGGGCTCTGGCGGATGGGTTAGACTAATCCGTCTGCCCGAAGCATCGGGTGGCCAAAAAGAATACAAGGATCGTTTGATATGCCGAAATGTCCGGTAAAATGCCCGAAATCCCCCTGTATGCGCGGTCTGCTGATTGCTGGTCTGATTGCAACAGCGGTTTATTTCTTCCGTAAGAAAAAGTGCTGCGGCTAAGTCTGATTGCTTATCAGGCGTCCCCAGATTTCAAAGCCCGCCCGGTGCACGCCGGACGGGCTTTTTTCTGTTGGTGCATAGGGCAGGGCGCAGGAATAATCTGTTGAGGCAAAGCAATGTGCTGGCGGTGGGTTGTGTTATAATCCCGGCCCTGTATCAGACTAAATTCAGTGTAACTGCTGTCTGCATCCCTGTGTTGTCAGACTGATTTCAGAAAGGATAAGGGCGTTGCATCCTATCGTCTCCCGTCTTGCTTCTCTGGCTGCAGGGTCCGTGGCTGCATGTGCGCTGACAGTTGGTGGCGTTGTGGCCGCTGGCCTGCCATCAACAGCACATGCGCAGGCTTCCGTGCTGCTCAAGAACCAGACCGCAAAAGCTGTTGTGGAAACCGTTGACCATGAGGCCCGTGAGCTTCTGCTGCGTGAAGCCAACGGGCACCTGATCACCATTGAATACGGTGCGTCCGTGCGGGACCTGCCGCACGTGAATGCTGGTGACAAGCTGAGCATCCGTTTTGTGGAAACACTGGGCGCAGACATTGCTGCTCCGGGCAGTCCGCTGCCGGAGTCCACCCTGACAACCGCTAAAGGCTACGTGCATGGCCACCCGCGCGGTGTGATTGCTGCATTCCGTCGTGAGCGTGCCACCGTGCAGAGCATTGACCTGCCGACCCACACCCTGTCCTTCGTGACAACGGATGGCGAGTCTCACGTTGCTGTGCTGCGCATCAAGGCGATGCAGGAGTTCATGGCATCCCTGAAGGTGGGCGATGTGATCGACATCACCCGTATGGAATCCATTTCCTACGTGATCCTGAACGACACAACCGCTCCGGCGGCAGATGCAGCGTCTGCTGCGGGGGTTACGGCCCCGGCAGTTCCCGCAGCTTTGAGCGCCCCAGTGAACGCCCCAGTGAGTGCTCCAGTGAGTGCTCCAGTGAGCACCCCTGCGGCACCGTCTGCTCCGGTCGCTGCTCCGGCTCAGTAACGCTCCGTATTTTTGCCGAGCGTGCAGAAAGGCGTCCCATTCGGGGCGCCTTTTTCTTTATGGGTAAAGCACCACAAATTGACCTGATTTTTTGTCGTAAAATCGACCTGTTTTTGATGGATCTGTGATGTGTGATGACACTGTTCATTCTCCCCCTCGCAAATCAGGGCAGAAACGCAGGAATTGATGTCCTGCGCGGTCTGGCGATACTCATGGTTGTTGTGAATCATGTTGCAATCAGACTGCCGCTGGAAAAAACCAGTGTCGCGGCCATTCTGCCCTACCGTGTGATGCGTTTTCTCACACATCAGGGTTACCACAGCGTTTTTGTGTTTTTTGTCATTTCCGGATTTCTGATTACATCTGGAATACTCAGGCGCTGGGGCCGTTTGCGGTCTATTCAGCTTCCATTTTTCTATGCTCGGCGCTTTTCCCGTATTGTTCCCTGTCTGCTTGTCCTGCTCAGCATCCTTGTTGTGCTGGATGCCTGCGGTGTGCCGGACTTCACGATTGATGGAGCAGGGCAGACTCTTGGCGCGGCTCTGGCATCAGCATTGGGGCTCTATCTGAACAAGTATGAATGCTGGACAGGATACCTGCCTGCAAACTGGGATGTTCTGTGGTCTCTTTCCATTGAGGAACTGTTCTATCTCATTTTCCCCGTGATCTGCCTGATGCTGCCACGGTCTGACACATGGCAGATGATCCTGTTTGGAAGCGCGACCCTCGCTCTGCCCATTGCCATGCATCTGATGGCCGGAGAGACTGATATCTGTCGACATAAAGCCTATCTTCCCGGCGTATCGGCGCTCTCCGCCGGTGTGATCGCGGCTCTTCTTCTTACCCGGTCGGATTGGATGGGGCGGTCCGCTGTCACGCTTCTGGGTTGGATGGGTGTTGTCGGGATTTTTCTAAGCTGTGTTCAGGTGTATTTTCTGCCTGACCCTGTAGCGGATGATCTGACAGTCGGATTAACACTGAGCACCGGGGCGTTGCTGATTGCCCTCTCCAAAGGCTGGGGTGCCGTGTTGAGGCATAGAACCTTGGCGTGGGTCAGATCCTGCGGCGTCATGAGCTATGAGATTTATCTGACCCATATGTTTTTTGTGCTCGGCCTTGTGCGGGCGTATCACGCTACCGGATTTTCAGAGCGAGCCGCATGGGTCTGTTACCCGCTGGCTCTTGGGGGCGCATGGTTGCTCGGATATGGAACGGATCGGTTCTTATCCTATCCTGCGGAGCATAGACTACGGGCTCTGTTCACGCGGTGGTTTCCAACTCCGGATAAGCGGCTCGGGGAGCACGAAGTAAATCCATCCCCTTAAACTAACTAGGTATATTTAGGGTTTTTGCTACGAAGTGTGCCAGTCGGTTCCACGAGCTTAGTGCTATCAGGCAGAGAAAAAGGCGAGCGCATCCGTTGGGTGTTTCATGGAATTGGTAGTCAACGTGCCCAAACAGGAGTCGTAGGTGGGCACTCAATAGCCTGTGCATTCACTTCACTCACGCTGCGGTCAGAGGTCGCAACGGGAGTGGAAACGTAGAGAGTGATGTCTTGCTCTACGTCAGTGCCCACAATGGAGCGGCAGCCTTCGCTGAGAGCAGCATGTCGCTTGCGGACGTATGCCGGTGGGTAAAATGTTCATCAACATCCAGAAACTGGATAGCCGTTTATTTAGAGCATGATGAAAAAATACAGGTCACAATTCAAAGTTGGGATATTTTTATATTTTTCCAGAAGCTGAAATGCAGAGAGACTGCCTTTTCATTAAAAAGCCAATAAGGAATAATTTTTTACATAGCCAATTAACATATTATTAATGATTTTGGTTTGCCTCATACCTCTAGCATGAAGTGATATAAATTAAAAATTTATAGAAATTCATAAATAAAAATAGATTGTTATTTTATCAGAATGTAAAAAAGAAAAATTAATTTATTGTCATTGACTTTAATCATTTACCTTTGAATTTCATAAGTATTAGAGTTCACTCGAAAATATATTACAAGGGAACTTTATTGTGCACGCATTCACTGCATTATTATCTAATTTGTTTAGTGCGTGTCCGGAAATTGCTTTGTTCCTTGCCCTCGTTCTGGGGTGCTGGGTTGGGCGGTTTCGCTTTGGCTCATTCCAGCTTGGTGGGGTGGCGGGATCGCTCCTGATGGCAGTCCTTATCAGTCAGGTCGGGGTGCATATTGATTCTGGCATCAAGGCCGTCCTGTTCGCTCTTTTTATCTATGCTGTCGGTTACCAGAGTGGGCCGCAGTTCTTTCGTTCCTTGGGGCGGCAATCGCTCAAGGAAATTCTGATGGCTGTTGTGCTGGCTGTTACGGGTCTGATTACCGTTGTGGCTGTGGCCCGTCTTTTCCATCTCGATAAAGGGCTCGCTGCGGGGCTGGCCGCTGGTGGGCTGACCCAGTCCGCTATTATTGGGACGGCGGGCTCTTCTCTTGAAAAAATAGGTCTTCCGCTTGCACAGGTGCAGCAGCTTCAAGGCAATGTCGCTGTTGGGTACGCCGTAACGTATATTTTCGGCTCCATTGGACCCATCCTCCTGTGTGTCAATGTGCTGCCTTGGTTTATGAAGCGCAGCATCCGGGAGGACGCGATCCGTGCGGAGGCCGAACAGGCCGGTGGCGTGCATGTGATGGGGGAAGGCGAGGTTTCTGCTTTTCCAGACCTTGTGGGGCGCGCCTATCGTCTCACACAATCTGATCTGACAATCGCGCATGTCGAAGGTCTTGCTTCCGGCGTGACGGTGGAACAGGTGCTGCGTGACGGTAAGCCGGCTGGCGCGGCACCAGATGTTGCCCTCCTTCCGGGAGATCAGCTTCTGCTCGTCGGGCACCGTCAGGCGGTGCTCGCTGCGGGCCAGCAGATTGGGCAGGAGATTGGGGATGTCGCTGGTCTGGATCTCTCGCTGATCCGCCGGGATGTTGTTTTGTCTCGCAAGGACTTTGTGGGGAAAACAGTAGATCAGTGCGTGCAGTCTCTTTCTGCTTCCGTGCGGCATGGCGTTTATCTTGTCGCCCTTTCTCGCGCAGGAAAGACTCTGCCTGTGACCGGATCAATGCAGGTCAAGGATGGAGATATGGTGACCCTCCTTGGTACATCATCCGATGTGCAGCGGGCTGCAACACAGATTGGCACCATTCTTCTCCCAAGCATCAAGACCGATCTTGTTTTTCACGCGTTGGGTGTTGCTCTTGGGCTGCTCATCGGGCTGGGCGTGGTGCATATGGGTTCCGTGCCTCTCACACTGGGGAGCGGCGGTGGGGCTCTTCTCTCCGGCCTGTTGTTTGGCTGGTATCAAAGCCGACATCCGACTGTGGGAAACATGCCGCAGGCAGCATCAAGTTTTCTGGTTGATTTCGGTCTGGCTGGTTTTGTGGCCGTTACGGGCCTGCAAACAGGTCAGCAGGCTATTGCCACCATCATGCAGCATGGCATCACGCTTTTTCTGCTTGGCGTCGTTGTCACGCTCGTGCCGCTTATTATAACCATGTTCTTTGGCCGTTATGTGCTGCGTTACAATAATACGGCCATTTTTGCTGGTGCTCTGGCGGGGTCTCGCAGTGCCAACCCAGCCTTTGGCGAGGTGCTGAACAAGGCCGGTAATGCTGTCCCCACCACACCGTTTGCCATTACGTATGCAGTTGCAAACGTGCTGCTTACGCTCCTCGGGCCACTCGTGGTCGCATTTTCCTGAATACTGACGAACAAGGAAACGTAATAATGTCTATTGATTATTCGAAATTTCGCGACCTTAGCCCATTTGAGCTGAAAGATACGCTCATCAGTCTGGCTTCCTCCAAAGCTGATCGCGTTATGCTGAATGCTGGCCGTGGCAACCCGAATTTTTTAGCAACCCTTCCGCGCGCCGCGTTTTTCCTACTTGGGCAATATGCCTTGTCTGAAGCACGGCTTTCTCTGTCCTATCTGTCTCCGGGGCTTGGTGGCACGGTGCGTATCAGTGGGATTGAAGCGCGTTTTGACCATTTTATTGAAAGCAATAAGGATAAAGAGGAAGCAGCACTTCTCGGGCACGCGCTAAGCTATATTCGTGACCAGATGGGCCTGCCTGCGGATACGTTCCTTGTGGAAATGGTGGAAGGTATTCTGGGTTGCTATTATCCCACGCCGCCCCGCATGCTGGCGCTGAGTGAAAAAATTGTGGCGCAATATGTGCTGCGTGAAATGGTGGGTGGCAGAGTTTCTCTGGAGTCCACAGACCTTTTCGCGACCGAAGGCGGCACCGCTGCCATGGCCTATGTGTTTCATTCGCTCAAGCAGAACAATCTTATCAAAAAGGGAGATAAGGTTGCCATTGGTATGCCGATTTTCTCTCCCTACATCGAAATTCCGCAGCTCGAAGAATACGGTCTCGAGGTTGTGCCCGTGCAGGCAGACCCGTCTCTGGACTGGCAGTATCCGGATAGCGAGCTGGAAAAACTACGTGATCCCGCCGTTAAGATATTCTTCTGCGTTAACCCGAGCAATCCTCCATCCGTCAAGATGAATGACGAGTCTTTGGAGAAAATTGCGACCATCGTCAAAGATCGTCCGGATCTGATGATTCTGACAGATGATGTGTATGGCACGTTTGCTGATGGCTTCCGGTCTCTGTACGCAGTTTGTCCGCGCAATACGATTCTTGTTTATTCCTTCTCCAAATATTTTGGTGCGACAGGCTGGCGCTTGGGCGTGATCGGAATGCACAAGGATAACGCCCTTGATGCAAGCCTTGCTCAGCTTCCTGCTGACGTTAAAGCCGCACAGGCAAAGCGTTATGCCAGCCTGACGATGGAGCCTGAGAACCTGAAGTTTATTGACCGTCTGGTTGCTGATAGCCGTGCTGTGGCTCTTAATCACACCGCCGGGCTTTCCACGCCGCAGCAGGTCCAGATGGTTCTGTTCTCGCTCTTTGCGTTGATGGATCATGAAGGCCGTTATAAAGCGACCCTTAAAAGTGTTATTCGCAGACGTGAAGAAGCACTTTATCATGAACTGGGTGTGGCCCCGGCAGAAGATGCAAATGCGGTGGATTACTACACACTGATTGATCTGGAAGATACGTGCCGCACTCTGTATGGCGAAGACTTTGCCAAATGGATGCTTGAGCGTGCTAGCACAGGTGAAATCCTGTTCCGTGTTGCGGATGAAACAGGCATTGTTCTGCTGCCGGGTGCCGGGTTTGGCGCAACACGCCCCTCAGCTCGGGCGTCTCTCGCTAACCTGAATGAAGTGCAGTATGCAGCAATCGGACGCTCGCTGCGTAAGATGGTTGATGAATATCACGCTGAATTTGTAAAAAATAAATCCTGATAACAGGGTCAATCCGGAAGAAGAGTGTTCTTCTTCCGGCAGGCGTGTTCATTTTAAATTGTGAGGCAGGGGCTCCAGAGTATCCCGTTATCACTCTTTACTGGAAAGACTGATTTTATGGTTTCTGTGCGTGTCCTGTCTCTTCTCGGTACAATTCTGACCGCCGTGAGTATGCAACCCGCTCTTGCTCATGCAGGACAAGTGGGATCTGCCATCGCGACTATGCATAAACAGGATTCCTTGCCTCGTGTGTTGGTTCTGGCAACCGGAGGCACGATATCTGGAAAAGCCGATACACGTTCAGCTATTGGCTATGATGCGGGTGCGGTGAGTGGCCAGCAACTGATTGCAGGTGTGCCGGGCGTGGAAAAGCTGGCACAGTTACAGGTGGAGCAGGTTTCCAATATCGCCTCCCAGAACATGAACAATCAGGTCTGGTTCAAACTTGCGGAGCGTATCCGGCAGGCATTTGCAAAAAATGAAGCAGATGCTGTCGTCATCACGCACGGAACCGACACAATGGAAGAAACCGCTTTCTTTCTTGATAACGTGATTAGGGTTTCCCGTCCCGTTATTCTTACTGGGGCCATGCGGCCCAGTACGGCTATCAGTGCGGATGGTCCCGCCAATATGTATGAAGCCGTGAAGGTCGCGGCAGATCCGCAGGCTCGTGGGCGTGGTGTACTGGTTGTTTTGAATGACGCAATACAGTCTGCGCGTGGTGTAAGCAAAATGCACACCACAGAACTGCAAACATTCCACTCACCAAATCTTGGCGTGGTTGGTTATGTGGACCCGGCAACAGTGCGTTTCATTACTGCCGTTAAACCACGGCAGCCTCTTGCCCTTCCGGTCGATCATATGCTGCCGCAAGTGCAGATTGTGTATGGGCACGCAGATATGGATGCACGGCAGATTGATGATGCTGTGAAAGATGGTGCGCGTGGCATCGTTATTGCCGGAATGGGAGACGGCAATGTTTCTGATACCGCTTTGGCCGGAATGGAGCGGGCGCGAAAGGCGGGCGTTGTTGTTGTGCGATCTACGCGCGTTGGCAGCGGCTTTACCAATCGGAACGTGGAAGTGGATGACGACCGGTACGGTCTGGTTGCGTCCATGGATCTCAATCCACAAAAAGCACGCATACTCCTTCAGCTTTTATTGGCTAATGGAAAAACCACACCTGAAGATATTCAGTCGGCCTTTCAGGCAGGTTTATGAACCGGTAAACTGGAACGAGTGAGTTTAAGTCAATGAGAGTAGACAGTAAGCAGAGGAGGGCGAGAGGCGGAAAAGTCTCTTTGAAAAAAGCTTTTGTCTGCCTTTTTGTATTTCCTGCAAGTGTGGCTTCTGCGCATGCTGCGCAATGGTATACAGGGTCACTTGTTTCCCCATCCGGCACAACGACAAAAGGGGTTCTGAATGTTGAACCCTATTTTTCCTATAGTCAGCCATTAGGTAGTTTTGGGCCACATGGCACGACATTGCCTGCAACACATCCCATGCAGCGCATGTTTTCTAACTCTACTCTCTGGAAATACGGAATTTTTAAAGACTTCAGTATCCAAGTGCACACTGTTGTTAATTATGGTTGGAAACATGGAGATGGTCATTCTCACGGTCCTAAAACCGGAGATGTGCCTGTTGATCTGATTTATCGCTTGGTAAGGCCAGATGCCAAGCGTTACATTCCAGCATTCAATCTGTTTGTCGGAATGATTTTTCCAACAGGTGATTACAATAAACTTGGCGATAAACAGGATGGTGTGGGGAGTGGTGCGTATGTGTTCCGTACTGCCCTAACAGAACAATCGACATACACACTGCCCGGCAACCATGAACTACGCCTGCGTGTGTGGAACTGGTTCCGCCGCGCCGTGACATCCGCAAAGCTCGTTGATACGACGGGTTATGGCACCGCGCATGGTTTTCGTGGGCGGGGGCAACCGGGTATGAGTGGCCAGTCGGGTTTTTCACTGGAATATGGGCTCAGCCAGAAGTGGCTTCTGGCAATGGATATTGCGCGGGACTGGTCGAACGGTTCTACGTTGCGCGGGCATGACGCAGAAGGCAAATATATCCACAAGATAGGCTCGGCGGGAACAGATTGGCAGATTGCGCCAGCCTTTGAATATAACTGGAATGCTAACTGGGGCATTATTGCCGGATCCGCTTTTTATTTTGCTGGCCATAACAAAAGTATTCAGGTGTCACCGCAGTTTGCTATTAATGCCATGTTCTAGCTGTTTGGTTCCTGTATTTATCTGTGCTCTGCATGAGTGGAACGCAGCATTGCTGCGTGGAGACTTCATGGGAGCGTCACGGTTGGACGCTGCACGGGCAACAATACGGTGATTGGCGGCTTTGCTCGTAACGTTAGGCTACGAGTGCGGAATAATCCAAAAGCGGAGGAGAGATGGCGGGTCCTCACACGATCTATGAGCGAAAGGTCTGCTCTCAAAAGCCTGCTCGGTAGCCTTGTTCGATGAGGCGGAGCGACGGGCATGGTGTTTCGTCGGGATACGCTACTTTCTCGGTGTGATTACATGATCTTCAACATCCCGCAGAACATTTCATGGTCAGTTTGCCATTCAAACGGGCAAACTGAACGCTGGAGTTTTAAGCATTCTCTCCATCCATGAAGCAATGACTTGGTCGTGCGGATAAGCCGCTCGACCAAGGATGCAATTTTGGTAGGCGTTAGGAGGTGAGGGTAAGCCTCAATGATTTTCAGAATTTCGCGCGAAGACTCATGACCTTGAGAGCTCTCATGTTCTATAAGCCATCCGCAAAATCTGGGTGTCAGACCCTGCTAATTCATTATCAATCGAACCATCAAATCCCGACACCCAAAAGAGAGGCTTGTTCTTACGAGCTTACCGCGGCGTACGCCGGGTCAACTGCCCGACATCCCGCACGGCGCCACGGGCCGCGCTGGTGGTGAGGGCCGCATAGGCTTTCAGGGCGGTGGAAACAACACGGTCCCGTTTCGGCTGCCATGCGGCGTTGCCTTTGTCATCCATCCGTTCACGCCGAGCGGACAGTTTGCTGTCTGGCACGGCAACGGACAGGCGACGGTTGGGAATGTCGATCTCAATCTGGTCACCTTCTTCCACCAGACCAATCACGCCGCCTTCTCCGGCTTCCGGGGAGATATGGCCAATGGACAGGCCCGAACTACCACCGGAGAAGCGGCCATCCGTAATCAGGGCGCATTTTTCCGCAAGCCCTTTGGATTTCAGGTAGCTGGTCGGGTAGAGCATTTCCTGCATGCCGGGGCCGCCTTTGGGGCCTTCATACCGGATGAGGACAACATCACCCGCCTGAATTTTATTTCCCAGAATGGCGGCAACCGCGTCATCCTGACTTTCAAAAATGCGGGCAGGGCCAGTAAAGGTTTCAAGGCCCGCAGCCACACCGGCGGTTTTCACAATCGCGCCGTCCTCGGCCAGATTGCCGTACAGTACGGCCAGACCGCCATCCTGATTATAGGCATGCGTCCCGGCCCGAATGGCGCCGTTTTCCTGATCCGTATCCAGTTCCTTATACAGGCTGGACTGGGAGAATGCCTGCGTAGTGCGCACGCCACCGGGGGCAGCGCGGAAGAAGTCCCGCGCCTTCGTGTTGTGCGCGCTTTCGTTCTCTGCGTTTCCAGCGCCGCGGATGTCCCATGCGGCCAGCCCGTCTTTCAGCGTGGCGGCATGGACCATCGGGATTTCATTATGCAGCAGGCCGAGCCGATCAAGTTCGCCCATAATGGCGGGAATACCGCCAGCCCGATGCACATCTTCCATATGCACATCAGAGCGGGAGGGGGAGACCTTGCACAGATGGGGCACCTTGCGGGAGAGGCGGTCAATATCCTGCATGGTGAACGGCACCTCGCCCTCATGCGCCGCAGCCAGCAAATGCAGCACCGTGTTGGTGGAGCCACCCATGGCGATATCGACAGACATCGCGTTTTCAAATGCCTTCATGGTGGCGATGCTGCGGGGGAGAACGCTGGCGTCATCCTGCTCGTAATAGCGCCGGGCCAGATCCACAATGCGTTTGCCGGCTTCCACAAACAGTTCCCGGCGCGCAGCGTGGGTCGCGACAAGTGTGCCATTGCCGGGCAGGGAGAGGCCAAGGGCTTCCGTCAGGCAGTTCATGGAATTGGCGGTGAACATGCCGGAGCAGGAGCCGCAGGTGGGGCAGGCTGAACGCTCAATGGCCTGCGAGTCCGCTTCACTCACACTGGGGTTAGCGGCAGCGACCATGGAGGTCACAAGGTCAGCCCGCTGCTCGATGTCATCCAGCGTGACGCGTCCGGCTTCCATTGGGCCACCGGAGACAAAAATGACCGGGATATTCAGCCGCATGGAAGCCATCAGCATGCCGGGGGTGATCTTGTCACAATTGCTGATGCATACCAGCGCATCCGCGCAATGCGCGTTGACCATGTATTCCACGGCATCGGCAATCAGTTCGCGTGAGGGCAGGCTGTAGAGCATCCCGCCGTGGCCCATGGCAATGCCATCATCCACCGCAATGGTGTTGAACTCGCGGCCAATGCCCCCGGCTTCCGCAATGGCTTCGCACACAAGCTGGCCCATGTCCTTAAGGTGTACGTGGCCGGGCACAAACTGCGTAAAGGAATTGGCAACGGCAATAATCGGTTTGCCGAAGTCGGAGTCCTTCATACCTGTGGCGCGCCACAGGCTGCGAGCGCCAGCCATGTTGCGGCCATGAGTGGTGGTGCGGGAACGATAACCGGCCATTGCGGGAGTCTCTCTGGTCAAAACTGCAAAACGATAAATTAAGCGGCCCGATCTGAAGCGGGCCGACAAAGCGGGCACATACCCTACGCCATAAGTGGGGCTGTGTCAGCGGATGTGGAAGAGGTTTCGGACATATTTGGTTTAAAAGTGCTACAATTTCATGACATTTGTTGCGTAAGGTGGAGTTTGTTAAGGCCTCTGGTTGCAGGCAGCCGGGTGGTTCAGTATTGCTCCCAATTCCCGGCCTGAAGATCGGAACGGAGTGCAGATGAACGGAATAGCAGAGCAGCCAGTGCAGGCTGCACCGCCTCAGATAACCCGGCGCTGGGACGGCGATGCCCTGTTCAGGACGCTGGTCGTTTTGACAGGGGTGAGTGTGCTCATTGCATTGGGCGCTATTATTACCGTCATGGTCACGGGGGGCTGGAAAGCCTTTTCCACCTTTGGGCCAAGCTTTTTCGTTACCGCCATCTGGAACCCGGTCACCCAGCATTTTGGCGCTGTGGCCCCCGTGTTCGGCACATTGGCTAGCAGCTTTCTGGGGCTGGTTATTGCGGTGCCGCTGGCGTTTGGCACGGCCTTCTGGCTGACCTCTCTGGCGCCACCTGCGGTCTCCTCCGTTATCGGTATGGCCGTGCAGCTTCTGGCTGCTGTTCCCTCCATTATTTTCGGCATGTGGGGCTTTTTTGTGTTGGTGCCGGTCATGGCGCATTATGTGCAGCCGACCGCGCGCCATCTGTTCGGCCATGTGCCTGTTCTGTCCGCGCTGGTCAGTGGTGCCCCGTTTGGCACCGGTCTGCTCACAGCCGGTCTGGTGCTGTCCGTCATGGTCGTGCCGTCCATTACCGCCGTTATGCGGGATGTGTTTGTGTCCATGCCGACCGTGCTGCGTGAGAGTGCTTACGGTCTGGGGGCTACCCGCTGGGAAGTCATGCGTCAGGTCGTGCTGCCGTGGTCCCGGCAGGGCGTTGTGGGGGGCATTGTGCTGGGTATGGGCCGTGCCATGGGGGAAACCATGGCGGTGACGTTTGTTATCGGGGATAGTAACCATATTGGCTGGTCCCTGTTTGCTCCGGCTAACACCATTGCGTCTCTTATTGCTCTGGAATTTCCAGAAAGCCCGGCAGGCAGCCTCAAGCTGTCCTCGCTGATGGCGCTGGGTGCCATCCTGATGGCCATTTCCTTCGTGACGCTCTGGATCTCCCGCATTCTGCTGGCCAGAGGGGAAGCACAGGCAGGAAAACGCTCATGACGAGTTCTTCACTGTCTCCGTCTCTGTCTCAGCCCGCGGACCGGCCGCAACGTTCCGGCGTACAGGCTTTGCGCCGCAAGATGGTCGATAAGCTGGCAACCGGCATGAGCTGGCTCGCTATGCTGATTGTGGTGTTTGTACTGGGGTCCATTTTATGGACACTGCTTAAAAACGGCCTGCCGGGACTCACGCTCTCCCTCTTCACCCACTCCATGGGGGCGCCGGGGGGCGGGGGTGGTCTGGCAAACGCGATTGTTGGCAGTCTGCTGCAAACGGGCCTGTCCATTCTACTGGGTGCGCCTGCTGGTCTGCTGACCGGGATTTTTCTGGCTGAATACGGGGCGGATAGCAAACTGGCGCGCACGGTCCGGTTTGTGTCGGACATGCTGCTTTCCGCGCCGTCTATCCTGATCGGCCTGTTTATTTACATGCTTCTGGTTGAGCCGTTCGGCCACTTCTCCGGTTTTTCCGGTGCGGCTGCACTCTCCCTGATGGCCATGCCCATTATTGTTCGCACAACGGAAGACATGCTGCGGCTTGTTCCTGTGTCCATGCGTGAGGCCGGGATTGCGCTGGGTGCGGCGAAATGGCGCGTTATTCTCTTTATCTGCGTTCGGGCCGCGCGCGGCGGCATCATGACCGGCGTGCTGCTGGCTATTGCCCGTGTTGCGGGGGAGACGGCACCGCTGCTGTTTACCTCACTCGGAAACTCCGAATGGTCTCTGGATATGCGGCGGCCCATGGCCAGCCTTCCGGTGGCTATTTATCAGTATGCAGGCTCCGCTTATCAGGACTGGATGCAGCAGGCATGGACGGGTGCCCTGCTGGTCACGATGGGTGTGCTCATTATTAATATTGTTGTGCGGGTCGGCATCCGCGGAGGACGGTCATGAACGAGAAACCCACGCAGGCTATGCCGTCGGTTGAGGTGGCGGCTGAGGCATCCGCATCTGCGGTCTCAGGCCGTCCCATTGCCATTCAGGTCAATAATCTGGACTTTTATTATGGCAAGGCTCACGCGCTGCATAACATCACGATGGGCTTTCCCGAACGCAGCGTGACGGGGATGATCGGCCCGTCCGGCTGCGGCAAATCTACCCTGCTGCGTGTGTTGAACCGGATGTATGACCTGTATCCGGGCCAGCGCGCTACGGGGGAGGTTATGTTTGCCGGTCAGAATATTCTGGGAACCGGGCTGGACCTGAACGCTCTGCGCTCCCGCGTAGGCATGGTGTTTCAGAAGCCGACACCTTTCCCAATGTCGATTTATGACAATATTGCCTTCGGTATTCGTCTGCATGAGCGTGTTTCACGCTCGGAAATGGATGGGCGGGTGGAAGATGCGCTGCGTCGTGTCGCGCTGTGGCCGGAAGTGAAAGACCGCCTTCAGGCGTCCGCTACGGCTCTGTCCGGTGGTCAGCAGCAGCGTTTGTGCATTGCCCGTACCATTGCCGTGCGCCCGGAAGTGATTTTGCTGGACGAGCCGACCAGTGCGCTGGACCCCGTCTCCACAGCCCGTATTGAAGAGCTTCTGGACGAACTGAAAACCGAGTTCACGATTGCCATTGTGACGCACAACATGCAGCAGGCGGCCCGCTGTGCGGATCAGGTCGCGTTCTTCTATCTGGGAGAACTGGTGGAAGTGGATAGCACAGCGCGGATGTTCACCACCCCGCGTGAGAGTCGTACGCAGGATTACATTACCGGCCGCTTTGGCTGAAGAGGGAGGAGACACTCATGGGCAACGAACCCGCGCATACCGTCACCCGATATGATCAGGAGCTGGACCGTCTGCGTGGGCTTGTCGCCCGCATGGGTGGTCTGGTGGAGCGCCAGACGGCACGCGCCATCGCCGCTGTCGTTGATCAGGATGAAGACGCCGCTCTGGAACCGCCGGAACTGGATGTGGAGGTTGATGCTCTAGAGCGTGAGGCGGAAAGCCTTGCCATCCGCATTCTGGCCCTGCGTGCGCCGATGGCGGTGGACCTACGCGTGATTATCGCTGTGCTGAAAATCACCGGGGATTTTGAGCGGATTGGGGATTATGCCTCCTCCATCGCCCGCCGGGCGCTGAAAGTAGAACCGCTGGATGGCGCGCTGTCCTTCGGGGCGCTGCGCAACATGGCGCGTCTGGTGCAGGAAAACCTGCACCGTGCGATTGAAGCCATGGTGAATAATGACAGCGAATGCGCCATGCAGGTCTGGGGTTCCGATACCGCAATTGATGAACTCTATACCGCCATGTTCCGTGAGCTGGTGACGTATATGATGGAAGACCCGCGCAAGATTAGCCCCTGCATCCACCTACTGTTTGTAGCCAAAAATCTGGAACGCATCGGGGATCACGCCACCAATATTGCGGAGCGTGTTTATTACGCAGTGACAGGGGAAATGCTCCCGGCACTGCGTCCGCGCGGCGGAGCCGCTAAAAAACCCGGCTGAGGTGTTCTACTTACGTCCTGCCGTGACGACTGGAAGAAGGACAGGGCGTGCGTAAAAGAGTGTTGATCGGCATGGGGTCTCTGCTGGCATTGGCCGCGTGCGCAGAGCAGGATGGTGTGTGTCAGATTGAGACGCTGGGTGATCTGCCGGTTCTGAACAAATACGGCTCACCAATCGTCGGGGTGACAATCAACGGGCATGATGCCGCGATGATTGTGGATAGCGGTGCCGATCTTTCCATGATTTCAGAAGGGCCGAGCAAAGCTTTCGGGCTATCGGATACCGGGCGTATCCTTAACCTCAGCGGCGTGACAGGAGGAATGCTCGCTCCTGTTATGGAGGCTGACAAGATGGGCCTTGGGTCCGGCACGAGTGGTAAGGTGTATCTCACTCAAGCCAAACGCTCGTTTGGTGGTATGATCGCGGGTCGGCCTATAGTGGGGTTGTTCGGGGCGGATTTTCTCGGAGCCTATGATGTCATGTTCGACCTGCCCGCCGGAAAAATCGGGCTTTATAAGCTAAGCGGTTGTAAAAATCCTACCCCTACATGGGAAGGCCCGTCTTCAAAAGTGGACTGGTATCGTCTTGGCTTGCATGGGCGCCGGATTGGCATGACCATGCGTCTGAACGGAAAAAATATTGATGCCATGCTGGATAGCGGCTCTTGGCACACGACTGTATTGCCGGGGCAGGCTCGCAGGGCTGGTGTTTCCAAGGACGCGCTTGCACAGGATTTTCCCCTGACATCCAGTGGGGTAAATGGGGAGCGTAAAAGCGGTGGCCGTCTACACCGCTTCGCCAGCCTTCAGATCGGGGATGAGATATATCCCAACCCGATGCTGGGCGTGGAAGCTCTTGAAACGGATGGCGATGCTCTTCTGGGGGCAGATTTCCTGCGGCACAACCGGGTGTGGATTTCCTACCGGCATGAGGAACTCCATATTCAGCGTCTTAAGCCGCCGGAGCAGGATCACACGTTTGAGCTCAAGATAAAGCGTAAAAATACGCCCGGAGCTGTGGTCGTGCCGGTCCAGAGGCTTCCTTCCGCTCCGCCTGTGACCAGCCCTTAAAAGACAATTTCAGCAAAGAACGGTAGCGCCAGAGGGAGCCGTGCCAAAGGGAGCAGGGTCAGGGGAAAAAGGCCTGACACTGCTCTTTTTGTTGCTTTCAGGGCGCTTTAATTGTCAGGCCAATCTGCTGCGCAATCTGCGGTGCGGAGGGCAGCATGCTCAGGCTGGCGGCAATAGCCATGAGAGGCACAGGTTGCTGCGGGCGGAGCGTGAGGGTGAGCGGTCCGTTCCCCGGATGAGCCAGATAATTAGCAAGCTGGGGCATAGGGGCGTTTGGCGCACTGCCTTGCGGAACCAGACTGCTCTGGAGGGATGCCGTAAAGTCCTGCGGGGTCATGCCGCGCGTTCTGGCAAGATTTTCCAGAACCTTGGAGACAAGACCATGATCCTTGTAAGAGAGGTTCATGCTCAGCACCTGCATCTCCGCAGCACCTGCGGAGAGCATGGCGAGAGTCGTCGTCTCACTGAAGTCCCCATCCAGTGTCAGGCGGCCCATATCCGGGGCTTCGATACTGAATGTGTCAACGTGAAGTTTGTTGCTCTTATAATCATGCGTCACGTTGAGCACGAGCGAGCCCCGGAAATGGTCATAGCCCAGCGTAGGCAGCAGGGAGAGGCTAGGGACGGCAGGCCAGAGTTCCAGCCCCTGAAGGCTTGAGACTTCCTGTTCTGAAGCGTCCGAATGTGTTGCGTGGGAAGACAGTTTGGCAACACGCAGCAGAGGGCTGGTGCTGTCTATGCTCAGCGCTTCCACCTGAATATCCCGCACACCATTAAGCGGCTTGTACGGCGTGTTGTAGGTGACGCTGTTGTAAAGTCCTGCCAGATCCACACCGTCCAGCAGCAGAGATTTTGCAGCAATCTGGCGCTGCGGGGCAACGCTGGTGGCGAGCCGGAGGTCTCTGGCATCCAGATGAGAGGCTTCACCAATCCCGTAATTATCCAGCGTCAGGCTGGACGCTGTGATATCGGATTGCAGGCTGGCGATGAACCCGTGCAGTTTCCCCGCAGAGACATGCCCGATTTCCAACGTCTGGGGCGGGGTGCCGTGCTTGTCATCCCCGTTGCCCGGCAGTGTGACATCCTCCAAAGCAAGGTTATCCAGACGCACGTTGCCGGACGTGTCGGTAAACTGGAATGTATGGAAGGTGAGATGACCGATTCGTTTCGTCTCATCCCCTGCGGTGCTGACTTTGGAAATTTCCGCGTCATCCGCCGTAATGGTTTGCTGCCCCTGCCGGAAGACCAGTGCGGTGAATTTTACACTCCGCCCCAGCAGGCCGGGCCATGCCTTCTTATAAGTGAGGGAAGCATCCGGACCCAGTGTCTGACGGAAGCTGTCGATACTTTTTTCCAGCATGACATGCTCGGCGTGGCGGGCGGCCAACCAGCCAACACAGGCAAGGGCTGCAACACCAGCTACTGTAACAGGGACATGTTTCTTCACCCGGTAGGAATCCTGCTTGTTTTAACAAAGGAAGTCTTCAACGCCTTCTCCCTGTAATGCACAGGCGGGGGGTGCTGCAAGTCTGGGAACGGTATTATATTACCGTATGAAAAACTGTTGATTTTACGGGGGTGAACGCCGATTGCTCTTGACGAAGTCGGTTTGCGCCCGCATAAGGCGCCCATCTTCAAAGCCTATAGTCTTAACGGAATCACACTCTCATGAAGACCACCCTCTCGCTGAAACCCGCGGAGGTGACGAAGAACTGGATCCTGATCGATGCCGAAGGCCTCGCTCTTGGTCGTCTGGCCGTCATCATCGCGAACCGCCTGCGCGGCAAGCACAAAGCTCAGTTCACCCCGCACGTTGACTGCGGTGACCACGTTGTTGTCATCAACGCCGAGAAAGTGGCGCTGACGGGCAACAAGGCTGGCCAGAAGCTGTTCCACTACCACACGGGTTATCCCGGCGGTATCAAGACCCGCACCATTGCACAGCGTCTGGGTGGCAAAAACCCTGACCATGTTGTGGTGAAGGCTGTTGAACGCATGATCACCCGTGGTCCGCTGCAGCGCCAGCAGATGCGCAGCCTGCATGTTTATGCCGGTGCTGAGCACCCGCATGACGGCCAGCAGCCGCAGACGCTGGACGTGGCTGCCATGAATCGCAAAAACGTCGTTAACGCGCAGAAAGGCTGAGCATCATGTCTGAAACTCAGGAACGTACAGGCACGCTGGCTGATCTGAAAGACGTGGTTCCCACGGCTCCGGAAGCCCCTGTGTATGAAGTTAAACGCGATGCGCAGGGCCGCTCCTACGCAACGGGCCGTCGTAAAGACGCTGTAGCCCGCGTGTGGATCAAGCCCGGCAAAGGCGACATTACGGTTAACGGTCGTCCCGTTGGCACGTATTTCGCACGCCCCGTGCTGCGCATGCTGCTGACTCAGCCCTTTCTGGTAGCTGACCGCTACAACCAGTTCGACGTGGTTTGCACGGTCGTTGGTGGTGGTCTGTCCGGTCAGGCTGGCGCTGTTCGTCACGGTATCAGCCGCGCGCTGACGCATTACGAACCCGGCCTGCGCAGCATTCTGAAAGCTGCTGGCTTCCTGACCCGTGATTCTCGTCAGGTTGAACGTAAGAAATACGGCCGCGCCAAAGCCCGTCGTTCCTTCCAGTTCAGCAAGCGCTGATCCGGCAAGGGCGAGCAGCTTACACGCTACGCCAGAAAAAGGCGGGAGAGGGAAACCTCTCCCGCCTTTTTTGTTGCCTGACTGTTCCGCGTGGATGTTATTTTTCTAATGCCCACAATGTCAATATTAATATGACATTTAACTACCAAATATTCATTCGTTAAATAAAAATGGCATTGAGAGCAAAAAAGTCCCGTTCGTCCAGCGTCAAGATATGTTATAGCTATATAAAATTAAATAAAAGTAACTGCATGACATAAAAGAAAGAAATTATAAGGAAATCAAGATCAAATTAACGAACTGAAAAAATATGACCGTTTATATTGTATCCAGTGGTGTGGTCGCTTCTTCTGTAGTTCTCACGTCCGGAGTGGGGATGGAGGTTCTTTCCGGAGGTGTTGCCAGCAACACAACCCTGTTCTCCGGGGGGATTGAAGTGATTTCCGCTGGCGGGACGGCGGTCGAGAACAACGTGGCGGGCGGCCGTGTCCAGACGCTGGGGCTGGATAGTCATGCTTCTGTCGTGGCTGGAGAGATTGACGCTCTTGCGAGCGGCGCTGTTGTTTCCGCGGCCAATGTCACCGCACAGGGAACCATTGCGGCTATCTCCGGTGGCATTCTTTCTGGAAACACTATTGGTCTCGTGGGAACTGCTTATGCAGGTCCGGAGGGAATTGCTTCCGGCAATGTGATAGACGGAGGCTATGAAATTGTAGGCGCGGGAGGTCTCGCGCGTAATGAAACCGTTATTGAAGGTGGCCGGGTTATTGCCACAGGTGCGGGTGCGTTAGTTGATAACAGTGTTGTCAGTAATGGTCTGATTTTTGCACAGAGTGGTGCTGTTGTTTCTGGAAATCATGCCTGTTCTACCGGACAGATTAATGCCAGTTCTGGTGGTTCTGTCACCGGCAACACATTTGACGAGAACAGTATTGGTGTTGCGTTTACGGGCGGCTCTGTTTCTGCCAATAATTTTCATGGCAGTGCGCAGGCCCAGGCCAGTTCTGGTGGTTCTGTCACCGGCAACACATTTGACGAGAACAGTATTGGCTTTGCGTATACCGGCGGTTCTGTTTCCTCCAATAACTTTCAGGGCAATGCACAGGCGCAAGCTAGTTCTGGTGGCTCTGTAACAGGTAATACCTTTAACGATGACAGTATTGGTGCTGCGAATATCAGCGGCGTTGTTTCCGCCAATGATTTTCATGGCAAGGCACAGGCCCAGGCCAGTTCTGGTGGTTCTGTAACCGGCAACACTTTTGATGAGACCGGCCTTGGCATTGCGTATACTGGCGGTTTTGTTTCTTCCAATAGTTTTCATGGTAGTGCGCAGGCCCAGGCCAGTTCTGGTGGTTCTGTAACCGGCAATACATTTGATGGGACCAGTATTGGTGTTGCGTATACTGGCGGTTTTGTTTCTTCTAATAGTTTTCACGGTAGTGCGCAGGCCCAGGCCAGTTCTGGTGGTTCTGTAACCGGCAACATATTTGACGGGAACAGTATTGGCTTCGCGTATACTGGCGGCATTGTTTCTTCCAATGATTTTCATGGCAAGGCACAGGCTCAGGCCAGTTCTGGTGGCTCTGTCACTGGCAACACATTTGACGAGAACAGTGTTGGCGCTGCATTTATGGGCGGTTTTGTTTCTTCCAATAATTTTCAGGGAAAGGCACAGGTCCTAGCCAGTTCTGGAGGTTCTGTAATAAGCAACACATTTGACGGGAACAATGAAGCCTTTGCGTATACTGGCGGCATTGTTTCTGCCAATAATTTTCATGGCAATGCGCAGGCACAAGCCAGTTCTGGTGGTTCTGTCACGGGTAACCTTTTTGACGGGAGCAGTATTGGTGCCGTGTTTGCGAGCGGTCTTTTTTCTTCCAATAATTTTCATGACAATGCGCAGGCACAAGCCATTTCTGGTGGTTCTGTAACAGATAATACATTTGACGAGAAAAGTGCTGCCTTTGCGTATACGGGTGGTTTTGTTTCCTCCAATAATTTTCAGGATAATGCGCAGGGCATAGCCAGTGCCGGTGGTTCTGTCACGGGCAACCTTTTTGACGGGAACAGTATTGGTGTCGCGTTTGCGGGCGGTCTTGTTTCTGCCAATACCGTGCAGGGCATGGCACAGGCGCAGGCGAGTTCAGGTGGTATTATCGAGAATAATACACTTCTTGGTTCGGCAAAGGCGGTGGTTTTTTCTTCCGGTGTCTCTCAGAATAATATTCTGGGTGGGTCTTCCTCAGAGACCGTCTCTGCTGGTGGTCTGGCTGTTGGTGAAATTCTGCGCGATTCCGGCACGGAACTGGATGTCATTGGCGCAGGTGCCGTGGCGTCTGGCACGCAGGTTCATTCTGGAGCCAGACTGTGGGCTGGATCTTCAGGTTTTCTGTCTGCGAACATGATTTCCGGTGGAACCGAGCAGGTTGACAGTGGTGGGCAGGCTCGCGGAGATACGTTGTTGTCGGGTGCCTTTCTGGATGTGTTCGGGAGTGCCGACCACATGACGCTCGAAAACAGTATTGTGGGCGTTGAATATGGCGGCACACTGACCAATACGGAGATCACCTCTGGCTCTACTCTGGAGATGCTTGATAGTGGGACGACCACGCTTAGCAATGTATCCATCGACATTGGGGCGAAACTTCAGTCATGGAACCAGACTGATGAACCGTCCCAGTTCACCGTAAGCGGTAATCAGCTCATTATCAGCAATCAGGGTGGGCAGCAGACGAAGACCCTTACCATCAATGCCACACCGGAGCAGCTTCTTCAGGTTGCTGTGGTTGATGGGAGCACCGGTCTGTTTGAGCTGGAAGAAGGCACACCCTGTTATTGCCGTGGGACGCTGATTGCGACGGACCGGGGTGACGTGCCGGTTGAGTATCTGAAAATAGGAGATCAGATCCGCACATTGCGTCATGGGTTCCGGCCTATCCGCTGGATCGGGCGGAGGGCGTATTCCGGGCAGTTTGCCGCCGGTAACCGGGACGTGCTGCCGGTGACGTTCCGTGCGGGCTCGCTGGGCAAAAATCTGCCGCAGCAGGACCTGTCTGTCTCCCCGCTGCATGCCATGTATCTGGATGGTGTTCTGGTGCCTGCCGCAGCTCTGGTGAATGGCCGTTCCATCGTGCAGGCCAAAGCGATGGATGAAGTGGCGTATTTCCATATCGAACTGGAAAGCCATGACGTCATTTTCGCGAATGGGGCGGAATCGGAAACCTTTGTGGATGATGGCTCGCGCGGCATGTTCCATAACGCCGCGGAGTATAACCGGCTTTACCCGGACGCCGTGCAGCAGGCGGTGGCTTACTGTGCGCCGCGTGTGGAGGAAGGGGCGCGTCTGAATGCCATTCGCCGCAAGCTGAATGCGCTGACTGGCAAGGTCAGGCCGGGTAAGGGGCCGCTGGAAGGGTATCTGGACAGCGTGACACGCACCCGCCTCGCGGGCTGGGCCGTCAACCCGGAAACGCGCAAGCCGGTGCGTCTGCAAATTCTTGATCGTGGCGTGGTTCTGGGAGAAGTAGTGGCGAACCAGCCGCGTGCTGACCTTGGCCGGGATTGCGGGTTTATTTTTGAGGTTCCGGGCGGTCTCTCCCCACTGGAGAGGCATGTGCTGGAAGTGCGCCGGGTAGACGACCACAGCGTGCTGGGCAACTCGCCGTGGATGCTGGATCAGGCCGGTATGCAGCCTCTTAACGCCGTGGTCGCGTCGCGACCGGCTTCTCCGCTCAAAGGGTATGTGGATACGGTCAGCCGTGACCGTCTGGCGGGTTGGGCGTTCAGCCCGACGACACCGGATGAACCGGTTGCCCTACAGATTCTGGATAATGGCCAGCTTGTGGCGTCTGTTATCGCCAATGCGCTGCGCCCGGATGTGCGGAACGCCGGGGCATGCCCCACGGCGCAGTGCGGGTTTGATGTGCTCTTCCCGGCCATGCTTTCCCCCTTCACCCGGCATGTGCTGGAAGTGCGGCGGGAGCAGGATGGCGCGATGCTGGGTAAACCGCATGTGCTGGAACCTGTCGGTGCGTTTGACCCGGCTCTGGAAGATGCGGTGAGCCGCGCTGTGGCGTCGGTTTCCGGAACGGCGGATCAGGACCATATCCTGTCCTTCCTGTTCGGGCAGGTGGAAAAATTGGCTCAGGCCAGAGCACAGGCGGATAGCGGGCAGTATGAGCGTGATATGCGCGGGCTGCGGGCGCGGCGCGGGCTGGCGACGGCGGCTCTTCCGCCCCGGCGTCGTCTGCTGGTAATTGACAGCCTGCGGCCCGATACCGGGCGGGATGCTGGCTCCCACGCCGTGTTATCCCATATTCAGGCGTTTCAGGCGCTGGGGTATGAGGTCAGTCTGGTTGCGGCAGACCAGATGACGGGTGCGGAAACCCTGCGTGATGCGCCGGATGTGAAGGTTCTGGTTGGCCCGGTCTATCATTCGGTGGAAGATGTTCTGCGCCGTCAGGCTGGTAGTTTTGATGTGGTCTATCTGCATCGTGCGGACAATGCGACGCGCTATCTGGCTCTGGTACGGATGCACCAGAAAAAGGCCCGCGTAGTCTACAACATTGCCGATCTGCATTACCTGCGTCTTGCCAGACAAGGGCAGGTGCAGCAGCGGCCGGAAGTGCTGGCGCGTGCGCAGCGGATGAAGCTGGCGGAATATGCCACCATGCTGCAGGCGGATGTCGTGCTGACGCATTCCGTCACGGAAGCTGAACAGATCCGGGCGGATGTGCCGCAGGCCAATGTGCATGTTGTGCCCTGGGCTGTGCCGGTGCGTGGCAGGGTGCCGGGTTTTGCCAGACGCTCCGGTGTGCTGTTCCTCGGGAACTACGCCCACGCACCGAATGCGGATGCAGCCCGCTGGCTGGTGGAAGACATTATGCCACGGGTCTGGAAGCAGGATCGGTCCGTGACCTGTCTGCTGGCTGGCGCGGAAATGTCCGACAGCATTCATGCTCTGGCGCGTCGTGGTGTGGAAACGCTGGGCCGCGTGGAGGATCTGAACGCTCTGTTTGACAGGGTGCGCCTCAGCATCGCGCCGCTGCGCTTTGGCGCGGGCATCAAGGGCAAGGTGCTGGACAGCTTTGCTGCTGGCGTGCCGTGTGTGATGACGCCTGTTGCCGCGGAAGGTTTGTTGCTGCCCAAGGGGATGATGGCGGGGCTGGTGCGGGAGAACTCGGAGGATCTGGCCCAGCAGATTCTGAGCCTGCACAAACGGCCTGCCCCCCATGCCAGCCTGTGTCGGGCCGGACGCACCTTCCTGCGCGAGGGCTGGATGGAAACAGACGTGCAGCAGGCTCTGGTGGCCGCGCTTCAGCCTGTCTCGCAGGGTGTTCAGATTCTGGCAGGTTAAGCTGCCAGTCTGACAAAAGACCCCTTTGCGCGAACAGTGCGAAGGGGAAGACCTCTCCCGCAACGCAGAACGGTGCGGGAGAGGCAGTTACACTGCCCACGGTGCCAGAAAATCAGGGTGCCAAAAAGGCCTTCACATCGCGCGCCAACGCAGCGCGGCTGTCTGGGCGGGTATAGAGCATATGCCCGCCGGGATAGGTATGCAGGCCGATGCGGTTGCGGCCTACGGGGATATGTTCCGCCACCCAGCGTGCGCTGGCAAACGGGCAGGCCAGATCATAATACCCATTGGCAATAAAGATGCGCAGGGTCGGGTTTAAAGCCAGCAGGCGGCGCAGGATGGGAATCTGATGGGCCATTGGCTCACCGTCTCCCCGGAAGTCCCAGGCGGCATTCACCTTCATGCTGAGCAATTCGTAAGACAGGTCGGTCCGGTAGTTTAATGTTTTTGCCGCATAACTCTCAAATGCGCTGCCATAGGCACGGCCAAAGCCGGAGAGGGTCGGGTCTGGGCTGTCTCCATTATCCACACCTTCGGGGAACGGGTCCGCAATGGAGACGGTGGCGTCATACAGCGTATAGAGCCGTCCATCGCGGCTGCGGACATCGTGCGCCATGGGCTGCGGCTGGCCGCGTTCCTTGGTAATCACGTCCTGCGGCAGGCCGGTGTGGGTGGCAACCTCTTCGTAAAAATCACGCGCCGCATCGCCCGTGGGCGGGGTGTTGGCTAGTGTGGAAAGATACGGGCCGAGTGCATAATGGTAGGCTTCATCCAACTGATGTGCCGCTGTTTCCGGCGCCAGCTTGTGCTGCATGGCCAGTTTGGCGGCTTCAAAAGATGGCAGCGTGAGGGCTGAGGCCAGAATGCTGTTCCCGGTGTCCAGAAGCCCCATATCCAGTGCGGGAGAAATCATGATGATGCCGTTCACCATCAGATTCTGTTGCCGCGCCAGTGACTCCGCCACCTCAATGGCGCGGATGCCGCCGTAGCTTTCCCCTACCAGATAGCGCGGGGAGGTCAGGCGGCCATTGGTGTCGGCCCAGAGCTGAATGGTTTTGGCAAAGGCTCTGGCATCCTGTTTGACGCCATAGAAGGTTTTGTCCGCTGTTTTCGGGTCTGTCGGGGTGGACCAGCCGGTGCCGGGGGCGTCAATAAACACCATGTCGGTATCCGGCAGCCAGCTATCCGGGTTGATGCCGAGGCGGGCATTGGCACCATCGGTCGGGTTGCCTGCCGGGAAGGTGAGTGCTGTGGGACCAGCGGCACCCAGATGCAAATAGGCCGTGGCACCGCCGGGTCCGCCATTGAAGAAGTAGGAAACCGGGCGCTTTGCCGGGTCTGCGCCATCCTGCGTGTAGGCCACATAGAACATGCGCGCGGTGGGTTTGCCTGCGTCATCCCGCAGTACAAGAGTGCCAGCCCGCGCGGTATAGGTGAGCTTGTGGCCGGAAAACGTATCCGTGTGGTGGGTTACCGCATCATCCGGCAGTAGGGCCGCGGCTCCGGTAAACGGTGTGGTCGCTGCTTTTGGTGCTTCAGGGTGGGTCGTAGTGGTTGGCGGGGTGGAAGGGGCAGCGTATACCGGGGCGGCAGACAGGCAAAGGGCGGTCGCAAAAGCAAGTGCTGCTCTATTTTGAAGCCTGCGTGTGTGTTTGCAGAGTAAAAAAGGCTTGATCATCTGAGTTTAGTCTCCAAACACAAAAGAAGATACGAAGGTATGAAAACAAGTCTGACCTGTTGTGGCAGGATTGGCTATTTTTTGACAAATTTTTTTGTCTAAAACAGACCCATCTTCCTGATGATGATCGGGAACTATGGAAGGAATATTTATGCGGTTCATTCGGAAAATCGCCGTTATGAGTTTGCCTCTTGCAACGGCTCTCGTCTCATCCACGGCCGCCTATGCAGATCCTTGCGCCTCCCTTTCCTCCTGCGCACAGCAGCAGGTGCAGCAGGGAGTGGAGAATACGCGGAACGCCGTCAAGACTGATGCCAACCAATTTTCATCCAATCTGAAAAATGCTGGCCAATCCGTGCAGGATCAGGCGAAGGAACGCTGGAACAACGCCAGCGAGGAAACCCGCAAGAAGTGGGCAGCGCAAGGCGATAAGCTGACCAAGGCTGAGCAGAACGCCAAGGACAAGTGGAATAACGCCAGCGAGGAAACCCGCAAGAAATGGGCAGCGCAAGGCGACAAGCTGACCAAGGCTGAGCAGAACGCCAAGGACAAGTGGAACAACGCCAGCGAGGAAACTCGTAAGAAGTGGGCAGCGCAGGGCGACAAGCTGACCAAGGTTGAGCAGAACGCCAAGGACAAGTGGAACAACGCCAGCGAGGAAACTCGTAAGAAGTGGGCAGCGCAGGGCGACAAGCTGACCAAGGCTGAGCAGAACGCCAAGGACAAGTGGAACAACGCCAGCGAGGAAACCCGCAAGAAGTGGGCAGCGCAAGGCGACAAGCTGACCAAGGCCGAGCAGAACGCCAAGGACAAGTGGAACAACGCCAGCGAAGAAACCCGCAAGAAGTGGGAAGCGCAACGTGACAGCGTGACCAATGCGGGCAAGACTGCTCAGGACAAATGGAATAATGCCGGGCAGAATGTGAAAAACGCTTGGAAAAATCAGAAAGACCGCATCAATTCTGACTGGAAAGACGCCACGACACTCCCGAAGCTCTAAGTCGCGTCCCTCTTAGACAAGAAAAAGGCCCCTTCCTTTCGGGAGGGGCCTTTTTTGTGCGTCTGAGATGCTCAGAAGCTTTTGCGTTTGCGGCTGCTGGACGGACCGCTTTTGCTAAAGCCACCGCCACCGCTCTTGCGAGGCGGACGGCCAGCACCACCCGGACCACCCGCAGAGCGGGGCGGACGACCGCTATCCCGGCTGGCACCACCACGCGGCGGAGCGGAGGGTTCGACTGTGATTTCATCAGCATCGGCACCGGCGGCGCAGGACTGGAAGCGCTCGGCTTTATCCTGTGCAATTTCTACCAGTGTGTGGTCCGGCTGAATGCGGATGGCCCCAATATCCTGTTTGCGGATACCGCCCAGACGGCAGAGCATCGGCACCAGCCATTTCGGGTCAGCGCGGTCTTCACGCCCAACAGAGAGACGGAACCATGTGCCCGGCTCACGCGGGCCACGGCTCTCACCGTCTTCATCGTCCCGACGGGTGCGTTCACGCGGGGCTTTTTTGACAGAGCCCGGAGAAATAACACGTACGCTGGTGGGTTCCGGCAGATTTGCGCGCCACATGGCAATCAGAGCCGCGGCAAGCTGATCAGCCGAATGGGCTGCTGTCAGCTTGGTAATCAGCTCATGCATGCTGCCAGCTTCCGGCACGGTAATGGAGAGTTCCGGGGCGGACAGAAGGCGTTCCGCGTCAGCTTTGGCGATATCGTCCGGCGTCGGGGCACCGCCCCATTCGGCCGTAACTTTCGCGCCTTCCAGCAAGCGTTCAGCCAGCCGTCTGCGTGAGGGCGGAACCAGCAGCACACAGGTGCCCTTGCGCCCGGCGCGCCCAGTGCGGCCTGAACGGTGCAGCAGGGTTGCGGGGTTGGACGGCAGGCTTGCGTGAATGACCAGACCGAGGTCCGGAATATCAATACCGCGGGCCGCAACGTCGGTAGCAACACAGACGCGGGCCTGACCATGGCGCAGGCTTTCAATGGCGCGGCTGCGTTCGTTCTGCCCGAGGTCACCGGAAATGGCGACGGAGGAGAAGCCACGCTGCGTCAGAATACCCTGCAACTGCCGCACGGCTTCACGCGTATGGCAGAAGACGATGGCGGTGGGGGATTCCATCTGGCGCAGAACGTTGACGATGGTGTTTGCCATGTCAGACTGGTCCGTCAGAATGGCGCGATAGGTAATGTCCGTATGCGGGGCGCTGCCGGTTTGCGTATCAATACGCAGGGCGTCCGTCTGGTAACGGCGGGCCAGATTGGCAATGTCCCGCGCAATGGTGGCGGAGAACAGCAGGGTGCGGCGTTCTGGCGGGGCGGCTTTCAGCAGGGTTTCCAGCTCATCCCGGAAGCCGAGGTCAAGCATTTCATCCGCTTCATCTAGCACCACGGCGCGCAGGCTGGACAGCTTGAGCTGCCCGCGGGAGAGATGGTCACACAGGCGGCCCGGTGTGCCGACAACAATATGGCAGCCCGCGTTCAGCGCACGGGCTTCCACCCGCGGCTCCATCCCGCCAACGCAGGAAACAATGCGCGCACCGCTGGAGGCGTACAGCCATTCCAGCTCGTTCCGCACCTGCAGGGCGAGTTCACGCGTGGGGGCAATCACCAGCGCCAGCGGCGCGCCCGGTGCGGGGCAGCGGCCATTGTCATCCAGCAGGGTGTTCGCCATGGCCAGACCGAAGGCGACGGTCTTACCGGAGCCAGTGCGGGCTGAAACAAGAAGATCCCGCCCTTCGGCGTCAGGAGCCAGAACGGCGGCCTGAACCGGGGTTGCGGATTCGTACCCGCGAGCGGCAAGAGCGCTTGCAAGAGAGGCGGGGGCATTCTGAAAAGGCATTCTACTTTAGGTCCAGGCAACAAGATGTATGGGGGGATAAAGGTTCCCCGCATAATGGCCAGAGGCCTGGCCGGAGAACTTTTGCCCTGAGCGCTTATTGGTAAGCGTGGTGTGTTACTGGAACGGCAGATAGCGGAAGTCCAGAAATATCTGACTCATGCTTGTATCCGGACCACCGCCCTGACCCTTCCACGCATCCCTGCGGGAGTAGGCAAGCTGGGCGCCGGCTTCCACCGTTCCGTAATGACCTTTAAAGAAGCGGTACCATGCGCCCACGGTTGCTTCCATCACGCTGCGGGTGTTGGCCGTGCAGCCCAGAGTGGAGAGTTCCGTCTCACACCCGAGGTTGGAATAGTTCGGGTTTCCGTAGCCATACGCGCCGCCGCCATAGTTGGAATAGCGGCGTCCGGCCTCCTGATACCCAAAGAAACCATATACATCCACACGCTGGGTAGGATGCGCGATAATCCCGCCAGTGGCCTGAATGGAGGGGATGGGGGCCACGTCGCCATCAGCTTTCAGCGTGGCGTCGGGCAGCAGCACGGAGCCGTAGCGGCCTATGCCGACCCCGGCCAGACCGGCCAGACGCATTTCTACCGTGTGCGGCACAAGTGGCAGCACCATGGAGCCACCGCCGCCGCCAGCAATGGCGGTATTGTTGTGGCCCTGCCCGAGGGACGCTACCCGGTCATGCGGGAAATGCAGGATGCCCACGGCTTCATAATGGCCCCAGCGCGGGTCCCACGCCACTTTGCCGATCACATCCGGCGCAATTTCGTTAGAGAACGGGGCGTTGTTCGTCAGCCCGGTACCGTTGCTGCTGATAGTGGCTGTTTTGCCATTGGGCAGTGTGACGGTGCCATCGGCGTTGGCAAAGCCGGTCGTGTCATACAGCGTGGCGGAGTTTTCAATAGAAAGCCCGAGCCATAGGCGGTGCTGGAGAAAATCCTTCACAAACCGGAACTGGAGCTGCCGCGCCCATGTCTGACCAGCCAGCATAGAGGACTCGATGGTTTCCGGCAGACTTTCCTGACGAGGCACAATACCGATACGGCCCGGCGTGAGCATGCTCCATGCCTGACCAGCGAGGAAATGGAAGTCCAGATCACTATTATCATACGCCAGATAGGCCTGCCGCATACGGAAGGCATAGCTGTTGCTTTCATAGGCGTCGGTCGTCGCGGCACCTGCCCCGAAATCCATTTCAAAAAAGCCGGAAATGGTGGAGTGCGTATCGACGTTCCCGCGCGCCATGAGCGAGATGCGGCTATAGCGCGCGCTGCCTTCAAAATTGTTGGTATGGTAGCGGGACTCGTTGGGATACGGCATGTCCTGCCAGTAGTTGAAGGTGCCGGAGGGTACGTGGCGGTTTTCCACCACGGCGGAGGCATCCAGAAAGCCGCCCAAAATGAGGGTGACCGGCCCCATATGGAACACGCCGTGGTCACCCAGCGCACCAGCCGCCTGCGCGCCAGCGGTTTCACGCGCATGCGGGCCAACACTGTTTTCGGCAATGCGGGAAATCATGTCTTCCGCGCGGTGGCCAACCACAGCCTCGACATCCGGGTGGTCATCCCGCCCGGAGAATACAGGTTGCGCGTCCGGTCCCGTGCCATGCCGTCTGATGTGACGCGGCACGGTCATGGCGGTTGTCGTGGTATCGGCGGATTCAATGCCTACGCCGCCTGCTCCGCTCTCCGGTGGCAAGCCCGGATGCTCGCCACCCAGCCCACCTGTGCTGTTACGGGCCGTGGTAAGTGTATGGTGGCGACTACCGTCCGCCACGGATTTTGTGGCAGAACCGCCGCCATGCCCCAGAGCGGCCCGGTGGGCGGCAATCTGCTTTTGCATGCCAACCAGCGCTTTCTGGAGTGCTTTCTGCTGCTCCTGAATCTGCGCCATCTGGTGTTCCAGCGCCTCCAGAGAGGCCGTTTCATCTTCCGCGGCGTAGGCTGTGGCGGAAAGCTGCATGCAGAGCAGTCCTGTCGCCAGTATAGTGCCAACACTAAGCCGTATGCGCATCTGGCGAGATGCCTGCATGGGCAGAAGAGAAAAGGTGGCCATGTCTTTAAATATTATCTCCGGGGCGGATGAGGTCATTGCTTGAAACCATTTTGCCAAGCCTTGCGTAAAGATTATTTTTTTAAAAAATAATTTCAGCACGACTTGCTTCCGCGTTATGAGCACGGCCTCTTTTTAACCAAGCCGATATCAGGGAGGACTGTGTTGTGGCGAAAATGATCCATTCCATGCTGCGTGTTCTGGATGAGCAGCGGGCGCTGGCGTTTTACGAAACCGCTTTTGGCCTCAAACCGGTGGAGCGGCTGGTGTTTGACAGCTTTACACTGATCTATCTGGCGAATGACGAGCAGACGTTTGAACTGGAGCTGACCATCAACCATGGCCGGACTGAACCCTATGCTCTGGGCGATGGCTACGGGCATCTGGCGGTTTCGGTGGATGATCTGGCGTCCGAGCACGCGCGGCTGGACGAGGCGGGCTTTTCCCCCACGCCCATTAAAACGCTGGAAGCCAATACGCGTATTATCGGCACCTTCTTTTTTCTGACCGATCCGGACGGATATAAAATTGAGGTGCTGAGCCGTGGTGAGCCGGGCCGTTTTCTTTGAGCCACACAGTTCTGCTCCGCAATGGCATTAGGGGCTGAACTGCCTTATAAGGCGCGCTATGCAGACCTCCTTTTACAAGATGCACGGGCTCGGGAATGATTTTGTCATTTTCGACGAGCGTGCCGGGCACCTCTCCCTCACCCCTGCGCGGATTGCAGCCCTTGCTGACCGCCGCAGAGGCGTTGGGTGTGACCAGTTGGTGACCTTGCGCCCAGCCTGTGCGGAGGGCGCGGATGTGTTTGTGCGCTTTTTCAACCCCGATGGGTCAGAGGCCGGAGCCTGCGGCAATGCGTCCCGTTGCGTGGCGGATCTGGTGTTCTGGCAGACCGGCAACCGTACCCCGGTGTTGCAGACGCGGGCAGGGACGCTACCGGCCCGCGTTGAGCAGGATGGTCTGGTGACAGTCGATATGGGCACCCCAAAACTGGATTGGCAGGCTGTGCCGCTTGCGGCGGAGATGGACACACTCCATCTGCCTCTGGCGGGAGACCCAGCCGCGGCGTCTATGGGGAACCCACACGCAACGTTTTTTGTGAAAGATTTTTCGATGCTCAGCCATGGCAGTGCGCTGGAGCATGACCCGCTCTTCCCTGACCGCGCCAATATTGGTTTCGCCCGCATAGACAGCCCGGAGCGCATACGCCTGAAAGTGCATGAGCGCGGGGCAGGAGTGACGGAAGCCTGCGGGTCCGGAGCCTGTGCTGCGGTGGTCAATGCTGTGCGGCGCGGGCTGGTGGCGCGTCGCTGCACCGTGGAACTGGATGGTGGCATTCTGGAAATCGAATGGGCAGAAAACGGCCATGTGCTGATGACAGGCCCAGCGGCGATGGCCTTTGAAGGTCGGGTGGATCTGGCCACCTACGCCCCATGACCCGCCCGGAAATTCTGACATTCGGCTGCCGGCTGAATACGTGGGAAAGCGAAGTCATGCGCGAGCATGCGGCGGCGCTGGAAGATGTAATTATCGTCAACACCTGCGCGGTAACGGGTGAGGCCGAGCGGCAGGCCCGTCAGGCTATCCGTCGCGCACACCGTGATAAGCCCGATGCCCGGATTGTGGTCACGGGCTGTGCCGCGCAGATCGACCCGGACCGCTGGGCCGCCCTGCCCGGTGTCACGCGCGTGCTGGGCAATGAGGAAAAGTTGAAGGCGGAAAGCTGGGCCCCTGCCGCCCTGAACGAGCCGCTCGCTGTGTCCGACATCATGGCCGCCAAGGAAACCGCCGCCCATTTGGTCACGGAGTTTGTAGGCCGGACACGGGCCTTTGTGCAGGTCCAGCAGGGGTGTGATCATCGCTGCACGTTCTGCATCATTCCCTTCGGGCGCGGGCCGTCCCGCTCCGCGCCGGTCGGGGTGGTGGTGGAGCAGGTGCGCGCCCTTGTCGAGTCGGGCTATCGGGAAGTCGTGCTGACGGGCGTGGACATGACCTCATGGGGGGGGGATCTGCCGGGTAAACCGACCCTCGGCCAGTTGTGCCGCCGGGTGCTGGGGCTGGTGCCGCAGCTTGAGCGGCTCCGCCTGTCCTCGGTCGATCCGGTGGAAATTGACGAGGATATCTGGCGGCTTCTGGAGCATGAGCCGCGCTTCATGCCGTATCTGCATCTCTCGCTTCAGGCTGGGTCGGACCTCATTCTCAAACGCATGAAGCGCCGCCATCTGGCGGAAGATGCCGCGCGGGTTATCGCGCGGGCGCGTGCCATGCGCCCCGATATTGGTATCGGCGCGGATGTGATTGCCGGGTTCCCCACGGAAGATGATGCACTGTTTGAAGAAACGCGCGCCTTTCTGGAAGCGCAGGGCGTGCCGTATCTGCATGTTTTTCCATACAGCGAGCGTCCGGGCACGCCTGCGGCGCGTATGCGGGCCGTGCCGGTGCCCGAGCGCAAGGCGCGGGCGGCTAGCCTGCGTGACGTCGGGGCGGTCGCGGCGGAACGCTATTATCAAAGTCTGCTGGGGCAGACTTTGCGTGTGCTGATGGAAACGCCCACATCCGGGCATAGCGAACAGTTTGCTCCAGTCCGTCTGGCGGACGGTGAGGCGGAAACGGGTGAGATTATCAGTCTGCGGGCTGTGGCGGTGGATGCCGCGGGCCTGCTGGCGGAAAGGGTTTGAGATGGCGCTAGGTTTTTTTTCACGCCTTAAGCAAGGGCTGTCCCGCTCAACGCAAAAGCTGGGCGGTGGGCTGACATCGGTTTTCACCAAGCGCAAGCTGGATGATGAGGCGTTGGAAGAACTGGAAGATCTGCTGATTACAGCAGACCTTGGCCCCAGCGTAGCGGAGAGGATTATCGACTCATTCCGCAGAACCCGTTTCGGCACGGAAGTGACGGATGAGGAAATCCGCAGTACGCTGGCCGATGAAATTGCCAGTGTGCTGGAGCCTGTCGCCATCCCCTTCACGCCGGACCCGGCCCATAAACCGCATGTGGTGCTGGTGGTGGGTGTGAATGGGGTGGGGAAAACCACCACAATCGGCAAAATGGCGCGCTACTTCACCGATCAGGGCAAAAAAGTCATGATGGTGGCGGGAGACACGTTCCGCGCCGCTGCCGTGGAGCAGTTGCAGGTGTGGGGTGAGCGGACGGGGTGTCCGGTTATTGCCGGTGCGCCGAATGCGGATGCGGCGGGTCTGGCCTTTGAAGGGCTGAAACGTGCAAAGGCGCAGGATGCTGATCTTCTGTTTGTGGATACGGCGGGCCGTCTGCACAACAAAAGCGCGCTGATGGAAGAGTTGGCCAAAATTATTCGCGTCATGCGGAAATTTGATGAGACAGCCCCGCATTCCGTCCTTCTGGTGCTGGACGCCACCACCGGGCAGAACGCCATGGAGCAGGTGCGTGTGTTCCGCGAACTGGTCAATGTGACCGGCCTCGTCGTCACCAAATTGGATGGTTCGGCTCGCGGCGGGATTGTCGTAGCGCTGGCCGATAGTTTCGGCTTGCCGGTGCATGCCGTGGGTGTGGGCGAGCAGGTGGAAGATCTGCGTGCTTTCTCCGCAAAGGATTTTGCCAAAGGGCTGGTCGGCACGCCGGACGCGGAGGCAGAAGGCGCATCCTGACGCAGGCGGAATAGTCCCGCTATGCGCTTTTTTTGCATGGGTGACGGATTTTCCGCTCAGTGCTACGGATGCTTCCTTGACAGGATATGGCAGCGCCGTTAGCAAGCGCCTGCACCCCTCTGGAGTGCGAAGTATGGGTGAAGACAGCGACGAGTCTTTCGCTAGGCGACTGAAAGAGGCGGAACGCCGCTCCGGTCGGGTAGAGGAAGCCGAAAAAGCCAGTAAAGCGGATAAGGATGAACAGTCCTTGCCAGCTCTGGCGCTCAGAGCCGGGACGGAAATGGTTTCCGCACTGGTGGTTGGGGTCGCGGTTGGCTGGGGGCTGGACCATTGGTTCCACACCCGCGCCATTTTCACGATCGTCTTCGCACTGATGGGTGGGAGTGCGGGAGTGCTGAATGTCTGGCGGCTGGTAAAGCCACCGGAGCAGTGAGTTGGAAAGCTGAAGGTCCGGCAGGATAGTCCGGGCACAGTGGAGTGGGAGAACGGTTTTGGCGGGCGGTTCCAGTATCGACGTACTTGGTCAGTTCGAGCTTCATCCCGTTCTTGGCGGGCTTGGTGAGGCACTGCGCTTCAGTCAGTCACCTCTCTACATGATCATGGCTGCGTGCCTTGTTCTGGCTTTCCTGTATTTCGGTATGCGTCCTGCCGCTGTAGTGCCGGGGCGTTTTCAGGCTGCCGCCGAGGTGTGCTACGAATTTATTCACAGCATGGCGGTTGATACGATCGGGCCGGAAGGCACAGCGTTTTTCCCGTTTATCTTCACGCTGTTCTTCTTCATTCTGGCGGGGAACTATATCGGCCTGCTGCCTTTCTCTTTCACTTTTACCAGTCATATTGCAGTAACGCTGGCTCTTGCGGTCATGGTTTTCCTGCTGACGGTCATCGTGTCGCTCAAGGTGCAGGGCTTCCGCTTTTTCGCGCACTTCATGCCGGCAGGGGCCAGCATGTTCCTCGCGCCGCTGCTGATCCCGATTGAGATCCTGTCCTTTCTCTCTCGCCCCGTGAGCCTGTCCATCCGACTGTTTGCAAATATGGTCGCCGGACACGTCATGTTCGAAATTTTCGCAAGCTTTGTCATCATGCTCGCCGGCTTTGGCGTCGTGGGTGATGTGTTTGCGATAGGGCCTATTGCCATTAACGTGGCGCTGGTGGCTCTTGAGTTGCTTGTTGGTGTGCTGCAGGCCTATGTGTTTGCCATTCTGACGTGCATCTACCTGCGGGAGGCCGTGGCTCACTGAGCTGCTTTGCCCGTTTCGTTTGAACTGTACTTTTTAACAAGGAAGTGACTGATATGGACATCGCTGCAGCCCGGGAAATCGGTGCAGGTATCGCCGTGATCGCCCTCGCCGGCGTTGGTATCGGCCTCGGCAACATCTTTTCAACGCTGGTGAGCAGCATTGCTCGTAACCCGGCTTCTCGTCCGCATGTGTTCGGTCTGGGCATGCTGGGCTTCGCGCTGACAGAAGCTATCGCGCTGTTCGCGCTTCTCATCGCGTTCCTGATCCTGTTCGTCTAATAAAACGGTAGGAAAAGGGAGGCTTTACCTGTGGGTGTCATGATGAAGATTGTCCGTGCCGGTTTACTCGCTACGGTATCCGGCGTGTCTCTTCTGGTAATGGCTGCACCTGGTGCACACGCCGCAGGGATGCCTCAGCTTGATTTTCACAACCCTCTGGTGACCGGTCAGGTCATCTGGGGGGGTGTGATCTTCCTTGGCTTTTATCTGGTATTGAGCCAGATCATGCTGCCGCGCGTTGGGCGGGTTCTGGAAGACCGGAGCAAGCGCATCTCGGGTGATCTCGATGTTGCACGCTCTGCCAAGCAGGATGCGGACAAAGCTGTGGCGGAACTCCAGCAGGCGCGTAAAGACGCCATGGCTGAAGCTCAGGCCAATCTGCAGAAAACGCTGGATGCTGAACAGCAGGCGGCGGATAAAAAGCTGGCGGACATCAACGCCCGTCTTTCAGCTGAAATTGCCGATGCTGAAAAACGTATTGCTGCCGAAAAAGCTCAGGCTTTCGGTACGCTCAAAGAAATTGCCGCGGATACCACCCAGGCGCTTGTAAGCCGCCTGACAGGTGTCACGCCCGACGCCCAGCTTGTGGCGCAGAAGGTTGACGGCGCGATCGCGCACCAGAATATCTGACCGGCTCCGGGAGAATTTATAGTCATGTCTGGCATTTTTCACGAAGCAGGTTTCTGGGTCGCTGTTTCTTTTGTTCTGTTCTTCGTCTTCTTTGGCCGTAAGGTCTGGGCGCCGATCACAACCATTCTGGACAGCCGCGCAGCGCGTATCCGGCATGAGTTGGACGAATCCGCTCAGTTGCGCCGGGAAGCCGAGCAGATGCTGGAAGATGCCACGCGTGAGCGTGAGCAGGCGCTGGTTGAAGCCAAAACCATGGTTGAACAGTCTCTGCATCATGCGGCCGTGTTGGCTGAAAAAGCCCGTGCGGAAGCAGAAGCTGCTGTAGAGCGCCACGAGCAGATGGCGCGTGACCGGATTGCTGCTGTAGAACGCGCGGCCATCAAGGAAGTGCGTCAGGCTGCGGTTGATGTGGCGATTGAAGCCGCGCGCGGTGTTCTGGGTCAGTCTCTCGACCAGCAGAAAGCCGAAGCACTGGTTGATCAGGCTATTGCGAACCTGCCGACCGCGCTCGCACGTCGTGCAGCCTGATCGCTCGTTTGCTGATTGATCTGGCTTGAACGCGCGCTCTTCTTCCCGGAATGCTGTCACTCCGGTTCTGAGTATCGTTATTGCCGTTCTGGATGAACGGGATAATCTCCCGTTTGTCTGTCAGGAACTGGCGGAGGCTCTCGAGCACCTGCCGGAAACTGAAGTTGTTTTTGTGGATGATGGCAGCCGGGATAATACCGTGGCCGTCCTCCAGAAAATGCGGGCCGAAGTTTTGCCCGGCCTGCGTGTTCTCTCCCATGATCATTGCTGTGGAAAATCCGCCGCTTTGCGCACCGGTATTACAGCCGCGCGTGGTGAATGGATTGCAACCATTGATGGTGATGGTCAGGATGACCCGCGTGAGCTGATTGATCTGCTCCGGCTGGCCCGTTCCGCCAACGGCACACCACCGCTGGTGGTGGGTGTCCGTAGGAAGCGGAAAGATGGTTGGTCCCGCCGGTTTGCTACCCGGTTTGCCAATGGTCTGCGCCGCCGCCTGCTGCGGGATGACTGCCCGGATACGGGCGCGCCTATCAAACTTTTCCAGCGGGAAGCGTTTTTGAAGCTGCCTCAGTTTGAGGGGCTGCACCGCTTCCTGCCTGCGCTGCTTGCGTCTTATGGCGTGCCGCTGCTGTGCCATCCGGTCAAGCATCGCCCCCGCCTGCATGGCCAGTCCAAATATACCAATTTCAACCGTGCGCTCGTGGGTATCCGCGATCTGCTGGGTGTCATCTGGCTGCGGAACCGTACCCGCCTGCCGCGTTCGGTTCGCGAATGCTAACTCCACGCTGGGGGCAGCGAAGCCTGTCCGGGCGTGCGCTGGCTTTGCTCGGTTTATTCGCGTTTTTCCTGTTTCTGCCCGGCCGGGCCTCCACCCCTCCGTTTGACCGTGATGAGCCGCGCTATATGGAAGCGACGGCCCAGATGCTGGAGAGCGGCAATTTTGTGGATGTCCGCTTTCAGGACAAGCCCCGCTATCTGCAACCCGCCGGAATTTACTGGCTGGAAGCGGCTTCCGTTGCCGCGACCGGCACGCTGAAAAGCCGCGCCGTGTGGGCCTACCGTCTGCCATCCCTGCTGGCGATGACAGCCTCTGTCGTGCTCACTGCTTGGATGGCGTCCGTCCTGTTTGGCGCGACTGCCGGGTTGGGGGCGGGGATGTTGCTGATGGTTTCTGTGCTGGTGACGGCAGAAAACCGGATGGGCACCATTGATTCCACCCTGCTGCTTACCGTTCTGCTCGCGCAAGCTGGCCTGTTACGGGCGCTGTGCGACCGTGAGGCGGGACGTGTCACACCTGTTAAGACGGCTCTGCTCTATTGGGGTGCTATCGGGTGCGGGCTGATGCTGAAGGGGCCGGTTATTCTCATTCCGTCTCTGGCAACCCCCCTCTGTCTTGCGGCTGTGGAACGGAATTTCAGTCTATGGCGCAGGCTCCGGCCTGTGTGGGGCTGGCTGGTGTCGCTCGCTATTCTGCTGCCGTGGTGCGTGGCGATTGGTGTGGTGAGCCACGGCGAGTTTTTCCGTCGTGCCGTGGGGACCAATTTTCTGGGTAAGGTCGCATCTGGCCAGCAGGCGCATGGTTTACCGCCCGGTTATCATCTGCTGGTTTTTCTCATCGCTTTCTGGCCGGGCTCTTTTTTCGCGGCGGCGGCGTTGCCTGCTGTCTGGAAAAATCGGGCACTTCTGCCCGTAAAATATCTGCTGTGCTGGATTATCCCGCATTGGGTGGTGTTTGAGGCGATTGCGACCAAACTCCCACATTACGTCCTGCCCACTTATCCGGCGATTGCCATCCTGACAGCGGGCATGCTTGCGCAGGGTTCCCCGGTCTGGGCTGGCTGGCCACGAGCCCTCTGGGCGCGCTTTGGGTTGGGGGTTTATGGCGTGTTGTGGGCCGTTGCCGGCGTTGCGCTGGCACTGGCAGGCCCCTTGCTGCTGTGGAAGCTGGAGCACGTCGTCTCCCCTGCTGCTCTCATTCTCACGGCGGGTAGCCTACCGCTGCTTGGGCTTTCCATATTTTTTATCTGGCGTTCGGAACTGCGTAAGGCTCTGTTGACGAGTGCCGCCTGCGCGATGCTGCTTTATACCGGGCTGTTTCTGGTTGTCGTGCCGCGCCTGCAAAGCATTTGGCTGGCACCGCGCCTGACAGCGCTGGCCCAGTCTCATCACCCTTGCGCCGAGATGGACGTCTCTTCGGTGTCCTTTTCAGAACCCAGTCTTGTGTTCCTGATGGGCGGTAAAGTGCATCTGGAAGGGCCGGAAGATGCAGCCCGCCGGATGCTAGGCAATGAATCCTGCGCTGTGGCTCTGGTTGATGTGCAGAAGAGCGAGGCTTTCTTAGCCTCTCTTGGCCCGGCCCGTAGCCGTGTGCGAACCTATGGATCTGTCACCGGCGTCAATTATTCCAACGGGCACCATCTGACAATCAGCCTGTATGGTTTTGGTCAATAAAAAGACGGCTTCAAAAAGATCATTGTTTGTAGACTATCCGGCCAGTAAGACGGTTTCTTCTTTTCCGGGGCGAAGAGACGCCATTTTTCTTTTTAAAGATGCCACTATAACCGGCTATTTCAAAATTTCGTAGTTGAGGGCAGACAGGGGCTTCTGGTGTTGAACAGGCGGCTTTGAGTTCTGACCCTGTGGCATTGGGACAAACAGGCCTCGTCGTCAGGCATAAAAGCTCCGCCAGATTGATCTGGGCGATTTTTAGAACGGTCTTTCAAATATCTGGATACGGACTCTATGGTGCAGGCGTTTTCATATCTGACAAAATTCTATGATCCGTTTTCAGGCGCCCTGAAATCCAGAGAGCAAGTCAGTGCTCTTTTTCAGGGATTTGGCATTTTTCTGGCTGTCATTCTGCTTTTTCTGACAACGTCAGGTGCCGTACAGACCATCTATTTTGAGCATGATGACTGGCCTTTTATGACCAGACTGCTGCCAGACATGGCGTCTTACACCTCGCCTTGGGACAAAACGCTGTTTGAAGGGCGGTGGGTAAACTGGTTCTGGTCTCTTGAGGCGCGGGCTTTGCCTGCCAGATTTTTATATTGCCTTTATATGCTCGGATATGGCCTGTTTTGCTGGCTTACTGCCTGTCTGCTGGTTTCAAAAATTTCCTACAGAATACTCCTTGCGTTCCTGCTGTTTTTTTCAGTTCCGTTTTCCATCCTCTCCCTTTGGCCCGCCACGTTGACGCCTATGGTGTGGCTGTCTGCCCTGTTCATATTTTCAGTTTTAACGCTGGGATTTAATTTCTTTCTCTTTTCACTTTATAATATTCTCATATTTCTAAGCTATTCACCCATGATTTCGTCAGTAACGCTTCTTGTTCTGGCAGTTTTTCCATTTTTCTGTCTGGAAATAGTCCTGTTTTACGGGCTGTCCTATCTTGCGGGTATTTTCACAAGCTTTTCTCTCAATAAGATTTTTCATGGGACATTTGGAATTGTTTTGGAAGGCTGGCGTCATCCGCATCCTCTCCATGGTCTGAGCGACCTCAAGATCAATAGCGTAAAAGTTTTCCAGTTCTGGCTTGAATCCCTCCAGACTTACGAAATGGAATTCGCCATTTCGTTTTTGCTCATTATTTCCGCTTTTTATTTCAATAGAAAAACGGTCATTCAATTCATTCTTGGCGTAGGCCTTGTTTTTCTGTGTGAGTCGCTGCTTCAGGTCTTTTCGGGGGCCGATAGTCCCGTCAGGTCAACGTACTGGATATGGTGCTTCTTTATTGGCTCCTTCGCTCTTTTCATCAGAACGGTTGAGCCTGACAGCAGACTGAAAGGGTGTGTTGTTCTTGCCGGGGCTTTGCCCATTCTGTGTAGCGGTGGTCTGCTCTGGTTTAAGACGATTCAGGGGTACGCGAAGGTTTCGCACTATGAATCTTATCTCAGGAACCGGATTGTATCGACTGGGGCGACCACGGTGTATGTGTGCGGCGATGTACAGACTGTGCCAGCGTTGAAATATCAGGCCTATCGCGCGGTGCGCTTAGCGATGTGGAAGCTGTATGCCATTAACCTGCGCCCCGGCCCGGATGCCGTGTGCAGCGCGGTTGCTTCCTCACCGTGGACGGATATTCAACTCATGCCGGACCATTCTGCGGTTGTGCGCTTTCCCGCTGGAACATTGGATACGGCGGCGTTCTGAGCCCACGTTTCCGGGGTTTGTACGGGCTCAATGCGGGGGGATTTTTCCCCCTATGCCGACAATGCCTGATCCCGGACGATACCTTGCGGTCTGGCGTAAATGCGTAAGGAGGCCCTGCATTCTTTGCGAGAGATAACTGTAATTTATTGTCGGGAGACTGAAAGTGGTGCCCGCTGGCGGATTCGAACCACCGGCCCCATCATTACGAATGACGTGCTCTACCAACTGAGCTAAGCGGGCATACTCACTTTCGAGGGGCTGGGTATCATAGCAGTTCAGGAAACGCAACGGGGGCGGGCGCGGAAATCAGAAGATATTTGCAGCCCGACGCACCCTGTGCGGACCCCGCATGGCTGCAATCTTATGGCATAGCTATTACGTTCAGGGGGTTTTCGTTCTAAGGTCACATCATGAGCGTGTCGCAATTTACCGCCCTGATGCGTGAAGCCGTGATGCCTGTTCAGGATACATCGGTGGATAACACCCGGCACGTTCAGGTTCTTGAAGGTGTTATGGAGTGTCCGTGTTGCGGGCTGACCCAAAAACTGCCGGAGCTTAAGCCCGGCACACAGGCGCGTTGCTCGCGCTGTAGCCAGTTACTTGACCGACGCAATAAAACTGCGCCCATCGCAACACCTCTGGCCTTCTGCGTTACGTCCGCCGCGCTGTATGTGGCCATGCTATTTTCTACCCTCATGATGCTGGATTTGTACGGTCGGCAGCGTACGGTGGACATCATCACCGGTCCGATTGAACTCCTGCATGAAGGCTGGGGCGAGGTTGGTATTCTGGTGGCCATTGCTACCGTTCTGGCCCCCGGCATTGTTATCGCCATGATGGGGATGATCCTCACCGCGTCCCTTCGGCCAAACCTACCCGCATGGGTGCCTCATCTGATGAAGTGGTATGAGGTGCTGCGCCCGTGGTCCATGGTGGAAGTCTATATTCTGGGCGTCTTTGTGGCCTATACCAAGCTGGTGGATCTGGCGTTTGTGGAGGTCGGGGCGGCGGTCTATCTGGTAGCCGGGCTGATGGTCTCCATGGCCGCGACGGACGCCACGCTGGATACGGAAATCATCTGGCGGCATCGCAAGATTGATACGTTCATGCGGCCTATGAGCGGCCCACGCCTACCGCTGACCTTTGTAGCCGTGGATGCGCAGGACCCTCTGACTCCTTCCGCCAATCGGGTCTCCTGCCTGTCCTGTGGTCTGGTGCTGGAGTTTGACCATCCTATCAAACCTACGGAGCCGTCAGGCTACTGCCCCCGGTGCGGGCATGTGGTGCGGCACCGCAAGGCGAACAGCATGAGCCGCTCGGTGGCGTTGCTGGTGTCTGCCATTGTGTTCTATCTACCAGCCAATATTTATCCAGTCATGACAGTTATTCGCATGGGGGCCGGGACCGGCCATACCATTGTGGAAGGGGCGATAGAACTGTGGGTGGACGGGATGATCCCTCTTTCCCTGCTTGTGATATTTGCCAGTGTGACCGTGCCGGTGCTTAAAGTGATTGGCCTGTCTTATATGGTGGAGACAACACGGCATAAGTCGCACAGGCATCTGCGGTTTAAATCCAAAGTCTATCGGGTGATTGATATTATCGGTCGATGGTCGATGATTGACGTGTTTATGGTTTCTATTCTTGTCGCAATGGTGCGTTTTAACCATATGGCAAGTATTACAGCCAATGGCGGGATGGTTTGTTTTGCCGCTGTTGTGGTGTTGACAATTTTTGCGGTCCACACATTTGACCCGCGTTTAATGTGGGATGCCGCAGGTAAAAATGGGGATGCAGCACTTGCCCGCACTGGCGGCAGGCGCCGCAAGCGTGGTCAAACCGCTACGCAGACCAGTGGATATCAGGATAACATGGAGCCGGACAGGGCGTGAACGGACAGAATCATCATCAGTCTCCCGACGAACAGGACAGCACCATGCCGGATGCTGTCGTGCGTCGTATCCGGTTTTCCATTATCTGGATTATTCCCATCATATCCGTGTTGATTGCGGGCTTTCTGATCTGGAAAAGCTTTGCCAATGACGGGCCGGAAATCACGGTCATGTTTGACACAGCCGATGGCCTGACCAGTGGCCAGACGCAGGTGAAGAACAAGGCTGTGGTGCTGGGCACCGTGCAAGGCATTTCCCTGACGGATGACCTGCGGCATGTGAATGTCCGCATCCGCATGAACGCCGGGTCCAGCCCCATGCTGACAGATAAGGCCCGCTTCTGGGTGGTGCGCCCGCGCATTAACGGGGCCAGCATTACCGGGCTGGAAACGCTGATGTCTGGCGCATATATCGCGTTTGACCCCGGCCCGGACGGCAAGGAAGCTGATAAGGGACACCGCAAGACGGACTTCCGGGGCTTAGAAGCGCCTCCCGGCGTCCGGTCAGACCAGCCGGGCCGTACCTATACGCTGATTACACCCACCATCGGGTCTATTGGGCAAGGGGCACCTGTCTTCTTCCGTGATGTGGATGTGGGAGAAGTGCTCGGCTACACCATGCCACCGGGGGGTAGTGGCCCCATTCTGATCCAGCTTTTTGTGCGGGAACCTTATGACCATTACCTGTATCCGGACACCCGGTTCTGGAACGTGTCCGGTGTGCAGGTCGGGTTTGGGGCTGGTGGCCTGAAAGTGCAGATGCAGTCTCTTCAGGCGCTGTTCTCTGGTGGGGTGGCCTTTGGCCTGCCGCGCGACAAGGACAGAACATCAGGGGACGAAGCCCCGGCTGATACGGTCTTCAAACTGTATGACAGTCAGGCTGATGCTGAAAGTGCGGGCTACCACGAGCGCGTACCACTGGCCACGTATGTGACCTCCTCCGTCAAAGGGCTGGCACCGGGCAGTCAGGTGACCATGTTCGGGATTCAGATTGGCAGCGTGACGAGCGTGAAGCTTGATCTGGACCAGAAGGCTGGTCATCCGCGCGTGCGCATCGGGATGCAGATCCAGCCGGAACGGGTGCTGTCCGCCAGTGAAATTCGCCACGGTGCGCTGATTGATACGTTCCGTACACTTGTCGCCAACGGTCTGCGGGCTTCGACGGACAGCGCCAGCCTGTTGACGGGCGAGAGCATGATTGCACTCAATTTTGTGAAAAATCCGCCGCCTGCCACCACTTCTATGGAAGGGCAGACGCTGGTTATCCCCAGTCAGGCTGGCGGGATGAGCGGCATTATGGACTCCCTCTCCACCGTGGCTTCCCGTCTGGCGGCCATGCCGTTTGAGCAGATTGGGGTGAACGCCAACAGCTTGCTGGCTAATGCGGACAAAACGCTGACCAGCCCAGAAGTCAAGCAGTCTCTGGTTAGCCTGAAAGAGTCCCTGAAAAACCTTCAGGCCATGAGCACGCAGTTGCAGCATGGCATGGGGCCGCTAATGCAACGCCTGCCGGAAATGACCAATCAGCTTGACCAGACTCTACAAAATGCCAACCGCCTGCTGGCAGGCTATGGTGGGAACAGTGATTTCCATCGGAATCTTCAGGGCATGGTCATCCAGCTTGGGCAGGCCGCGCGGTCTCTGCGCTTCCTGTCCGAGTTCCTGACCAACCATCCCACCGCGCTGATATCGGGACGATAAAGCATGACGCTCTCTTCTTCCTCACGCCGCCTTCAGGCGTCGCTTCCCCGTCGTAATCTGTTGCTGGGGGCTATCGGGCTGGGTGTGATGGCGACAACGCTCACGGCCTGCTCCAGCGGAGCGGGGCCGACGCTCTACACGCTCTCCGTTGTGCCGGGGCAACCCGCGCCGGGTGGCCCGCGCTTTGTTGAAGTGCGGCAACCCACCATTGCCTCCGGGCTGGACCGGGACCGTATTGTAACGGCAGATACCGGCTACAAGCTGACGGTTTCACCCAATGATGCGTGGGGGGATTCTCTGGCCGGGCAGATTAGCCGCACTCTGGCGGGGGATCTGGCCCAGCGCCTGCCGGGCACCAGTGTCTTTGCGGAAAATGATGCTGTCTCGACCGAGCCTCAGGCTTATGTGGAACTGTCCGTCACACGCTTCTCCGCCGGTCCGTCCGGCGCGGTGCAGATTGAGGCCGCGCTGTCTGTTAAGGGCGCGCAGGCCGGTGCGCCAGATACCAGCGGTCAGTTTTATATGCAGCGTGTGCTTGTGCAGGCTCCGGCGGCTTCTCTTGGAACTATGGGGATGGTGCAGGCGCTGAGCCAGCTTCTTGGTCAGATTGCAGATCAGGCCGCCACCCAGTTGCGGATGATGCCGCCTGCGCCACTGGGTGCCAGTGCAGAGCCAACACCGGAGTCTGTACCGAAATCGCGGCATCCGAGATAAAACCCGCCCCAGCCAAACCTAAAAAGGCTTGGCGAGGCAGGCATAAAAAAGGCGGCCCGGAATGGGGCCGCCTTTTTTGTTTTGGATCAGCTTCAGGCTGAGTCGGCGCCGAATTCCCGATCATGGTCGATCAGCGGAATCGGGTAGTCCCCGGTAAAGCAGGCATCGCAATAGCGCGTACGGTAGGCATCCCGGCTTTCATGGCCCATGGCGCGGTAGAGGCCGTCCAGCGAGATAAAGGCCAGACTGTCCACACCAATCAGTTTCGCCATCGTGGCAACGTCATGCTGCGCGGCCAGCAGGTGGCTCCGCTCTGGCGTGTCGATCCCATAGAAGCAGGAATGTTTGGTAGGCGGGGAGGAGATGCGCATATGCACCTCCTTGGCACCAGCAGCGCGCACCATGTCCACAATCTTGCGGGACGTTGTGCCACGCACAATGGAGTCGTCCACCAGAATAACCCGCTTGCCATCCAGCGCCGGGCGATTGGTGGAGTGCTTCATTTTCACACCGAGATTCCGGATATGGTCCGTAGGTTCAATGAAGGTGCGGCCGACATAATGATTACGGATAATGCCTAGCTCAAACGGAATACCACTGGCTTCCGCATAACCCATGGCGGACGGCACGCCGGAATCCGGCACCGGCACCACAACATCGGCCTCTACGCCGCTTTCATGCGCCAGTTCTTTGCCGATCTGCTTGCGCACGGCATACACTGGCAGGCCTTCGAGCACGGAATCCGGACGGGCGAAGTAGATATATTCAAACACGCAGAAATGCGGTTTGGTCTCACCAAACGGACGCAGGGAGCGGATGCCGTCATCGGTGATAATCACCAGTTCTCCGGCTTCCACATCGCGCACAAACTCGGCGCCGATAATGTCCAGACCACAGGTTTCAGACGCCAGAACCCAGCTTCCGTCCTTGCCGTCCTCGCCCGGCAGGCGGCCCAGCACCAGCGGGCGCACACCCATGGGGTCGCGCACGCCCATCAGGGCGTCCTCGGTCAGCACGACCAGAGAATAGGCGCCTGTTACGCGCTTGAGCGCGTCAATCAGCCGGTCTTCCACTGTGGCGTAGAGAGAGATGGCAATCAGATGGATAAAGACTTCCGTATCCATGGTGGACTGAAACAGGCAGCCACGGCGGATAAGCTGCTCACGCAGGGAATCGGCATTGGTCAGATTGCCGTTATGCGCCACGGCCAGACCACCAAAAGCGAAGTCTCCAAACAGAGGCTGCACATTGCGCAGGAGCGTGGCCCCTGTGGTGGCGTAGCGGTTGTGGCCAATGGCGCGATCCCCTTTCAGGGTCGCCATGACGCGGGGGTCGTTAAAGACATCTCCCACCAGCCCCAGCCCACGGTGGGAGTGGAAGTGGCCATCATAGGAGACAATACCGGCGGCTTCCTGCCCCCGGTGTTGCAGGGCGTGGAGGCCAAGCGCCGTCAGTGCGGCGGCATCCTTGGCATTCCAGATACCAAAGACGGCGCATTCTTCATGAAAATGGTCGTCATCATGGCAAGCCGCACCCGCAGGTGCGTCAGGGAGGGTCGGGTGGGAGAGCATCGGTGCGCAGGGCCTCCGCAAGTAGCCGGCATAGGGCCGCAAGAGATCACAAGGTGGCGTCATGACCCGTGGAGAGATTTGGTGCAACCCCTTTCGCACTGAAAACCGGCAGGAAAGGTTGGATATAGGCTGCACCAGCGCGAATATAAGGGGTCAGTCGTCCATTTGCCTCAAGGCTGGCCATATCTTCCGGCATCATCAGCCACTGGGCAGCCAGAAAAATCAGCACAACAAGTAAGCCGCCCCGTATGACGCCAAAGCCACACCCCAGTGTGCGGTCCAGCCCGCTGAGGGCTGTCAGATGCACCAGTCGGACAATGATGCTCGAAAGCAGGGATACAGCAATCAGCAGGCCGATCAGCAGAATGGCAAAGGCGGCGGCACCCGCAGCGAGATGGTTGAAGAGGTAGGGTTGCGTCCATGGAATCAGCAGCGGGTAAAACCGGCAGGCCAGCAGGATAGCCAGTATCCATCCGCCAAGGCCTAGCGCCTGCCGGGTAAAGCCGCGCCAGAAACCGTGCAGGGCGGAAAGACCCACAATCACAAGGGCAATACTATCAATGGCCGCCATCGGGGCTTTGGTCTTTCAGGGAAGCTTGCTGGTGGAAATCCGCCATGGGCGGGCGACTTTCCCGTTCAGCTTCTTGCGGTGCGGTGGCTGATTGAGGCGCAGGAACACTTCCCCGATTTCAATGCGGCGCAGCAGTTCCGTCCAGACATCATTCGGGTCCACCCCTTCCTCGGCCCAAACGGCTTCGAGGCTGCGCAGGAAGGTCGCACTCTCCCGAATAATGTCGGGATGGTTGCGTGCGATAAAGGCCGCAGTGCACGCCATGGCATGTTGCCCCATGGTTTGGCCCAGCCGCTTGATAACAGCCTGCTGCTGGGCTGGCCGTGCGGCTTCTGAGGCGGCCGTGCGGGGGTGCGCCGCAGCAGAGGTCTGCCCGGAAGCAAGAGGATGGCGGGCTTTGGGGTCAGACGCGTACGGCATTCCGTGATGATGGGCAGGAGATGCGGCACTGGTCAACCTTGGATGAAAAAATCGCACTCCACCGGTGTCGTTGGGGCGTGGGAGATAGCTAGCCTCTGGGTGCCCGGCGCCCCTTGACCAGAAGGGCGTTGCAGAGTTGGGCGCGTGTTTGTCAGATCGTGAAATATTTTGCGTGCTTGTTGAGGACAACTAGCGCGGAGGTGGACTGTTCAGGGTGGAGTTGGTCTCCATCTGTCAAGGAAACCCCAATCCGTTCCGCATCCAGCAAGCGCAGAATGGGGTGCTGGTCTTCCAGACGCGGGCAGGCCGGATAGCCAAAAGAATAGCGCGACCCGCGATAGCCTTGCTGGAGCAGGGTATCCATATCCCGCGCATCCTCTCCGGCAAATCCCAGCTCAGACCGGATGCGCTTGTGGGTATATTCCGCCATGGCTTCCGCCATTTCGACGGAAAGACCATGCAGATACAGATAATCCTGATAGCGGTTTTCTTCAAACCAGTCGCGCGCCATGTCGGAGGCTTTCTGCCCGACGGTGACAACCTGTAAGCCGACCACATCGCGCTCGGCATCATGAATGTCCCGCACGAAGTCGGCAATGCACTCCCCATCGTCACGTGGCTGGCGCGGCAGGGTGAAGCGAGCGGCTTCCGTGGTGCCGTCTTCTTCAAACAGCACGAGGTCATTCCCGTCGCCTGCGGCTTTCCAGTATCCGTAGGATGCCTGCGGGTTCAGGATGGTCTCTTTCGCCGTCAGATCCAGCATGCGGCGCAGAATGGGGCGCAGGTCCTGCTTGGCCCATTTCAGGAACTCTTCGAGCGAGCGCCCCTGTTTGCGGAAGCCCCACTGAAACTGATAGAGCGCGCGCTCGTTCAGGAACGGCAAAATGGCTTCTGGTGTGGCTGTCAGTACACGAGACCCCCAGAAGGGCGGGGTCAGCGTCTGTTCATCCGCCGTCATGCGTGCGCGGCGGAGGCGGGCGGCTTCCGGGTCGATCGGAGTGAAACCACGGGTTTCGGCTTGTTCCGGCGCACGGGCATTGCGCCGGGTGGCTTTGCCTTCGCGCTTTTTGCCCACAGCGGCCAGATAGTCGTCAAAGCCTTTCTGCGCGATCTGGTCCATCAGCGTCAGGCCGTCAAACGCATCCCGCGCATAGGCCACGCGCCCGGTGGGGGCGTAGGCGGCCACGCAGTCTTCTTCCACATAGTTGCGGGTCAGGGCCGCACCGCCCAGCAGCACCGGCACATCCAGCCCCGCACGGGAGATTTCTTCCAGATTCTCCCGCATGATGACGGTGGACTTCACCAGCAGGCCAGACATGCCAATGGCGTCGGCTTTTTCCGCACGAGCAGATTCAATCATGTCGGCCACAGGCACCTTGATACCAAGATTGACCACGCGATAGCCGTTGTTGGTCAGAATGATATCAACCAGATTTTTGCCGATGTCATGCACGTCGCCTTTCACGGTGGCGAGCACGATGGTGCCGCGCTGCTGGCCTTCCGCGCGTTCCATATGCGGTTCCAGATGCGCGACAGCGGCTTTCATGGTCTCGGCGGATTGCAGCACAAACGGGAGCTGCATCTTGCCGGAGCCGAACAGTTCGCCCACCACCTTCATGCCGTCCAGCAGCACGGTATTGATAATCTCCAGCGGCGGCATCTTGGCCATCGCTTCATCAAGGTCCGCTTCCAGCCCCTTGCGGTCCCCGTCCACAATGCGGTCTTTCAGGCGTTCTTCCACAGTCTCGGCGCGTTTGCGCTGCACAGCTTCGGAGGCTTTACGGTCAGCAAACAGGGCCAGCAGCTTTTGCAGCGGGTCGTAGTCTTCTGTCCGGCGGTCAAAAATCAGGTCTTCCGCGACTTTCACTTCTTCCGGTGCAATCATGTGCAGAGGGCGGATTTTGGACACATGCACAATGGCTGCGGTCATGCCCGCTTTCACCGCATGATCCAGATAAACGGAGTTCAGCACGGCACGGGCCGCCGGGTTCAGTCCGAAGGAGATGTTGGACAGACCCAGCACAATCTGGATATCGGGGAAGGCCTCGCGGATCATGCGGATGCCTTCCAGCGTCCACAGGCCCAGCTTGCGGTCATCCTCCGCACCCGTGGCGATGGTGAAGGTCAGCGGATCAATCATCAGATCCGACTGAGGTAGACCGTATTTTTCGCAGGCAAACTCTACAAGGCGCGTGGCAATGCGCAGCTTGTCTTCCGGGCGGCGTGCCATGCCGACTTCATCAATTGTCAGCGCCACCACCGCCGCACCAAACTTGCGGGCCAGCGTCATGCGGTCCGATGCCGGGCCTTCTCCATCTTCAAAATTGATGGAGTTGATGATGGGTTTGCCGCCATGCAGCTTCAGCGCGGCCTCAATCACCGGGGTTTCGGTGGAATCAATCACCAGCGGCGCGTTGACGGAGGAGGTGAAGCGTTTGATGACCTCATCCATCTCCGCCCGCTCGTTCCGGCCGACAAAGGCGGTGCAGATGTCCAGCGCGTTGGAGCCTTCGCCGGTCTGTTCACGCCCTAGAGCAACGCAGCCGTCCCAGTCATGCGCTTCCTGAAGTTCGCGCCATTTTTTGGAGCCGTTGGCGTTACAGCGCTCGCCGATGGAGAAATAGGCGTTTTCCTGCCGCAGGGGCACCTGCGTGTACAGGCTTGCAACAGAGGGAATCCACACGGATTTTTTCGGCACAGGGGCCGGGCGGTGCTGCCCGGTGCCTTCCGCACGGCGGCGCAGCATGGCGTCCAGCGCCGCAATATGCGGGGTGGAGGTGCCACAGCAGCCGCCCACCATGTTCAGCCCGTCTTCCACAATAAAGCGTTCGACCCATGTGGCCATATCTTCCGGGGAGAGCGGGTAGTGGGTCTGTCCATCCACCAGTTCCGGCAGCCCAGCGTTGGGTTGGACGGAAATCAGACGGGGCCAGTTTTCAGCTAGCCAGCGGACATGCTCCGCCATTTCCTGCGGGCCGGTGGCACAGTTCAGCCCCATCAGATCCACATCCAGACTGTGGATGACGGTGGCGGCGGCGGCAATGTCCGGGCCGACCAGCAGCGTGCCGGTGGTCTCGACCGTGACCTGCACGAAGATCGGCGTGGTGGTGCCCATTTCCGCACGGGCGATTTTCATGCCGTTGACGGCGGCCTTGATCTGGAGCGTGTCCTGACAGGTTTCAATCAGGATCGCATCCACGCCGCCTTCAATCAGGCCGCGTCCTTGCTCGGCAAGGGCGGCTTCCAGCGTGTCATAATCCACATTCCCTAGAGACGGTAGCTTGGTGCCCGGCCCCACGGACCCCACAACATAGCGGGTGCGGCCATCGGCAAAGCTTTCCGCCGCCTCTCGCGCCAGAATGGCGGAATTGCGGTTGATCTCGCGTGTCTTGTCAGCCAGATCGAATTCACTCAGAGTAATGGGAGAGCCACCAAAGGTATTGGTTTCCACCATATCCGCGCCGGCTTCAAAATAGCCGCGATGGATTTCCCGGATCAGTTCAGGGCGCGAGAGTGTCAGGATTTCAGTACAGTTTTCCTGCCCCCAGTAATCCCGTTTCAGGTCCAGATCGAGCATCTGAATGCGTGATCCCATGCCTCCGTCACACAGCAGGACCTGATTGCGCAGAGCATCGAGAAGGGGAAGACGAGCAGACATGGCACCCATAAATTACAAAAAACGGGAAGAGGAACCCCAGTCGGACGCCGGTCCGGAGGGGAGAGTGTTATTTCAGAGAGCGGCATCTGTGTCCACCAGTCCGCTTCTCTGGACCGGGCCGAAAGACAGACGTGTGCGGTTGCGTGTGCTGTCTCTGGAGGAGGCTGATGTGCAGGCGCAGCCCGATGGTCTGGCCGTTTTTCTCGGAATTGTGCCATCAATGGCTCAACAGGCCGGATGGGGGAGTGTCCGCTTATGGACGGAGCTGGAAAATGGGGGCGATCATGGCGCCGGGTGTGCCTGCTGTCCGGTGAGTGGTCATCTGGGGCGGTTTCTGACCCGCCTAATACAGGAACGGGCCAGAGGTGAGTGCGTTTTTTTTAACAGACTCAGTCTGATCTGTTCGGCGCGCGATGTCGCCGCTCTGGTCAAGCGACTTCATGCGGATCCTCTGATTTTTTCTCTGTATGGGCTGGAGGCTGTTTCCAGCCATTTTTCATGTTCTTGTTGAAAAAATAACACATTGCAGTGAGATTAAAACAGAGAAAGACTTTGAGCTCCTTCCCACTCCCTGTCATAAGGGTTTTCGCTCGCAAGTTGGCCATTTGAAGCGGCTGGGCGGCGTTTTGAGGTTTTGCCAAAGGGTTGTTCGTGAACCAGACTGATCATGTGCCTGAAGTTTCTGGCCCTTCTTCTGATACAGGCCACGAAAGTGCCTCCCGTTTAAGCCCCTCAATGATCCGCCTGCGGGCAGTTGTTGCAGCTGCGCGGTTCCACGGGCTGGAACTCGATATTCGTGATTTTGCAGTGGACCCGGAAGAAGACAGCCCCTCACCGGCTACTCTGGTGCGCTGGTTGGAAGAGCAGGGCGCGGTCGCTAAAGGGATGCGCATCAAATGGCGGTATCTGGTCAAGATGACCAATTCGCCGCCGATCGTTCTGATGTTCCGTGATGGGTCTGCGGCGCTCATGGTGAACGCGGACCCGGAAAAAGGCGTCGTCTGGCTGCGTGATCCGCTTAAAGACGAAGCGGCAGCTCCTGTACCAGTTGATGAACTGCGTCTGAGCCGAATCTGGACCGGGGATGTCCTGCTGATCAAGCGGCGTCGGGATCAGTCGGAAGCAGATGCACCCATCAATATGGCATGGTTGGCAAAATTAGTGCTGCGGGAAAAACGCTCCCTGCGTGATATTGCTATTGCATCCATGACCCTCAGTATTCTGCAGATTTTTCCCCCTATGATCGTCATGCAGGTCATCGACCGCGTGGTGAATTATAAATCCATGTCCACGCTGATCTCGATCAGTGGAATTGTTGTGGTTTTTTCAGTTTACGAAATATTGTTGTCTTACGGTCGTCGTGAGTTGTCTCTGGTACTGACAACACGTGTTGACTCACGTATTTCTTTGCATGTGTTCAGTCGTCTGGTGTCTTTACCGCTAGAATATTTTGAACGGCAGCAGGCGGGGAACCTTCTTGGTCGTGTCATGGCTATTTATAAAGTCCGTGATTTTCTGACAGGAAAACTCATGACGACCTTCCTCGATATGTTCACGTTGGTTGTTATTCTGCCGTTTCTGTTTTATCTCAGCTCTACCCTTGCATGGATGACTGTGGCTGCCGCAGGCGGTATTGGTCTGATCGTGGTTATTTTCATGGGGCCTGTCGCACGTGTCATGTCGGCTCAAATGCAGGCAGAACGTGAACGCGGGGCAATTTTGTATGAAACGGTTGCTGGTATCCGAACCCTTAAGACTCTGGCATTGGAAAATATGCGTAAGCAAGTCTGGGATGATGTCACCGCAGTTGTGATTCGTTGGAAACTGGCAGTCGGCCGTATGTCAAACTGGCCCCAAACGTTGGTGATGCCGCTGGATCTGTTTATTAACCGCGGCATTATCATGATTGGTGCTTATCTGTCGCTCGTAAGTCCTACTTCTGTTGGTGTGGGTGGGCTGGTCGCTTTCATGATGCTTGGCGGACGTGTTGCCTCACCGTTGGTTAGTTTTGCAAAACTTCTGGATGATTTTAACGAAGTTATGACGGCATTGAGTGAAGCCGCTTCCGTTTTGAATCAACCAACGGAGACCAAAGCTTTGACCACAGGGATGCGTCCTGTGATCAAAGGCGCTCTGTCGTTCGATGGGGTGGATTTCACCTATCCGGGCTCAACCTCCAAAGCGCTGAATAATGTGAATTTTGAGGTGCCTGCCGGGACCATGCTTGGGCTGGTCGGACGAAGCGGCTCCGGGAAATCCACGATTACCCGCCTGCTTCAGGGCGTTAGCCGGTCCTATACGGGGTATCTGAAGCTGGATGGGATTGATCTGCGGGAAATCAACCTTACACATCTGCGGCGGTCTTTTGGTGTCGTGCTGCAGGATAACTTCCTGTTCCGTGGCACTATTCGTGAAAATATTACCGCAGGGCGTCCGGGTTATACGATTGACGATGTTGTGCGTGCAGCACGTATGGCCGGAGCCGAGGAGTTTATTGAACGGATGCCTGCGGGCTATGAGACCTTTATTGAAGAAGGCTCCACCAATATTTCCGGCGGACAGCGTCAGCGTCTGGCCATCGCTCGTGCGGTTATTACCGATCCCAAGCTGATGATTCTGGATGAAGCGACGTCAGCACTTGACCCGGAAAGTGAAGCTCTGGTGAACGCTAATCTTGAGCGCATCGGCAAAGGGCGCACCATGGTGATTGTCTCACACCGTCTGTCTTCGCTGGTAAACTGTGACCAGATCTGTGTGATGGATCATGGGGCCGTGGCTGATATTGCGCCTCATGATGTTCTTCTTGAGCGGTGTGACATCTATCGTACGCTGTGGATGCAGCAGAATCGTCATACGACAGGAAAAGCTAATCCCGGGTCGTCTTCTCTGGTCGCGGAGGGAGAATAAGCCATGAGTGAACAGGATATTGTGCCCTCAGGGCAGACGACGGGGTCCGAAGTTGGCACGGAGAATGAACCTGTTTTTCTGCGTCAGGCGGATGATCCGTACGCTCAGGGAGATATGCCACCCGCTCTGCTGGAGTTTCATTCTCCTACAGCAGCGCTGGTTAATATGCCGCCAACGCCCTCTGCGCAGTATATAACATGGATTGTTGGTGCGTTGATCGTTTCATCCGTTACCGTGATGACCGTTTTTCCGTTGGACCGGGTGGTTTCAACGCAAGGGCGGCTGGTTTCGACGGAGCAGACGCTTCTGGTCCAACCTCTTGATACCTCCATTATCCGTTCCATTGATGTGCGGGAAGGTGACTTCGTTCATAAAGGTACAGTTCTCGCGCATCTGGATCCGACGATGTCTGGCGCGGATATCGAGAATATGCGCGCCCAAAGTGATCAATATCAGGCTGAGGTTGATCGTCTGACGGCAGAAACACAGGGCCAGACATATTCTGTCGATCCTAAAAACCCGTCATCTGTTCAGCAGGCAGAGGCGTTTGTGCGGCGTAAGGCGGAATTTGACGCCAAGGTCCGCAATTATGACAAACAGATTGCCAGCCTGCAGAATCAGTTGCAGAGCGCTCAGGCCAGTGCCGCCATGTATGCTGCGCGGGCCAAGGTGGCTGCGGATGTACATAAAATGCGGATGCAGTTGCAGAAAGATCAGGTAGGCAGCAAGCTGTCCACGCTGGGTGCGCAGAATGAACTGATGGAAGTTGAGCGTTCCCAAATTGCGGCGCAGCAGGAAGCAGGTAGCACACGGAACAAACTGGCGGCTCAGGTTTCGGAGAGAGAAGGCTATATCCAGAACTGGAAAGCTGAAGCTTATCATGATCTGGTCTTGGCGGAGCATCATCTTTCTGAAGCGAAGAGTTCGTATCAAAAAGCGGTTTTGCATAACAGTCTCGTCACGCTGAAAGCGGATGAAGACGCGATTGTGCTGAATATTTCCAAAGTGTCAGTTGGCGCAGTGCTGACAGCGGGCGAAAAAGTGATGACTCTGGTTCCTGTTGGGAAGGGGCTGGAGATCGAAACGGTCATGTCCGGTAAGGATGTGGGGTTTGTGCGTCTTGGGGATAAGGCGCTGGTCAAGTTTGCGACATTCCCATACCAGCAATATGGCGGTGCGGATGCGACTGTGCGGACCATCAGTGCAGACTCTTTTGTTGGCAGTTCCAGCGGGTCGAGTCAGCAGGATAATGAAGTAACACCTGATAGTAGCAGCAAGGAGTTTTATCGTGTCCGCCTGCGCGTGGATCGTTATACGTTGCATGGTGTACCGAGCTTCTTCCATCCGCTGCCCGGTATGCCGGTGACAGCTGATGTCCGCGTTGGGAAGCGGACCATCATGCAGTATCTGCTGAACAGCTTCATGCCGTTGATGACAGATGGCATGCGCGAACCCTGAGCATGGTGCGTAACGGTCTTGAGCTTGCTCGCAGAAGGAGCATGTTATGCTAAAAAATCTGATTAGTCGGCTTTTTGGGCGCAAAGTAGAAACGCCTGTTGATTCCCGGCTTGCTCAGGCCAAAGTTTTTCTGGAGCAGGAAGAGGCTGCGAAAGCCTTTGCTATTTTCACGGTTCTTGCTCGGGAAGGCCAGCCGGAAGCGCAGTATCTGGTTGGGCAAGCTTATCTGAACGCGCAGGGTGCGCCTCCCAATCTGATTGAAGGGGCCCGCTGGACACGGCGTGCCGCTTTAAAAGGTTGGAACAGGGCAGCCTTTATTCTGGCGACGCTTTATCTGCACGGTCTTCCAAAAGAAGTTGAAGAAGGGGATACCCTTTCATCCGTTTTTGAAGACTATAAGAAGCGCGAGAAACCGCAGCCGGACTATTACAAGGGCGCGCGCTGGGCCAAGCAGGCTGCGGAGGCGGGTGATGCGGATGCGCAGGCTCTGTATGGCTATATTCTGAGTGCTGGGCCTGACGATCTGCGCGATCCTGAACAAGCACTGTTGTGGTATCAGAAAGCAGCCGATGCCGGATGCCTGCAGGGCAGTCTGGGTCTGGGTCTGGCAGCGCTCAAAGAGGCTCAGACGTACGAGCAGTATGCCTATGCAGCAGCTGAGTTACAGAAAGCTGCGGATGGGGGGCTGGGAACGGCCCTCTATCTGATGGGTGTGATGACCGAGCGCGGGACGGGTGTTCCTCAGAACGATGCTTTGGCGACGGCCTATTTTGGGCAGGCTGCCGAGAAAAAAGTCCGGGGTGGACAAGCAAAATACGGCGTTGCCCTTATGGCCGGCAAGGGTATTGAGCGGAACAGAGACCGCGGTGAAAGCTGGTTGCGGAAAGCGGCTCTAGCCGGTGATGCAGAAGCTGCGGCCATTCTGGGTGATTGGTATGGTCGAGGGATAGATCTTCCCCCTAACTATGCGGAAGCCATTTCATGGTATCGTTTTGCGTCCGAGCATGGGCATGCTGCTGCAAGCCATACGCTTGGCTCCATTTATATGGCGGGTGTCGGTGTTCCGAAAGACCCGGAAGCCGCAGCATACTGGTTTAAACTGGCAGCGGAGCAGGGCGATAAGCATGCCTCGGCTGACCTCGCCAATCTCGTGCTGGAAGGAGACGTGCCCAGAGAGGATGGGCGTGCCCTTATGGAGTTCTACAAGAACGCCGCCGAGGAAGGAGATCTGCTCGCGGCTTTCAACTTCGGTGTCTGTCTTGCACAGGGTGTTGGGGTTGAGAGGGACGAGGAAGAAGCGCTGCACTGGCTGCATAAAGCCGCGGAAAAAGTGGTGAATGCCCAGTACTGGTATGGACAGATGTTGCTGCAGGGGCGCGGCATTGCGCAAAATCCTGTAGAGGGGCGGGCATGGATTAAGGCTGCGGCCGATGCAGGAATGGCGGAAGCAGAAACTGCTTATGCTGATCTGCTGGTCACGGGCGTGGGTGGTCCGAAAAATCACGCTGAGGCTCTGCGACTTTATAAACAGGCTGCGGAACGCGGCACGGTATCGGCTATGTTCTCTGTTGCCGCATTATATGGTGGTGGCCATGATGTGCCGGAAGACAGGGCCATTGCACGGGAATGGTTTCTTAAGGCCGCCGAGCATGATCATCCAGCAGCCCAGCTCATGATTGCCCGATATTATGCGAATGGTCTGGGCGGTGAAAAAGATATGGAGCAAGCGCGTCTGTGGTACCGTAAGGCAGAAGCGCGGAACGTGACACAGGCTAGTGCGGAACTGGCTCATATCGGTACCGGGGGTACGGCCCCTCTGCCCGCAGAAAGCTGATCTCGGCACAGGGCGGATGAGGTGGTGAAGAAAGAGCGCGCCGTCTGATGGAACAGTCCGGTAAGACACAGGGCGTACGCTCTGGTTTTGTCACTCAGGAGGACCGGGCGGCATGGGAGATGTGGGCCAGCGCGCGCGCTCAGGCAACTTTTCAGCAGGGTAACGAGGCCTGGCAAGCTGGTCGAGAGGCTGAGGCGTGGGACTGGCTGGAACGGGCCAACAGGCAGGCGCGGGATAACCCGCATGTTATGCTTGCGCTGGCACTGGCGCGTCAGGCTGTTGGCGATATTCCCGGGGCTCTTAGTCTTCTCAATGCTCTTCTGGAGCGTTTCGATTTTCGGGAAGGATGGGTTCTTCTCGCAACGTTTCATCAATCCATGGGGAATGGTTCTGCCGCAGTTTTCGCATTGGGCCGGATTTTATCCCAGTTTGCCTGCACGCCCGAGATTGTAAAACTTGCCGATAAAATCACACAGTTGAACGGCCTTGCTGGTTGGTGCGGCATGCGGGGTGACGGAATGCTGATGCTGGGTGGCGCCGTTGCGCAGGATGTGCCTGATGTTCGGTTGGACGGTCGCTCTGTAAAAGTAACGCGGAAAAAGGAAGGGTGGCTTTGCCCTGCTGGATGGCGGCAGGCGAAAACTCTGGACATTTCTTTTTCCAAGCAGCCATTTTTGATCGGAAATCCAATTCAGCCCACTGCCATTGTGCGGAGTGAGGGGTTGGTGGAATCGGGTCCAGACGGGCTGACAGGTTGGGTCTGGTTGCCGCATGATGCGGACCGCGTCCCTGTCGTGGAAATACAGGATATTTGGACAGGCGCTGTCCTGCATAGAATAAAAGCGGAAAATTTCAGTAATTCTGTCACTTCCGATGTGCCGTTGGCGCGGTACCGTGCCTTGAATTTTCCAAGAGAGAGCCTGCCGGATGGACCTGTGCGGGTGGTCGGGCCAGATGGGCGAGATTTGGCAGGAAGTCCGCTTGATGTGGGGTTGGAGCAGCGCTCTGCCACTCAGATTGCCCAAGGTCTTGCCGCTAAATTTTTGGCGGGAAAAAGAGTAAAACCTAAAAAAGAGTTTCCGGGTTTTGTTTCCATTGCGGTGCAGGCGAAGGTGACGGAGACGCCGCATTTCTCCGTCCAGCAGGCGGAGGTGGCAATCGTCATTCCGGTCTATTGGGATAAAGTGCGTACATTAGACTGCCTTGAAGCGGTTAGGCAGACGGTAGACGCTGAAAAAATTCCTGTTGTTATTGTGAATGATGCTGCACCTGACCCTGATTTTTCTCAGGCGGTGGATATTCTTGCAAAGCAGGCGGGTTTCCGTGTGCTGAAGCACGAGCGTAACTGCGGGTTCCCCTCAGCCGTTAATACCGGCTTGAGGAGTGTTGCGGGATATGACGTTATTGTGCTGAACAGCGATACGCTGGTGGCCGAAGGCTGGGTAGAAGAGTTGCAGCGAGTTGCTTATGCAGCGGATGATACCGGTACAGTCACGCCATTTTCTAACGATGCCAGTATTTTATCCTACCCTTCACCAAATAAGAAGAATCCGGTGCCGGACCTTGCACAAACGCAGAACCTGATGGCGCAGGCGCAGGCCGCTAATGCGGGGCAGTGGGCGGAAATCCCGACAGCAAACGGGTTCTGCATGTATATCCGGCATGATTGTCTGGCGCAGACAGGCCTGTTGCGTGACGATGTTTTCGCGCAAGGCTATGGCGAGGAAAACGATTTTTGCATGCGGGCCCGTGTGCTGGGCTGGCGGCATCAGGCAGCGTTGGGCGTGTTTGTTGCCCACGTGGGTTCAGCCTCGTTCGGGGGAACGCGTGCGGGGTTGATGCGTCGGAATGAAGCGATTCTGAACCGCCTGCACCCCGGTTACCATGAGATGATTGCAGCATGGATCGGAAAAGATCCTTTGTTTAATGCACGTCGCCGGTTTGATCTGGTGCGGCTCCGTGCGGGGACTGTAAACAAAACCTCTACGCGAAAAAGCCGAAAGCGGCGCTCTATGGTGCTGGTAACGCATGATTATGGCGGCGGTGTTGAACGCGTGGTGCAGGAGCGCGTGAAGGAACTATCACGGCAGGGAGTGCGCCCACTTGTGGTGCGCCCCACTGGCGGTGGGTGTGTGCTGGAAGATGGAATGGCCAAGGCCGCCGCTTATCCCTCGTTGCAGTTTCGCCTGCCGGAAGACTGGGCCTTGCTGACCCGCCTGTTAAAGGCGGAGGAGGCCGTGGGGGTGGAAGTGCATCACATGGCTGGGCATGACCCGATGCTGTATGGCCTACCGGATGCTCTGGGTTGCCCTTATACGGTCCATATTCATGATTATATGTGGTTTTGTCAGAGAATTTCTCTAATGGGTCTCAAAGGGCGATATTGTGGTGAGCCTGATCTTGCCGGATGCGAGAGCTGTATCGCGCTGCTTGGTTCGAAGCTGGAAGAAGATGTTCCGGTTGCATTTTACCGCACACGGTCCGAAGCTTTTTTGAAGGCCGCACAGGCTGTTTATGCCCCTTCGCGGGATACTGCCCAGCGGATGCAAAAGCACTATGCTGGCCTGAAATGCTTCGTGCGTCCTCTGGAAGATGATGTCCTGCTATGCGCGGAAGGTGCCGCTCTTGCGCAGACGGCGTTCCCGGTGCCGGACACGCGCGTTCCGGGCGTGGCTGTTCTGGGGGCTGGGCGACGTGAGCGCGTCCGTGTTTGCGTCATCGGCGGGATCGGGCAAGAAAAAGGGTATGATGTGCTGCTGGCCGCGGCGCGGGATGCCGCGGCGCGTGCTTTGCCACTCGAATTTGTGATTGTTGGCCATACGCCTGACGATGAGGCTCTTCTCCGCACAAATCATGTTTTTGTCACGGGAGAATATCAGGAGGATGAAGTCATTCCGTTGATTGCCTCCTTGCAAGCGGATTATGCGTTTTTGCCCTCTGTCTGGCCGGAAACATGGTGTTTTACGTTGGGGTTGGCTTGGAAAGCTGGTCTGAAGGTCGTCGCGTTTGATCTTGGTGCGCCTGCTGAGCGTATCCGTGCAACGAAACAGGGTTTTTTATTAAAGACAGACCTTTCAGAACAGGCCCTGAATGACGTATTGATACAACATGGACGCAAGGGTGCGTAGGAGCCGGAACGTCTCTGCGTAATAACCTTTTCTTTACCGGCTCATGATTTTTTGATTTACAGTTTACCCGTATCGTCACGATGGAAGAAATTTTATGTCACAGACCAGCCAGACACCTGCCCCACAGCGGATTTCTGATCTCAAGGTATCGGGCCATCTGATGACACTTCAGACTGGCCTATTCTGCGTGTTTCACGCACCGGGTCAGCAGCCGCCCACGTCTGTCGGGCTGCCGGGTGTGCGTATTTCTCAGCCGCCGGTGCGGGATGAGGGCAATATCAGCATTGTGACATTTGATGAAGATGGTTGGCTGGGTGGCCAGAATGGCGCGGCCCTTATCCGGGTGCAGCAGGGACCGGCTCAGGTGTTGGTAACTGTCTATCAGGAACTGGGTTCTCCCCATGATGCCCCGCGCCTTCAGGTTGTGCAGCTAAGCCACAACGCTAATGCTGGGCCGGTTGCGCAGCCCATGGCAGCCACTCCGGCGGTTCAGGCTCCCGCACAGGCGAAAGCGCCGGTTCAGAATACTCCAGTTGAGGTCGAGTCCTCCCCATATGCGGCGGAAATCGGCGCCCACATCCAGCGCCGTGGTGATGTGATGTCCCGCGTTGGGGAGTGGATGGGTGAGCCGGGAAGCCATGCGTGGATTGAAGGCTTTGGTATTGCGCCCACCGAAATGATTGGCGCTGATGACATTGAATATCAGGCGGTTCTAGGCAAGGGCTGGCTTTCCCCTTGGGTTGAAGGCGGCAAATATTGTGGCAGCCGGGGCATGGCGCTGCCTATTCTGGGCCTGTGCATCCGCCTGAAAGGCAAGGCTGCAAGTAAGTTCATCTGCCGTGTGACGGCAACCTTTACGGATGGAACCCGTGTTGGCCCGGTTGATACGGGTGAGCCGATTGAAACGGCAAGCCTCGCGCCACTGGAAGCGTTCCTTGTGGAAATTCTAACGCGTGAAGATGGTGGCCGGGGTAAAGGTAAAAATCAGCGGAGCGGCAAGGGCCGGAACGCCGCTGCGGAAGCAGAGGCTGCGGCAGATTTGGCCGCTCTTCTGGAAGAGGAAATTGCGGAAGCCGAAATTCTGGAAGACCTTGAGGAACTAGAAGCCGAAGCTGAGGCGGGCGAAGAGTTCGAGGTGTTTGTAGAAGAGCGCCCCACAGCAAAGGGTAACCGTAAGCCGCGCGGCAACCTTGCTGCTGCCAAAGGCCGTGCAACCAAAGCGGTTGCGGCGACACCTGCTCCAGCAAAAGCTGCGGGTCGGCCCCGGAAAGCTGTTGCCGAGGCTAAAGCAGCACCAACCAAGGCTCAGCCCGCCGGGCGTGGCCGCGGCCGCAAGCCGTCTTCCCGACGTTAAAAATCCTAGAAGGTCCGGTCTGAACAGGCCGGACCCGTCCGGGAACGTGGTGGCATAACAATACAGGCAATCCCTTGAAGTATCTTTTTATTCACCAGAACTTTCCCGGACAGTATTTGCATCTCGTGCGTCATCTAGTTCAGGCTGGTGGGCACGAGATTGTTTTTATCAGTGAAGATAACGTCAATCTCATTCCCGGTGTGCGGCGTGTCATTTACCGTATGCCCCGCCATGCCACAGAGCAGACGCATCCGGGCGCGCGGGAGTTTGATCTCGGGCTGGTGCGGGCCGATGCCGTGGCGAAAGCCGCAGGTACTCTCAAAACATTGGGGTTTGAGCCGGATATTATTATCGGTCATCACGGTTGGGGGGAGTTGCTGAATATTCAGGATGTCTTTCCCGGTGTGCCGGTGCTGGGCTATTTTGAATTTTATTATCATGCAGAGCCGGGCTTTGATGTCGGGTTTGACCCGGAATTCCCCATGGACCCGGCCATGATGCCGCTGGTGCGGGCCAAAAATGCAATCAATCTTCAGGCACTAACCTCCCCCGGTTACGGACAGACCCCGACGGAATTCCAGAAAAGTGCTTACCCCGACTGGGCACAGGATAAAGTGACAGTCCTGCGGGAAGGGGTTGATCTGGAGCAATGCTGTCCCGACCCTTCGGCGCACCGCCGCAAGTTCAGCATCAAGGACGTGCATGTTTCTCCCAAAGAGAAGCTGATTACCTATGTTTCGCGGGATCTGGAGCCGTATCGGGGGTTCCATGTTTTCATGCGGGCGTTGCCGCGGATTCTGAAGGAGTGCCCCGAGGCCCGCGTAGTCATGGTCGGGGGGGATGGCGTCAGCTATGGCGCACGCCTGCCGTCTGGCACGTGGCGGGAGAAGTTGCTGGAAGAACTGGCCGGGGAGATTGACCTCTCCCGTATCCATTTTGTGGGCAAGGTTGCCTATACGGATTTTCTAGCACTCCTCCAGCGGTCCGATGTGCATGTGTATCTGACCTATCCGTTTGTAGCTTCATGGTCCCTGCGTGAGGCAATGGCGGCTGGCTGCGCGATTGTCGGCAGTGCCACGGCTCCGGTTGAAGAATTTATTGAAGATGGCGTAACCGGACGTCTGGTGCCGTTTACTGAGCCGGACCGGATTGCTGAGGGTGTTCTTGAACTTCTGACTGATACGCGCACCGCGAAAAAAATGCGGCAGGCCGTGCGGGCTGAGGCCGAGCGGACGCTGTGCATGAAGGCGTATCTGACTCAGTATGAAGACCTGATTGACCGGCTCATCGCGGCGCATAAGCCAGCAAAAACTGCCCAGCCTACCGTTTCCCAGAACAGTACGCCCCGAAAAGGAAAAGTGCTGAAAGATACGGTAACAGCCGAACAGGCCAAGCCGGTTAAAGCAGCACGTCAGTCAGCAAGCCGGAAAGCGGCCCCTGTCCGGGCTACGGCGAAGCCGGCGGCTCAGGCTGTCCCGAAAAAAGCGCCGCGCACGGCTCACGCTGCCAGCAAAACAGCATCAAGCGTGACCAAGGCCAAAGACGTGGCGCCGACCCGGAGTGTGAAGTCAGCCGGACGGAGCAAAAAGGTGGGTCGGGCTGGGTCCTGACCCGTAGCCCCTCAGTGTTCAGTCTCGTTCTCAGTCTGTTCAAGCGTGAGGTGGGACAGACTGGTTGACGTGGTTGGCCAGTTCAATAATCAGCTTGCGCATCAGCGCCGCCACGGCGGCATCCGTGCTGACATCGCCGGTTTCAGCCAGATGCACCCGGTCACGGATTAGCGGTTTGTTGGGGTCCTGAGGCAGAACCGCCCAGTTGGCGTCCAGTACGGCCGAGCCATTGGCGTCCACATCCAGACGCGAGATATTGACCTGCACCCGCAGCGTAGCGGCATCGGACAACGGCTGGTCCGTAATCAGTTCGTTGGGGTGGTGGAGGGCAATCTGGTTGGTAATCAGATCGGTAATGCCCAGAGAGAGGCGTGTAGCCCAGCGGGATTTCGGGCTACGCAGAATTTCCTCTCCATTTCGCAGCACAATGTCCTGCGAATCCAGATAATCTGGAATTACGGTCCGGCTGATTTCTATCGTGCTTGCGCGCGGGGAGAGATGCGGCTGCGTGGCTTCCTGATCAGACGGCATACCCAGCGTGTAAAGCCGCAGTGGCGGGGCGGCGCAGGAACTGAGCAACGTGCAGCCGGACAGCAGGGCGAGGCAGGAGAGGCGGCGCAGAGAGAGCATCATGGACGGCGTCCCATCAGCAGGAGTTGCGGGTTGCGTTCAACATCGCTTGAAAATCCGCGGAGGGACGCGGCCGCAGCCGCAATGTCGCGCAGGGCGGCGTCCAGATTGGCGCGGTCTATGGAACGCGGGGAGAGGATGGTCTGGAGCGTATCCAGTGTTTTGGTGGCGGAAGCCAGCGTTGCATGTACGTCCGCGCCCCGGTTGGTCAGCTGGTCGGTGCTGGTTTGCAGCAGCTTGTCCATTTTCAGCAACGTGACATCCAGCTTGGCCTGAAGGTCCCGGATGGCGTCGGTCGCAGCTTGAACGGTGCCTTGCGAGCGGTCGGTCGTCACCTTCACGCTGGCCAGCAACGGTGGCAGGTCTGTGTTCATCTTGTCGCTCAGCGTCTTGATGGACAGCAGCGTGGCGTCGGCATGGCCTGCAATGTCTTTTAACGGCAGGTCGCTCAGCGTGTCCTTCAATTTTTCCATGGTGGACAGGCGGGCGGGGATTTCCAGCTCGCTCGTAATGCGCGGGTGCAGGATGGCGGGCGTGGATTTATCAAAATCCAGTTCGATATTGGACTGCCCGGTTACAAAACTTTGCAGGTTGAGTTCCGCGCGCAGGCCGTTGGCAATCATTTCCGGCATACTGACTTTGGTGCCGCCCGGGACATCCCGCACGATATGAATCTGGTCCGGTTCCAGTGTCAGCAGCACAGGGATGTAGGCTTTGCGGTCCAGCGGATCAAAACGCAGCGTAATACTTTTGACGGAACCGACCTTAACCCCCCGGAAATTGACAGGAGCGCCCACGGCCAAGCCGGTAATGGAGTTCTGGAACACCACCACAGCCTCGCGCGAGGGGGAGAAGAAGCGCATATGCCCAAACAGCATGATAATCGCCAGCGCCAGCGCGCCACCGCCTAGAACAAAAGCGCCGATCAGGGTTTTACGGTTTGTGCTTTCAGCCATGATCGTTCAGCCCTTCGTCTCATCTGTTGGGGAAATGTCCGCCTGACGGTTCATAAAAGCCATGACCTCAGGGATGGTGCAGTGGTCCCGCAGGTCTCGTGGCGCCCCGTGCGCAATGGGTTTGTGCGTTACGGCATCCAGAAAAATGCCGTCATCCGCAATGGCAAACAGGCTTGGCAGTTCGTGGCTGACAATCACAATGGTGGCCCCAAGCCCGTCCCGCAGGGTTAGAATCAAATTGTCCAGTCGGGCGGAGGTAATAGGGTCCAGCCCGGCGGAGGGTTCGTCAAAAAACAGAATATCGGGGTCCAGCGCTATGGCGCGGGCAAGACCGGCGCGTTTGCGCATACCGCCGGAAATTTCAGAGGGCATGAGGTCAATGGCCTGCTCCATGCCCACAAAACCCAGTTTGAGTTCCACCAGACGGCGGATAACGTGGGGGGGCAGGGTGGTGAACATCTCCAGAGGCAGGGCGACATTTTCCCCGACTGTCATGGAACTCCACAGTGCCGCACTCTGAAACAGCACGCCAAAGCGGTGGTTGATGTCCGTGCGGCGTTTGTCGTTCTGTGCCCAGTAATCTTCCTGCCCGACCAGAATCTGTCCGGCTGTGGGGCGTAGCAGACCGATCATGCTTTTGAGCAGTGTGCTTTTCCCGCAGCCGGAGCCGCCCATGACGGCAAAAATGGAGCCGCGTTTCAGGTCAAAGGACACATTTTGCTGGATGATCTTGGGGCCAAAGGACAGGCGCAGATCGCGCACAGAAATGATGGTTTCTGACGGGTTCATCTCAGATCCCCAGCGCCGTGGCCATGACGGCGAAGATCGCATCCATAGCGATAATACCCACAATGCCGATCACCACCGCGCGTGTGGCGGCAATCCCCACATCCGCGGCACTTCGTCCGGCCTGAAGGCCTACGCGGCAGGCGGCCAGCGCAATAAAGCTGGCAAAGAAGAAGGATTTTACAAAACCAAACACAAATTCCCGCAGGGCAATTCCGTCAAACGTTGTGTTCAGATACCCCATGGGGGAGATGTCCATCATGCTGACGGACACAACAAAACCACCGAAAATCGCAATGAGGGTGCCGTAGATATACAGGAGCGGCATCATCAGCCCGAGTGAGAGAATGGACGGCAGCAGGATGTAGCTGGACACCGGGATGCCAAACACCTGCAAGGCGTCAATTTCCTCATTACCCAGCATGGTGGAAATGCGCGCGGCATAGGCCCCACCGGTGCGCCCGGCCATGACAATGGCGGTCATGATGGCGGAAATCTCTCGCGCACAGGCAATGCCCACCAGATTGGCGACATAGATTTCCGCCGCAAACCGCCGGAGTTCCACCAGCCCGACAAACGCCAGAATGGCCCCCACCAGAAAATTCACGATCCCGACAATCAGCAGCGCAGACGGACCAGCGTTCCAGATGTCGGAGGCCAGATCCTTCAAGCGCATCCCGCTTTTGCCCGTCAGAGCCTTGCAGGCGCCCTTGGCGGTTTCCAGCGCCAGTTCCGACACGGTGCCGGTTTCATTCAGGATGGCCAGCGTGTTGCCGCCCACACGTTCCAGCAAAGGCGGCTTTTTATGATTGGCGGCTTTGCTGGGTGCGGGGGCATCCGGCAGCAGCGCCAGCAGGCGCTGGGCGGTGGGGGGCAGACCCTGCGGGTCAAACTGCACTCCGGCATGGCTGGCGGCCTGCTTGACATCCCACAGGAAGGACACAAAGGCGGAATCCCACCCGGTTATGCCCTGTGTTTCGAATGTTAGCGTGCCCTGTGTCTGACCTAGTCCGTCTGGCGGGAAAGGGGCCATGCCGCCACTCTGTACGGTCCATGTACCCCGCAGTGTAAGGCATGGTACATTGGGCTCCCCTTCCAGTGTCCAGACAGGTTTTTCAGGGGGCTGCGCTGCGTACTGTGGGGCAGTATGGGAGGTTGGGTCAGTCATGATATGCGGCGACATTAGGGCACACGTTTCCACCTGACCACCCCCGCCAAAGGGCGTGGCGGCCATGATCAGGGAGAAGAGCTGGCAGCGGGCGGCCATTGCGGCGGGGCTGAGGGTCCGCTAGATGCAGCCATGCTTTGACTGGTGTTCTCACCGGTTTTCTAAATTTTACGACGGGAGTTCCCCATGCGACGCAGACGTGGCCGCCCTCTGGATGGCTGGCTGGTGATCGACAAACCTTCCGGGGTGACCTCTACCCAGATGGTAGGTCGGGCCAAACGCATTTTTGATGCGCAGAAGGTCGGGCACGGCGGCACACTGGACCCTCTGGCCACAGGTCTGCTGCCTCTAGCCTTTGGCGCGGCCACCAAAACCGTGCCGTATATTATGGATGGCACCAAAATCTACCGCTTCACGCTCAAGCTGGGCGAGGCCCGGGACAGTGACGATGCCGATGGCAACGTAACAGAGGTCTCTGACGTGCGCCCGACGGATGATGAACTGCGGGCAGCCCTCCCGGCGCTGACGGGGGATATCATGCAGGTGCCTCCGGTCTTTTCCGCGTTAAAGGTGGCGGGGGAACGGGCTTATGATATGGCGCGGGAGGGCCGTCCGCCAGAATTGCCGCCGCGCCCTGCGCGGGTTGACCGGTTTGAACTGATTGAGCGGCCCGATGCGGATACGGCCATTTTCGAGGTCGAATCCGGCAAGGGTGTGTACATGCGCGCGCTCGCGCGGGATGTGGCGCTGGCCTGCGGCACTGTGGGCCACATAACCGCGCTGCGCCGCCTGCGTGTGGGGCCTTTTACGGAAGCTGATGCGATTGTTCTGGACAAAATTGTCCTAAACGACGAAAACCCCCATGCCTCACCGGAACTGCTGCGTCCGGTCTCGACCGCGCTGGCCGACATCCCGGCGGTGGCCCTGACCAAAGATGAAGCAGTGTCCTTGTTGCACGGACAGGCGCTCAGCCTTGTCGATCTGATGGATCGTCTCCCTCAGATTGATGATGAAGACGCACCTATTCGGGCCATGGAAGGGGGGCGCGTATTGGGCCTTTGCCGTCGGGAAGACGGTTTCCTGCGCCCTGTACGGATTCTCTAGAACCTTCTTTGTATGGAGACAGTGATGTCGATTACCGCAGAACGCCGCACCGCAGTTATCAGTGAATACCAGACCACCCCCACGGATACGGGTTCACCGGAAGTGCAGGTTGCAATTCTGACTGAGCGCATTGTTAACCTGACCGAGCATCTGAAAACCCACGCGAAGGATTTCCATTCTCGCCGTGGTCTGCTCATCCTCGTTGGTCGTCGTCGCAGCCTGCTCGACTACCTGCGTCGTAAGAGCCAGAGCCGCTACGAAACGCTGATCGGTCGTCTCGGCCTGCGTCGCTAAGACCAGAGTTAAGGTGTAAAGGGTGCGCGCACGCGGTTAGACCGCAAGCCGCACCCTTTCCCTTTTTGGGGCTATTGTGTGATGATGGCCCTACGCGCGGAAACCATGCTGGTTTTTGCGTTTGAAAATAGTAAATGGCCACAGGTCTGAGTGCGGGATCATGATCCCGGCGGGCCACGGCGTTTCCGACCACATGGCGCCTGGGTGGTTTTGCCACCAGTCACCATGCCGTCCGAGGCGCTGTCCGCTCCTTCGGTTCTCCCCCGCCTGTTCGTGTGGCCTTGAGTAAAATGTAAGGCAGAACTGAATGTTCAATTACTACCGTAAAGAAATCGAATGGGGCGGCCGCCCGCTGGTGCTGGAAACCGGCAAAATCGCCCGTCAGGCCGATGGCGCCGTGGTTGTCACCTATGGTGAAACCGTTGTGCTGTGTACCGCTGTAGGTGCGAAATCAGTCAAGCCGGGGCAGGACTTCTTCCCGCTGACTGTGAATTATCAGGAAAAAGCCTACGCTGCGGGCAAGATCCCCGGTGGCTTCTTCAAGCGTGAAGGTCGTCCGTCCGAGAACGAAACCCTCGTCTCCCGTCTGATCGACCGTCCGCTGCGTCCGCTGTTCCCGGAAGGTTTCCGGAACGAGGTGCAGGTCATTGCCACCGTGCTGACGCACGACATGGAAAATGACCCCTCCATCCCGGCGCTGATCGGCTGTTCCGCTGCGCTGACACTCTCCGGTATTCCGTTCTTCGGCCCGGTTGGTGTCGCCCGCGTTGGCTTCAAGGACGGTGCGTTCATCCTGAACCCCACACTGGAACAGATGGCGGATGCTGCTCTGGATCTGGTCGTGGCGGGCACGGAAGAAGGCGTGCTGATGGTTGAATCCGAAGCGTCCGAACTGTCTGAAGATGTGATGCTGGAAGCCGTGACGTTCGGTCATAAGGCTTTCCAGCCGGTGATCGAAGCCATTATTTCTCTGGCTGAACACGCGGCAAAAGCACCGTGGGATCTGCCGGAAGAATCCAAGGAAACGCAGAAGCTCCGCACCCGGATCGACAAAGTCGGTCGTAAGCTGATTGCTGATGCTTACAAGGAAAAGAAGAAGCAGGCCCGTTACGAAAAGATCGGCGCTGCCAAGGAAGCGATTCTGGCCAAACTGGCTGAAGAAGAGCTGGATGTGGCCGCTGCCAAGCCGATGCTGAAGGATCTGGAAGCCGACGTGGTCCGTACGTCTGTGCTCAAGACCGGTATGCGTATTGACGGGCGTGATCTGGTCACGGTGCGTCCGATCGTGTCTGAAGTCGGCATCCTGCCGCGCGCGCATGGCTCTTCCCTGTTCACCCGTGGTGAAACGCAGGCGCTGGTTGTGACCACGCTGGGCACCGGGCAGGATGAACAGGTGATTGATGCGCTTCAGGGCGAATATCGCACCAACTTCATGCTGCACTACAACTTCCCCCCCTTCTCTGTGGGCGAGTGCGGTCGTATTGGGTCTCCGGGCCGTCGTGAAATCGGGCATGGCAAGCTGGCATGGCGCGCTATCAACCCGCTGCTGCCGAGCCGTCAGGAGTTTCCGTACACGCTGCGCGTGGTGTCTGAAATTACGGAAAGCAACGGCTCGTCCTCCATGGCGACCGTCTGCGGCTCCTCTCTGGCTCTGATGGACGCCGGTGTGCCGCTGAAGCGCCCTGTGGCCGGTATTGCCATGGGTCTGATTAAGGAAGGCGAAGACTTCGCCGTTCTGTCCGACATTCTGGGGGATGAAGATCACCTCGGGGATATGGACTTCAAGGTAGCAGGTACCGAACAGGGCGTGACCGCCCTGCAGATGGACATCAAGATTACGTCCATTACGCCGGAAATCATGAAAATCGCGCTCGGTCAGGCCCGCGATGGCCGCCTGCATATTCTGGGTGAAATGAGCAAGGCGCTGACGGAAGGCCGCACGGACGTGTCCTCCACCGCTCCGAAAATCACTACCCTGACGGTACCGCGCGAAAAGATCCGTGATGTCATCGGCTCTGGCGGTAAAGTTATCCGTGAGATTGTTGAATATTCCGGCGCGAAGGTCGATATCGGGGACGATGGCACCATCACCATCGCTGCAATGTCTGACGAGCAGGCACAGAAAGCCATTGAACGCATCAACGGCATTGTGGCTGAACCGGAAATAGGCCGGATTTACAACGGTAAGGTTGTCAAAACGGCTGACTTCGGCGCGTTCGTGAACTTCATGGGCGCACGCGATGGTCTGGTTCACATTTCCGAACTCACGCAGGGCCGCGTTGGTAAAACGACTGACGTTGTCAAGCAGGGTGATGAAGTGAAGGTGAAAGTAATCGGGTTTGATGACCGCGGCAAAGTAAAGCTGTCCATGCGCGTTGTTGATCAGGAAACGGGTGCAGACATGACAGACGCCGTGGGGGCAAAGCCCGCACGTGCTCCTCGCCGGGATGCTGAATAAGCATCCCTCAGGCGATTTCTGACCAGCATCCGGCTTTTGCCAGATAAGACGATAGGACAGTTATGAAGGCGATCAACGCAGTTCGCATGGGGGGCGTGGACGTCCTGCCGCTGGTAGAAGGCGGCAAGGGGGTTTCCGTTTCAACAGGCGTTTCAGCCGGAGCATGGGCTGCAGCGGGCGGGGCCGGTACGGTCTCCATTGTGAATGCGGACAGTTACGATGCAGCCGGAAACCCGGTCCCGCAGATCTATCATGGCCGGACCCGCAGGGACCGGCATGAAGAACTGGTGGACTACGCCATTCGTGGCGGTATTACGCAGGCTGAAATTGCGCATGACATCGCGGGTGGCCGTGGGCGTATCCATGCCAATATCCTGTGGGAAATGGGCTCAGCGGAACGCGTGATCCGGGGGGTTCTGGACGGGGCCAAAGGCCTCATCCAAGGGCTGACCTGTGGCGCGGGGATGCCGTACCGCCTGTCTGATATTGCTGTGGAATATGGGGTTTATTACTATCCCATCGTGTCCTCCGCACGGGCGTTTAACGCTTTGTGGAAGCGGGCTTACAGCAAGAGCGCTGACCTGCTGGGCGGCGTGGTGTATGAAGACCCGTGGCGGGCAGGCGGCCATAATGGCCTGTCCAACACGGAAAACCCCCTTAGCCCGGAAGATCCCTACCCGCGTGTCGCGGCATTGCGTAAACTCATGCGCAGCTTCGGGCTGGACGAGACCCCCATCATCATGGCGGGTGGTGTCTGGTGGCTGGAAGAATGGGAAGACTGGATTGGCAACCCGGAGTTGGGGCCGATTGTTTTTCAGTTTGGTACCCGCCCGCTGCTGACTAAGGAAAGCCCCATTCCGCAGGCGTGGAAAGACCGACTACTCACCCTGAAAGAGGGTGATGTCTATCTTAACCGCTTCTCGCCCACGGGTTTTTACTCCTCGGCCGTCAACAACAGTTTCCTGCAGGAACTGCGCGGGCGTTCTGAGCGGCAGGTGGCGTTCTCGCCGGAAGCCTTGGGGGCCCATACGGCGTCCTATGGCGTGGGCGCGCGCAAGCGGGAAGTGTTCGTGGCGCAGGAAGATTTCCAGCGTATTCACAACTGGGAGGCTCAGGGCTTTACGGAGGCCATGCGCACCCCGGATTCCACGCTGATTTTTGTCACACCGGACCGGGCGCGGGAAATCGTGGCCGATCAGGTTGCCTGCATGGGTTGCCTGTCCGAGTGCAAGTTCTCCAACTGGAGCCAGCGCGCACCGGATTACAGCAACGGGCACAAAGCAGACCCACGGTCCTTCTGCATCCAGAAAACGCTTCAGGCCGCCGCTCATGCCAGCGGGCCGAATGCGGCTGATGTTCTGGACCATAATCTGATGTTTGGCGGCACCAATGCGTGGCGCTTTGCAACAGACCCGTTCTACGCCAACGGTTTTGTGCCGACGGTTGCGCAATTGATCGAACGGATTATGACCGGGCGTTAAACCCAGTTTCGCGCTGTGAAGACCGCCGGTGTGCAGGGTAATGCCTCTACACCGATTTGTCTGTTCATCTGATAAAAAGGCCCGCCAGTGTGATCTGGCGGGCCTTTTTTACGTCTGTGTCGCCCGAGGCGGCTGACACCGACAGAGTATGTATTGAAACGCTATGCAAGACGGCTCACTTAGTCCGCTCAAGAGCCGCCGGTTCGAGCAGGGTTTAGCGGCGTGAGCGGGCAATCTTTTTATCGGTTTCATACTGGCTCAGCGCATAGACGGACCAGATGGCGGCCGGAATCCAGCCAATAATCGTAATCTGCAAAATCAGGCAGATGAGGCCAGCAATAGGCCGCCCAATGGTGAAGAATTGAAGCCACGGCAGTAGCAGGGCAAGAAGAAGGCGCATGATTTATCTCCTGTTCCGTAGGTCAGAGGGTAATGCCTGACAGGATGGCGGGCTGGCGGGCGGAAAACAAGCCCGGAGCACAGCCCCTAGGTGCCTCAGTCTTTGTGTGCTAGAAGGAAAACGCAGGGCAGACCGATGTTTGCCCTCCTCTATTTCAAGGCGTGCCCGGCGTTTGGGCAGGGTGCGCGGCCATGACAAGACGGATGGACCTTGACCGAGATTTCTGACCAGCCGGGATCGCCGGTATCTTCTGACCTTCTCCCCGTTACCATTGAGGAGGAAATGCGTTCCTCCTACCTCGCTTACGCGATGTCGGTGATTGTCAGCCGCGCCCTGCCGGATGTGCGCGATGGTCTGAAACCCGTGCATCGGCGTATTCTCTACGCCATGCATGAGAGCGGCTTTACGCACGATAAACCCTACCGTAAATCGGCCCGTGCGGTCGGTGATGTGATGGGTAAATACCATCCGCATGGTGACGCCTCGATTTATGATGCCATGGTGCGTATGGCGCAGTCTTGGTCCATGCGCGTCAAGCTGATTGACGGGCAGGGGAACTTTGGGTCGGTCGATGGGGATAGCCCGGCGGCAATGCGTTATACGGAAGCGCGTCTGGCCAAGGCCGCGACCTTCCTGCTGACGGATATCGACCGCGACACGGTCGATTTTCAACCCAACTACGATGAAAGCGAGCATGAGCCTACGGTTCTGCCCGCAGCCTTCCCCAACCTGCTCATTAACGGTGCCACCGGTATTGCCGTGGGCATGGCCACCAATATTCCGCCGCATAACCCATCAGAAGTGATTGATGCGACGCTCGCGCTGATCGAAAAGCCCGAGATGGAGCTGGACGAACTGATGGAGCATATGCCGGGTCCGGACTTCCCGACCGGCGGCATCATCCTTGGTCGCTCCGGTATCCGCAGTGCGTTTGCCACCGGGCGTGGCGCGGTGATTATCCGCGCCCGCGCCGAGGTTGAGGAAATCCGGAAGGACCGCAAAGCCATTGTGGTGACGGAAATTCCGTATCAGGTGAACAAAGCCACCCTGCAGGAGCGCATTGCCGATCTGGTGCGCAACAAGCAGATTGAAGGCATTTCCGACATCCGAGATGAATCGGACCGCTCGGGCATGCGCGTGGTGATTGAAATCAAGCGCGATGCCACGCCGGAAGTGGTGCTGAACCAGCTTTATCGCTTCACGCAGCTTCAGACGTCCTTTGGCGTGAACATGCTGGCGCTGGATGGCGGCAAGCCACGCCTGATGGGGCTGAAGGACGTTCTTCAGGCGTTTATCGCCTTCCGTGAAGAAGTCATTTTGCGTCGCTCACGCTTTGACCTGAACAAAGCACGAGATCGCGGGCATATCCTCGTTGGTCTGGTTATTGCGGTCGCCAATATCGATGCCGTCATTGCCCTGATCCGCGCTGCTCCGGACGCCGCTACCGCACGTGAATCCCTGATGGCTGCAAGCTGGGATGCTGTTGATGTCGCGCCGCTGCTGGCGTTGATCCATGATGACGGCAACGAGATTATTGATGGCAAAGTCCGCCTGACGGAAGCACAGGCCCGTGGAATTCTGGAACTGCGCCTGCAACGCCTGACCGGGCTTGAGCGGGACAAGATTCAGGGCGAACTGTCTGACGTTGCGAAGCGCATTAATGAACTGCTGGAAATTATCGGCAGCCATATCCGCCGCATGGAAGTGCTGCGGGAAGAAATAATGGCTGCCCGCGCTGAGCTGGCTACACCGCGCGCAACCGAAATTTCCGATTATGCGGGTGATCAGGATGATGAAAGCCTGATTGAACCCGGCCAGATGGTTGTCACCATCACGCGCGAAGGCTTTATCAAGCGCACCCCGCTGGATGTCTATCGCGCCCAGAACCGTGGCGGCCGTGGCCGCACCGGGGCGGGTACACGCGGGGATGATATTCTGGTGCGCTCCTTCAATGCGCATACGCACCAGTGGGTGATGTTCTTCTCCTCCGGTGGCAAAGCCTACCGGGAAAAGGTCTGGCGTCTGCCGGAAGCAAGCCCGACGGCCAAAGGCCGCGCACTGGTCAATCTGCTGCCGGATCTGGGGTCGGACACCATTACAGCCGTGCTGCCGCTGCCGCATGATGAGGAACTGTGGGAATCCCTGCACCTCGTTTTTGCAACGGCAAGCGGTGGTGTGCGCCGTAACCGCCTGAGCGATTTCAAGAATATCCGCTCTTCCGGCCTGATCGCCATGAAGCTGGATGAGGGCGATAGCCTGATTGGTGTTGCAACCTGTCGGGAAGGGCAGGATGTGTTTCTCGCGACCCGCAAGGCGCGTTGCATCCGCTTCCAGATTACGGACGAGACGTTGCGCGTGTTCGCCGGTCGCGGGTCTTCGGGTGTGCGTGGTATCAGGCTGGCGGAAGGCGATGAAGTCATCAGCCTTGCTGTCCTCAACCATGTTGAGGCCACGGTGGAAGAGCGGTCTTCCTACTTGCGGATGGCTAACGCCAAACGTCGTGCCGAAAACGCGGCTGAGGGTGAAGAAGAAGTCGAAACCCCGGTGGTTGAGGCAGATGAGGAAGAGGCCGCATCCGGCACAGCCCTGCTGACACCCGAACGCTTTACACAGCTTGAAGAGGCGGAAGAAATTCTGCTGGTGGTGAGTGATGGTGGGTTTGGCCGCCGGTCTTCTGCGTATGATTACCGCGTAAGCGGGCGCGGTGGGCAGGGCATTACCAACATGACCTTCTCCGCCAATAAGCGTGGGACGGAAGTGGCGGCAACGCTTCAGGTGCTGGATGGCACGGATGTCATGCTGGTGACGGATGCTGGCCGTCTCATCCGTGTGCCGGTTGATCAGGTGCGTGTCATGTCCCGTCAGGCCAGCGGTGTCACGCTGTTCCGCCTCAATGAGGAAGAACGTGTGACCAGCGTTTTCCCGGTGATGGATGATGAGGACGCCGGAAGCACGGAAGAAATCGTACCGGAGGCAGGCACCGCTCCGCCAGCAGCATTGTCTGCGCCATCGCAGGATAAAGACGGTGAGGACAGCACCTCTTCGGATGATGAAGCATGAGTGAGAGCGCCTGTGCTGCCCCCCGGCGCATAGGCTTTTACGCGGGGACGTTTGACCCCGTAACCACCGGGCATCTGGACGTGATTGAGCGGGCTGCCCGTCTGGTTGACCGTCTGGTGATTGGCGTTGCGAAAAATCCGGGCAAAAATCCGCTCATGCCGCTGGAAGAGCGGGTGGAGTGTGTGGAAGAAGCCTTGCCTGCCATTCGCAGCCGGGTGGGGGGTGAACTGAAAGTCGTCTCCTTCGATTCCTTGCTGGTGGAAGCCGTCAAGGCGCATGGCGCGTCTCTTATTTTCCGCGGTCTGCGGGTGCTGACGGATTTTGATTATGAAATTCAGATGTCTGGTGTAAACCGCCGTCTGGCACCGGATATTGAAACAGTTTTTCTCATGGCGTCTGAAAGAACACAGTTCATTTCATCACGCCTTGTGAAAGAAATTGCCGGGTATCACGGGGATATTTCCGAATTTGTGACCCCCGGCACCCAGAAACGCCTGCTCGCCCGGCTCAAGGCGCGGGCGGCGGGGTAACAGCCCTTCGGGGACTGTGCCCAAGTGTTCAAGGAGAAGTTGTATGACTGCCGACACAGATAAAAATGATCTGATTTATATGGATGTGCCCGAAGGCCGCGTGGTCATCCGCCTGCGTCCGGACATTGCGCCTCTCGCGGCTGAGCGTATCCGCACCCTGTCTGCTCAGGGCTTTTACGATAACGTGCCGTTCCATCGCGTTATTTCCGGCTTTATGGCACAGGCGGGTGACCCGACGGGAACCGGCACGGGCGGCAGTGACCTGCCTGACCTGAAGGCCGAATTCACGCGGGATGCCAAATTCCTGCGTGGCACGCTGGGTATGGCCCGTACGTCTGACCCGAACAGCGCCAACAGTCAGTTTTTCATCATGTTTGAGCCGTCTCCGCATCTGGATGGCCAGTACACAATTGTCGGTGACGTGATTGAAGGCATGGAGCATATCGACAAAATCAAGCGTGGTGCTGGTGGCTCCGGCATGGTGAAAGATCCGGACCGGATTAAAAGCATGCGTCCGGCTTCTGCTGAAAACGCCTGATTTCAGAAATTTCTTTCTGATGTCTGAAAAACGCGGTCTCCAAGGGGGCCGCGTTTTTTTTATGCGGTGAGAGACTATTTACCTTCTTAAAAAAGGATTTTTCCTGCGCGGATCTCAGGGAAAATTTTCTGCATAGCGTGTCGTGATGTTTCGGAGCCTACCATGATTGATGCCGTGTACAGGCCTGCATGCTGGAGCAAAAACAGCGAAGAGATTGATCGCCGCATAGCCGGAATATGAGGAAAAATCCTATTTTCTGGCCGGAATGTCGCCTCATCGCTTGACACACTAGGAATGATCCGTTTAGACAGCCTCCAGCAAACACGTCCGGCGGCTCAGGCTTCTGCGAAAGTTTGCGAACCAAGGTGTGAGCCGGTAGCTCAGTCGGTAGAGCATTCGACTTTTAATCGAATGGTCGAGGGTTCGAGTCCCTCCCGGCTCACCATTGTTCCAGTTTATTGGTAGAAAACTGGTTTTCCCAAATTACTATAAAATGACGTTAAGCAGAGCATCTGTACGCCAGAGTGCGTGTAAGTGTTTGCGTTGCCATTGCCACGTCGCACACCAACCATCCCGACTGATTGGCCGCTGGCTCTTCGTTGCATGTCTAAGGCATCTCTTCGTCCCACGGCGGTACAGGCCCATATCGGGCAGCCAGAAAATCAATCATGGCCCGGACTTTTAGCGGAGTTGTCAGGCCGGGTGCGTAAACGGCGTGTAAAGGTGGCCCGAGGGTAGGCGGCACGTCCAGCGTCACAGCTTGCAGGCTTCCGGCCTTCAGCGCATCGGCCACAATAAAAGTAGGCTGATAGACGAGTCCTTGCCCGGCAATGGCCGCCTCACGCAGCACGTCACCATTATTGGCACAGAGCGGGCCGGAGATGTTGATAACGTGTTCTCCCTGTTTGCCAAAACTCCAGCGGGAGGCACTGCTGGTCGCTTCCCCCAGCGTATAACTCAGGCAAGCATGCTGGCTGAGTTCCTCTAGTGTGGTTGGGGTGCCTGCTCGCTCCAGATAGGCAGGGGCGGCGCAGACCACCATGCGGATATCCGCCAGTTTGCGCACACGCAGGCTGCTGGGGCTGAGCGCGCGGATGCGGAGCGTCAAATCCCAGCCTTCCTCAATCAGATCAACCGTGCGGTCATTGACCCCGAGTTCGACTGTCACCAGTGGATGCAGGCGGCTGAATTCCGGCAGGAGCGGGGCCACATAACGGATTGCGAAGGAAACCGGAGCATTCAGACGCAGGCGGCCCCGGGGCTCACGTCGTTGTTCAGTGACCGTTTGTTCAATTTCTTCCAGTTCAGGCAGAATTTTCTGGCAGCCATCCAGAAAAAGTCGGCCCGCTTCCGTCAGGGAAAGTTTGCGCGTGCTTCTGTGAAAAAGCGTGCTGCCCAGACGGGTTTCCAGCGCATTGATATGTTTGGTCACCATAGTCTGGGAGAGCGAGAGCGCACGCCCGGCACCCGTAAAGCTACCGGTTGTGACAACTTTTACAAAAACCTGCATGCTCGTAATGCGGTCCAGCATAAAACACTCACAGGTTATAAAATCAGCCCAGACAGAGCGGTTGGGCACCGCTCTCCTATATAAAAGGCTGTTTTAACTCTCAGCAAGCTTTCGGTCTGATGTGGAAGATCAACGCAGCATCGGGCGCGGTGGCGTCGGGTTATGGCCATGATACTCGTTATTCCAGTCCGGTCGCAGCCCATCATGATGATGGTGACGATAATCACCAGCCCCTGCGCATATCGTCAGCATACTGAGGAGGGCTATAAAGAAGAGAGTAAAAAAGAAGATATTTATAATTTCCTTTATGAAATGAAACGATAAATAGAATAAAGGAAACTATATAGAAGTTTTATTTGTCCTGAAGGTGCGGGTATTTATAGACTATTTCCATACTGTGAAGAGATGGTTTTTGCTTTTGTCAGGGATATGGAAAAATGCAAAAAAGACGTGCCCATGCCGTTATGGGGCATAAGGATATGGAAAGCCTGTGTCAGGAGAGAAAACAATGCGCAGGATTGTGGTCTGCCTGATACTGACGCAGGCGCTTGCTCCGTGGACTGGTCTTTCACCGCTTCCCTCTGCGCATGCGGACACGTCTGTCCATACCAGCCTTCCCCACGCCAGCCTGTTTTTGCCGTGTGATGCTCAGACAGGCGTGGCCGCATTCTGGTCCGGGCCAGAGTTTATCGTGGTGGCAGATCAGCCAGTTCCGGCTATGCTGCATGTGTCCGGCAAGGGATTATTTTCCCAAGCGGATGTGACTATGCTGGATACGGCCACAGTCATCCGGTTGCATCTGCCTACGCATCCGCAGGTTTCGCTTTCCCGCCAGTCCGATGGTTGGCTTTTGCAGGAAGTAACCGCTGGAAAGGCTGGCATTGCGTCCAGTCCCTCCGTTGGTGTGGTGTCAGTGCTCAGGCCGGGCGCTGTGCTTTTTCCACAAAAACAACCGGGACGTCTTGTGACGTTCCCTGACCCCGCCTCCGGCGGGCGATTGCTCATCGCGCCGTCGCGCGAGCAAACGGGCGGTGTTGCACAGGTGGTGCAGGCGGTGGGCTATGCCGTAAGGCCTTCACTGGAGGGCATCGTAATTTCTGCGGCATCTCCTCAAATCATGATGCGCAGGACCGCAGAAGGTGCGGTGCTAGATGCTGTCGCTTTGCAGCCGCTTCCCGTGGGCCAGAAGGAGACAGCCAGTGCAGACACCGAGAATGGTGCGGAACAGGACCGGGAATGGCTTGGCCTGCTGAACACCCAGAGCGGGCCAGAACCAGTATCGCGTCTGGCATCCGCACAGAGAGCGTTTGCCGCAGGTAAGCCGTGGCTGGCTTTGCGCACTCTGGAAAAACCGCCCCCGCAGAATGCACCTGCGGAGACCAATGCGGAAAAAACAGCCGAAACATTTCTGCACGCGGCTGCGTCTCTTTTGGTTGGGCGCGTTGGGCAGGCCGAAGCCCTGAACACGGCCTATTTTGGAGATGCGTCGGCCACGCGCGTCTGGCGCGGATTGTATTTGATGCAAGCAGGCCAGAGCAGCCGTGTGGCCTCTGTGCTGCTGGCGGCAGGATTTGCGCAGATGCAGACCTACCCCGCCGCAGTGCGTGCGCTCATTCTACCGCAGGTTGCAAATTACATAGTGCAATTTGGCGATGCGGCCTCAATAGATCAGCTCGGTCCCCTCCCGGATGATTCGGCGTATGATCTCGCGCGCGCATTGGTGCAGGCACGGGCCGATCAGACAGAAACGGCCCGCGTGGCATTGGAAAATCTGACAGCCTCTTCGTCTTCACAGACAGCAGCCTATGCCCGCGCGGCTCTGGTCGGCCTGATGCTGGATAAGGATATGCTTGCCCCCGCTATGGCCGCAGAGGCCTATGGCAAGTTGCTGGATAATGATGGCCAACCCGCAGCCCTGCCTGCGGGACCAAAAGCCCGAATCAGGCTTGGGCTGGCGCACGCGCTAACCTTGGCCGGTCAACCGCAGGAGGCTCTCGCGGTGCTGGACAAAGTGCAGGCTCAGCCGGATGCCCCGCAGGATGTGCTGTCCGATGCCTATCAGGCCGTTTTAAAGGCGCTGATTTTCCCGTCAAAGCCCCTGCAAGATCCCCCTTCAGCCGCACAGCCTATGGCGCTGAATACAACAACCCGCTTCGGGCTGATTGCCTCGCATCTCTCCCATGTCATGGAGTGTGCCGGAAAGGCGAAACTTCTGGACGGATATGGCCGTCTGCTGTTGCAAGCCGGACAGGTCGATGCAGCGATGGCAGCGCTTGGGCAGGCTACGGTGTTGCAGGATAATCCTATCGCGCGGGCTGAAGCGGACGACTTGCTGGCACAGGCCGCCTTGCATGCGCACCGGCCAGATGTGGCGCAAAGAGCACTGGATCGGGCTGCGGGTATCCCCTTGCCGGATGACCAAGCAACCCAGCGCACGTATGATATGGCTGGCCTGATGGTTGAACGGGGAGAGGCAGCCAAAGCCCTCTCTTTGCTGGCGCAGGACGAAACAGATGCCGGGCTGGATTTGCGCGGCAAATTGTATGAATCAGAAAAACGTTGGCCGGAGGCCGTGCTGGTGGTGGGCCGTCTGGCGGCGCGCGGTTTGCCGGAAGAGGGCGTTCTGACAAACCCGCAGCAAGTTCTGGCTCTCCGCTTGGCAACGGATGCCGCCGCTGCGCAGGATTCGGTCACGCTGTCCCGTTTGAAAGGCTGGCTGGCAGGCCGGACCTTGGGCCGTGAGCGCGATGCCCTGTTTGCTATGCAGCTACAGAGTATCAAGCTCGGTAGCTCTGCGTTGTAAGAAAGGCTTAAGCGTTTTCATGCTGTTTTTTAAAAAAAATCAAATGTGAACAAGATAATGCTTGTAAAGCGGGGGCCGAGTCCTTAGTTCTCGCGCTCTTGGCCCAAGGGGGCGATCCCGCCCAACAGGCTATCTACTGGTTTGGGGGTACGTCGATGAACGCACTTGCTCAACTGGGGATGGTCTCGGAACACCCGAGCAATAACCAGGCAATTTCTGTTCCGGTCTCGTCTGACGATGATCGTAAGGATTACTTCGTCGTAAAAGATGGCGAGAAGTTTGCAGGTACACACCTGCTGGTTGATTTGTGGGATGCCACAAATCTGGACGATCCTGAAAAGATCGACCGCACTCTGTGTGAAGCCGCACTTGCGGCAGGTGCGACCATTCTGCACAGCCATTTTCACCATTTCACGCCCAATGGCGGCGTGTCTGGCGTGGTTGTGTTGGCCGAAAGCCATATTTCCATCCACACATGGCCGGAGCGTGACTTCGCCGCCGTGGATATCTTCATGTGCGGGGCGTGTGACCCCAATCTGGCGATTCCCGTGATGCAGCGCCTGTTTCAGGCCAAGCGTCTGGAAGTGGATGAACAGCGTCGCGGACGCGTCGCCCTGTAAGCATCTCACGGCTATAGTCTGTGGGGTGTCTTTTTCCGGCAGGGGCCAGAGCATATGTTCTGGCCCCTGACCGCTGAATCAGGACTAAAAAATCATGGCCGATCAATGGATTGAAGAAACCCTGTATGACAACTGGGGCCAGCGCTTCCGTGTCAAACAGGAACTTGCCCGCACCCGCAGTCCGTTTCAGGACATTGTGGTGTTTGAAAGCGAATCGCACGGGCGTGTGCTGCTGCTGGATGGTGTGGTGCAGATCACTGAAGGCGATGAATTCGTTTATCAGGAAATGCTGACCCACGTGCCGCTCTTTACCCATGCTGCCCCGCGCAACGTGCTGATTATCGGCGCGGGAGATGGCGGTGTGCTGCGGCGCGTGCTGGAACATCCGGGCGTTGAAAAAGCCGTGATGGTGGAAATTGATGGCGCTGTTATTGAGCTTTCCAAACAATTTCTCCCCAATATTGCTGGCAATGCGTGGCATGACCCACGGGCCGAAGTGATTGTTGGCGATGGGATCGACTACGTGACCCGTGCTGCGGATGCGTCTTTCGATGCCATTATTGTGGACAGCACCGACCCGATTGGCGTGGGGGAAGTCCTGTTTACAGACTCGTTCTATGAACATTGCGCCCGCGTGCTGACGGCGGAGGGGGTGATCGTCAACCAGTGTGGCGTGCCCTTCATGCAGGCGGATGAACTGCATGAAACCAGCCTGCGCCGCGCAAAGTTCTTCCCGCATGTGTCGGCTTACGTAGCGGCTGTGCCGACCTATGTTGGCGGGTTCATGACACTGGGCATTGCCTCCAAAGGCACAAGCCCTGCCGGGCAGGATGTCGCCGCCGTGCGCGCTCGTGCTCAGGCATCCGGTATTTTGGGAAAAACCCAGTATTGGACGCCTGAAATCCACGTTGGCGCATTCAATCTGCCGCCTTATATCGCAAAGAATCTGCCTGCGGATAAAGCGTAAAGATTACCAGAGTCTCACGGGAACCTCGATTGACTTGCTAGCGCAATGATGTCACGGTTCTGACCGCGCAGAGGGAGAGACCGGTCCTGCACCGGCGCCGAAGGAGCAACCGCCCCGGAAACTCTCAGGCAAAAGGACCCTGCGCGGTTAACTTCTGGAGAGAGGCGCCTGTGCGTCCGCCGACGGGATAGCGATCTCAGGCAAAAAAACAGAAGGGGCAGACGGATTATCCTGGTCCGGGGCCCCTTATGTTGTCTTACGTCGTGACCCTTTTTACAGCGTGTGAAACCCGGCCCCAACCTCTTACGGAAGGCTGCGGCCATGAGCGCTGATACTCTCCTTCATACCCCCCTCTACACGCTGCATACGGAAGCAGGCGGCAAGATGGTGCCGTTTGCGGGCTATGCCATGCCGCTGAATTATGCCGATGGCATTATGGCGGAGCATCGGCATGTGCGTGAACATGCAGGCCTGTTTGATGTCTCTCACATGGGGCAGGTGCGCCTGCGTGCGCGCTCTGGCGGCGGAGAGGCCGCAGCCCATGCGCTGGAACGCCTTGTGCCTGCGGATATGGTGGCGCTGAAAAATGGCAAGCAGCGCTACACGCAGTTCACCAATGAACAAGGCGGCATTCTGGATGACCTGATGGTTGCCCGGATGGGGGACTCCCTCCTGCTGGTTATTAACGCCGCTTGTAAGGATGCCGATATCGCGCACCTCAGGGCCGCACTGACCGACTGCGAGATTGAGGTGCTGGATGATCGCGCCCTGCTCGCCCTGCAAGGCCCGGAAGCCGAAGCGGCTCTGGCCGTTCTCGCCCCTGCCGTGCGGGACATGAAGTTCATGGATGTGCTGGAAGTGGACGTGGATGGCACGCCCTGCGTCATTTCCCGCTCCGGCTATACGGGGGAAGACGGGTTTGAAATCTCCGTCCCCGTTACGGAAGCCGACCGTGTGGCCCGTAAGCTGCTGGAACAACCCGCTGTAAAACTGATCGGCCTTGGCGCACGCGATAGCCTGCGTCTGGAAGCAGGCATGTGCCTGTATGGTTCCGATATTGATGAAACCACGACCCCGGTTGAAGCAGCACTTGAATGGTCCATCCAGAAAAGCCGTCGTCGTGGCGGCGCGCGCGCAGGGGGCTTCCCCGGCGCGGATGTGATTCTGGCGCAGCTTGAAGAGGGCGTCTCCCGCCGCCGCGTGGGCCTGCTGCCGGAAGGCCGTGCTCCGGTGCGTGGTGGCGCGCCACTCTATGCGGATGCCGCGTTTACAACCCCGCTGGGTAAGGTGACGTCCGGTGCGTTCGGCCCCACGGTGGAAGCGCCGGTTGCCATGGGCTATGTCGCCACGGACCACGCTGCCCCGCATACGCCCGTGGTGGCGGAACTGCGTGGCCGTGCGGTGGCGGCAACTGTTCACACCCTGCCGTTTGTGGCTGCCCGTTTCAAACGGTAAGGCCACGTTTTTCCCATTTTTTTATTAAATCGTTTTATGGAGTGCTGACCAGATGACCCTGTATTTCACCAAAGATCATGAATGGCTCCGCGTAGAAGGCGAGACCGCCACAGTCGGCATCACCAAACATGCCGCTGAAGAGCTGGGTGAACTGGTGTTTGTGGAAACCCGTGACTCCGGCACCGTGGTGAAGGCGGGTGACTCCGTCGCCGTGGTGGAATCCGTCAAAGCGGCATCCGACATTTATGCCCCTGTTGATGGCGAAGTGCTGGATAACAACCCGCAACTGTCTGATGACCCGGCTCGCGTTAGTTCTGACCCGGAAGGGGAAGGCTGGATTATCAAATTCCGCCTGTCCAACCCGGAGCAGCTTGCTGCCCTTATGGATGCAGACGCCTACGCCGCTTTTATCGCCTGATAAAACGGTATCGGGAAACGTCTTTACTACTGCTTAGCTTTTTCAGGATACCTCTGCATGTTCTCCATTGCTTCCGGTTCGGGCCGCGCGACTGGCTCTTCTGTTGATACTCTGCCGGCCTTCGCGGGCCTTCAGCCGGAGGCAGGGCCGTTCGTGGGCCGCCATATCGGCCCCACGGAGGATGATCTGGCGGTTATGCTTAAAACCGTTGGGGCATCTTCTCTGGACGCTTTGATGGAGGAAACCATTCCCGCTGCCATCCGCGCGACAAAGCCTATGGGGATTGGTGCTGGCTGGACGGAAACCGCCGTTCTGGACCGCCTGCGGGAACTGGCCGATCAGAATCAGGTCATGACGTCTCTCATCGGGCAGGGCTATTATGGCACCATCCTGCCCGCCGTGATCCAGCGGAATATTCTGGAAAACCCGGCATGGTATACGGCCTACACGCCGTATCAGCCGGAAATCAGTCAGGGCCGTCTGGAAGCACTGCTGAACTTCCAGACCATGATTACGGAACTGACAGGTCTGGATATTGCCAACGCGTCCCTGCTGGATGAAGCAACGGCGGCGGCAGAAGCCATGGCGCTGGCGCGGCGTGTGGCAAAATCCAAAGCCACCGCGTTCTTTGTGGATGCGGACTGCCACCCGCAGACCATTGCCGTCCTGAAAACGCGGGCCGAGCCGATGGACATCACGCTGGTTTACGGCAACCCGCTGACGGATCTGGTGCCAGCGGACGTATTTGGCGCTCTGTTCCAGTATCCCGGCACATTCGGCACTGTGGCGGACCCGCGCAGCGTGATTGAGGCCATCCATGCCGCATCCGGCATTGCCGTGATGGCGGCGGACCCGTTGGCGCTGACCCTGCTGACCTCGCCGGGGGAACTTGGCGCGGATATCGCCATCGGCTCTACCCAGCGTTTTGGTATCCCCATGGGCTTTGGTGGCCCGCATGCTGCTTATATGGCGGTGCGGGACGCGTGGAAGCGCAGCATGCCGGGGCGTCTGGTGGGTGTGTCTGTCGATAGTGCTGGCCGTCCGGCCTACCGTCTGGCGCTCCAGACGCGCGAGCAGCATATCCGGCGAGAAAAAGCGACCTCCAACATCTGCACCGCACAGGTTCTGCTGGCTGTTATTGCCGGGATGTATGCGGTCTATCACGGGCCGGAAGGCCTGCGCGCTATTGCCCGCCGCATCAACGGCCTGACCGCCACACTGGCCGCTGGCCTGCGGGCGCTGGGCGTTACGGTGGAAACAAACGCTTTCTTTGATACGATTACGGTGCAGGCCGGAGCCGGGGTGCAGGACATTCTGGCTCGTGCCCGCTCTGCTGGCATCAATCTGCGCGATGCCGGGCATGGCCGCATTGGTATCAGTCTGGATGAAACCAGCTCCGCGCAAACGGTCGCCTCTGTCTGGTCCGTATTCTGTGCGGAGCAGGGCCGGGTTGACCAGATGGCCGCAGCATTGGTTCCGGCGGCAAGTGTGATTCCGGAAGCACTGGCGCGTGAAAGCGCTTTCCTGACACAGCCGATTTTCAGTGCATGCAGTTCCGAGACGGATATGCTGCGCTATCTGCGCCGCCTGTCTGATAAGGATCTGGCGCTGGACCGCACCATGATCCCGCTCGGCTCCTGCACCATGAAGCTGAACGCCACGGTGGAAATGCTGCCCATCACATGGCCGGGCTTTTGCGACATCCACCCGTTTGCGCCGCAGGATCAGACGGAGGGGTATAAAACCCTGTTTGCTGATCTGGAAAAATGGCTCTGCGCCATCAGCGGGTATGATGCCGTTTCTTTCCAGCCGAACTCCGGCGCACAGGGTGAATATGCCGGTCTGCTGGCCATCAGCGCTTATCATCGCGCACAGGGCAATGCTCACCGCACTGTCTGCCTGATTCCGGCCTCCGCCCACGGCACCAACCCCGCGTCTGCCCAGATGGCGGGCATGCAGGTGGTTGTGGTGAAGTGTGACGCGGACGGCAATATCGACCTTGACGATATGCGGGCCAAGGTGAAAGCCCACGCGGCTGATCTGGCTGCGGTGATGATCACCTATCCCTCCACCCACGGCGTGTTTGAAGAAAGCATGCGTGAAATCTGTGATCTGGTGCATGAAGCCGGTGGTCAGGTTTACGTGGATGGCGCGAACATGAACGCGCAGGTCGGTCTGGCGCGCCCGGCGGATTACGGTGGGGATGTCAGCCACTTCAACCTGCATAAAACGTTCTGCATCCCGCACGGCGGCGGCGGACCCGGCATGGGGCCGATTGGCGTGCGTGCCCATCTGACCCCGTTCCTGCCGGGAAACCCTGCGGATGCGAATACCGAACTCGCCGTGAGCGCTGCCCCGTTCGGCTCAGCCTCCATCCTGCCGATCTCGTGGGCTTATATCCGCCTGATGGGGGATGAGGGCCTTCAGCGCGCCACGCAGGTCGCCATTCTGAACGCTAACTACATTGTCAGCCGTTTAGCCGGAGCCTATCCGGTGCTGTATCGCGGGGCTAGAGGCCGGGTTGCGCATGAGTGCATTCTCGACCTGCGCCCTCTGAAAGACATCGCCGGGGTCACGGTGGATGATATGGCCAAGCGTCTGGTCGATTACGGTTTCCATGCGCCGACGGTCAGCTTCCCGGTGGCTGGCACCTTCATGATTGAGCCGACGGAATCTGAAGGCAAAGCCGAACTAGACCGGTTCTGTGATGCCATGCTGGCCATTCGGGAAGAAGTCCGGGCAATTGAAGACGGCAAGATCACTGCGGAAGAGTCCGCCCTGCGCCATGCGCCGCATACTGGCAGCGTGGTAACGGCAGAACCGTGGACGCAGGCTTATACCCGTCAGGATGCCTGCTTCCCGCCGGGCGTTAAGTTCGCCACCAAATACTGGCCGCCAGTTGGCCGTATTGACAGCGTGCATGGTGACAAGAACCTGATCTGCTCTTGCCCTGATATTGCGGAATGGATGGAATAAACTGTTTTCCATAAAGACATTATGAAAAAAGGCGGCTCCATGATGGGCCGCCTTTTTTATTGAAATGGTCGGTATAAAACGCGCTGGAAGCAGGTGTCTTCCCGCTACCTGCCCTCCGGCATCTGATCAGACCGCAGGCAGAAACGCGTTATTTCTGGCGGGCAGGCAAGCCGCAGGGCAAAACCGGGCCAAAGACCAGTGCCATTGCTGACATAGAGCGTCATACCTCCAACAGCGTAACGGCCAGAAACAAAGCCGTTATTACCGCGCGCCACAAGACGGGCAAGGCCCGGCAGCATGCCCCCGTGTGTGTGGCCGGACAGTTGCAAGGCAACGCCCTGCGCGGCGGCTTTTTCTGCCTCGCGTGGCTGGTGGTCCAGCAGCACAACGGGGGCAAGGGGTGGGCGGCCTGTCAGAGCCGCTGGCAGATCTGGTCCGATCTGGCCGTGGCCCGAAGCAGAAAGGTCTGTCACCCCTGCAATCACCAGATGCGTGCCATTGCGAGTGAGAACTGTGTGGGCATTAAGCAGCATGGACATGCCAAGGTCCGAGAGGTGGCGCATCCATTCCGCGTAATCAAAAAAATATTCATGGTTGCCGGGAATGGCGAACACACCGTCCGGCGCGTGCAGGTTTTGCAGCGGCGCACTATCTGCATGGCGCATGGCAACGGAGCCATCAATAAAGTCTCCGGTAACAACAATCAGGTCCGCCCCGGCAGCATTGGCGCGCGTGACCACGGCCTGTGTCCAGCGTGCGGGAAACAAGCGGCTGATATGCAGGTCACTGAGCTGGAGCAGGCGGTAGCCCTCAAAAGCAGGCGGTAGGCCGGGAATTGTCACCGTAACGTCGCGGATTGGCGGGACCCGGATTGCGCCCGCAACAGCGACGGCAGCCAGCAGCCCAGCCGCCCCGGCAGCGGCAAAGCGCACAGAATCGGGGATGGAGACAAATTGCCCCCGCACCACCGCCTCAACCAGTGCGCCAACATCCAGCACGATCTGCAACAAAGCCAAAAAAAGAATGGCCCCGAACGCCCAGTTGAACAGGATAATCACCGGGCGTGGAAATTCCGGCACAAAGACCGAGCCGGAAGAGAGCTTACACCAGAAGAGATATTGCGACGCCCCCAGCATAAGAAACGCCAGAGAGATTTTTAGTGCCAGAGGCAGGGCCAGTGGCCAGAGCCAGTTCAGGATAACAATCAGGCACGGCAGAGAAGCAGTCAGCAGCAAAGCGATTGGTTTCCTTAACAGCTATGGCAGAGGCGGTGTCTGAAGTCTCTGGCTGGGCAGCCCGCCGCATGATTATTCACCGCTTTTGGCGGTCTGTCTGCTGCTCATCTCGTTCAGGATACGATCAAAAACATCTGGTGCATCCAGCGCCCGCGCCAGCACAATAGCGCCCTGAATACCGGCTACAATCTGCTCCGCATGTTCGCGCGCGGCCTGATTGGTCTGCTCCCTGTGGCGCAGGGCGATGGCAAGTGCCTCAACCCAGCGGGCAAAGTAACGCCGGATGGCCTCGGCAAATCGGTCCCGGCTGTCACTCAGTCCCAATAACCCGACCAGACAGACACGCTGGCCAGAGGCAAAATAGGTCCGCACGGCTGTAAACATGGCGTCAATCGCCACGTCCGGAGAGGCCGCGTTTTGCAAAGGTTGGAAAATCTCTGTTTCAAACCAGAGGTCGATACTAGCCAGCACAGCGACCATCATCTCCTCTTTCCCGCCGGGAAAGAAGTGATAGAGGCTGCCTTTGCCCAGCCCTGTGGCCTGCGTTATCAGGCTTAGGCTGGTACCCTCATAGCCATGCTCGCGGAAAACTTCGGCCAGAAGGGGGAGAATATCGGCTTTTTCAGCAACGCTACGCGCCACGAGCCTTAAAGTCCCAGCGCGCTTAGAGAGGGAAAATCATCCGGGCGGCGCGGCCCGGTCCAGAGTAGTTTCCGGTCAACCTGAAGGATGGGCAGGTCATTGATGGAGGCAACACGCCTGCGCATCAGGCCGTTATCCTCAAATTCCCACAGTTCATTGCCATAGGACCGGAACCATTCGCCTGCTTTGTCATGCCATTCATAAGCGAAGCGCACCGCCATGCGGTTCAGCCGGAATCCCCAGAGTTCCTTGATCAGCCGGTAGTCCTGTTCCTGCTGCCATTTGCGGGTCAGGAAGGCGATGATGTCCTCCCGGCCCTCAATAAATTCAGTCCGGTTGCGCCAAGAGCAGTCCGGCGTATAGGCCTGCGCAACATGCGCAGGGTCGCGGCTGTTCCAAGCATCTTCTGCCGCACGGACTTTTTGCGGGGCTGTCTCTTCGGTGAATGGGGGGAGGAGAGGTCTGGTCATTGCGCTTTCTTTGTACTGATCGGTTCATTGTTTACCTATCAGTACAGAAAGCACGCAGCAAGAAAAATGCGGATACAAAAAAAACCGCCGCCGGATAAGCCGGGGCGGTTCTTATTGCTGAACCCTCAGGAGAGGCGGAAGGCCTTACTGCTGGCCATCAAAGGTAATAGCGTTGTCCTGCGCGCCACTGGTGATGGGGTGCGCATTTTCCGGAGCCTGCGCCAGCTGGGTTTCGCCACCCTGTGCTCTGGCTTTCTTGGCCCAAGCCATCATCACATCGTTACGGCGGTTGCCATGCTCACCCGGTGTGCGCGGGTAAATAAAGCCGTAGGTCGGATAAATGGAGCCGTAAGTGCCTGCGCGGTTGTTCAGTGCGACGCGGACGGCTGACCAGTCATTGTTGGGGGACACATCAATCACTGGCACGTTGTGGCTGATACCAGCCTGTGCCCAGTGAGACTGGTCAATAATGATTGTGCGGCTGTTGATAACGCTGCGCACCACGGCCACGTGGCCCAGTGGCATACGGCGGATGCTGCGGAAGTTCAGCACGCTACCCGTTTCCGGTGCGTTGCCGCGGTCATAAACGCCAGCGGCATTGTGCCACCAGTCCCGCGCGTTGCCGTGCAGCATCACTTCAGAAGCGGATTTTGCGTAGGCAACACACTGAATCACGTGACCACCACCATAGTTGCGGCGGGCAACAAACCGGCGGCCTGAAGCCGGGTGCCAACGGCCAGCGGCATAACGGCCTGCTGCGTGGTAGGATGCGGAAGAAAAGGTGATTTTATGCAGGGAACTACTGCGGTGCCCGTGGCTTACAGAATGACGGGCCTTGGCGGAGGCAGGCTGAACAAAGGCGGATAACGACAGAAGAGAAACAACGGCCATCGCGAGGTTAAATTTTCCGGGCCGTTTCTGTCGCATCTCAGCGTGCCTTTTCTTGCATCACGGTTCAGTCAATGTGGGGTTCAGGTATAAACATCTGCGCAAGTCAGGCAAGCGTTCATTGCGGGGCAAAATTGCATCGGGTCGGGTTTGATGAATCCGTCCCCCTCAAAATAAGAAAATAGGAATAAAATCCTATGACCTGCCACGGCATTGCCCAAATTCCGGCACTTCCGGACAATATTGGAAAAAGTTGCTGATCTGTTCCAGCCCCATGGATTCGACCTTGCTGTGGCAGAGATGCCACGCTGATGTGAGACACATGGGGCTGGAGATAGACTGGTTATTTCGTTGTGGTAACCATAATTTCGACCAGAATACGCGGGTCTGCCATCACGGCCTGCACGCAGGCGCGGGCAGGGGCCGCATTTTCCGGCAGCCATGCGCTCCAGATTTTGTTCAGGGCATCACGGTCCTTGATATCTTTCAGCCAGATCTGGGCCTGAAGCAGGCGGGTGTTATCCGTGCCATGCTGCTCTAGCAGGGTGTCGATCTGCTCGAGAATGTCACGGGTCTGGCCTTCCGCATCGGCATCCAGATTCCGGGCGACAACGCCCTGCGTGAAAATAAAGCCGTGATACTCAACCGCAGCGGAGAGAATCGGGTTGGGGTTGGTGCGCAGAATTTTGCTCATAAGGATCTCTTCTGGTTTTCAGCGCAGGCGCTGGCCGGCTCCGTGCCGACAGACCCTCAGTTTTCGGGGTGTGTGCCCGTGCGGTCAACCGGGGAGCTGCGCGGAGCGGGCATAAGCGGCCAATCGTTCCGGGGTATCAAAATCCACCAGTTCCTCCATGCGGGCCGCAACCCGATGCACGGCTGGGCCGAGAGCGCGGAGAATCGCCCGTCCTCCCTGATCACCCTCTACCGCAGCAAGAGCCGGAAACTGGCTGGCGTCCCACACAACAGGATTGCCCGGTTTGCCGTCTCCCCGGTCTGGTGCCGTGGCCGGAGCCTTGAAGGTGGCGTGGTCGCGCAGGAGGGCGTTAAGCAAGGAGACCGAAACAAGGGGCATATCCCCTAGACACACCAGCAGGGCCGACGCCTGTTCCGCCTGCGCTGCCTCTACCCCGACTCGCAGAGAGGCGGAAAGTCCATCCCGTGCGTCCTGCGCAATCCGTATTTCCAGTCGGGGGGGGGCTGGAAAAGCCATATTTAAAAGAGAAGAGAGGTCTGCCCGGTCCGGTGGTAAAATGACCACCACTTTGCCCACGTTGCTCGCCAGAACAGTTGCGGTGGTGCGTACCAGCATGGGCACACCCTGCGCATCAGGCGCCAGCAGCTTATGGACCGGGGCTGTGCGGGAGGAGCGGCCCGCAGCCAGAACAATGGCCATCGGCGCGTTTTGAGGGTGCGTTACCATCCCGGATTGTCCGCTAGTGCGGCCTTGCGACGCACCGCGACAATTTGTGCCAGAATAGAGAGAGCAATTTCTTCCGCGCCAATTGCGCCAATTGCCAGGCCGACGGGACCATGGATCCGGCTAATCTCTTGCTCGGAAAACCCGAGTTCACGCAACCGCGCAACCCGGCTGGCCTGTGTTTTGCGTGATCCCAGCGCCCCTATATAAAAAGCTGGGCTGCGCAGGGCGACTTCCAGAGTCGGGTCGTCCAGTTTGGCATCGTGAGTCAGCGTGACAATGGCGGTCATGTCATCCACCCCCAGTTCTTCAAGGGCGTCATCCGGCCATTCCGTCAGGAGCGTTTCCCCAAGAATAAAGCCGGGGAAGCGATCCGGGGTCGCCAAGGCGGATCGCGGGTCAATCACAACCGGGGAAAAACCCGTCATGCGGGCCAGAAGGGCGAGATGCTGGGCAATATGCACAGCGCCCACAATCAGCAGGCGCGGTGGGGGTGTGAGAGGCTGCAAAAACCAGTCCATCCCCTGTGCATCGGTTTCATTCCGGCACCGGCCAGATTCTAGACTGGCCAGAGCAGAAGGCAGCAATTCCGCTGGAAAGACGGGGGTGATCTCGTCAGGTAATGCCCCCATCAGTAGTGTATGCTTCGCGCCATCCAGTGTACGGGCCAGCAAAACACCTTCCCGGGCATTCTGGCGCGCGCAGGCTTCAGCCAGCAAACCTTCTGGCAGCGTGCCGGACGGGCAGGCGGAGGAGTTGATAGCTTCTACCAGCACATCCAGCTTGCCCCCGCAGGCCAAGCCGACTTCCCACGCGCGGGCGCTGGTCACGCCGTAGGACAGCACTTCCGGCGGCGCGCCAGCCATAATGGCCTGTGCTGCGGTAATCACATCGGTTTCCACGCATCCGCCGCTTACAGACCCTTCTACCCGGCCGGTGCTGCTGATGGCCATCAGGCTGCCTGCCGGTCTGGGAGAACTGCCCCACGTCCCGACAACAGTGGCAAGCACTACGGCATGGCCTTCAAGCACCCAGAGAAGGGCATGGTCCAGAGGTGTCAGCGGCTGGGGGGCGGAAAGAGGAACAGTCATAAGACCCAGTCTATACCAGCCCTTGCTGGTTGTGCCCACGGAATGAAGGGGGAGTCTGGCCTGCCTTTGTGGAAGGTTTCCAAGGGGGCAGGGGCTTGATACGCAGAGAAAGAACGCCCATGTCATAACGCATGTGCTTTTGAGAGCCTTGAGGAGTAATTTTATGGTCCAATCACAAGACGGTCGCGTTATTTACGTTGTGGCAGATGGTGGGAAAGTGCGCTTCCTGCATGACAGCGAAGGCAAAATGCACGACGTGCAGGACTTCGACAGCGAAAAGCACGAAGCGACTCCGGGCAAAATGCCAACAGGCGCGACCCCGAAAGACGCCGCCAAAGACGGCTTTGCACGCGTTGTGGCTGACCGTATGAACGCTCTGATCAACAGCGGTAAGGCAATTGACGGCTTTGTGCTGGCCGCTCCGGCGCCTGTGCTGCATGAAATTCGTCAGCATCTGAGCAAGCCTGCTACGGCCAAGCTGATCAAGACGTTTGATAAAGACTTTACCAACATTCCGGCCCATGATCTGCGCAAGCATTTTGATATCCCGGCAACTGGCTGGGTTCTGCCTTCCTGATTTTTTAAATCAGGAATTAAAGTTTGAAAAACTGCCCGTGCTTTGCATGCGGCAGTTTTTTTTTCAAAGGAGCCTGACGCCGTGCACTTAATCTATCCCGGTATGCAATTGCAGGTTCTGCCTGTTACCCCGTTCCGCCAGAATTGTTCTCTGCTGTGGGATGACGCCACCCGCCACGCGCTGGTTGTGGACCCCGGTGGGGATGCGGATTTCCTGATGGACGTCATCCGCAAGCAGAATCTGACGGTGGATGCGATTCTCATCACCCACGGTCATCTTGATCATGCGGGCGGTGTCGCCCCGTTATGCCGCGCTCTGGCGGAGGCGCAGGGCAAGGCACCAGAGGTTATCGGGCCGGATAAGCAGGACGACTTTCTGTTATCCTCCATTGTTGATCAGGCCCGGCACTTCGGTCTGCCCGGTCTGGAAAATGCAACAGTGGACCGATACACGCAGGATGGAGACCGTCTGGACCTGCTCGGCCGCAGTTTTCTAGTCCGCCATATTCCCGGCCATACGCCCGGCCATGTTGTGTTTGTGGATGAAGACGCTGGTTTCATTTTTGCAGGGGATACACTGTTTCGTGGTACAATTGGCCGTACGGATTTTCCTTATGGAAATAGTTCCCTCTTAATAAGCAATCTTAAGGAGAAATTACTTCCACTTGGAGACAATATGGTCATTATGCCGGGGCACGGTGGCGCGACCTCATTAGGTGAGGAACGTAAGAACAATCCGTTTCTTCGTGCCGACTAACAGGAGTTTGTGAGTGAAAAAGGGTATTTGCGGCATGGTCGCCACCTGTCTGGCAGCGGGCCTTCTGCTGGGAACCGGTCCGGCTCGGGCCGATGAGATGGGGGAACCCACACAGGCTCAGGCAACACTGCCGAAGGAAAACCTCACAATTGCCTCAGCAAGTGGTCGTCATGTTTTCTCGGTAGAACTGGCTACAACCCTTCGCCAGCAGCAGGTGGGGGAAATGTTCCGCACGAGCCTACCTGCGGATAACGGCATGTTGTTCTTGTGGGCCACCCCGCAGCAGAGCGATATGTGGATGGAAAATACACTGGTCCCGCTAGACATCGTCTTCATCGGGACAGATCATCGGATTCAGGCCATTGCAGAAAATGCCGTGCCACGCAGTCTGGCTCATATCAGCAGCCATGGCCCGGTGACGGCCACGCTGGAACTGGCGGGTGGTGTTACGGCCAAGTTAGGCATTACTGTGGGTGATCGGGTGGAAGCACCGTCTCTGGAGAAAAAATCCTGACACAAAGCATTCTGGCTACGGGGTGCATTCAGCCCCGGCGGCGGGAATGTAACGGGGCAGTAGCGTGACGTTTTTAGTAACCGGGGCAGCCGGATTTGTTGGCTATCATGTCAGCCGGGCGCTTTTGGACAGAGGGGAGCGGGTTATCGGAATCGATAACCTCAACTCATATTATAGCCCCGCACTCAAGCTGGCTCGTCTGGAGCGGCTTGGGCAGGCGCCGGGTTTTGTATTTCACCAGTTTGATCTGACCCAGCCTGACGCGCTGAATACTTTGGCAGCGCTAGAACCCGATATTCGGGGTATTTTCCATTTCGCCGCGCAGGCTGGCGTGCGCTATTCCATGCGTGACCCGTATGTGTTTGCGGATAGTAACGTGCTCGGCCATGTCGCTGTGCTGGAGTTTGCCCGCAAACTGAAGCGGCTGGACCATCTGGTCTATGCCTCCTCCTCATCCGTCTATGGGCGGAATACGTCCATGCCGTTCCGTGAAACGGACAGGGTGGATGAGCCCGGCTCATTTTATGCTGTGACAAAACGGGCGGGAGAACTCACATCCTCCACCTACAGCCATCTCTATGGTCTGCCGCAAACAGGCCTGCGGTTCTTTACGGTTTATGGGCCGTGGGGTCGTCCGGACATGGCCTATTACAGCTTTGCCCGCGCCATTGTACGGGGGGAAGACGTCACCCTGTATGAGGGCGCTGGGCTAGCGCGAGACTTCACCTATATTGCGGATGTGGTCGCGGGCGTTCTGGCTGTGTTTGAAAAGCCGCCAGAAGCAGGGGAGGCGCGGGTGCTGAATATCGGCAACCACAGGCCGGAATCCGTGCGCTATCTTGTCTCTCTGCTGGAAGCCGAGTTGGGCCGGAAAGCGAATCTACGCCTTTTGCCGCGCCCGCAGGCCGATGTGGAAAAGACATGGGCCAGTATTGACGCCATTCAGTCTCTTACCGGCTGGCACCCCACAACCGTGCTGGAAGACGGCGTGCAGCGCTTTGTCTCGTGGTTCCGCACCTATGAAAAGCTCACGCTTAACGCCTAAATCCAAAAAATGGATTTTCTTTAATGATTAAAAGAGGCGCCTGAAGGGGTTTTTCAGATGGGGTGAAACTCGATTCAGTCCCGGTTTCCCGCCAGTCTGAATAAAATTTTGAAGCGTGTTGACAGTGAGTGTTTGATCGCTTAGAAACCGC
>NZ_LHZV01000042.1 GCF_001581005.1 Acetobacter orleanensis
CAACTCTACCGCCCGTTGCGTGGCTTTCTTGGTGTCGGCGCTGGCATGAGGACTGTCCAGGACAAAGCGTTTCAGGGTACCGGAGAGCATTAAAGGTTGGGCTTTGGGTGCTTTGGTCGTTTTCTTCACTGTCCGGGGTTTTGGCATCGGTGCTGAAACTGGCAAGGACCCCGTTTCCTGAGCAGATGAAGGCAGGTTCACGCTCTGCAAATCCCGCAGTGAAACCCGCAGTCCTTCAAGCCTGCTTAAAGCGTCTGGTTCCAAGAGGTCCAGATGGGCCTGTATGAACAGTTCAGTGGTTCTGGCGTGAAGCAGAGAAGCGCGTTTGCGGGCTTCGTTCTGGTAGCCAGTTTTCAGGGAAACCCAGATTTCCCGCCGGTTTAAGGCTGCTCGCAGGGCAGGGGGAACGATACGGCGGAAGTGGTAGGTAGTGCCTCGGACACGGAGCATAAAATCTTCCCTCAAGTGGGGAAGGACGATGGAGCAAAGACAGCCTTTGCCCCTCATTCAGCCGAAAAATCGTGCTATTTCAGGTGTCTGTGGTGCGAACTGCGGGACTCGAACCCACTGAAGCAAATCGTACAATCTATAACGTATTGTTTTCAAACAATATTCTGAACGCTTGTGTAAGAGTTTGTGTAAGACTTTGTGTGAAATCGGTCAAGGTTTTTAAGGGAAGCAAATGCTGGGACACACAAGCTGACTTTTGGAGCGCGGATGATCCCAGAAGATTTGGTTTCCTGCTTGCAAACAGCGTGGTCAGCAGTTTCTACATGACATGCTCATTTGTAGGTATGTCTGCATCAACATTAATGGGCAAACCATAGCAGTTTAGAATGCGGTAAATATGAGTTTTTGATATCCCTGTTTGTCTCATAATTTCCGCTACACCTAATCCGTTGGTTTTGAGTTGTTTCACTCGACCATGGTCATAAGATTGCTTACGGCCTTTATAGACACCTTCTGCCTTGGCTATGGCGATACCTTCAAGCTGGCGTTCCTTTCTCAGTTCAGTCTCAAATTGAGCAAAGACACCAAGGAGATTCAAGAACATTTTCCCTACAGCGTTGGATGTATCTATGGGTTGCTGAGTGCAAATTAATGATACCTTTTTATCTTCCAGGTATCTGACAATATCCTGCAAATCACTGATTGATCTCGCTAACCTGTCGATACGAGTGACCACCAACGAATCACCGGCCCTTAAAAACTGGAGTAAATTATCCAGTTCCTTTCTGCCTTCCCGGCTAGTTCCAGAGACCTTTTCACCGCGGATAATTTCACATCCTGCATTTTGGAGTGCTGTTTCCTGTATGGTCAGGTCTTGATCTGATGTGCTTACTCGTGCGTATCCGTATTTCATACCTTTCGTTCCTTATGGGTTATAGGGATGGCGGGACTAACCGTTCCCTAATTCCATTATAGACCCTAAAGGCACATAATACCGGGGTAGGGGGCTATGTCCCTTTAGGGACTACCTAAACGAAACGACAGACTTAGAAAGTCATTAAAATGATGGTGTCTTCTGTAAGGTTTCAATGGCTGAAATTACTTCAGAGCCCAACTGGCGCGTATTCCGTGCATTACCCATATTATTAAGAAGGTTGACGCCGAGTGAGGTAGCGAGTTCACGTAATGCAGGTTTAGTCACAGTTTCAGGAATACCATTTTTTTCTATTTGGATTGTCCCACTTTCGTATTCAATGATTTCATAAGGGCCATAGGATGCCCGCCTGATCTGTTTCTGATCATTTAAGGGTATCAACACCTTTTGTTGGTAAGGAGAGTAGATAAAGGAATCTTGTGTTTCTCGGCACTGGAGCCAAAAATCTGAAGCAGATTTATCTTCGATTTCCTCAATGGAAATCTCATCACCATCAAAATTTAGCCGTAGGACAATGACACGATGAACAACATCCAAGGTATTTTTGTTAAACCGAATATATTGAGTAGAAGTGACAGTTTTTACGGATATCTGTTCGCCCTCGACTGAAACAACATCGTAGCCTTTTTGATTAACTTCCAGAGCCATTTGACCTCGGGTTTTCATGGCGACATAAAGTTCACCAATTCTACCAGTCAGATGTCGTAACTCAGCGGGGTTTACACCCCATTGGACTTCTTTTTCTAGCCACGCTAATGCATCTCCAAGAGAGCGGATGATCTGTATTTGTGACAGTCCCATCTTCTTCAGCGGACCTTATTCATATCGATAATAAAACCTACAGCTTGAAGTTCCCGGGCGACAGCGTATTTCCACATTCCTTCGCTATCCATGTTCGTGTAGACAACACCACTAATATCCGATGGTGTTTCAATATTCTCTTTTTTCAGAGCACAGACACGATCACGTCCTAGCTTTGCGGTCAGGTAACCATGTTCAAAAATAACATTTTGACGTGCCCGTGGTTGTTCGTCTACTTCAGAAGAAATTCGTCCAAGATCGCAAGGCGTATATAAAACTATAGCAAATCCACAATCTGTTTCTTGTTCTATTTTTTCAATAATAGTTTTTCCTGAATTTATTTGTTCGTGTAAAACTACGGCATCTAAACCTAATGCTTCGATTAATCGGGCCGTTTCTGTTTTTGCTAGATTATCTCGGCCGTGAACAATAAAAACCCTCTTTGAAGAAAAAATATCATTTTTGTTTCCTGTATTTGTGGGTATTTTAGTGGAGATTGATGCTCTGACAGAGTTGAAAACTGAATTTGTTATATCAGTCAGACCATTTTTTTCGCGAACTATTGTCTCGGAAGTTAAGACTACAAAAAATCCTTGAGGTAATTTTTCGTAAGCTTCTTCTTGAAGGGTTGCTATAGGCTTAGGAGATTCTTTAATGGAGATATGCTTGATATCAGATTTTTTTATGAAATTACCTTCAAAATGGAGATCTATATTTTCAAGGAAAGGTCGAACAACATTTTGTTTAATGCTTTCTAAATCTGTTGAATCATATTGGATATATGTGCGGTAATCATCAGATTTGGTGAGTTTTTCATTTGTTTGTACAATAACAAAATAATACATTATCGAAATTTTCCTTAGCTTTCCAGAATATCCAGTGGAGGCAACCCGTTCACGATTTTCATGGTTTCCAGACTGATAGTAATCACACGTAAGAACAGTTCCAGCGGGTAACGTGGGTTATCCATGGTCTCAATAGCCCAGTCATTGGCATCATTGACGATACCGCTGGCTTTGTCGGTCTTCACGCACTGACGTTCGACAACCCAGTCCAGAGCAGATTTGCCATTTACCACGTAATCATAGGCTTTCAGAGGAATGCCTATGACGGTGATACGGTCATTATAATGTAGGATACTTTTGTCTTTCCCCTTGCCGTATTTCATCTTTTCCACCCGGAAGGCTTCAGGTGTCAGCGGTCCTTTGCCGTAATCGATCTTGACGCCTTCATAGATGGGTTGGCTGTCGAAATTGACATGCATCTCACCAAGTCTGCGACCGGCATCAGAGAACGCCCTGAAAGTCTCATATGTCTTTACACGGGGAATACGGGGGAGTTCCTTTCGTAAGGTGTCCGCATAACGTTCCCGATACTCAGGGGAATGCAGAAGGCCATAGACATAATAGAACAGGTCTTCCTTATTGATGACCCGACCTGGATAGGCATCCTGGAAATGCTTCAGCCCCTCATCGGTGATGGCGTCCTGTCTAGTCAGTCTCCCCTTGGAGGAATCTGTCAGTAGGTCGGGATGGTCTGAGGTATTTTTATTTTCGTGATATACGAAAAGTGGGAAACACTGAGTCCCTCCATCTGATTGGAGATCAAATATATTGTTCGTCATTATCACAAAAAAGCCATCATCTGGTACGCGTGCTTTGATGCAAATAAGAAAATTTTCCTCGTTGCCATATGGGAATACGTAAGGCATACGATATCTATTTTCATTTAAATTTGCGTCATAGTATAAATACTCATGGCAGTATGGTCGAAATAAAGATTTCGACATATGGTGTTTCTGGAATGATATTTTTATTTTCTTTTGAGATTTTTCTCGAAGAATCCAAGACCAGCTTATATTCTTTGGATCATTTGCATCTCCATGAAATTTGTGGGATGTGCATGATTCATAAAAATCAAGCATTCGCTTAACATTGCAAACAACCTTGCTGAATGAAAATCCATATACCCAAGCGTCTCTATTGGTTTTCACACCAGCGGAGTAATTGCTAAAAATTGTAGTTTCATTTGAATTTTTTTTGTTTCCTAAAGAAATAAAATTTCCAAAACTGTCGTCTCTTTGTCTGAGCCAATCGCCATGATCATCAGGTAGGATGCTGTGCCATAGACCTGTATTTGTTATGCCATTGACGCTGGCCAGTTCTTCAATGCGTTTCAGCTTCTGCTCACGGGTCAGATAATCTCCTATGTCATGGAACAGAATACGTCTCTGTTCCTTTGCATCCGGGTTCTTGACCATGATAGAAATAGCAATCGGAGCACGACTCCCGGCATCAAAAATTTTGCCACCTTCCTTGCGAGAGGTTTCGCCTGAGGTCCGCTGATTTCCACGCAGATGGAAAACATGAATGGAGGAGAATTCCTCTGCCAGACACTGACGTAGGCCATTGGAGTTCTTGGCGTCCAAGAAACCTGCGTTAGTCACAAATCCTATGACACCCTGTCTGCCAATACGGTCTGACGCCCAGCGAAGACTGCGAATGTAGCTATCGTAAAGACTTCGGGGATTACCAGATGACCGTGCGACATACGTTTCTTTTAATCGCTTATCCAGAGCGGGATACGATACGTTCTGGTTATTGTCGTTTCCGCTTTCCTGACCAACCGAATAAGGCGGGTTCCCCATGATAACCCGGATATCGAGCTTTTTCTGTTTTCTGATACGCTTATTGTTGTCTTCCAGCGTGGACCCGATCAGATCATGCGGTTCACTGAGACGGAAGGTATCCGTCAGGCAGATGCCTTCAAACGGCTCATAGGCTCCGTCCATCAGGTCCGAGAATGTGGCTTCGATATTGATGGAAGCGATGTAGTAAGCCAGCAGGACGATTTCGTTGGCATGAAGCTCCTGCCGATATTTGTGCAGGAGCTGTTCCTTTGTGATCAGACCACTCTGCAACAGGCGGGTGATGAAGGTGCCGGTGCCTGTAAAGGGGTCCATGATGTGGACGCCCTTGCTTCCCAGCGTCTGACCGAATTCGTTTTGCAGGACGTCGTTGATGGAGCAGATAATAAAGTCCACCACCTCAATGGGGGTATAAACGATGCCAAGCCGTTCCTTCAGGCGGGGGAAAGCTGTCTGGAAAAACCCGTCATACAGTTCCTTGATGACCTTCTGACGACCATAGGCTGTATCAATCCCGGAAGCACGTTCCCGCACATTGGCATAGAACGCTTCCAGCGTGTCCGCTTCCTTGTGCAGGTTGTGTCTGTCCAGAGCATCCAGCACGGACTGCATGGCCTTTGACATGGGATTGTCGAAGACAAAGCTGTGTCCTGAGAACAGGGCTTCAAACACCGGACGGGTAATTAGGTGCTGGGCTAGCATCTCGATGATTTCCTCATCTGTGATGCTGTCGTTCAGTTCTGAACGCAGGTCTCCCGCAAACTGCTCAAAGGCTTTACGAGCCTCAACATTCTCCCGGTTCTCAAGAATGGTGGTGATACGGGTAATGTGGGTCTGGGCGATTTTTGCAATATCACCGGCCCAGTCTTCCCAATGGTGGCGATTGCCAACTTTCTTGACGATTTTCGCATAGATGGCGCGTTCGATTTCCCCGACTTCGAACTCCATTTTGAACTGTTCTTCGCTGGGACGAGAAGCTTTCTTTCCAATATCGTAGGAAGAGTGAGCCTTCTGGGCTGTCCCTGTGGTCAGGGCTTTTGTCTTCGGGGTGATCGTCTTTGTGACAGCGATCACTTCCATGCGGGATGTGTCAGGTTTTGCCTGAAGGTCCATTTTGTTGACCATGCTGTCAAAGCGGTCATCATGGGACCGCAGAGCCTGAAGAACCTGCCAGACCACCTTGTAAGCCTGATTATTGTCCAGTGACTGTTCGGGAGGTGTTCCCGCTGGGATGACAACAGGCAGAACCACATAGCCCCGTTTCTTGCCTGGTGCATTCCGCATCACGCGACCGACTGACTGCACCACATCGACCTGAGAGTTGCGGGGTGTCAGGAACAAGACAGCATCCAGAGCGGGGACATCCACGCCTTCAGAAAGACAGCGGACGTTGGACAGCACCCGACAGGTCTTGTCCGGGGTTTCCTCTTTCAGCCAGGAGAGTTTGCCTTCCTTTTCACTGGCATTCATCCCGCCATCGACGTGTTTCGCTTCGCAGGTCAGACGTGCCTCTGGCTCGATACCGTCCTGTTGCTGATATTCTTCCACCACCTTCTGGAACATGTCGGCAATCTGGATGGAACTGACTTTGTGGGCGCGTCCCTTGTAGTCAGGGGAGATGACCTGACAGAACGCCACGGCCCGTTTCATTGGGTCGGGGTCTTCCACGCCATCCTGTGACAGACCGATCTTGGCCAGAGCTTTCCAGCATCCCACAATCTTGGAAGCGTCATCGACCTTCAGGCCATTATCAGGATCATCCAGAAGCTTCTGAAGCCTTGCGCTGACAGTTCCCTCATCCACGGCCAGCACGATCACCTTGTAATCAACCAGCAGTTTGCGTCTGACGGCTTCGGAGAAGGTGATGACGTGGAACTCGGGGCCAAAAATCCCGGCATTGTTCATGCCATAGACGACGGCTCCTTCCTTTTCGGCCTTTTCCTGAGCCACATCGCCATAAATGCGGGGGGTAGCGGTCATGTAAAGGCGACGCTCACCGTGCAGATAATCCTGATTGTGAACCTTCACAAAGGCGCTGTCGTTCTCTTCCCCACCAAAGGTCACGCCTGTTGTCCGGTGAGCCTCATCGCAGACAATCAGATCGAATTCCGGGAAATCGTAGTCTTTCTGGGCCTGACTGATGACATCAATAGAATGATAGGTGGAGAACACCACCGTCATATGGGTGGCGTCATGACGTTTCTGATATTCGGTCGCCAGTCGCTCGGGGTTTGTGGTCGCAGGATAACGAAGCTCGTGAACCTTGACCTTGATTTCGTCGTCGTTGGACGCTTTTTTCTTTCCCACATCACTGTCTGAACAGACGGCAAAGCTATGCAGGGGAACCTGACTTTCCTGGGTCCATTCCGTCAGGGACTGGGAAAGCAGGGATAGGCTGGGAACCAGAAACAGGACGCGACCACCAGCGCCAACCAGTTCTTCTGCCAGTTTCAGGCTCGTGAAGGTCTTACCCGTTCCACAGGCCATGATGAGACGGCCTCGGTTATGGGTCTTGAAGCCAGCCAGTACATTTCCGATGGCTGTTTCCTGATGTTCGCGGGGCTTCTTTTTCTCCCGCAGGACAGGCTTCTGTTTTGGTTGATACTGCGACCAGTCAATGACACTGGTTTCAAGGTCCAGCAGATCAATCTTGCTGACTGGCGGGTGCTGGTTGGCCAGTGTGTCTTCGGCGTTGCTGTTCCAATGGTTTGTGGTTGCAACAATAACGCGATGAGAGAACCAGCTTTTGCCGGACGCTGAAAAGAAGGTGTCGATATCCTTCTTGGTTATCTTGTGGTCAGGACCATAGAACTTGCACTGGACAGCATGGAGATTGCCTGTGCCCCGCTCTCTGGCCACAAGGTCGATGCCTGTGTCCTTGACAGGATGACCTTCTTCCTTTGCCCATTCCTTGTAAGGCCAGACCTTGTCATAGAGATCGACATAGCTGGGTTCTGTCCGCAGGTAGCAGACCACCAATTCCTCAAAATACGTCCCTTTTTCGCTCTCTGTGACGGCCATATGGCGAAGCGTATCGAGAAGCTGAGACAATGCGGACATGGAAGAGAAACCCTGACTTGTAACAATAGGTCTGTTTTGCCCTCTGGCCGGACAACCGGCAAGGGAGGGAAGACCTGTCATGATAGCGGGGAGCGCTTTCGTGCTCGGGCAGGAAAAATTCCGTGATTCACATAATAAGAATTATTTCATCCTTATTGTCTGAATTTCCTTGTGCCGGGCTTTCAGCTCTTCGTCAGACAAGGAGTAGGCGATAGCGATGCATTCTTCTTTGAAAAGATCACGATCAAGTTGCTGATCATATTTTTCCCGCCTGGAACGGGCTTGGGTTTCGTAGGAGATGACTTCCTTCCGGATATTCGCCATCCGGGTGGTATGAGCCTTCATGGCAGGTGAATATTCTTCTTGTTTCTTTTGTTGTTCTGAGAATTGCCTGCAATGTGTATTCCATTCAGCGTCATACACACTTCTGTATGCCACATAGATATCAATATATTTCTGCTCGTCTTCCGGCTTTATACCATTGACGATGAACGGTAATATATCGAGAGCCTTCTGAATTGGCCTGTCATATTCGTTCCGATGGAACATTGTTCCGTAGACCAGTTCCCATATGAATACGTCTCTGAATCTTACAGTTGCATGCATGGTTCTCCGGACGTCCTGATTTTTTTTGCTCTCCCTCAGATCATGTTGAAAACTTTTTCTGGCAATGGAAAGCTGGATGCGGGACCAGAACTCATCGTGCAATTCCACTGGAATAAAGGAGAGAACATCCTGTGTGGTAAACTGGAAAGAGATGTCTGAGCGACGTACGAAAGCATTGTCCAGAAATCCCGCAGTAGAAGACCACCCCTTATGGACAGGACGAGCCATCACCTCAATCACGGCGTCTGTGATCCCACCGGTCAGAGCCTGACGACGCTTTTGCCGTTCCAAGGCTGACATGGGCTTGCCTGTTTTTGCTGGCCTGCCACGTTTTCTGGGAGCCGGAATTTTCGTTTCAGTCACGTGTTATGCCATAAATTATTGTGATTCACATAATTAAAAGAAAAATTCCGCCAGTGATAGCCTCGTTTTTCACTGGTTCTGACAGTTTTTCAGGAGTGGAGATATCTTCAGTGTTCTGGTTAAAAATTTGTCCCAAAATCACCTGTTTTTGGAATATGCATTATTTGCATGTCATGCGTTTAATAATGCATAGCTGATACAGAGGTTAAGGGACGGCTTTCAGGCTGTTCATGGCTCTCCATGCCGTCATACGTGATACCTGAAGCAGTTCACTGACTTCGCGGGAGGACAATCCTCTTTGCTTCATAGCTCGTGCCTGAGCTGTTTTTTCAGGCGATAGAGTAGAACGTCTTCCGGGGCGTTTTCCCTTGGCTCTGGCGACATCTAGGCCAGCCATGATCCGCTCACGAATAATGTTGCGTTCAAACTCCGCGAAACCAGCGAGAAGCAAAAGGAACAGGCGACCACCTGCGCCTGAGGTATCAATCCCAAGGTTAAGGATACGCACAGCAATCTGCCGTTTTTTCAGTATGTCTATTAAAGAAAGAACATCCACGGCATTACGGCCAAGCCTGTCGAGTTTCGCAACCGTCAGCGTATCACCTGCCTTCAGTCGATGAACCAAACGGCTGAGTTCTGGTCTCTGCTTCCATGATGTTGCGCCTGAAAGCGTCTCGGTAATGACGCGGTCGGGTGGTATCCCTTCCTTCTGAAGATCGCTGGTCTGGCTGTCGGTGCTCTGCTTCGTCGTACTGACTCTGGCATATCCATATCGTGTCATTGTTCCTCTCCTTTATTGATACATGATCTTGGTATCCGTTCTCGTGTTTGGATGCTTAGGGAGAAGTGTAACAAAAACAGGTGTTTAAGGGATAACATCCGGTGGATTTTTCCGGGTTTTCCGGGGGTGTTCATAGGATGGAGACATGACAATGACGATGAAATCCCGCCAGTTTCCGCCGGTTTGGTAGCTTCTTATGGATATTGAGGTCATGGGCCAAACATTCTGGCTGAACGGAATCAAGGGGACTGTAAAAGACGTTCGGAAATGGACATCGACTACAGTTCAGTCGACTGGACAGGGTACGATTACCGACCTTGGGTATGGTGTGTACAGGACAAGCGCTCCTCAGATATCCAGCACAACTCAGGAACACCAAGATTTCTGGATAGTTTCTCCCGGTGGCCGACAGGAGAAAGTCGAAGTAAACGGTGATATTGGTAATGGTCAAACAGTATTGGTAGTCTGGGGAAGCGTTAAAGGTAATAATAACGGGTATAATTTAGTTGTCAGGAATTTCACGACCAATCAAGGCTGGAATCTCCTCAGGTGTCTGCCAAATTCGATTGCTTACAAAGGCACTAAAGAGCTAACGCTAAAATACCTTGGTTATATCTTTCTTCCTTTTATAATTCTGACTCTGGCCTACAGTAATCTTCCTCCTCGAAATAACAATCTTGGAGGTGTTTACCATTCAGATAGAGACTATCGCGCCACTCACCCGACGTTCACTCAATCAGATATCCTTCCATTTCTAAATATCGATATCTTTATGGCGATTCCGATATTGATATTCGTTGGTTATCGAAAGCGAACCAGGCTGATTTGGCAAAATTATAATACTGCAATGGTTTGTATCAATCAGGCCATTAACAACAATCCTCAATTCGTTAAATCTCTGGAATCATGATGAAAAAGATATTTTTCATTTTTACAGCCTTTACTCTTGCTCAACCTGTGACCGCATCTGCTCAGACAATGGTACAGTGCATGATGGCACGTAATCAGGGTATGATATCTCCTGCTTGTAATAAAATTCTTGGCTTATCGACAGAACCGGCCAAAGTTCCCGAAGATAACGGCGGTCTGCATCTGAAGCAGGTTATTGACTATAAAGCGCCATCTAACAGTGTCGGACAGGCGTCTATTCTCGGCTTGACGTTGGGAATGTCATTAGAAGACGCAAGAAAAATCATGACGGCTCATTGTGAGGGCGAACCACATCAGAGCAATACTTTTTTGACAGTGGTACATAAGGGAGTGCAGGTTAAGACACAATTCTTCCCGATGCAGTTAGGATGTTTGATAAAGGGAGATGGTTTGCGCGTAACATTTTCTCCGCCCGTTTCAGGGAATGTCATAACGAAGATAGAGAGGACAGTTTCTTACCCTGCTGATGCGTCACCAAGTTTTACTGGCCTCAAAGCGGACTTGGCTGAAAAATATAATATCCATCTCATGAAAAATGATACTCAGGACATCATTTACTCATTGGAAGATGGGAGCATCAGTGAAAGACCAGAAGGTTCTCTTCTGGTGCCAACACGGAAAAACCCGGATTACGCACCGACAGCACAGGCATATATATTTGTTAACATAAGAGGCGTGTCAGGAAATCCGGAGAATGTTTCATATATGGAGATTTTTCTCGAAGATACAGGGGCAGAGAACCGCTTGAATGATGAGGTAATTAAGCAAATGAATGCCTTTGTTGATGACAAGCTTTCCACAAACACAGTGAAAGCAACATTATAAAAACACTTTTTATGCTTCATCATGGGGAGGCGCTATAACAGTGCCTTTTCTGATATCTCTGGAAATGAGATGGTAGAGAATAAGAAAAAACTCGATAATAATATATTAAATTCATACCGATATAAACTCGGTATGTTGCAATATTGAATAATAATAATTCCTGAAATTCGTTATAATATAAAATATGTATTATAATAGTATTGCCATGCGTGGACTACGTTGATCCGTTTCACGGTTCACTCCGTCCAGACTGGCAAGGGGTTTCACCCCGTTGACCCCATTTGAGTGCAGGAATTTTATATAATGGAAAATAACGAAATAAATAAAGGCAAAGCAGGAAGGCCAAATATGAGACGAATGGAAACCCGTCTCTCCATTCGTGCAAACCGTGAAGAGCTGGAGGCATGGAAGCAAACCGGACGTGAAGCCGGGTTTCATAATCTCGCCAGTTATTTCCGGTCTTTGATGTCTTCCAGATATTTTGTGAATGACGAAAAGAAATATCTTCTGGCAGAGTTGAATGAAGCCACCAATCAGGTTGCACGATGTGGGAATAACCTGAACCAGATAGCCTATCATCTGAATGCTGGTGGACATGAGGACGCATCACGAGCGGTTTCTGAATGTCGTGACATCATCAAGACCATGAAGCGTATTATCATGGATATTCGAAGATGATTATCAGCTCAGAGCCTCTTATTGCCTCTCGTGGGTGTGGGGAGACCTGTGATCATGTTTTTCGGGGCTCTGGAAATGAATCCATAGACGAGATTCAAGGATCAGAGTTTGATGTTATGCAAACTTTTGATGAAGCCAGAGACAACCACGACAAATATGCGGTGTGCCATTTCAAGATCAATCCCAAACGAAACATTACGCATGAGCAGATGTTACAAAGTGTCAGTATGTTGGCTGTGGAATTTGGCTTTGATCCGGATACCTGCACAATAGTCAGACATAGGAAGGCCAAGGCGGGTGAACCTGATGCGGATGAGCACTATCATCTCTATGCATCATGGCGGAATAGTGCTGGCAAATGCCTGGACAGCAGTTACATGAGAGTCAGACAGGAGAAGATTTCCCGGACGTGTGAGGTTTTGTTTGGTCATGACATTGTAAAGGGACGCCATCAGGTTGCAGTCATCCGCCAGCTCCGGGATGAAGGGAAGGCTGATATTGCGGATTATATAGAGGCTCATACACCAGACCTGTATGAACCAGTGCAATCTGCTTTTACAGCCATCCAGCATCAATCAGCCTTGCGTCAGGGGGTTAACCTCGGAAAGCTGAGACAGTCGATCAGAGACCTACGTATAACCTCAGAATCATTTTCAGAAATGGTTGAGGGGTTAAGTGCTCTGGGAGTGAGTATCCAGAAAGGAGAAAAAGCCAATACATATATTATCGTGAATAACGAAAATAATAAGTTTCTTGGTTCTGCCAATCGTCTGTTTGAAATGAAGAAAGGGGAGTTTGCCAACCTGTTTGAAGCCTTACAACAAGGAAAGGATACGACCTTTGCACTGTCTAAGGGTGAGAGCCCAGTAAATGCTTCAGAGATGACAGGTGAGAAGATTCTCTCTCCTATGCCTCAGGTTATACCGGAGAGCACTCTACTGTCGTCTGTGCCCAAACTTACGACCAAAGGCATTCCGTCAGGAAGTGGAGTTTCTGACATCAAAGCAGATCATTTTGCGATGACTGATAGTATGTCGCGTGAACAGAAGGCTTCCATTGCTTTCCAGAATGAAGAAGCCAACCGGAAAGCATCTGTCGAAAAAGAGACACTAGCGAACCAGCAAAAGTTTGCAGATGATCTGTTACAGATGATGTCTGACTTTGATAAGAAATGGAAACATGTTCTCAAAGAGCCCTTTTCTGATCCGAACAGTCGAAACCCTGTGCTGATAAGAGAAAAGCATGAGAGCATCCTGAAGCCATTAAGAACCAGATATCATGTGGAACGGCAGAAATGGTTTAACGGCTCATCCACACGTAAGGCGCTCCAGGAATTCAACAATGCCTTAAAGAAGCTGAGATATGATAGAGATGATTTTAAGGCGTTGGATATTCTGAATAATGAGAGTGATTTTTTATATTGTTTGAATTGGATGGCGGATTTCTACGTAGCTGGTCGTGAAAGAAAGCTTCGGGAATGGCAGACTGATAACTCTGTTAAAAGCTACCTGAAGGCAAAGAAGGATTTTGATGAGCTATATAACTACATTCAGAAAACAGGAGATGTCGAACTTCTGCGAAATGCTCTAAGGAATCCTGTTTATGCATTCCAACAGATGAGGAAAACAAAAGATATTGAGGCAACCATGACAGCAATGAATCAGAGTAGGGATAAAGCCATTTCAATAGAGAAAAAGAAAAACGTGAACAATGATATTATCCCTGTATATACATAGATTTTTTCATTTATTGTTGATTTTAATGTATAATCATGGTAGATATAAAAAAGCCCTTGAGAGATTGGCGTCTCTAAAGGGCGGGATTGCAGGGAGGAGGAAGAGAACGCCCCCGCAAGAGATTTTGTTAGGTTAGATTGTAGATAGAGTAATTATAGCACAACGTCAACAATAAAAATAGAATTTCTTTCTTTTCCTTCTCATGGTTTTCAAATGAAGACTTTCTGTGATCCCAATTTTTGGGAAACAGAATATGGAACAGATATGTAAAAAAGTTATTGAAGAAAATGATATTCCTGAGGGAAGGGAACGCCTGAATGAAAAGAGGTTTTCATCTGAAAGCTTTCTGTCCCCTGACATTTCGACATTCTGGGATGTTTCAAGATTCCCGGCAAATCGGGATGGTTCTGAATGCTATGTAAGCATTTTAGGATTCTGGAAAGATTTCTGGCGTCCAAAATATTATGATCCGGCCACTCAGGAACAAAAGCCAGGTAACAGAATCTTCAGAAGGTATTTTCCTGCGACAGAAGAAGGAATGCAGGGAATCAGGGGCTTGATAGAGAGCAATAAATTTGAGGCTCTGTATCGTTCTCAGGCATTCTTTCCGAAGATTAGAAAGACCCAGAGAAAAGAGGATATTTCAGCCATATCTCATGCATGGCTTGATCTGGATATCAATAAGCTTGGTGAAAAACGGAAGCTTATCAGGGGAGACAGGGCAAAAGGCATTTTTGACAGGTGGGTTGATAATGATCACTATCGTCCTGAACTCTTTCAGGAATGGCAATCTCTGGATGATTCAGGCAAAGCTGAATGGCTTATTTCTCATTGCGTGAATAACGAAATACCTGAGCCTACGGAAGTTGTGTTGTCTGGTGGTGGTGCCTACCTGTTATGGCAATTCACAGATACCGTGTTTATCAGAAGGCGACGCAGGAAAGTTGGGCAGAAAAATTCACCTCGCTCTTATATTGATGTCATTGAGGATATTCACAGGAATCTGCGTAATCGTCTGGATTATCTGATGGCAGATATCACACCATGTTCTGCTCAGACTGTTTTGAGGATTCCAGGATCAATCAATTACAAATATTCTCCTTTGGGACATTCATGCCGATCAGTGTGGTTTAACGCAGATAATCGTTATAGCTCGGATGACTTCAAACAGCGTGTTCTGGGTATTGCACCTTATGCAGGAGCGGAACGCTACCGTCAGGCACAGGAAATCGACGTTATTAGGAAGAAGGCACGTCAGCAGGGAGAGAAGACCTACAGGGACAATGCCCAGAAATGGAGCCAGAAGGCATCTCTGAAGGCTGACAATCCTGATAATGGGAATATCGTCCAGTTTCCTGTTAAAGCCTCTAAAAACTCACCCTATAAGCAATCAAGGCGTATCATTGGTGATCTGAAGGAACTGGCAAAGCTGAGATGGGGTGGAAGTGTCATGGAAGGTTACAGGGATATGTTCTGTCATATCGCTGTTTCCATGGCGTCAGCACATTTCCAGAATAATCCCAATGAGCTGTTGCCCTATGTGAAAGCCCAGATGGAAGATATTATTCCCTCTGATTATCTGACTCAGCATTTTGAAAGCGATAATATCACGAGCCTGAATAAACTGATGACTGCGTGTGATGTGTCTGATGTGAAACCGGGTTTTTGCTCATGGCGTTATGCCTACAGCATTGATCGGATCATTGAAAAACTTGCGATCACCGAAGATGAAATGAAGCATCTGGATTGTCTGGTTTCCAAGAGCATCAAGAAAGAAAGGCGGAAACAGACTGACAAGGTTTATCAAGCCAAAAAGCGCAGGAATGCAGGGTCTGTCAGAAGAGAACACTATGAAGGGGAGGCATTGTCCAAAACAAAACCATGGGAAAAACTGGGAATATGTCGCAGGACATGGGAAAGACGACAAAAGAAATTCCAGAGAGCTTCTGTTGATAGTGACGTTAAAAGCTCTGAATCAAACCTTCTGGCAAATGTTGGGTGACTAAAATTTTCTCACCATGATTTTCTATAGGTTCTTATTCTGTTTTGATATGTCGCAAGTCTATCGCAAATAATATATAGGTTCGTAGGTTGGGGTGTAGGGGTAAAAGTTTTCATAGACCAAAGATTTGTTATCATGTTTCCAATTTATTGATCTTCAGAATTCAGAATTCAGAAATTAAGGGAGAAGGGAAAAGGAGGGGGTAGGTCCAGGATGCCCCTGCCTGCTTTTCCCATGGATAAGATGCCGGCAACTCACATGAGAAAAAATTATAAAAAATAAAAAAGTTTTCCCCTGAAACTTATAGTCATCTACAGCTAAAATCCTGTGGATTATTGGCATTACGATTGTTGCGGGTGAGATGCCACTAAAACCCTATGGAAATGAATTTTATACCTCTCCCATAAGTGTCCTGATATCCCAGAAATCCGGATACTGCATGGACTCAGCCACCTGAACGATATTTTCAAGATCGATACCATCAAGATATCGCTTTACGCCTTCTGAGTGATGTCCGTATTCATGGCCGAGAAAGTCATCAATCCAGAGTTCTCTGATGCCGGTGTCGCCTCCGGGCATATTTCTGAGTTTGGTGGAGACATTATGACGAAAGCTGTGAAAAACAACAGAAGAGGACTTAATGCCAAGCCTATTTTTGAAGGTTGAGAATTTTCCTCCAAAACCTACGCTTCGTTTTTTATCTCTCCCGCTGAACGTCAGTTCGTTAAAGAGGTAATAATTGGCACTCTTGGCCCATTCCAGAATACCAGCTTCAATCAGTTTTCTATGGATGGGAACAACCCTTTCACCGGCCTCAGTCTTGGGGTTCCACGCCTCAGCCGGTCTGTTGCGTCGTGGCAGATGCTCACAGATATTGAAACACCAGACACCTTTGATGTTAATGATATCTAGCTTTCGCAACCGGCATATTTCCTCCAGCCTCATCCCGGTATACGACCCAATTCCAACAATCATGCCAAATGTTCTTTGTGAAATTTGGCCGGGAGGCCATGGGGTGTTGATGAGTTCCCGCAGGTCGTCCTCAGGCCACGCTTTATAGCCATCGCCCTTCAGTTTTCGGCCAAAAGACCAGTCTTTGAAGACATTGGAGCCTCGGTTCACCAGTTCCTTTTTCTCATGGAAGGTCCATAGGATCGACATCTTGGAGAAATGGTTCTTGATGGTTTTGGTTTTGAGAAGGGCTTTTATGCGGTTCCGCTTTGCATATTTAATAAGTTCATCAACCGTAAGTTCTTTGGTTTTACCCTTTCCATAGGTACCGGGAATTTGGGTCATCATTTCGATATATTTATCGGCGTGCTTACTGGAATAAGTGCGAATAGGTTCATCGCCATTGATTTCAATCCATCTGCGATAGACGTTAGTCATCATAGCCAGTTCGCTCTTTGGCTTGGTTTTAATCTCTGGTGACGTCATGAAGGTAGAGACTGCTTCCGAGAACAGGGGAGAGGGTTTCACTTCCAGTTGTTGGAAGACAGGAGCCAATGTTTCCCGTAACAGTGCAGACTGATTTTCAAAGACCTTGATGGTTTCCTGATGGCCTTGGACTCTGGACGCAAGGATTTCACCTGAACGGCTCAGCTTTTCCATTGCGGGTCCGGCTGTATCCTTGAGATATCCGGTGAGCGCCGTCATGCGGTCTGTCTCTCTGACATGGGACAGGAGATGTTCAGCGTTGATGGTCTTGTATTGGGAGATCAGCGACGCAATTTCGAGCTCATATGACTGGATTATGGCCTCTAGGAAATTCCTGGCATTATCATTGTCAAGATATGATCGTACGCACTCTGTCAGACTGTCTCTTGTTTCCTGAGCTCCGCTGGTTTCCGGGGGAAGGATGGAGCGTCTGAGAAGGTCAGCATAATCCTGCTTTTCCTCATCCGATATAATCCACGGTTCATGAGCCATCGCGTGTTCGATCTTTGCAAAAAGTGCCTGTGTCCGTTCGTATGCTGTTCCAGCACGGATCAGTGCGATTTTCCTTGATCTGGTGAACAGCGAAAAGCAGATTTCATTCTTTTTAAGAGCATCACGGAAATGTGATGGAACTCGTGTCCTGAAATAGAACCCTGTCGCCCGGCACTGGAGCATGTTCCTGCCTTGTTCATCGTCCCCCGCCAAAGCTTGTGTAAGAGTTTGCGGGGTCTGTGTTTCTGGAAATCCAGAATAATGAACAAAAACAATGAGTTATGGTGGTGCGAACTGCGGGACTCGAACCTGCATCAACCCGCAGTGACACTTTTCTAACCCCTTGAAACAGCAAAAAGAATACGACGTGCTGTCTTCTGGTTGGCGTTTTTGTTCCCGACGTTGGTTAAACAATCTGGGAACGTGGAGAAGCCAGTTTAACCCTAATCGACAGTTTTCTGAAAGGGGTTAATGATTGTCACCATATCGAAAATCTTCTGACCATTCTGCATATCTTCGGACAGTAGGGTTTCGATACCATTGTCTATGGCGCAGGCCAAAATCATGGCGTCATAGGTTTGGAGCCCATAGCGTTCAATGATGGCCCAGCCCCGACTGTAAACGGCCTCTGTGATGGGGTGAATGGTGACCAGCCCTCGGAAGTCCGTAATAAGTGTTTTGATGTCGTTCAGCGGAAGTTTTGTTTTACGTCTTAGCGTGTTGGTCGCTTCGTTGAGCGTCTGCACCGAAATATGACACTCTTGATCCAGAAGAATACTGTCAGCGATACCAGCCTTCTCTGTCCCTTCCTCCATCATGGCATAGAGGAGGATGTTCGTATCCAGAAAGAGAGACATTAGTCTTTAGGGCGTTCAAAGCGAAATCCTGAAGGCAGTTTTTTGCCGATCTCTTTCAGGGAGCGGAGTGCTTCTTCTTTGGATTTGAGGCGCGTAAAAAGAGCCTCGACATTGTCGCCTTCCTGAAGGCCGAGTTGTTTTACAATGTGTGAGGGAATGCGAACAGCCAAGCTGTTACCCCATTTGGAAACCTGCATAAGAACCTCCCAGACAATAGATAAACAAAAATAATTTATGTATATCTATTTTGCAAGATGATTCAGCCTGATCCCGGTTTTCTGAAAAGCATTTCATGTGTCACAATGAGTGTCAGATGGAAATTCTGTCGTCGGTTTTGGTGTGTCATGAGACCGGGCAATTCGGGAGACGGCACTTTCACTGAGTCCATAGGTCGTTGCCAAGGATTTGAGAGTCATTCCGTTTTTCCTTTTTGCTCTGATTTCCCGTTTTTGCGAGGCGGTCAGTCTCGAGGGTCGTCCCATCGGCTTTCCCTGCTGGATGGCTCTGACCCGCCCTTCGGATGTTCTGGTTCGGATCAGATCGCGTTCGACGTCAGCAAGGCCTCCAAGGACAGCAAGCATCAGTCGTCCGGTGCTGGTGCTGGTGTCGGTCCACGGTTCAGCTATTGAATGAAACTGTGCCTTTTTATTCGTAATATCTTTAACTATAGAAAAGAGATCGAAAGTACTGCGGGCGAGTCTGTCGATACGGGTGACAACCACGACGTCCCCTTCAGTAACCGAAGCAATCAGTTTTTTGAGCTGTGAACGCTCGGCATTCGCACCGCTTGCTTTTTCGCGGTAAATTTTTACGCACCCAAATTCTTTTAAATTTTTCACTTGTATATCAAGGGTCTGTCCCACTGTACTGACCCGTGCATATCCTTTTTTCTGACCCACGTGCCACCCCTTTACCTTGCAGGAAAGGGGCATCTTATCACGATGTTTGTTTGATTAAATCCTGATTTACGCACGTGAGGTAAGTCCCACCTGCTCCATGAACTTCTCCTCAGTTTTATTTCATAGAAAAATCGTTTGCACAACAAAAACATGAGTTTAGGCATAAAAAACCTAACAAATTTTCTTGCGTAAATCAGGAGTTATTCAAATGACAGCAGCATTGGTTCAAAGTCACTCTTGGTGTGGCTACTGTGTATAGTAGTGGGGACTTATCTGCTCTGGCTGGCGTAAGTGGCCTGTCGTCTATTGTTGTCACGAAAAATGCTGATACTCCTGCTGGAGATTCGGTCGTTGTGGATCTTTCTACCCCAATAGCAGGTGTCAATGCTCTTAATGCCATTACAGTGGAGAATGGTGCCACGGCTAAGGTCGGCGGTGGTCTGTTAAATGCGACCGTAATTAGTGCTCTGAAAACCGACGGTGGTATTCTTGACCTTCAAGGAACTTTAGTTGGTGTGTCGGCCTTGAAGCAAGTTTACGTTGGACCGTCTGGTGGTCAAATCACGATGGAGCCGACGGGACTTGATGTTGGTTTGCTTTCTGTCCCAGTCATTTTCCTAGATAAAGCCGGACTGCCAACAAATACAATCCCTAAAGACTTTGTCATGGACTTTCCTCAGGTTAGTAAGCCATTGTTTGGGGATAAGCACATAACAGCAAGCTATAGCACGGTTACAAATACAACGACGATTGGTCCGGGCATTAGCGTTGGTGGGGTAGTCAATGTCGGTCGTGTCATGGTGCTTACTGGAGACCCATTTGATCTCAAAGATACCGGAAAAGATTATGGTTTCGGGTATTTTGCGAAGGATTTCACGCAAGATGATGGAAAAGGTGGTATTATTACCTGTTTCCTGCCGGGCAGCATGATCCGCACCACGACTGGCGAGGTGGCAGTCGAAGACGTTCAGATCGGTGATGAAGTTATTGCATTTGACTGGCGGAATAATACGGACATCGTGCGGCCTGTGGTCTGGGTTGGTAAAGCGCACGTCAACGTTCGCCACGGTTTGCCGGATGACGAGGCAGGCTGGCCTGTTCGTATTCTTAAAGACGCCATTGACGATGGTGTTCCTTATAAGGACATGCTGATTACATCGGAACATTGCCTATTTTTCAAAGACCGGTTTGTGCCAGTGCGTATGCTGGTCAATGGTGTGTCCATTTTCTACGACAAATCTATTTCGTCTTATGATTATTACCATGTGGAAACCGAACAGCATTCTGTTATCACTGCCGATGGCATGCTGACCGAAAGCTATCTGGATACCGGAAATCGCTCTTCTTTCCGGCAGGAAGGTAAGGTTGCTACTTTGCGTGGCGCAGTTAAAAGCTGGGAAGACGATGCCGGTGCTCCGCTGGGTGTTGAACGTTCTTTTGTGGAACCACTGTTCCGCGCTATCGAATGGCGCGAAGACAAGGTGTCAGTACAGCAGGTGCCTGCTGCCCCTGAATTGACCAATGATCCAGACCTGCATCTGGTAACGACCACAGGTGCCATTATTCGTCCAATGCGTCAGACCGCACAGCACTATAGCTTCATGCTGCCACCTGATACGAAATCGGTTAGCATCGTGTCACGTGCGAGCAGACCGTCTGATGTGATCGGTCCTTTTGTGGATGATCGCCGTTACATGGGCATTGCAGTTGGAGAGGTTCGCCTGTTCTGCGCAAAACGGCAATTTGATATCACGTCCCACCTGATGGCTGAAAAGCCTGCTGGTTGGCATGATGATATGGCTTGGGATGGTGTTGCGTGGACAAGTGGCAACGCAGAACTCCCATTGGGTGACCATCTGACACACGGAAAAATGGGTATCCTGTCCATCACCGTTCGTGCAGCCGGCCCTTACATCGTAGACAATCAGAAAGCGACAAAAACGGCAAAATCTGCTTAATCATACTAACAGTTTAAGCCGTTATGCAGGCCCTGTCTTTTCTGGCAGGGCCTGTTTTCATTATGGGCTTCTGGAGTGCCTGAATCAGGCCGTCCTCCAGAGGCGTCTGTAATGCCAATTTTGTAAATTCTGCCCGCTCAGCAGAAAATGGCTTGCTATTGAGTAGAGATCGAAACAGGGACATATCGCGACGGGCCTGTTCCTTGGCAGGGCGGTGTTTTTCATTCCAGTCGTAAATCTGTCTCTGACGTGCCCGACTTTGTGCCTCAAACTGCTTGCTCAGCCAGTCTTCACGTTTTTTCGGATTGGCCAGAGCAGCGAATTCCGCATCATATTTCGTTTTGATGCGCTCCAGTCTGGGTCTGTTCCGTTCAGTCACAACAGGGCGTATCGGATCAGGCGGGAGAGATCTCAGACCAACAGTAAAGAGCAGTCCTTGAATAGCAAACCGCAGCACTTCCAAAAAATCCAAAGAGGTCTGCTCAAACTTCCTTTTTAGGCCTCTCTGTTTTCCACTCAGTCTCTGCCAGACGCTTTTCTCAGCTTTCTCGGACGCCGTCTTTGCTGCGCAATAGCGATCGTAAGCGTTTCTCAGTTGTTTTTCGTAAGGCTGAAGGTCTTTTCTCCATTGCGCCAGAATGACGTCCTTGTCTGGCAGGGGACGCTTCATGGCAGGAGCTCGCTGGTCAAGGATGGCTTGTCTGTCCTGAAGGGCGTTTAAGAGGAGACGTCGCAGGCGGGCTTCTTCCACAGTTCTGATAACGGGGCCAATGTGAGGGACCGCCTGAGGGGAACGAACGGGCCGGTCCACATCCGCAACCCGTTTGCGATAGAGGTCTTGCTGAAGCTTGCTTCTCTTGGGGCGTCGGATGAGGGCTGGCTTCTGTCTGGGAGTACTTTCTTCTGCAAGCAGTTTGCGGAACTCTGCCATTCTGACTTTGACTAGGCGCGTGAAACTTCCAATCAGCGTACCATTCTCATCTTCAATGATATGGGCGCCGGGGCGTGTTTGTTGTCGATCGCCTTCCCGTAATCTGAGACCATGTTCCGCCAGTGCTGCGCGGAAGGATTTCAGGCCGTCCGACTGAGACCATAGGGTCGCCACCAGTGTTTTCCGGGTAGCCAGATCAACACCCTGCCGTTCCGCGATCCGTCTCGCCTGTGCTGTGTAGGCTGCGCGGGGTTTGAGATCATCGGAAGGAGGGATAAGCGATTCAACCTGTTCGGCTTCATGATGGTATCCCTGCTTGTGGAGGGCTTTTGCAATGGCCTTATCATGTCTGCCGGGCACCAGAGCATGCCCTAATCGTAGTTCTTCCAGTCGGGCGGCTTTCTCAAGGCGCATCCAGCTAAACCGGCTGCTGAGCACATGATCTTGCTGCCATTCTGGCAGAATCAGATGTCCATGGGTCGTTCCTGCCTTCTGGTGAATGATGAGGGTCATATGACTGGAATCAGCTTTCAGTTCCTGGCACAGACGACCGGCAAACTCGGAAAGCTGGACGTCGGTCATGACTTGTGCCGGATTAAAGGCGATATGGCGCAGGCCATAGGTTAGCCCCTCGCGCTTTGCCTCCCGCATATGGTCACGCATGAGCCAGTCTGATCCGGCCAGAACGCGAATGGCTTCATTTTTCGTACCATGCAGGACATGACGACTCAAAGCGCCCGCACCGCTGCGCGTTTTAATTCTGCTTTCCTTGACAATCATGGCGCAGGGCCACAGGCAATCAATGCATGGTTACAGTCGTGTCGCATTTGCGACGGGCTGTTCTGCTGCAAGGATTTTTGCGAGATCGTGATAGAATGAGGTCGAGTTGATGGATCAGGGTTTCAATGTCGTCCAGCGCAGAACCGCAATGGACTGTATCGCCACAGTTGGCTGAATGAGCAAGCTGATTGAGGTTGTTGCCAACGCGGGAAAGTTGGGTGCGTAGTCTGCGCAGTTCGTCCGAAACGGGCGGACTATCCTCCTCGGAGAACTCAGCGGAAACTAGTAAAGAGCGTATCCAGTCAGAAGTGGTCACATGACCATGACTGCGCGCGAGATGGTTCCAGAGTATGAGTTCGTTGGGTGAAGCACGGACAGAAAGGCGAGAAGTTCGAGATGCAGGCATAACTGGTTTTCCTTCCAAAGAGGGGGTTAACGGGGGAGATTTCTCCCCCTTACCAGCTTGTCAAATGCACCCCTTGGGTAGCCATTTGACACTGCTGGCTCCCTGTAAGGGTAACCTATTGAGATGCCTGATTTCCTGTTTTTGTTTTGTGTGTTTTTTAAATGACGATGATCTATTGGAATAGATCAAAAGTGTTGTTTGTAAACCTTATGGTTCTTAAAGGTCTGGCTCTGTCTTCGTAGGAAAGACAAAGCCAGAAGGAAATGTATATAGGGTATGACTTTTTTAGGACGCAGCTTGTTCGTATAGATCGGCAACACGTTCCCAATCGACCAGATCAGCCAGAAAGGCATCCACATATTTGGGGCGCATATTACGATAGTCGATGTAATAAGCGTGCTCCCAGACATCACAGGTCAGAAGAGCAGTATGTCCATGGACAAGGGGAGTGTCTGCATTTGCCGTTTTGGTTATGGCCAGTTTTTCGCCATCATGAACCAGCCATCCCCAGCCACTCCCAAATTGGGAAACGCAGGCTGTTTTGAAGTCGCTTTTAAATTGGTCCAGAGAACCAAAGTCTGCAATCAGTTGTTTTTCGAGAGAGCCGGGAATGGAGCCTCCGCCCTTGGCTTTCATGCTTTCCCAGAAAAACGAATGGTTCCAGTGCTGGCCAGCCTGATTGAACAGCACTTTTTGCGTCTGGTCCTGAGCGGAACGACGAATAATGTCTTCAAGGGATAGCCCTTTGAACTCCTCGCTTGTCGTCAGTTCATTCAGTTTGTCGACATACGCCTTATGATGTTTCCCATGATGATATTCGAGTGTTTCTGCTGACATATAAGGGGCAAGAGCATCCATGGCATAGGGGAGCTCTGGTAACTGAAACATACTTGTTTGCTCTTTCTATTGGCCCGCATCTTATGCGTTGTAGCTTTTTACAGGTTCTGATGTCGGGCTTGTGGGGGGCATGTAACCTGCAATCTGATACACCCTGAGCGCAGTGGCTCTGGCGTGCGTAATGAGATCGTCTCTGTCGTGATGATGGTCAAAGAGAGCATCTGGATAGTCGGTCAGAAGGCTGACGATGGATGGAAGTTGTTCGACGCAGGCCAGACGGGCTTCCAAAGGCAATGTCGGCAGAGACGATGTCTGAATAAGTGCGGTGCAGGCATTTTTCAAAAAGGAGAGGGATTTTTTCAAGTCACCCTGATTTTTGAAAAAATCTACACAATTAAGGTAGGAAATGGTCAAGATCACAGGTGAAGAAAGATTCTGCCCTGATACTTTGAATGTATCAAAAAGTGTTGTTGCTGTGGTGAGGGACGCCTCATAGCCTTGTTCGGCTTTCTTCAGATGGCCAAGGGTGAAGGCGTGATTGGCCTGCCGTGTGTCTTCTTGCCACATGCGTTCAGATGGGGTGGTCGGGCCGATGGAGAGCACCCTTTTCTCGCCTTAATCTGTTACCGTATCGCGAAGAAAATAGCATAAACGTCATAGTATGCAATATGCTATATAGTGGAATGTGTTCACATTGCGGGGCTCATGGGCAGATCACCGAGGGTACGGTGATCTGCTTTTTAATGATGGAGATGATTGTTTGGATATTGATCCTGCCTCATCAAACAGATTGAATGCATTCTTCAGGATAGTGAAGGGCTTCGATCACTTGTTGAAGATTGGCGACTTCAATTCCGCTCGTATAGTTCATGGTGCCTTGAGATTTATGACTGGCTTCATGCCCGAGCACAGTATCTATCCACAATTCCCGAATATGCGCCTCTTGGTTTCTGAGTTTCGTGCTGACCGTATGACGGAAAGAATGGAACGTCACAGCATCGGGAAGACCAAGTCGTTTTTTGTGCTTTGAAAACGAGCGGGCAAAGTTGTCGCCGAGTTCACCAGAAGTAGAAACCGTCAGGTCCGGGAACAGATATTTTTCACCATTGTCCTCAAGTAGATTCAGCCCCTTCATTCTGAGCACACTGGAATGAATTGGAATGATGCGGGTGCCCGCTGTGGTCTTTGGTGACCAGCCATCTTCGGGGTGAGGGCGGACATGGAAGCAGGGCACCCCGTCGATGACTTCAATATCCTGACGTCTGAGGTTGCAGATTTCACCTAACCGCATGCCGGTGAACATGCCGATGCTGATAATGCCTGTCCATGTCCGGTGAGAGACAGCCGTTCCCGACCACTGAGTGCGGGCGAGCAAAGCCAGTTCGCCGTCAGTCCACCCCCGGCGGACAATCTTTTTGGTGACATTGAAATCCCAGCCCGACCAAGGGTTTTTGTCGGCAAAGTCTCGTTTGACCAGATGTCCCCATAACGCGGACAGTCGGGAAAAGTGGTTTTTGACGGTTTTCCCGCCAACCGTTTCCAAGCTTTGTTCCTGAGCCTGTGCAATGACAACACGTAACGGGAGAACAGTCTTGCCCTTCCCATGTGTTGCAGGCAGGGAAGAGAGCAGGTCAAAAAATTCTCCCGCCACGTTGCCGGTAATCTGTCGCACGGGCATGTCGCCAAAAGCTTCAACAAACAGGCCAATAGTCTTCTGAGTGCCCTTTATGGTGTCAGCACTCTTTGTCCTGTCGGAATAAATGAAGCGTTCAGCCATGGTCGAGAGAAGAGGGGAGGAGGCTTTTGGGGCAGGCTTGGGCTCTTCCTGCACGGATGGGGTTGGTATCTGAGGAGCAGGCTGGGCAAGATGCACAGGCTGACGGCTCTGGATACCAACGATCATACAAGACAGACGGTCAGCTTCCGCCTTGAGCATCCTCTTTTCCTGTTTGCTCAGGGCAATGCCGGTGGTGAGCTGCTGACGCAGACTGTCAAAGCGCTGGCCGATCTCGCGTATCTTTTTTGAGCTTTCATCGAGGAAAGCGTTTTCGCTCTGAATTCTTTCGAGCAGGGCCATGTTATGGGTGGCGTCGCGAATTTTGCGGTCAAGGGCATGGCACTCTTCGGCCAGGGCGAGCGTCTCTTCCTGATCCCTGATTGTCTGGGCCTGAACAGCAAGCAGGTCTTTCATCAGATCGGTGTCAGGCTTCTCGTCCATCATCCTTGCCCTTTCAAAGAGTGTGCCCGTGGCTGCATAGAGGGCAGCCGCCCGTTCTCGGGCAATCAGCTTACTCTGAGTTTGCAGGGAAAGGGAGATTTCGGTTCTGCCGAGGCAGGCTTGCACGGCCTGAGGAACCGCGCGACGGAAGTGGTAGTGAGACCCAATGAGTCGGAGCATCTGCGTTTCCCAGTCTGGGAAGACAAACGGGAAAATCCCGCAGACCCGTCAAATTCTCATTTTACTATTATATTTCAAGAGGTTAGTGGTGCGAACTGCGGGACTCGAACCCGCTCTCCTTGGTCGCAACCAATCATACAACCAATTGAAATAGAACGATAATTTCAATCGAAATCATCCTTCACATGGCAACTGCGGGTCCACTCTGCGGGCAAACCCATGGGGCAGTCAAGATGCTAGGCACAGAACAGAAAGAGGGACTTACTCATTAAGTGTTTCTGATTGAGTCACTCAGGGTATCTCTGTTATGAATTGCACCGGATATGTCAGAGCAGGACTGGCATCGTCTGTCTGCAGGACACGGTACAATAAGGTGAGCCGCTGTGTGACTGGGCGTATCTTCCGCTTGCCGATGCTGTCATGGCAAGTGTCCGATATCAGGCAAACTTACTGAAACCGAGAAAAACATAAAGCAGAACACGATAATCGTTGTCCGCTGGTTCGTCTTTCGACGAACACATCAAGCCAGCGCTATCTGCACTTACTCACGATACAAAATGCAACTGTAATGCTACGTGTCAGGTTGTGAGACGTCATTGGGATGATGTAGCGTGGGCAATGCCGCGTTACGACCATTTTTTGTAGCTGGGGCTGTATCCGCCAGTTTTCTTTGGTTTGCCTCTCTGGGGTATGGACCCCGCTTGCTTCAGTCTTTTTTGCCAAACCCCAGGCGTGTCGAGTTTTAGGTATGCTTATTGAGTGTATCATGATTCTTCTTAAGAAGCCTTATATTTTTGCACATATTCAATCAGCCTTCAACAGTCAACTTTGTGACGGCATCGTTTTTTCATTTTTCATATAATTATAATATTTTCCAATGCCTGAACTGCCTATACGAAAACCGGATATGGCATAGGGTCAGACAACGTGTTGAATGACAAACAGGCAAAATGGCTCGCTGAGAACATTTTGCCTCATGAATCCGATGTTAGACGCTGGCTGTCAAAATATAAGGACATTGACGCGGACGACATTCTTCAGGAGGCGTGGGTTATTCTGGCAAAGGTCGATTGTACGACAATTCAATTCCCACGTAGGCTTTTGTTTACAATAACTCGAAATATTGTTCTTCAACATTATCGACGTGCTCAAATTGTCTCATTCAGCTCTCTGGCAGACCTTTCAGATGAATGCTCAGGTCAGGACACAATTAGCCCTGAACAGTCGGTAGGAGCACGAAGGGAGTTGGAGTTTCTAAACCATGTTATCTCCCACTTGCCACCACGTTGCAGGGCAATATTTACTTTACATCGTATTCACGGTTATTCGCACAAGGAATGTGCGCAACGTCTCAACCTTTCAGAAACTATCATTGCCAAACAGGTAGCCAAAGCGCTTCGCCTTATCGGAGACGCTTACGGACATCAAGAACGGCAACATGATATCGGGTATAGGCCTCCCCCGCTTGGCAGATCACACAAAAACAGACCGTAATGAAACGGCATCTTTCTGGGTAGCAAAAAAAAATAATGCTCCCCTGACTGAGCAGGAGCAGGCTTTATTAGAGACCTGGCTGGCTAATGACGTCCGTAACAAAGGGGCATTAATCCGCGCTGAAGTGGTCTGGCAGGCTACAAGCCGCTCTGTTGCACTGCGAACAGATAACCCAATTCTGCCGGATAAAAGCAAAAGCACCGTCACAACAGATTTTCCTGTTTCTCGACGGCACATGATATCAGGATTAGCGGCCTCTTTAGCCTTGTGCATGCTGCCACGCACATCACATGAAATGGGGCGCTTCTACAGCACAACAGATAATACCCTCGACACGCAGATACCCCAGATTGGACAAGTTTCTCTGGATAGTTACTCTCAAATCAGAAAATATGGTACATCTATCGACCATCTTGCTGGCAGATGTCTTTTTTCATGCTCACACCCAGCAGAGCTAAGGCTTGACCATATTCATGCAACAGTTAGCGGTAAGCTTCAAAGCTCGCTCAGTGTGGAAAAAAATCGTCTTCTTCTGCTGGAAGGACAAGCCAAGATAATGAGGAATTTCTACGATCAGCCTATTGTTCTTTCTCCTGGCGAAGAGCTGTGTGTCTCAAGCACAGGAAAGCTGACATGCCGGAAACTGTTATCTGACGAAATAACGAGAGAAACCAACTGGGCGCAGGGGATTGTAGAACTCTACGGACAACCCTTGTCTGAAGTCGCTGCCACTTTCAATAAATACAACCAGAAAAAAATCTTTGTTCATGGCAAAGCGCGTTCTCTTGTTTTGCTGGGATCTTTTGCCCTGAAAGACCCGGACATATTCATTGATGCAGTGCGCTCCACCTTACATATCGATGGAGTGGTAACATCTGGACGCATTGACCTTTATTAAACTTCCCTGTCTTTAAATCTTAACAATTTCCAGTGGCAGAAAACATGCTCTCCAAGCATCACCTGAGTAGAAATCCAACTCAGGAATGCTTCTTATGCGTCATGTTCCTCTTTGTTTAAGCCTGCTTTGCTGTAGCGCAATTAGCACTTACCTCCTCTCTAACGCAGATGCTGCGACACCAAGCGAAGTTCATTTTTCCATTCCTGCACAACCGCTTTCGTCTGCAATTACGCTCTTTGCACGCCAGTCGGGTCTACACGTTGCCGTTGCAGGCACAATCGCCGGGAAAGTGCGTACTGCACCCGTCACGGGCGTTATGAGCCCGGACAGTGCTCTCAAGAAAATTCTCGCTGGGACAGGTGTTGTTGCGACAGAACACGCGGGCGGCCTGATTGTGCTCACAAGCCAACCGGTTTCAGTCCCGCACCAAACGACGCAAGCTACACAGGAAGAAAATCTTATCGTCACCGGACGCGCATCCAGCAAGCATCAGAAAAAAATTGATGCGAGCTATGCAATTACAACCATTTCTCAGAAAGAGCTGCGTATGCGCAGTATTTCTTCTGTGTCGGAAGCTCTAAAAAATACACCCGGCTTTTGGGTTGAAGCATCCGGCGGGGAAGTCGGGGCCAATATCCGTGCGCGTGGTATCCCCGTTGATGGTTACGGGTCAGTGCAGTTGGAAGAAGATGGTCTTCCCCTACAATCAGACCCGGCTCTAGGCTATCTGAATGCAGACGATAGTTTCCGCATTGATGAAACCCTAAGAAATATTCAGGTTGTCCGTGGTGGTCCTAGCTCAATCGTGGCCCAAAATGCACCAGGCGGACTGGTAAACTTCATATCCAAACGCGGCACAGAAAAACTTTCGGGCGTAGGCAAGCAAACATTTGGTGATGACGGCCTTTATCGTACAGACGCATGGTTAGGTGGACCAGCGGGTCCGTGGCGTTGGAGCCTTGGTGGATTTTATCGTGTTGAAAATGGCGTTCGCGACCCTGGTTTTCGTGCGAATTCGGGTGGGCAAATCCGTGCGAACGTCAGCCGATCATTCAGCCATGGTGGCAGTTTTTTTGTTGATTATAAACACCTTGATGATCGAACGGCCTTTTTTACCGACATTCCTGTTACATATGACAAATCTGGGAATATAACGTCTCTCCCAGGCTTCAATGCCAATACGGGAACATATTCCTCTAAAGCCCTTGCCAATGCCTATCTACCTGGCCCCGGTGGCAGCACAAAGCATATTGACCTGCAAAGCGGCATCCATATGCGGCTTGATCAGGTTACTGCTGGTTTCAAACACGATCTAGCTGACGGATGGCATCTGACGGATACACTCCGCTACCGGTCAATGAATGCAGCATGGACGGTCCTCTCTCCCAGCACCGTTAATGATGCCAATACAAGACTGAATGGTCTTGCAACAGCATCCACCCTATTTGCCGGAGCCACAGGTTGGCAACTTCGATATGCTGATAATCCTAATCAGCAGTTTTCTTCGTCAATGACTGGCAATAATTACGTTACAGATGCCTCTCTCCGCGCTGTTTGGGTCAACGAACACGAAGTTATGAATGACTTCAAGCTGGAGAAATCACTTTCTTTCCTTGGGCATCATGACATTGCTATGGGAGCTTTTGCCTCCTATTTTAACGAGGATTTCAACCGTTATTCCGCTAACATGCTTTTAGATACGACATCTCATGCTCGCGCACTGAATATAGATGCTGTCGATGCCGCTGGCACAGTCTTGGGCTCCATGACACAAAATGGCTATACCCGTTATGGCTCTGAATTTGCCAATGGCTGGGGGCATGACATTGATGTGGCCGGATATGCTACCGATGAATGGGCGATTACCCGAAAACTCCGTCTGGATGCTGGCGTCCGGTATGAAGTGCAGCGCGCCACCGGGACAGTAGAAGGCACCCAGAGTGTTGCTTTAGGGTCTGCGCCCTATCTTTCCAATGTTTTATCCGGAAATGGTGCTTTCAGGCATTATGATAAAGTCTACGACAATTTCGGTGGGACGATTGGCATTAACTACCAGCTACACCCTAATCTGGGGTTCTTTGCACGCTTCACTCGCGCTTATCGTCTCCCCAGTCTGGCGTCTTTCATCACCAATCCGGTCGCTGTTCCTGCCAACCAGACAATGAATATGTATGAAGGCGGAGTTAAATATAATTCCCGCTATGTTGATGCCTATGTCACCGGTTTCGACACGGATTATCATGGGTTTCAGGTTAATAATTACGTTTTTAATGTTGCCAATGGTGGGTATACACAGCAGACTATCAATGCTGACACGCGTGCATATGGCGTCGAATTTGAGGGCACTATCCGCCCTGTCCGATATTTTGATGTTGTTTTTACAGGGACAGCTCAAGATGCCCGGTTCAAAGGGTTGCGTTATCAGACCCTTTCTCAAAATGCTCCCGTTTTAAATGACTATAGTAACAACCACCTTCTGCGCGTTCCGCCTGTGATGTTTCGCGTTACACCGCGTCTTCATTTTTTCAATGACAAACTACTTTTGCAGGCAGATGTAGAACATTACGGGCTACGTTATGCAGATGCAGCAAACAGCCAGAAGCTACCTTCTTATACAGTCGTTAACTTTGGTGCCGCGTATCAGGTTGGCAACTATCTGACCATCAACTTGTCTGGCCAGAACCTGAATAATTCTCTCGGATTAACCGAAGGGAATCCTCGCTCAGGCGAAGTGTTAAGTTCCCAATCGAACAATAGTGTTTTCCTCGCCCGTCCTATTTTGGGGCGTAGTTTTCGTCTTTCTTTAACGGGCCAATTCTAATGCGCAAATTATTAGCCACTATTTGGTTTTGTGCTGGTAGCATGGGAATACTGCCAGCCCCCGCATTATGTCAGACCACCTCAAAAACCATGGTTGTCGCTCATGCAGGAGGAGCCGCTTATCACGTTCATAACACACGTTCGGCCATATTACATGCGCTAGATGTGAAAGCGGATATTATTGAATTTGATGTACAAGATACAAAAGATCATATTCCAGTTTTACATCATGACTTCGTTCTTCAACCTGATGAAGCACAACAGAATCACCATTGGCTTGATAAGCGGACAACATTTATTAGAAATATGACATTCGGCGAACTGTCCAATTACAGTATCGGGCAGAGCCGATCAGGATCTCCCTCTGATAAACCTTATCCTTTCAGGAAAAATCAAGAACAAGAGACTATTATCAGTCTGGATAATGCACTTAAGTTTATTTCGAAGAGCCCAAATAGTCCGCAAGTTTTTGTTGAAGTAAAATCTGCACTTGATCTTCCCGCCGGGTATCCTGCGGAAACCCTGGCAATAGACATTCTAAAAATTATTCATAAACATCCAGCTAAAGATAAAATTTCTATCATCTCATTCGATTGGAAACTTCTTCATTTAATCCATACAATAGACCCAACACAAAAAACCGTTTATATTTTTAGAGATCCTCTCGTTTACGCACGTGAGTTTGCAAATGATATGAGGGATCTTGGGATCGATATAACTTCTCTGACACCGCAAAAAATTATTGACCGTCTGACGGATGGCTTGGGACCCGTCAGCAATTATTCCCTTTACGCAGACTATATAAAAAAACAGGGCGGCTGGATGTTAGATGCCTATAAAGATGATGCGACCCTTCCCCTTGTAAAGCAGGCACAGAAAATTGGCTTGAAAACCGGCGTATGGACGGTCGATACTCTCACAGAAACAAGCAAAGCAGCCGCATTAGGGATTAACGCAATTACAACGAACTATCCCGATGTTATAATGGCTGTCCTTAGGCTTTCTTCTACCCAATAAATTGCATATCTGTAGATCCGACAAATAAGGCTATCCCAAGCAAGGGGGGCTGGAAAAAGCGATCCGCTATGCGCTTAACCGGTGGAGAGCCTTTGCTCTGTTCCTCGAAGGCGGTCGTGTCGCCATCGATAATAATCTTGCAGAACGCACCATATGGCCCGTGTGCATGGGGCGAAAAACTATCTCTTTGCTGGTTCCGATGCTGGCGGGGATAACATCGCTGACGCTATGACGCTTATCGAAAGCGCAAAACTCTCCGGACTCAACCCGCAGGATTATCTCGCTGACGTCCTGACACGCATCAACGAACACAAGATCAATCGTCTCCACGAACTGTTGCTATGGAACTGGCAGCCCGTGAATACATCGTAAGCAGCCGCTTGAGGCTGCCTTATGAGTGAGGATTGTGAGTGGTAACTTATGGTCATCACAATGAGCAGAGTGGGCCAGTTGATTCAGATTGTTGCCAATGCGTGAGAGGGCATGACGCAGACTGTAAAGTTCTGAGCCGACCAGCTAGCCATTGTCGCCAACCAGTTCTGAGGTTGTCAGCAGAGCCCTGATCCAATGGGCGGTGGTGGCGTGGCCGAGGTGGCGGGCAACGCTTTTCCAGCGGGCCAATTCAGAAGGGCTGGCTCTGACAGAGAGGCGGGAAGTTCGGGCAATCGGCATAACAAGGTTCTCCTTAAAGAGGGGGTTAATGGGGGAGATTTCTCCCCCTTACCAGCTTGTCGAATGCTACCCTTGGGTAGCCATTCGACACTGCTGGCTCCCTTTTAAAACGCTACTCTTTTGAAGGTTGTTTCCGGGTAGCTTATGGCCTCCACTGTTTGCCTGAGATTAGCGGTGGTGATGCCGGTCAGATAGGTTGTGGTGCCCTGACTTTTGTGGGTTGCTTCATGACCCAGCAGGCGGTCAATCCATACCTCCCGGATGTTGGTATCTGCATTTCTGAGTTGAGTTGATACAGTGTGCCGGAACGAGTGGAAGGTGATTTCCGCGGGCAGGCCAATACGGGTCTTGAGCAATGAGAAGGCTCTGCCAAGGGCTGCTCCCCTGACACCCTGTTTCGAGGTTTCCAGACCGGGGATGAGGTAGGGGCTGTCTGTCGAGTCTTTCAGAGCCAGCACACCAGTTTCAATGAGTTTTGAATGAACAGGCACCGTGCGGATGCCTGCTTCTGTTTTCGGTGCCCAGCCGGTTTCGGCATGAGGACGGATAAGGAAGCAGGGGATACCATCAACGCTCTGTAGGTCTTCTTTTCTCAGAGTGCAGATTTCGCCTAATCGCATTCCGCTGTAAGCTGCAACAAGAGTGACCAGCCGGAAGGTCTGTTCCGGCACGGATGTACTATGCCATGACGCAGAGGCCAGCAAAGCCAGTTCCTTT
>NZ_LHZV01000066.1 GCF_001581005.1 Acetobacter orleanensis
CTCCTGCTCCTGCTCCTGCTCCTGCTCCTGCTCCTGAGGCAGAGTCCAAAGCCTCTCTCCCTGCAAGTCCAGAATCCGCGCAGACAACACTGGATGAAGACGCAGCCGTGCCCCCTGTGCAGGTCAAGCTGTTTGACGTGCAGCCTGCCACCCATACGGGAGACCATGCTGCGCCGGATTCGGTGCCGCAGGACCTCCGTCCGCCCTCCATCGCGTTGGGAGATCTGTTTGCCGCCATTCATGCCGCGCACATCTTTACGGACGCCAAGGCTGTGGCGGATGCTATTCCGGATCAAGCCCCAACGGATCTGGTGGCGGAATGGCGGCAGGAGAAAGACCTGCCTGATTTTAATCTCAAACGCTTTGTTTCCCAGCACTTCACCATCCCCGTGCTGCGCTCGGCGGCCTACAGCCGCAAGCCCGGCGAAAATGTCCGGGACTATATCTCCGGCATGTGGGACGTGCTGACGCGGGAAGCCGATACCGCGGTGCCGTGGTCCTCCCTGCTCCCGCTACCGGAGACCTATATCGTGCCCGGTGGCCGGTTTTCGGAGTTTTATTACTGGGACACCTACTTCACCATGATCGGCCTGTATGAGGACGGGCGGATTGACCTGCTGCGCAATGTGGTGCGGGACATTGCCTCGCTGATAGACCGATACGGCCATATGCCCAACGGCAACCGGACCTACTACCTCAGCCGCTCCCAGCCGCCCTTTTTCTCCCTGATGCTGGACCTGCTCGCCAGCCATGACGGGCAAGTGGTGTACACATCCTTCCTGCCTGAATTGCAGCGGGAGTATGATTACTGGACGCATGGCGCGGACACCCTCAAACCCGGCGAAGCCTGGCAGCATGTCGTACGCCTGCCCGATGGCACACTGATGTTCCGCCCGTGGGATGACATGGACACCCCGCGTGATGAAAGTTACCCGCAGGATCTGGCTACGGCAAAACGCACACAGCGCCCCGCGCCGGGGCTCTGGCGTGACCTCCGGGCTGGCGCGGAAACCGGGTGGGATTATTCCTCGCGCTGGCTGGCGGATAACAGGACGCTAGGGACCATCAACACCACCTCTCTCATCACCATCGAATATAACTGCCTGATAGCGCATCTGGCGCAAACGCTCTCCCACGCCTACGCCCTGAACGGAGAGAAAGAAAAAGCCTCCTTGTACAGCCAGCAGGCCACCCAACTGCAAAACGCCATCAATCATTATCTATGGAACGAGAAGGAAGGTGCCTATTTCGATTACAACTGGCGGACGGGGCAACTCCGGGATGTGCTGTCCACCGCAACACTGGTCCCGCTGTTCCTGCATCTTGCGCCTCAGGACAAAGCCGACGCCGTGGCCCGCGCAGTCAAGGCCCGTCTTTTACACGTGGGCGGCCTGACCGTAACGGACCGCGAAACCGGGCAGCAATGGGATTACCCCAACGGCTGGGCACCAGAAGAATGGATGGCCATCAAGGGGCTGGAACAGTACGGGCATGACGCGCTGGCGGCGGAAATTGGCCGCCGTTGGATGGCACGTGTTATCGGCACCTATGAAAAAAGCGGCGTGCTACTGGAAAAATATGATGTTGTCTCGCCCGAAATCAGCGCGACCGGCGGCAAAGGCGGTGGGGAATATCCAATGCAGATCGGCTTTGGCTGGACCAACGGCACCCTGCTGGGACTGATGAACCGCTACCCGCAGAACACCCGTCAGGTGCTGGACAACAACCCGCTGGCAGACCAGCCCTCCCAACAGCCGCTGCCACCGGTTAATGCGTGGGATGCCAAAGGGCCGGAAATCCCGGTGACGGAACGCTCACCGCTGAAGGGTGTGTCGGTCTCCACTCTTAAAGCCGACCGTCCGGCACAGGACAAAACCCCTCGGCCAGAAACAGAGGCTCCCGCAACGCCCGACGCGCCACACCCTGCCGACCCGGCCACGATAAACCCTCCGACCAGCCAGACCCCGGTAAAGCAGCCCCCGGCAAAACCGGAGAAGAAAGCAAAACCGGAGGAAAACACGCAACACGCCGCACCGGACCAGAAGCAGGACACCAAACCAGTCCCCAGCGCGGACCCGGTTCCGGTTGTCCCGCACATGAACCCGACACCCGAGCAGCACCCCGCAGGGACTTCTGGCCCGGGACCAGCGGATTGAGTGCGGAGGCAATAAAGCCGGTCTTTATTAGGAGGGACCCAGCGTTGCGCGGCGTGCCAGAGGCACCTGCCCGGAGAGATTAAATCCCAGGCAGTTCGTTCACTGTTACTACGCGCCAGCCCTCATCCAGACGCTCCAGAATGGTCAGGGAGAGATTCTGAATAGAGAAATGCAACGCGGTCTCGGGATGGATGCGCAGAGCATGGGCAAGAGCGCCGCGAATAGCACCGCCATGGCTGACGGCAACAATATTCTGCCCGTCATACGCGTCCGCCAGACGGTCCAGCGCCGCCCCGACGCGCCCGCAAACATCCATCATGCTCTCGCCACCGGGCGGGCATTCCGTCGCCGAAACGGACCAGAACGGGTGCGGGGCCAGACGCAGATGCTGTGACAGATCCTGATGCGGCATATTGTGCCATTCACCGAGATTTTGCTCGATCAACGCCGGTTCCACAGTCAGCGGCACGGAGCCATATCCGGCCTCCTGAATCGCTTCAGCCGTGCGGCGGGTGCGGGAAAGCGGGCTGACAACCCAGTGCGCCTCACGCGGGAGACGCGCGGCCAGTGCTTCATACATCGGGCGCTGGGCAATCAGACTATCTGGGCATAACGGCACATCCAGCGCGCCATACAGCCGGAGCCGGGCATTCTGTTCCACCAGCGCATGGCGGATCAGCCAGAACCGTGTGATGCCGGGCGCAAGCTGCGGCGTGTCGAGAAAATTACCCTGATTGGTCTGTCGGGTGGCGGGGGAGGTCTGGTGAGCAGTCATGGTTTCTGTTGTGCTGTCAGGAACCGCCCAGCGCAAGGGCGGAAATGGAACGCCGCAGGGCATCCGCCTTCTGCTCGCCTGTCACGTTATCTTTAGGGGCTTGCGCTTTAGAAACTGGAGTTGACCAGCGAGCCTCATCGGCCCTGTCCTCCTGCTCCCAGCACGGCGCATAGGATGGAAGAGGGTCGGCCTGCGCGATGACCTCCCAATACTTCAGAATCAGGCTGATTTTTTCCAGAACCCGAAGCGAATCCTGAAGTTCACGCGCCATCCGGGTCTTCACGTCAAGACCTTCATGAGACGGCTCGCCTGACACCAGACGCGCCCCGGCAGACAGCCTTAAAGCCCCCACCAGTCCGCCAGCCGCCTGAACGTGCGGAATGGGAACAGGCTGGCCGATATGACACAGCAGCCCCGCAAGCGCCTTCTGCTGTTGCGGAACATAGGGGGACAAATCGGCATTCAGCCACTGATACAGCTTGCGACAACGCGCGAGATCCAGCGGAATCGCCGCGCCAGTTTCGCCGCTGGTTTTTTCAGGTGCCCGCACAAGAAAAGAGAGAATCGTCTGCTGACGGTCCCAGTCGTCCGGCAAAACGTTCCGCTGGGGGCTAGGCTGCGGCAAGAACTCAAGGTCCGGATTGGCCTCGATTCCCCGCGTCACAGCAGTCAGAAAACTCTGCAACCGCTCCGCAATCACCGCAGGCGGGATCGCGCTGAGAGCTGCCATTTCCGCCTGCGCAGCCTTCCAGCGGAGCAGCAAGCCATGGTTAAAGCCGGATGCCAGCGTTTGACAGGCGGGGCTTTCTGGCCATTCACACTGGTTCGCGTAGGCGGCGAGGCCCGCTGGGAGCGCCCCGTGGTCCAGCCGGGCTTTCCAGCAGTCTGGCAGGAGAAGTGCTCCGCAGAATGGCGGTCCGGTGAAAAACTTGGACCCTGTCACCATTACCGCCCAGCCTCTGGCCAGATAGGCCTGCACACGCTCTGGCATCAGCCGCGCCTGACAGGCATCCACCACCACATCCAGTTGTCCCGGATACTGATCACACAAGGCCTCAAGAGCTGTAAGATCTGGGGCAAGCAAGCCGGTTTTGGACAGGTCCAACACATGCAGCAGCACGCGCCGCCCCTGTGCCAACTGGTCTCTGATCTCTTTCTGGCAGTCCGCCGTCACCTCCGCCTCTGGCCGTAAATGACCCTCCGTATCACGCAACGGCAGGGCGACACAGCGTGTATCCTCCCTGAACCCTTCTACCAGAGCCCCTTTGCACACAGACGTTCCGAGGGCCGTCTCCTGTGCAAAATGTTGCCCGTGGGACGCTAGCGGCACTCCGCTGCCAGTCTCTTCCGGTGCTGTCAGCACAACTGAAACCGGCTGCCCCGGAAGAGCGGACAGTGCCAGCACCGCCAAGGCGACATCTGTGCCAGAGGAGGCCAGCACAACGTGATCCTTCCCGGGCAAGCCAAACCAGCCCGCCAGAAAACTCCGCACGTCCAGAGCCAGAGCCTGCAACGCTAGTGGTGCTTTGTTTGCAAGGACAGCCCGAGCCAGATGCACTCTGGCCATCTCCCCGCCCGTAAAACCGCGTTCTGATAAAGACGATGCGGTTGAGGAGGCAAACGTCACAGCCCATGGGCGCGGGCGGTGCGAACAGCCGTAATGATTCAGGCCAGTGCGCACATCAACCGCCAGCCGGGCATCCCCCCCTTCGGCCATGAGGGCTTCAACAGGGCCAATCAGCGACCAAGCCTGTGCCAGCCATGCCTGAAATTCTTCCCACTGAGCAGAGGTATAGACAGCCCCCTCCCCTATCTGCCCGAAAAGCGGGCACAGGGCCGCAAAAATGTGAGGAAGTGCGTCTCTGGCTGGGGGCTGCCTGCTTGCAAGCGTCCGTACCCATGCTTCCGGGGCGGGCAGGTCTGACGGGGCATCCAGCATCCAGAATCGGGCAGCCGTTCGGGCCGCGGAAAAAGAAAGTCTCAGCAGATGAACGGGGTCCGACTCCTGCAGGCCAGAGAGAACGGCCAGTTCCAAGGCGTGACGCAGATGGAACGCCACAACCCGCTGCTCCCCAAGACACGGAGAACCCAGCACAATCTGCCGCCCGACCTGTACACGAAATGGATGTATAACGCGCGGGTCCAGGGAGATTTTGCAGTCCATAGCAAGCAGGCGCAGTTCCGGGCGATCCAGCACATGCAGCAAGGTTTCTGTCAGATTTCTGGCAAACATTTTCCGCTTTCAACTTTCTGACAGCCTCTGCGTTCAGACTGCCTGTGCGCCTGCTTTCCATACAGCCAAGCAATAGAAAATCGCAAATCATCCGAGATTACTGGCGAAGAGTGTACTTCTCGGCTATGCCCGATATTGAAGATTTTAAATGTTCCTTTCGGTCCACAAAATACGGAATATCAATGCGTATCTTATTGACAGGCGGATGCGGGTTTATTGGCTCAGCAGTAATCCGTCATATTATTCGGGACACGACCCATTCCATCCTGAACGTTGATTGTATGACTTACGCGGCTTCGGAAGAAACCGTGGAAGACGCCGCCGCCAGCGGACGATACGAATTTGCCCGCGCCAATATCGTCAATGGCAGCGAGCTCAGCCGGTTGTTTGAAACCTTCCGCCCGCAGGCTGTTATGCATCTGGCCGCGGAAAGCCATGTAGACCGCTCCATTGATGGTCCCGGCGTGTTTATCCAGACCAACGTGGTCGGTACCTACTCCCTGCTGGAAGCCGCCCGTAAATACTGGCTGACGCTGGACAAGGCTGATCGTGCGGCCTTCCGTTTCCATCACATTTCCACCGATGAAGTCTTTGGGGCGCTGGAGCCGAACGACCCGCCCTTTACCGAGACTACACCCTATGACCCGCGCAGCCCGTATTCTGCCAGCAAGGCGTCCTCCGACCATCTGGTCCGCGCATGGTACCATACCTACGGCCTGCCGACATTTGTGACGAACACGACCAACAATTACGGCATCTGGCATTTCCCGGAAAAACTGATCCCGCTCATCACCATTAACGCAATCGAAGGCAAGGATCTGCCTGTGTATGGCGATGGCAAGAACGTGCGGGACTGGCTGTTTGTGGAAGACCATGCCGAAGCGCTGGTCAAGGCCGTGGAAACCGGCGTACCGGGTGAAACCTACGCCATTGGTGCCCGCCAGCCGCGCACCAATCTGGAAGTGGTTGAAACCATTTGCAACGTGCTGGATGAACTGGTGCCGGACCCGGCAGGCCCGCGCACGCGCCTGATCAAGTTCGTCACCGATCGCCCCGGCCATGATTTCCGATATGAAATTGACCCATCCCACGCGGAACAGGCGCTGGACTGGAAAGCTAAACATACCTTTGAAACCGGCATTCGCCGCACGGTTCAGTGGTATCTGGATAACCGCGACTGGTGGGAAGGCATCCGCGCCCGCCGTTACACAGGCACACGACTGGGAAGCACCGTAGAATGACACAGAAACCTGCAATTCAGACAAAAATGAAGGGTATTCTGCTGGCCGGTGGTTCCGGCACGCGGCTGTATCCCATGACGCTCGCTGCCAGCAAGCAGTTGCTGCCCGTGTATGATAAGCCGATGGTCTATTACCCGCTTTCCACGCTGATGCTGGCGGGGATCCGGGACATCATGATCATTAGCACACCTGCTGATCTTCCGCAGTTCAAGCGCCTGCTGGGCGACGGGTCTCAGTTTGGCGTCACATTCGAATATCGGGCTCAGCCTTCCCCGGACGGCATCCCGCAAGCCTTCCTGATTGCGGAAGACTGGCTGGATAACTGCCCGTGTGCACTAGCACTGGGTGACAATCTGATTTTTGCGGACCATCTGAGTGCCGCCCTCCAGACCGCCGCCATCCGCCCGACGGGGGCAACGGTTTTCGCGTATCAGGTCCGTGACCCGGAACGCTATGGCGTGGTCTCTTTTGATGAGACAGGCCGCGCGCTGAGCATTGTTGAAAAGCCGAAAGAGCCTGTGTCCAACTGGGCCGTCACCGGGCTGTATTTCTATGACAATCGCGTTCTGGACTTTGCCAAACGCGTAAAACCCTCCACCCGTGGCGAGCTGGAAATTACCGACCTCAACCGCTTCTATTTGGAAGAAGGCAGTCTGCATGTGGACCGTCTGGGTCGTGGCTGCGCGTGGCTGGACGCCGGTATTCCGGACAGCCTGATGGAAGCTGGTCAGTTTGTGCACACCATTCAGGCCCGGCAGGGCATGCTGGTTGGCTCTCCGGCGGAAGTTGCCTACCGGCTTGGCTTTATTGACGCGGACCAGCTCCGTGCACACGCCGCCCGCATGGGCAAGACAGAACTGGGACGGCTCCTGATGCAGGTTGCCAATACGGTTCAGCCAACAGGCTGAACCTCCCCTTTCTTTTTCAGACCGTTTGCAGACAGGAGCTTTCCGTCCATGAAAGTCGAACGCCTTGCTATTGAGGCCGTGATTCTGGTCACGCCGCCCCGTTTTCAAGATAATCGTGGGTTTTTTTCTGAAACCTATAATGTCGACCGGATGCGGGATGCTGGCATTACCGAACCCTTCGTGCAGGATAACCAGAGCCTTTCCCGCCAGAAAGGCGTGATCCGTGGCTTGCATTGCCAGCTCGCACCCTATGCTCAGGGTAAGCTTGTCCGCTGCACCAAAGGCGCTATCTGGGATGTGGCTGTAGATGCCCGCACTGGCTCCCCGACATACGGTAAATGGGTCGCGGCTGAACTTTCTGAAGAAAACTGGTCTCAGCTCTGGATTCCGCCGGGCTTCCTGCACGGATTCTGTACCCTGACGGAAGATGCGGAAGTGCAGTACAAATGCACTGGCCTGTATAACAAAGCCTCCGAACGCGCCGTGATCTGGAACAGCAAAGAGCTGGCTATCGACTGGCCCGTGACGCTGGAAGACGCCGTACTTTCTGAAAAAGATCTGGAAGCTCCAGAGTTTTCCGCCGCTAAAGGCTGGTTTCATCTGTAATCAGGAGCAGACCTCATGAGCAGTCTTGCACAGAACGGCGGCCCCATTCTGGTCACTGGCGGCAAAGGCCAGTTAGCGACCTCTCTGGTTAATTTGGGAGGACCGCGCATTCGCTGCGTCGGCCGTCCTGATTTTGATTTTGACAAACCCGCAACACTCGCGGCCACACTGGACGCCATCAAGCCGGTCGCCGTCGTCAATGCGGCGGCATGGACGGCGGTTGATCTTGCGGAAAGTGAGCAAGACGGCGCTGCCCGCGCAAACGCCACAGGGCCGGAAGAACTGGCCCGCCTGTGTGCCCAGCGTGATATCCCGCTGATCCATGTCTCCACAGACTATGTTTTCTCTGGAGATAAAGGTGCGCCCTATGTAGAGACAGACCCGGTTTCACCCGACACTGTCTATGGTCGCACCAAAGCAGAAGGTGAGAGCAAGGCTCTGGCCGCAAACCCCAAAACCATCGTGCTGCGCACCGCATGGGTTTATTCCGCGCACGGGAAAAACTTTGTGCGCACCATGTTGAATGCCGGTGCCAAAAACCCGGTCCTGAAAGTGGTGGGCGACCAGAAAGGCAATCCGACCAGTTCGGATGATCTGGCTAAAGCCATTCTCTCCATTCTCGCCGTGCTGGAAAAAGACGGCTGGAAAGACTCTTTTGCCGGGATTTATCATGCCTGCGGCACGGGAGAGACGACATGGCACGGGCTGGCCGTTGCCGCCCTGCAGGATGCCGCAACGCATGGCCAAGCCATGCCTGAAGTCACCGCCATCCGTACGGAAGACTGGCCCACGCCGGCTAAACGGCCTGCTGATTCACGTATGGACAACAGTAAACTTACGCGCGTTTTTGGCGTTACTATGCCGAACTGGCAGGACAGTGTGCGGAAAACCGTTCATCAGATTTTCGCACAGACAGCGTAAATCTCCGACAACGCTATCTGGGTGATCTGAAATTTGACAGATTGTCCAGATAGACTGTCAGCTTGCCCAGCCCCGGGCGTATTTGTCATTTTATATGACCGGAAGGAAGAGCAGCACAGGTGCAGGAAGATAGCCAGCACACCCTTATGAGCGACCAGAACAGTTCTGGTGACAAGAGGCCATCTGTCGCTATTCTTCTCTCTCTTTACAATGGTGAAGCGTATTTACAGCAGCAGCTGAACTCGATTCAGCAACAGACCTACACGGACTGGGCGCTATACTGGCGAGATGACGGCTCTACGGACAGCACGCTCACACTCATGCGCCAGTTCACTCACGAGGTCGGCGCGGAACGCTGCGTGGAAGTTACCGCGCGTAAAGGCGAGCATCTGGGGGTTACGGGCTCCTACGTCACCCTACTGGCGCAAAGCCCGCCCCACACCGCTCTTGCCTTTTGTGATCAGGACGATGTCTGGTTTCCTGACAAGCTGGAACGCGGGATGGCTGCACTGGCGAGCGTGTCGACCTCCATTCCAGCACTCTACTGCACACGCCAGACGCTGACGAACAAAACGCTCCACGCCACCAGCCTGTCCTCTGCTCTACCGGAAAGCACCAGTTTTCTGCCCGCCATGACGCAGAATATTGCGACGGGCTGCACAATCATGCTCTCCCCCGCCGCCTGCACTCTGCTTCGTAACGCTATGCCCGCTCCGACCTTTTTGCTGCATGACTGGTGGGCTTATCTAATGGTAACGGGAGCCGGAGGCCGGGTTCTAACAGACAATCAGCCGTCTCTGTTCTATCGCCAGCACGGAAAAAATGCTGTGGGAGCCCGTAGCCATTTCCTACACCGAGCGCTCGCAGCCCTGAAACGTGGCCCGACGGCGTTCATGAATATTTTTCGGGCGAACACCTTATATCTGCTCCAGCGTCAGGCTCTTCTGACGCCAGACACCGTCAACGCCCTGAAACGACTGCAAAAAACACAACGGCCGGGCTGGCCCGGCTTCATGGCCCGAGTCTCGGCTCTGTGCCGCCTGAAACAGCTCAGACGCCACAAAATGCTGGAAAATCTGGTTTTCAGAGTCTGGTTTTTGCTCGGATAACCTTTTGTTCCGGCGTTTTGCAGAAAGACTCGCCTCGTAACCTTACTTTAGGGCACCAGTTCAGGTTAGGTTACGACCAGTTTCGTCCAGAAGCAGCCATTATCAATTATACGCCGCCAGTCTTCCTTTGCTGACAGATAAAGGGACAGGTGGCCCTCAGGAGTCAGGATACAGGCCCTTGGCGCGCGTGAGCCACTCAAGATCGTCCGATTACCCCACATCCCCTTACAAAAGCGCGTTTCGTCTGCGGCTTGAAGAAGGGGGAGGGATTTTGCTGTGCCTGCTCGCCTGCGTGCTGCTGGTCGCACTGGTGACATATAACCCAAACGACCCCTCCTTTAATACTGCAACTGGTCAGTCCCCCACCAATCTGCTGGGCATGACGGGTGCCGTGCTGTCTGACACGCTTTTGCAGGGAATCGGGCTGGCGGCTGTTCTGCCATCCCTGATTTTGTTTGCATGGGGTTGGAGATTTCTGAGCCATCGGCTTCTGGGGCATGAAGCGCCAATGGTGTTCGGCCTGCGGTGTCTGGCGCTTATCTGCCTGTTACCTGTTGCCGGGGCGCTGCTTGCGGCCATTCCGCTTCTGTTTACGGCACTCCCCCCCATCCACTGGCCAACACAGGCTGGGATTGGTGGTGGCATTGGGTTTTCCATTGCCCAGACGTCCCTCTCCGCTGGCATGGCCGCCATTGGCCCGGCAGGCGGTATGGTGCTCTGGATTCTGGGCGTCCTGCTGTCTATTCTGCTGACTGCCCTCTGCACAGGCCTGCGGCGTGAAGAATGGCTGACACTGTGGCGCGGCGTGGTTGTTCTGTTCCGCTTGCCCGGCCAGCTTGGAATGCGCTTTGTACGGTATTACGCCAGCCGCAAACCGCAGACGGAAGACATCTCCGGCCCTCTGGGCGGCTATGCGACAGGGGAAGAAACCTCCTACGCCAGAAGCAGCGGTCACACCCATAGCCTGTTTCAGGATGATGAGGATATTGAGGATCACCAGCCCCCGCTGCGTCCCATTGGCTCCACGACCGCCTTCCACGCGGATGAACTGGATGATGAACCCGCCATTGCACGAGACCCCGCTCCTACGCGGACTGAGGGCGCGAGCGCTTCCGGACTGACGCTGGAACCGGCTCCCTCCGCCTCAGCCCCACAAGGCCGCAATGGCCTTCTGGGACGGTTGTTTACCGGCAAGGATGCCGCCGCCTCTGGCGGGAGCCCCAAAACAACAAAGACTCCGGCCTCACTCCCCCGGAAAGGGGGTTGGGAGCTCCCACCGTTAAGCCTGCTCAAGCCCGCTCCAGCCCACACACAGCATGGCCCCTCAGAAGAGGATCTGACAAAAACAGCGCGTCAGTTGGAACAGGTGCTGAATGATTACGGCGTGCAAGGCAGCATTGTGGGCATGAGCGCTGGGCCGGTTGTCACGTTGTATGAGTTGGAACCGGCAGCAGGCATCCGCTCCGCCCGCGTGATTGGTCTGGCGGATGACGTGGCCCGCTCTCTCTCCGTACTGAGTGTGCGTATTGCCACCGTACCCGGCCGGAATGTGATCGGTATTGAAGTGCCGAACAAAAAGCGGGAGACGGTGTATCTGTCCGAACTGCTGAACCAGCCGGACTGGCGGGAAGACCCAGCCCATCTGTCCCTCGCACTCGGCAAGGATATTGAGGGCGAGCCGGTTTTCAGTGATCTCGCCCGTATGCCGCATCTGCTGGTGGCAGGCACCACTGGCTCCGGTAAATCCGTTGGCGTCAACGCCATGATCCTCTCGCTGCTCTACCGGCTTTCTCCGGATGAATGCCGCCTGATCATGATTGACCCCAAGGTGCTGGAACTCTCCATTTATGATGGCATCCCGCATCTGCTGACCCCTGTGGTGACAGAACCACCCAAAGCCGTAAACGCCCTGAAATGGGTGGTGCGGGAAATGGACCGCCGCTACCGCACCATGGCGCACCTACAGGTGCGTAACATTGCAGGCTACAACGCCCGCGCCGCTGAAGCACGTGCGGACGGGGAAGTGGTCGTGCGCCGTGTGCAGACCGGGTTTGACCCTGAAACCGGCAATCCGGTGTTTGAGGAACAGTCCGTTACACTGGACCCGATGCCCTATATCGTCGTGATTATTGACGAGGTCGCGGACCTGATGATGACGGCTGGCAAGGAAATTGACGCCTGCGTGCAGCGTCTGGCCCAGAAAGCCCGTGCGGCGGGCATCCATGTTGTCATGGCGACACAGCGCCCGTCCGTGGACGTAATTACCGGCACCATCAAAGCCAACTTCCCCACCCGGATCTCCTTTCAGGTGATCAGCAAATTCGATAGCCGCACCATTCTGGGTGAGCAGGGTGCCGAGCAGTTGCTCGGACAGGGTGACATGCTGTTCATGCAGGGCGGTGGCCGTATCACCCGCGTGCATGGGCCGTTTGTGGCGGATAATGAGGTGGAGCAGGTCGTCAACTTCCTGAAAGAACAGGGCGAGCCGATCTATGATGATGACGTTCTGGCCGAACCTGTGGACGAAGCCCCGGCCAGCAGCGGCAAATCCGGCGGCGGCGGTGGCGATAACGGTGAAGCCGACATGTATGATGAAGCCGTGGCCATTGTGACACGGGAAGGAAAGGCGTCCACCTCCTTCGTGCAGCGCCACCTGTCCATTGGCTACAACCGCGCCGCCAAGCTAATTGAGCAGATGGAACGTGAAGGCATTATCAGCAGGGCCGACCATGTGGGTCGCCGCAAGGTGCTGACAGGCCCCACCCGCGAGGAATGAGCAAACCTCTCCGCTCCCCTCTCCCATACCCTTTCCCGCTGACCTTGCTGTATCAGGACCAGCATGTGGTGATTCTGGACAAACCCGCCGGTGTGCCTGTGCATGCCGGACCAAAGGGTGGCCCCTGCGTGGAAGACTGTTTCCCGCTGCTCTCCCGTCGTAAAGATGGGCCATGGCTGGCCCATCGGCTGGATGCGGAAACCTCCGGCTGTCTGGCTATCGCTCTGCGCAAACAGCCCTTGCTGGCCATGCAGAAAGCCTTTGCCGACAAAACTGCCCGCAAAACCTACTGGGCCGTTGTGGAGGGGGGACCTGATGCGGAGCAGGGGACAATTGCCCTCCCTCTGACCAAGACAACAGCACCGACCGGCTGGCGCATGATCACCAGCCCTGATGGCGCTCCGTCACGCACGGACTGGCGCGTGTTGGGCCGGGGCGGCGGTCTGTGCTGGCTGGAACTCTCCCTGCATACCGGGCGCACGCATCAGGCCCGTGTGCATTGCGCCGCCATGGGCTGGCCAATTCTGGGGGATACGCTCTACGGCCATCCGCACCCGCAAGGACTGCATCTGCTGGCAAGGAGTCTGATGCTCCCTCTGACGCCGCCCGTCTCTGCCACAGCCTCCCCACGCGCAGGAATGCACGCTGCTTTGCACACCTGCGGATGGGTGGAATCAGAAACTGTAGACTATTCCGATGGTTTTTGATTCAAGAGCCTGAGAAAACAAACCAACCCATGCCAGAATTACGGACGGCCGCCACTCTTAGGCTCCTGTTATTCCAAAAACCACAGCAGGCTACATTCCGGTAGCCTGTTGAAATTATTGCGGAATGAGAGAGTCGACCTTTTCAAGAAAGCTGTTCAGCTCATCAGGCGTGCAATCCATGACATATTCGTTTCTCTCTGGAGTAGGCCATTTGCAGTTTTTGGTTACATAAACATTCTGATGCCCCATCAGGTAACCAATATGAAGCTGAACGGCGTTCCAAAAACCAAGGCAACCAACAACAGTACCGGGGGCGGAAAAAAGAGTACTGTGCATGCCTGACCCGTGCTCACCAACAACTGCGGCGGCCTCGGAAAATACCTGTATCTGCTCTTCGAGAGAAAGTTTTTCAGGCTGAATAATTTCGTACCCACGCTGAAGAGCTAGTTCTTCAAACGCTGCACGGTGGGATAATTGCCTGTTGCTATGCATATAATTTGAACGCGAAATCAGAATTTTGCGTGTTTTTTTGACTGCTTCGTCAGGTGGCGTGAGCGAATTATAAAAATCCCGCACAAAGCTATGAAAAGAAAATTCATTAGTATAGCAGTAAGAAGGAAGAATCGCCTCCTTACAGAGCACAATGTCGGCTCCCGGGTTATAACCAACGATCTTGTCCCGACTGACCCCACAGGCAAAAGCCAGAAACTGGTAAATCCACTCCGGCGTGGAATGTGGCAACAGAATTTTCAGGTTTGAAAATTGCTCTCCCATCATGGCTTTAACGACGCCAAATCTGGGAAGATAATCAACCAGCCAGTGTCCCCACACGTCGCATGCGACACCGTCAGCAACAATGACACGTTCCTCAATAACGATCTTATTCCGGGAGGACTGGGAAAAATAATCATCTTCATGCGGGACGCTATGCTGATTATCCAGACCGGTAGCGCAGTTATAAACCAGATTGGTATTCAGAATGGTGCTGCCCGGCCGGGTTACGATAAGGTCTTTGACCGTGTAAAATCCAACCGGGTTTAACGTCTCCGTTGGTCTTTTCCAATGATAGGCGTGCACCCAGCCTTGACGATCCGTCAGTTCCCAAACTTTAAATGGCCCAACAACTTTTTCTGCGGGTCTATATTCCTGAAATTCAGAAACTCCACAGTCCGGATTTTTCTGACCTCTGGAAATATCGGAAAATCTCATCGCTCTTGTCCCACCCACGCTGTAATCTTGAAAAATAAAAAGCTTATCTCACCATTCCATAATGCAGCATTATTGAAACTTCATGCATTTGTACTCTGAACATCAAGAACGAAACAACCCTTTCCAGCGCCATTCCCGCACAATGTCCTCATGCAGGAGGCGACGTTTCTCGCGCATCACCGTGGCGTCAAACAGTCTGGCCCGTGCATGCCCCGCCTGCCCCGCTTCTGTCCGCAAAGCAGGTGAGGCGATGAGTTGGTCCAGGCTATCCGCCAGCGTGTCTGGCGCGTCCGGGTCCACATAGAACCCGGCCTCTCCCACCACATCGGGCAGTCCGCCCCGATGCGATGCGATCACCGTCGCACCACACCCCATGGCTTCCAGAGCCACCATACCGAACGGCTCCGGCCAACGGCTGGGCACCACGACAATGGCGGCGCGGCTCATGGCCTGCATCACAGCCTCATGCGGCTGGTAGCCCCGCAGTTCCACACCGGCCTGTTCCGCCTGCGGGCGCAAGGCGCTGAGAAAAGGCGTTTCCGGCGAATCAGCCCCAAAACGATCCGCGCCAATCATTTCTGCGCACCAGCCTGTATGGCGCGGCAGAATGCGGGCACAGGCCGCCACAAACGCATCCGCCCCTTTATCCGCCACAAGACGCCCGGCGAACAGCACCACCGGATCCCGCTCCGCCACAAGGGGGGGCAGGACGGAAAAATCCAAACTATTGGGCAGAACCCGCACACAGGATGTCACGCCGTGACTGATAAATCGCCCGCGCACCCATTCCGACACCGCGACCACGGCCACCGCCTGCCCCAGATGCGCGCGCTCGGCAACAGTCCGGGCGCGCTTCATCCCGCAGGGATCATTATGCAGCACCAGACTGACTGGCAGACCGGGGCAGACCTTTCGCAGAGCCAGCGCAACATCAGGCCGGTTATGCACTTCAATCAGGTCCGGCCGGACAGACCGCACAGCACGCGCAACACCTGCCACATACCGCTGAATCCGACTGAACGGCCGAAAAACAGGCACCACTGGCACAAACCGCACATCTGCAAAGGGCTGGCCAACAGGCGGCAACCCCACCACGGTTTCCGCAGGACCGGCCATGCGGCGCACCAGCAGCGCAATGGCCCCGGCCTCACCCGATGCAAACCGTTCCCGTGGCGGCAGAACCGTCAGGACATGCAGAACATCTGGTGGAGTCTGACCCTCCCCTGCTCCACCACCCTCAGCGGCAGGAGGAACCCGTGCCGGGCCAATCCGGAACGCCATCATGCCGGTGTAACCCTCAGAAAAATCTGGTCATCAGAAAACTGGTCATCAGGAAAAATAGCCCTGCTCAGGCCAGAGATTCATAAACGTCCAGATGCCAGTCCGTGGGTTCCTGCGCGGCCTGAGCGTACCAGTCACGCATCAGCGGATGCTGGCGCACGGCCTCCATATACTGGCGGGAAATGTCAGACAGACCCGGAACATCATAAGACAGAAAGCGCGCAACAACCGGCGCAAACATGGCATCGGCATTGCCAAACGCTGCCCCGAACAGGAACGCGCCGTCCTGCCCGAACCGGGTGCGGGCGTCTGTCCAGAGTGTATCGATCCGGGCAATATCTTTCAGAACGTCCTCATCAAACCCGGCGGCAGGCGGGCGTTTATCGCGGCCCAGATTCATGGGCAGAGCGGAGCGCACAGCATGGAAACCGGAATGCATTTCCGCTGCAATGGAACGGGCCACAGCACGGGCGCAACGGTCCGCGGGCCAAAGGTCCGGGTCTTGTTCCGCACAATATTCCGCAATGGAGAGCGAATCCCACACCACCGCGCCATGATGTTCCAGATAGGGCACACATCCGTTGGGAGACAGCGTCTTCAACGCGGCAGTTCTGCCGCCACCCGCTAGTGGAATGACGTCAATATCAACAGTCAGCCCTGCCAGCCGGACGGCAAGCCAGCCCCGCAGAGACCATGAAGAATAACGCTGTGTTCCGATCACCAGCCGTCCGTCTGCCATTGTCTCTCTCCCTTTGTCAGGCTGCCGGGTTTACGTCTGCCTGAATGTCTTTCTGAACATCTGTGTGAATGTCTTTTCGGGCCTCAGCCCGGCGAATAAAACCGCCACCCAGAATACGGCTGCCATCATAAAACACACAGGCCTGACCGGGGGCGGGCATGGCGGGTTCTTCCAGCAGGACGGTCGCTCCGTCTGCTGTGGGAATCACACGGGCCGGGCGCGGTTCTTCCCGCGCGCGCATCTGCACCCGGCACGGCAGCCCCTCGGGCGGTGCATCCACCAGCCAGTTGACATCCCGCACGGACAGGGTGCTGACGTAAGAGCCTTCACGCGGGCCAATCACCACCCGCTTGCGGCCCGGTTCCACGCCCACAACCATCTGGCGTTCGCCGTCCAGACGGGCGGCATTGCCCAGCCGTTTGCTCTGCCCAACGGTAAAGCGCATCACACCTTCATGCTGGCCCACCACGCGGCCAGTACTATCCACAATCTCACCGGGGCCAGCCATCTCGGGGTGCATTTTTTCAACGAGGTCCACATAGGACCCATCGCTGACAAAACAGAGATCCTGACTGTCCGGCTTGCCGGCCACAACCAGCCCGAACTGCTCGGCTTCCGCCCGCACGGCGGCCTTGTCCGGCATATCGCCCAGCGGGAAGCGCAGAAAATCCAACTGCTCGCGCGTGGTGGCGAACAGGAACCAGGACTGGTCCCGCGCCTCATCCACCGGGCGGTGCAGTTCAGCCCCGTTCGGACCTTCCACGCGGCGCACATAATGCCCGGTGGCCATGGCGTCGGCCCCGATTTCCTTTGCGAGGCCAAGAAGATCGGTAAATTTCACGCCCTGATTACAGGCCACGCATGGCACCGGCGTCTCACCAGCCGCATAGGCATCGGCAAACCGCTCGATCACGCTGTCCTTAAACCGGCGTTCCGCATCAATCACATAATGCGGGAAGCCCAGACGGTCAGCCACGGCGCGGGCATCACGAATATCCTGCCCCGCACAGCACGCACCCTTTTTAGCCGCACCGCGCGAATCATAAAGCTGAAGGGTCGCCCCGATCACCTCGTGCCCTTCTGCCTGAAGGCGGGCGGCAACCACGGAACTGTCCACCCCTCCGGACATGGCCACAAGAATACGCATCGGCGCGTCCCCTTACTTCTCTCGTGTTTAAAGTCGCTGTCAGGCTGTGCGCGGCAGGCGTACAACCAGACCATCCAGCGCGTCTGTCATGACAATCTGGCAGCCAAGGCGGGATGTCTTTTCCAGCCCGAACGCCAGATCCAGCATATCTTCTTCATCATCCGTCGCAGCAGCCAGTTTCGGAGCCCAGGACGGGTCCACCACCACATGGCATGTCGCGCAGGCCAGAGAGCCTTCACACGCGCCTTCAAGATCAATGCCATGCTTGTGGGCAATTTCAAGCACAGAAAGGCCAAGCGGCGCATCAACCGTGCGTTCGGTTCCATCCTGTTCAACAAAAGTCATCTGGGGCATGCGTTTTTATCCTGCCAGGGCTGTCTTGATCTGAGCGGCCTGCACCAGCCTGTCCGCCGCGCGCTCCGCCTCGGCGGCTGAGGTAAAACGTCCGGGAGAGAGACGCAAGCTTCTTCCGGCCTCATCGCGCCCCAGCCCCATGGCTTCCAGCACGTAGGACGGGGCAATTTCCGCCGAGGAACAGGCCGAACCCAAAGACACCGCCAGCCCCGGCATGGCGGCAATCACATCCAGCGCCCGCCGCCCTTCCGGCAGCCTCAGGCTGAACAGACCGGGCAGACGCGGGGCTGGCTCAGCGTTCACCACCACATCCGGCAGGCTCTGGCGCACCCGCGCCAGAAACACATCCCGCAGATGCGCCAGATGGGCGGCGTCTTTCTCCTGTTCCACCAGCGCAATCCGGCAGGCTTCCCCGAATCCGGCCAGCAGAAAGTCCGGTAGTGTGCCAGACCTCAGCCCACGTTCCTGCCCGCCGCCAGAAAACAGCGGTTGCAGCCTCACCCGAGGGCGACGGCGGACAAACAGCGCCCCAGCCCCTTTGGGACCATAGAGCTTGTGGGAAGAGATGGACCCCAGAGCCAGCCCCATCCGCCGGACATCGACCGGCATTTTCCCGGCCGCCTGTGCTAGATCGGAATGCAGCAAAGCCCCTGCCTGCTCCACCAGAGGGGCAAGGGCGGCAAGGTCCTGCACCACACCCGTCTCATTATTGGCCGCCATGATGGAAACGAGGGCGGTGGGCACCTCCAGCGCCTTTTGCAGAACAGCTGGGTCCAGCAGCCCGTTGAAATCCACCGGCAGAATAACCGGTTCAAACCCCTCCTGAGCCAGATCCCGCACACTTTCCAGAACACATTTATGTTCGGTCGCCACCGTAATCACCCGGCGGCGCGGGCTGCCCATGGCCGCAAGATGGCGGGCCGCGCCCTTGATGGCGAGGTTATTGGCCTCCGTCGCGCCGGAGGTAAAAATAATCTCGCGCGGGTCCGCGCCAATCAAGGCGGCAACCTCCGCCCGTGCCTCCTCCACCCGCTCCGCGGCCCTGCGGCCAGCGGCATGGGTGGTGCTGTGCGGGTTCCCATGCTCGGTCTCAAGAATAGTCAGCATGACAGCGCGCACACGCGGGTCACACGGGGTGGTTGCCGCATGATCGAAATAAAGCGCGTCCCTCTCTACGTTGTTCATATCCCGCCCTTTCTCCTGTCAGCCTGTAAGCAAGGGTCAGCCTATAAGTGTAGGCGTTCTGCTCTGCGCCATGGCTGTGTAAGCCCGGATAAACTGATGAATGTCCTCTTCCATCACATTCCAAGGCAGAGAAACCCGGAGGGACTGTCCGGCCAGTTCCCCCAACCCCATAGCCTCCAGCACATGAGAGGCCGCAACCTTACCCGAAGAGCAGGCCGACCCGGCAGATACGCAGACCCCGTCCAGATCCAGCCGCATCAGTTGCCCCTGTGCTCTGCGCCCCGGCAGCGAGAGGCTGGTTGTATTGGCAAGCCTTGGCGCTGCCCCCCCATTAACCACGGCCCCGGCAGCAACAGCGGCCTGCTCCAGCCTGTCCCGCAAGGCGGCAAGCGGCTGGGCGGGCTGCGCCAGAGACGCCTGTAACGCCGCCGCAAGCCCCGCCAGCGCGGGCAACGGCGGTGTGCCACCCCGGCGGCCCTGCTCCTGCCCGCCACCTTCAAACAGGGGCGTCAGGCGCGCGGGGGCCGGACCACGGAGCAGCAACGCGCCCGCCCCTTTGGGGCCACCCATCTTATGGCCGGACAGGGCAAGACTATCCGCCCCCATATCCTCCACACACAGCGCCATCCGGCCTGCCGCCTGCACGGCATCCACATGCAGATGCGCGCCGTACCTCTGGCAAAGGCGGGCAACCTCGGCCATGGGGTGCAGGACACCCGTCTCATTATTCGCCAGCATTAAGCAGACAAACGCGGGAGACTCGTCCTGCGCCAGTTTGGCCTCCAGCACATCCAGCCGCACCTGCCCGCTGGTGTCCACCGGCAGCCAGTTCAGCGGAGCCCCTGCGGGCACGCCCATGCGCACGGCATCATGCTCCGTCTGCCCCACCAGAAAACGTCGCCCCTGACCCAGCCCGGACATGGCGAGCACATTAGCCTCCGTACCGCCGGAGGTAAAAATGCAATTGAGCGGAGCAACCCCGAGCGCTCTGGCCACCTGATCCCGCGCCTCTTCCAGCACAGCCCGCGCCATACGTCCGGCACTATGGACGGAGGACGGATTGCCCGTCAGATCAGCCGCCGCCAGCATGGCGTCCCGCGCTTCTGGCCGCAGAGGTTCCGTGGCGTTGGCGTCCAGATAAACCCTACGCGGCGTCTCCCCCCCGCTCCGCGCCCAGAGATTCGCCCCGAGATTCATGGTTTGCTCCTCTTTCCGGCCTGCCCCGATTGCGGCCTGATGCCCATCACATGTCCGTGCTGTTCCCTGCAATGGGCACAAAACAGCCATCAGAACGATTTATGTGGAAATTGTGACCGCACACCCCTTATAGAAGGGCTCATGGTCAATACCATACAGTGCAGCAAGGTGAGGTCCGCGCAGTATGCCCGTGCCAGCGGCAAGGTCAATCTCGGATTTTGCGCCCTCCCCCTTTTTCTGCCTCCTGCATGATACCATGTCCATAACAGAGCGTTCTCTGCCGCTTCTTTTCCTGCATGCGGCGGTGGGTGGCCTGTTTTTAACTGTTTTGCGGGCCGCCTGACCCGCCTGCACCGGCTTGTAGCGTGGCATCGCCCCCTGCCGGAGCATCTGCCCAACCGGGATGCGTCATGCCCACGGACGCATTTCAAAACCATGCGGAACCCGAATGCCTGAGGTTATGTTTGCCGGCCCGGACGGGCGTCTTGAAGGACGTTACCACCACTCCAGCCAGCCCAATGCTCCCCTTGCTCTGGTGCTGCACCCACACCCGCTGCATGGCGGCACAATGAACAACCGCATTACTTATGCCATGTACCGCTCGTTTGAAAAAATGGGCTTTTCAGTCATGCGCTACAACTCCCGTGGTGTCGGGCGGTCTCAGGGCCGGTATGATGGCGGGATTGGTGAAATTTCCGATGCCGCCGCAGCCCTTGACTGGATGCAGATGGTCAACCCGAACGCTAGCGGCCTGTGGATTGCCGGTTATTCCTTCGGCGCATTTGTCGGCATGCAATTGCTGATGCGCCGTCCGGAAATTACCGGCTGGATCAGCGTTGCCCCTCCGGCCACCTATTACGACTTTGGCTTTCTGGCACCCTGCCCCTGCGGCGGCCTGATGATTGCTGGCGGCAAAGATGATATGGCGCCAGAACCTGCCATCCATAAACTGGTGGACAAGCTGAACACCCAGAAGGGCGTTACGGTGGATTACCGCGTCTTCCCTGATGCAGACCATATCTTTGCCAAACAGGCAGACAAGGTGACGGCTGCTCTGGAAGACCATGTGACAACCGCCATGGCGCATCGCAACATGCCGCTTGCGGCTGACTGATCTTCTGTTACACGGGGCGGATTTTCCGCAAATCTGCCCCGTGACCTACCTCCTGCTTCCTGCCAGAAATCACGTCCGATCAGACGTCGCAGGCTGCACTGTCTGAGCAGTTAAAGCGTTTCTAAAACTCTTTCGAGGCACCTGTTATTTTCTACGCGGATGCGCCAGTTCCCGCACCACGCCGTGCAGCGTGCGCAGTTCCTGCTCCGTCACTTCCCCGCGTGTGAAAAAGTGCCGCAGATTCCGTACCATACCGGGGCGCTTCTGCTCGTTATGCAGAAAACCACACTCATCCAGTTCGCGGATCAGGTGCCCCATGAAGTTTTCCAGCTCGCCCTTGGTGGCAACATGGGTTTCATTGGTCATGAGTTCACGCGGCGCGGTCTGGTCTTCCGCAACCCACCATTCATACGCCATGATCATGACGGCCTGCGCCAGATTGAGTGACATGAAAGCCGGGTTTAACGGGTAGCGGATCAACGCATCCGCCCGCGCCATATCCTCATTATCCAGCCCGGCGCGTTCGGGGCCAAACAGCAGACCGACTTTCAGCCCCCTATTTGTCGCCGCCCGCAATTCCGCCGCCCCGCCGCGCGCCGTCATGACGGTTTTGACGATGTGGCGCGGGCGCGGACAGGTGGCAAAAACATGGTGCAGGTCAGCAATGGCGTCATCCACGCTCTCATGCACTGTGGCCGCGTCCAGAATCCGGTCGGCCCCGGAGGCCGTGCGCCAAGCGCGCTCCTGCGGCCAGCCATCACGCGGGCTGACCAGCCGGAGGTGAAACAGCCCCCCATTGGCCATTGCGCGCGCCGTGGTGCCGACATTTTCCGCAAGCTGCGGACGCACCAGAATGACAACTGGCGTATTCCCCACAGGCTCCAGCGGCGCCCCGCCGTCACGCCCGGTCATGCGCGCCTCCAGATCGTGCCGTCTTTTGTATCTTCCAGCACAACCCCCTGTCCCTGAAGCTGATCACGCAGGGCGTCCGCCTTTGCAAAATCACGCGCCTTCTTGGCGGCTGCCCGCTCGGCAATCAGGGCGTCAATTGCGGCGTCATCCGCTGACCTATCACCCTTGAACCATTTTTCCGGGTCTTCCTGCAAAAGCCCGAGCAGGCCAGCCCCGGCTTTCAGAGCACCTGCCGCGTTCCTATCCCCAGCCAAAGCCTGTGCCGCCAAAGAGTGCAGTTCGGCAATCGCCATAGGGGTATTCAGGTCTTCCGCCAACGCTTTCAGCACGGCCTCCGGCACAGCGACGTCCGGCACCGGACCCGCAGCCAATGCGCGGTAGAACCGGTCCAGCACCTTGCGGGACTCCTGCAATCCGGCCTGCGTGTAGTTCAGTGTCGAGCGATAATGCGCCCCCAGCAACAGCAGCCGCAGAGCCTCCGCCGGAGCCTGTTTTAGCACGTCCCGAATCGTCAGGAAGTTACCGAGTGATTTTGACATCTTCTCGCCTTCAACGAGAAGCATGGCGTTATGAACCCAGTAATTGGCAAACTTGCCTTGCGGAAAGCAGCACAGGCTCTGGGCGCGCTCGTTTTCATGGTGCGGGAACAGAAGGTCCGATCCGCCCCCATGAATATCAAAGCTTTCCCCCAGATAGCGGTGCGACATGGCCGAACATTCAATATGCCAGCCCGGCCGCCCACGGCCCCACGGACTTTCCCAGCCCGGCTGGTCCGCATCTGAGGGTTTCCAGAGCACAAAATCACCCGGGTCTTTTTTGTATCCCGCGACTTCCACACGGGCACCAGCCACCAGATCTTCCGGGTCCCGGCCCGATAGAGCGCCGTAGGACGGGAAAGACGCGACTGAGAACAGCACATGACCATCCGCCTCATAGGCGTGGCCGTTTTCAATCAGACGGGCAATCAGAGCCTGCATCTCGCCAATATTATGCGTGGCACGCGGCTCAATATCCGGCGGCAGCACGTTCATGGCCGCCAGATCCTGATGGAATTCTTCTGTAGTGCGCTGTGTGAGAGAGCCGATATCCTCCCCATTGGCGCGGGCACGGGCGGTAATCTTGTCATCCACATCCGTGATGTTGCGGACAAACGTCACACACGGATAGGCCTGCCGCAGGAACCGCACCAGCACATCCGCTGTCAGCATGGCGCGCAGATTGCCGATATGGGCCAGATCATAGACCGTCGGCCCACAATAATAGACTTTCACATGCTCCGGATCGAGCGGCGTGAACGGCACGGTCGCGCGGCGCTGACTGTCGTGCAAAGAAAGGGGTGGCCGGGAGGCCGAAGCAGAGTGCGGCATAAGCGACTAGATGCGCCAGCGTTTGGCCTGATGCAATATCCGCGCCCCCAAAAAACTGCCACAAGATTGAAAACCGACCCTTGACGCGCCGCGCGTTTTACAGTTTTAATCCGCGCCTGCACGACAGTGCTGTGCCCTTATAGCTCAGTGGTAGAGCAACCGCCTTGTAAGCGGTAGGTCTTCAGTTCAAATCTGAATGGGGGCACCATTCTTTCCCTAAATGGCGAATAACCGGCCTCTGTGTAACGCAATGCCTTAAAAGCACTGCGTCTCAACCCTTCTGTAACGCATGAGTGTAACACATGCGGGCCGGATCTAATTTGCTCAAACGAGGCGACCGTTGGTTTTTTCGCTGCCGTATTCCATCGGGGCTTTCCGTCTTCATCAACCGCCAAGAGATTGTCTATACCCTCCGCACCAATCGCAAAGAGGTTGCTAGCTTTCTAGCAAGCGCTATACGTTTGAGAACAAAGGGATACTGGCAAGACATCGAAATAATGGCCGCGAACAATATAGCCAAACATACTATCACAGAGCAGATACAAAAACGGTTCCAAGAGGACCTTGAGCATGCTTTCAAGCAATACGTAGCCATGCTAACTGCTCCGAACTATAATAGCTCACTCCAAAGAGACGCAGAAGAAAATAACCTAGCTAATTTCTCCCAAGACAATCACGAGCGAAACATGAGTGTCTTCATGCAACATGCTCTCAAAATGTTGAGGGAGGCAGGCTATGATGATGCCACTGAGAATAGCCAAAGAGCTCGTGTCCTTTCAGCTTATTTGGCCGAACGCGCCGGATTGCTAGCTGAAGCGCGTTTACATTGGATTGATGGAGAGGAGGAGTATCGTCCTCAATTGCGGGACTTGCCTGAAGAACTATTTCCACCGCCACAACACAAGAAAACTCTTATCAAGGAAGACGTTTCAAAGCCTCAAACAAAACCTAGCCACACACACGTTCCGATTAGAGATATTTTAACAGCCTTCATGACTGAACGAGATTTCTTGGAGAAAAGTCAGAAAGAACGGATACGTGTGGTTGATACCTTTTGCGACATCACAAAAAAAGACGATGCGACCACAGTAACTGCGGAAGATGCTATCCTGTGGAAGAAAACACGCCTAGGCACGAAAACCTTCAAAGGCGAGAATGTTAAACCGCAAACAATAAAAAGAGACCTTAGCGTCCTTAAATCTTTGTGGGATTGGGGAAAGGCTAATCGCTTATTATCTTTTACTGAAAATCCGTTTCGTGGCATTGCTCCCCGACAGAAGAAAGGCACAGTGGATCCGGTCAGACCTTACACCGGGAAAGAAGCAAAATGGATTTTAGAGAACAGTAGATGTAACAGAAAGCCGTTCCTTCGATGGGCTCCTTGGGTTCTCGCATATACTGGTTTACGACTAAAAGAACTAATGTATCTCAGAAAAGAACACATCTGCATTATAAAAGATATTAATGTTATTAATCTGATCGCAACCAAAGATAGACCGTTAAAAACACCACAATCTTCAAGAATAATACCCCTCCACAAGGATTTAATTAAAGAGGGATTTTTGACCTATGTAGATTCTCTACAAAACGGCTCTCTTCTTTTTCCTGAAATCACTCCCGACACTAATAATGATTTGAGTGGAAATGCCTCAAAACTTCTTGGATATTGGATTCGAAAAAAGCTTCATATAGATGATCCCACTTTGAGCCCTGCTCACTCATGGAGACACCTTTTCATTGACATGGTAGCAATGGCAGGAGCCACCCCAGATATCGCAGACGCTTTATCTGGACACGAAGTAGGAACGGGCAGTGCCCGATCAGGTTATGGTGAAGGAGCCCGTCGGAAACCGTGGGAAACCGTTAAAATTATAGAAAAAATGAAGTCGTTAATAAATGGAGAGTGGGAATAGTTATAAATTCTTGGCTGTATTATTTTAACAACAGCCAATATTATATTCAGAAAAAGAATTTTTAAGAGTTAATACCTTCCTTGTTAACCACGACAGACGAAAGAGTATTTATAAAATTGGGATCACTGACAACTTGTGAAACAGCGTCAGACAAGGCCCCCTCAAGTGCTTTTCGAGCTTCACCAGAAGTCATTGCCATTAAACCTCCCCGCGTTTTTGCACCTGTTACAGCCTTCTCATACAATACGCTGTTATTAGGACCAGTTACTTTAACATTCATTTCTACGGTAGCTACAGCTTCCCCCACAAAACCAGCGTGAAACTTATTGTAGAACTTGGTAACGTCCGCAGTTACAGTTTTACCACCAGCTTTCTCAGGGAAGCCACGTGCAAGTAATTCCGTTTCAAAAGCAGATTTAACAATATCTGAAATAGGCTTCGTTGTTTGGATGCTGCCGCCTTCCATACCATAACCGTTGATTTTGGTTCCGACCCTATCATTAGGTGACAAATGATCCGTAGAAACTGCAATTTGAACGGGTGCCAAGGCAGCAGAAGCGAGTATCTCGGCTTGCTTTGAAGGCTTATAAGCAACGTCAATATGTTCTGACCCCAAGGCACAAGCTGAAAGACTCAAAAGTAAAACCACAAGTCCAGATGAACGAAACAACATCATAAAATTCCTTTGAATAATCAAATTATCCTTATATATACAGTTTTAGATTTTCCAACGACTTATATTTAAATACAAATGCATATCAGATGTGTGATTTTTAAATATCACAGAAATAAAATATTAAGTAAAACAACTCTTTCTCAAAGAAAGGATTAAAAAATGATAACATTTAGAAGGATTAATTCAATAACTGCCTTGTTTGGGCTATTTTTTTCTCTCATAACGCAAATGCTGCTGGCAATGAATTTCTAACTGCTCCACCTGTATTATTAAAAGCTAAAGCTATGATCTATTGCGGGGACATTGATCATGTGAGATCTATCGATATTATTGATCATTTAGGGGATACGAATAGATTTCGAGACAGCACACCAAAATACCCAAGCGCATCAGATGTATTTAGTGACGTAAAAAAAGAAATAACGAAAGAATACAAAGATTTTACAAAAACAATAAAAAAACAATCACAATTAAAGGCTGCAAAAGATTACTATATATCACTGTTATCAGGCATAAAGACCCTAGAGAGCTTCGATTCCTATGAAATAACATCTCATTGCAACATAAAACAATCAGTAGAAGACAGTGTGTTTGGAAAAATCAACGACAAAGAAAGCGCTTTAGAAGCTGAATTAAATTAAAGAATTTCTTGATATTAAATTTTTTACTGTCGTTGCCGTCCAAATACCACCTCTATTAGTTTTAATTCCACGCAATATTAATTCTTTCGCAATTCCATTCAGGCTAGTTACCCCTCTAGCCTGAATTTCGCGCACAATTGGCATTACAGAAACGGCAAAATGATCAGCTTTCTTTTTGATACCTGCTAACCCTTTAGCTGCGTCTGGCTTTGCTTCTGCGCGATAACCTCCTAATTTTACACCACGGGCTTTAGCCGCCTCTAAAGCTGCCTTAGTGCGGCCAGAAATTACTTCACGCTCCTGTTCTGCAACCAAAGCCATAATACCTACCGTTAGCCTGTTAGCGTTGGGCAGATCAACTGCCACAAACTCTACACCAGCGTCCCGTAGCGACATAAGAAACGTGGCATTACGGCTTAAACGGTCTAATTTAGCAATGATCAATATTGCGCCTGTAAGCTTTGCCAGAGACAGTGCTTTGGTAAGCTCAGGACGAGAGTTATTCTTGCCGCTTTCGATATCCGTGAACTCCGCAACCAGAGTCGAATTTGCTCCGCTGAGGTAGTCCAATACCGATTTCTGTTGTGCTTCCAACCCAAGGCCGCTCTTACCCTGCCGTTCGGTTGAAACCCGATAATACGCGATGAAACGTCCGTCTGACATATTCCTCGAATCCTTATAAAATCATCCAACCAACGTTGAACGATTTTATATAGAAAGACAACTCATCGAAGATGAAGAGTGACATCACGAAAAAGATTACGTTCCACGGAGGGAGGTGGCTATCCAAAAAACATTATTCCTTCGGATTACCTAAGTGTTTTTAGCGGCTGAATGCACAAATTCAATTGTGGAAATAAAAAATGCAATCGATTAACGCACTATGATTTATGATAGAATTCACTGCAATCGGAAATCATCTTTGCAGGAGTATTGTGCGATGACACAGCCCAACAAGAGAAAATACAGAAAATTGTCAGAGGCTGAATGGATAAGCGCTGTCGAACTGCATAAGATTGGTTACAGTTACAAAGAAATTGCCGAGCGCCTTAGTGTTTCAGAGAGGGCCGTGTGTATGCATCTTCCAGAAGCTATTGCTAAGGTCGATGCAGCAGATGCAGCGGTAACCGAACGCAAGGAAAACTGTATCTCGGTTCGTAGTCCTCTGCCCACAATGGAAAACCCAGAGGAGTGCGTGAGATACATCCGTCAAGAAATGTGGTCCGACGTAAATCTGGTAAGACATGCCCTCCAGCGAGAAATTAATGCGCCTGTTCCCAACGGTAGGACAATAAGAGCTTTAGCTACCGCAGCAGAAGCTCTCAGCAACGCTTGGAAGATGAGTAAAGAAATAACCCGAATGGATGAATTAACCCCTCAAGACGAGCTTCCAGTGCTCGTTGTCCGGGAAATTACACCTGAAGAGATTGCTGAGCTACGGAAGAAGCAAAAAACTGAGAATCAAGATCTGACATCGGAAGAACTGGCCCTCCTAGAAACAGAAGAGAACTCACTCATTGATGACACAACAGAGGTTATAGAGGAAAAAGAATAACCAGAATAAGATCACGAAGTCCTAGAATGAGTGAAAATAGCTTCTACCCCATACCTATGTTTTTTAGGAGGCGGTAGGAAAAATGCAAACGGCTCTTGATACTGGAGCTTCATTTCCTATCTGTTGGATAGGGTGCAAAAATTCACATCTTTTTTAGGCTTAAACCATGCATTGAAATGGCCTTTAGAAAAAACTGGATACCCGCAGAAAACAGCCACTCTAATAATGAAAATTAAGAGGTGAAAATGGCACTCGATGTGACCCAGCCTATATATGTAGCTGATACCCTTAAGGGCACTCCTGTAGGGTCTCAGAGCAAATACAGGAAGAATGCTCCTAATAGCATCGAAGGTGCCCATACCAAACCTGAGCACATACGAAACCTTATTGAGGACTATCAGCGGGCAGATAAGCTCAGCTACCGGCCTAATCAGATGTTGGGTATCGTTTTCTCACGCTTTGACGACGACAAACAAACTGACCCACTTGAGCTAAGCAAGAATCTTCGCCGCGCCATCGCCGACTGCTTGCGAAGACACAACGCGCTTTATATTGCCGTAGGAATACATGAGAATGACCGCAGAGGAGGTCATGGTCTTCATATCCACATCCTACTGTATCTTCCTGAAGATCGCTTCAGCGAGCTTTTAACGGCTCTTACGACGTGCCTCGCAAAGCGATGTAACAATTTTCTAAAAAAACTTGCGAAAACGAAGGGGGTTGCTTTCAAGTCAAGGACCAGTGCCTATGAGCTGTATCAGCGACTAGAACCTCATTATCATAAATCTTTGCCGTTCCATTTTTCAGATGTCACTCCCATGACGAAAAACGACTCCGAACAGCGTCTAGCCTATTTATGTAAATCAATTGACCCAAATTATAAGATAACCTTCAGAGGTAATACTGTTTCCATTTCTGAGATGGATTGGAGAGCGACAGGGGAAGGGACCAAACTACAGGCCCAATCCTGCAATCGCCCTTCTCGGCCTATTTTTAGCGCTGGAAATATCCATAGAACGTGCCTCACCCCCGCTAATGAAGGCTACGATCCAATTTTAATTGACGAGACCTTTGTTCCCTCAATTCGAATACAAAACAACATCCAACGAGCGACAAACGCATATGAGAAAAGTTTAGGATTGTCACATGACTGAACAGCTTTATCCTCAGCTCTCGTTTTCTGTTTACCATCTAGCTGTAACGCATAGCTGCGTGGCATGCTAATTTATTGGGTCAATAATATATGCTTCTCAATCACTTATGGAGCTTTGGGTTCAAATCTGAATGGGGGCACCATTCTTTCCTAATTTCAGAAATATTATTTGTCCGCTCTCGGTAAATCCGAAGAGCGTTGTTACGTGCCCGGCGTCCAGCCATCCTGCGTCAACGCAACGCCAGCCAGATACAGGCTCCCGCAAATCAGCACGCGCGCCGGTTTTCCGTCGGACTGCGCTTTGAGCGCTGCCAGCGCCTGAACCAATGTTGGGCCAACCTGCGCCTTGCCAGCAGACGCCTCGACAATCGCCTCAACTGGCAACGCCAGATGCTGTGTGGGTTCACTGATTGCCCACAAAGTGGTGGCGTAAGGCAGCACCGGGTTCAGGAAGCCTGTGGCATCCTTGGTCTGCTTCATGCCTACCAGCAGATGCAGGGGCTCATCCCTCCATGTCTGCAATTCCTGCGCCAGCGCATGACCGGCACCGGGGTTATGGCCGCCGTCCAGCCAGAGTTCCCATCCAACGGGCAGGCTTTCAGCCAGCGTGCCGTGCAAACGCTGCATCCGCGCAGGCCATGAGACTTTGCCCACACCCTGCCAGCCCGCGTCCGGCACATTCAGGCCCGAAACACGCAGGGCCGCTACAGCCAGACCGGCATTTTCCATCTGCCATGGGCCGGTTAGGGCCGGGGCAGGTAGGGTCAGTGCGCCGTAAGAATCGGTGAAGGTCAGGCTGCCGTCAGGCTCTAACGCCCCGTTAGCATCTGCCGGGGCAATCTGCCAGTCGATCCCACGGCAGGCTAGCGGTGCCCCCACCTTCCGGGCCTCCGCTTCCAGCATCAGCCGCACGGCGTCCGGCTGCGCACCGGTTACGGCTGGCACACCGGGTTTGAAAATCCCGGCTTTTTCCGCGGCAATCGCTTCCAGCGTGTTCCCCAGAAACGCCTCGTGATCCATGGAAACAGAGGTGACAATGCAGGCCGCCGGGTGCTTCAGCACATTGGTGGCGTCACACCGGCCGCCCAGACCGACCTCGATAATCGCCAGTTCCGCCGGATGGCGAGAAAACAGCAGGAAGCCCGCCGCCGTCAGAACCTCAAACACGGTGATCGGCGCGCCCGCGTTGACCTGCTCGATTTCTTCCAGTGTGGCGACCAGTTCGGCCTCGCTCACCAGTTTACCGGCAATGCGGAATCGTTCCGTGACATCCACCAGATGCGGGGAGGTCATCACATGCACACGCCAGCCAGAAGCCTCGCCAATGGCCCGCAGCGTGGCGCAGGTGCTGCCTTTGCCGTTGGTGCCTGCCACATGGATAACGGGCGGTAGTTTTTCTTCCGGATTCCCCAGCTTGCCCAGCAGGGTTTCCAGCCGCCCCAGCGAGAGGTCAATCAACGCTGGATAAAGGCGGTTCAACCGCTCCAGCACTTCACCTGTGCGGCCGGAAAACTCAGTCGTCGGGGCGGAGCCGCTAGCAGGAGATGTCACGCGCGCAGCACTCAGGCGGCAGGAGCCGCAGGCGCTGCATCCGGCATCGTGGCCGCAGGCGTCGCCTCAAGCTTGCCGCCTTCCGGTGTAACAGGTGTGCGCATCAGCAGGCCGATCACACGGGCCAGAGTTTCCCGCATATCCTTACGCTTGACGACCATATCCAGCATGCCGTGATCCAGCAGATATTCGGACCGCTGGAAGCCTTCGGGCAGCTTTTCACGCACCGTATCTTCAATCACGCGCGGGCCTGCAAAGCCGATCAACGCATTAGGTTCGGCAATCTGCACATCACCCAGCATGGCGAAGGAAGCCGTGACCCCGCCTGTGGTCGGGTTGGTCAGCACCACAATATAGGGCAGGCCAGCTTCTTTCAGCATCTGCACGCCAATGGTGGTGCGCGGCATCTGCATCAGGCTGATCGCCCCTTCCTGCATACGGGCACCACCGGAGGCCGTGAAAATCACCAGCGGGGATTTTTGCAGCACCGCCAGACGGGCCGCCGCCACAAAACGCTCACCAAAAGCAGCACCCATGGTGCCGGCCATGAATTCAAACGCCATGACGCCCACAACGCTGGGATGACCGCCAATCGTGCCATGCGCCACAATCAGGGATTCATCCAGATGGCTCTTGGCGCGGGCATCTTTCAGCCGGTCGGTATATTTTTTCTGGTCACGGAAGCCCAGCGGGTCCACCGGCGCGGGTGGCAGTTCAATGCGGGTGCATTCCCCGTTATCAAACGTCCATGCCAGACGGTCCGGCACTGAAGCTTTCATGTGATGCCCGCAATGGGGGCACACATTCATGGCGCGGTGCAGTTCCTTGGTCAGAATCATCTGACTGCACGAGTCACAGTTGGTCCACAGATTATCCGGCACATCACGACGCAGAAGGCCGCGAATTTTGGGACGGACGTATTCGGTGATCCAGCTCATCTTGAACCCTGCAACTAACAATAAATCAAAAAAACGGGCTTAGCCCTAGTGCTGCGTGCCTTACGCTGCTTGCGCCGTCCTGCCAAGCATTATGGCCCGACAGGGCGGCGCATCACGCCTGAAAATAAGGCTTACAGAGCGCCTTCAACCCACGCTTTAAGCTGGCTTTTGGGCAACGCACCCACTTTGGTATCCAGCACCTGACCATCCTTAACCAGCATCAGCGTCGGGATGCTGCGCACGCCGTAGGTGTTGGGGGAGACGGGGTTATCATCAATATTGATCTTGGCCACCGTCAGTTTCCCGGCAAAATCCTTGCCGAGCTCTTCCAGTGCCGGGCCGATCATCTTGCACGGGCCGCACCATTCCGCCCAGAAATCTACCAGCACCAGACCGGAGGCCTTGAGCACATCGGCGTCAAAACTGGAATCTGTAACAGCAAGCGTATGTTCACTCATTGGATTGTCTCTTCCTTGTTGGTGGACGGGTGGCATGCAGGCACGCCTGACAGAAGCATAAATTGTCTGACCGCAAACGGTTCCCCGCCCACAGCGTGTGCCTCTACACTTAAGGGGCCAGCGCATCCGGTCAAGATGCGGCCTGCGTGCCTTTACCCGGAGCATGGGCATCCAGCAGGGTATCCGGCAGCACATCCGCACGCGGCCCCTCCGTCCATACCAGCACGCACCGTATTGGTTTATCCGGGTAGAGGGCCTGTAATAAAGCGCGGTAAGCCGCCATCTGGCGCAGATACAACACGGGTGTTGCCTCTACTGTACGCGGCGTGTGCCGTCCGGTTTTAAAGTCACACACCAGCACTTTGTCCGACAGCACAATCATGCGGTCCACCTGACCCACAATCACCTGCCCGCCTGCCACACCGGCAAGCCGCTGCTCCGCCCGCGCCTGTGGTGAGAAAAGGGAGGCCAGATCCGCCAGCGCCAGCACTCCCAGCACCTGCTCCGCCAGAGTGGCAGCGTCCTCCGCCGTCAGCCCACTAGCGGGGCGGTTCAGCCAGACATGCGCCCGCTCTGCCTGCTGCGCTGGCGGATAGGCGGGCAGATATTGCAACAGCGCATGCACCAGTGTGCCGCGCCGGAAGGCGGCCTCACGCGCCGCAACGGGGGTCACGGTCGCCACATCCAGCGGAGACCGTACAGGCGGCAAAGGCCCCAGCATGGCGTCATCCGGGCGGCTGGGAGCCAAAGGCCGGGCCAGCGGCGCATCCGGCACGGGCGGTACACCCTGCCATAAGGGCGCCCGCCCCAGCCACGCTGGCAGGGATGGGGCTTTAACCGTGGGCGAGTTGGCCCCAGAGGAACTGCCCCCGGAAGAACTGGCTCCAGAGAAGCTGGCCTGAGAGGGGTGAACCGGAGACAGACTGGCCGAAGACCGGCTGACTGAAAGACCGGTCTGATCTTCCACCTGCACTTCGGCCTTCTGCATCCCGTCCTTTTGCGCACGGGGCCGGGGCTTTTCTTCCAGTACCAGCATCTCGCCGGTCCAGCCGCCAGAATCCCAGTCCTGCGGTACAGCCCCTGCGACTTCAAACCCCTTGCGGCACCGCTCATACCAGCTTTCCGGCGGCACCACCCGCCCCGGCTTCCAACCACACACCACCAGACGCTCCGCCGCGCGGGTCAATGCGACATAGAGCAGGCGATTATATTCCTCGATAGCGCTGGCCTGCATGGCCGCCCGCAGCTTTTGCGTCACGCTGACAGCCAAAGCGCCACGCGGAACATAAAGCGGCACGTCCAGCCCGGTCGGGCCGTCCTTTACCCAGAACAGCCTGTCCTCAAACCGGGGTGTGCCGACCGTATCGGGCAAAATCACCAGCCGCGCCTGCAACCCCTTGGCCCCATGCGCGGTCATGACGCGCACCGCATCGCCTCCAGCCTCGGCTTCCCGCTTCACGCTTTCTTCTGAATTACGCAGCCAGTGCAAAAAACCCTGCAAGGAGGGCGGGTGCATGTCCTGATAGCGCAGAGCGGCCGAAAGCAGTTCATCAATCGATTCGGCAGCTTCCGGCCCGAGCCGCGCCAGCAGACGCGCCCGCCCGCCAGACCGCCCCAAGGCTTCAGACAGCAGTTCATGCGGGGTCAGATAATCCACGCGCCGGAACAGCCCATCCAGCATCTGCCACGCCTGCGCCCAGTCGGGCCGCTCAGCATGGTGCACGCGCAAAGCGGACCAAAGCGGCTCCGCCTTACCGCGCCCAGTGGCCAGCGCCATCAGGCTTTCATCTGACAAACCGCCCAGAGGCGATGTCAGCACACAGGCAAGTGTCAGATCATCCTGCGGCAACAGCAATGCGCCGCACAGCGCCATCAAATCCTGCACGGCAAGTTGGTCCGCTAGCCCGGTGCGCACCAGTGTTGCCACCGGCACATTCTCGGTTTTCAAAGCGCGGATCAACGCTGTGACAAACGAGGACCGACGCGGCACCAGCACCAGCACATCTCCCGGCGTGAGCGGGGCTGCACCCTCTTCCGGCGGTGTTTTGAGTTGCCGTGCAATAAAACGGGCTAGTGTATCGGCAAGTTTCTGTTGCGGGTTCTGGCGCGTGGTGTTGGCGGTTGGTGGCTCCCACGGGCTGAGGGTCTCCTCCCCGTCCGTTTCTGCCTCAGCCAGTGGCCACAACTCCACGCGCCCACCTTCGCCCGGCCGAGCTGTCAGATGACGCATGGCGCGGCCATCTTCCTCCGCCACACCCTGTGCGGCCTCCGGGACAGAAAAAACAGCATCCACCAACGCCAGCACTGGCGCTGTGGAGCGGAAAGACACCGTTAAATCTGGCTCCTGCCATGGCAGAGACGCAAAAGCCGTCCGATTTTTAAATTCCCGCCGCCATGCTCTGAAAGACTCCGGGTCCGCACCCTGAAATCCATAAATGGACTGTTTATAGTCCCCCACGGCAAAGACCGTGCGCGGCCCCTGCTCCCGCGTGTGCGTGCCTTCACCAGCAAAAAACTCTGCGGTCAAATCTCCCGCAATGCGCCATTGCTCGCTTGAGGTATCCTGCACTTCATCCAGCAGCAGATGGTCAATCCCGCCATCCAACTTATACAATACCCATGCAGCACCCGGCTGTTGCAAAAGCCCGAGTGTGCGTCGGATAAGATCATCATATTCTACAAGACCACGCTGACTTTTGCGCTGATCATAGAGTGCTGCAACCGGAGCCGCCGTTTTCAAAAGTGCCAGACCAAGCCGCGCCAGCCGTCTGGCCCGCAGAGCTTCTTCCACCGCCAGAATCCGTGCGGCTTCCTGCTCCAGAACCGTTGCCAGATCCGCATGGTCATTTGCAAGTTTTGTTGTGATCAGGCCACGTTTTCTCGGTTTACCATCTTTGGTCAGCAGGGCATTCCGCCACACATCCCACTGCCCTGCCCGGCCAGCAGGAGATAACGCCAGCCAGTCCAGCAGACGATAGGCCGTGGCTTTAACCGTGTCCGTGCCTTTAGTAACCAGTGTTGGGATATACTCCCGCAGACGGTCCTCGCCCGGAAAATCCGTGCAAGCCGCTTCAATCTGCGCGGCATCCGTCCCCTTGAGTGCGCCTTGTGGTAAACCAAGAACCCTACACAAAACCACTGGTAAAACAGGAGGGGTTTCAAGAACACGGGTCCGGATAGCTTCTGCGCGTGGCTCATGCCGGAGCGTGCTGACCAGACTGACAAAATCCGCAAGACTGATCTGCCCCGCCAGAGGTTCTATGCTGCTGGTAGCACTCTTACCCAAAACGGTTTCCACGCATCCTTGCAGGGCCAGTCGGGCATCCGTTTCTTCCATCACGGTAAAATGCGGGTTCATGGCGGCTTCCAGCGGAAAGCGCCGCAGGAGAGACTGGCAAAAGGCGTGAATGGTACCAATCCGCATCCCACCCGGAAGATCAAGCACTTCCGCGAATAATGCCCGCGCGCGTCTACGTGTTTCGGCAGTGCAGGGCACAGACAGGCTCTGCAATTCCTTGTTGAGCGCATCATCCGGCAGTGTCACCCACCGGCCAAGACGTTTCTGGAGTCTGATGGCCATTTCCGCCGCAGCGGCCTTGGTAAAGGTCAGGCACAAAATACGCGCAGGCGGGCTACCGGGCAGAACCTCTCCGCCTGCGAGACCGGGTCGAGGCAACATCAGCCGCAGCAGTCGGTCAATCAGCAGTTTGGTTTTGCCACTTCCGGCGGACGCCGAGACAAAAACTGACGCCATCGGGTCAGATGCCAGAGCCTGCTGATGGTTAGCCTGCGCAATGGCCTCTGAAAACTCAGGAGTCTGCGACATAATCTGAGAAGTGCTCACGCCTCATCCTCCATCCGGGTCGTGTTCCATTCCGGCACACGGGCCAGACGCGCATAATCCGCAAAACGTGGCTCCCTGCCGGGATGCGGATGAGATAGATAGGGTTGCTCCGGGCTATCATACGCCCAAACACGCTGCCGCAGACTTTCCCATGTCTGTTCCGCCAACGCGGTGAGAGAGGCCTCTGCCTCCGGCTTGACCGCCACTTCCTCACCCGGCTCCGCGCCACCTGTCAGCCGCCAGTAAACCAGACCCGCAATATCCGCGGTGGCAGGCAGGCCGGAAAAACCACCGCGCAAAATCATTGCGGCTTCCAACGGAAGCTGGGGGCTCCAGCCGGACCGCACATCGCGCACAGAAGGGAGTGTGCCTGTTTTATAGTCCCGCACAATCACGCGGCCTTCAGTATCATAATCAATGCGGTCTGCCCGCCCGACAAGCCGAAATGCGCCATGGGGGGCATCTGGAATATCCACTCGCCCGCGCGATTCCGTACGGATGGCCGCAGGGGTCCCTGCCTGCTCACGCAGCGCCGTTTCCGCCTGTGCAACCCATGACGCAATGCGCATAAGCCGTGGCTCCCACCATGCCTGCAAAACCGGGCGCAGGGCGCGGGCCTGCAAGGCCTTGCGGAACGCCGCCTGCAACCCGGCTTCCGCCTGCGGAGGCCATGTTGTGCCGTGCGTGAGGAACCAGTCCTCCAGCGCATCATGCACAATCATCCCGTAATCCGAGGCATCCGCCGCCTCTTCCAATTCCGGCAATGGCTGAAGTTTCAGAATATGGCGCGCATAAATGGCATAGGGATCCCGCACCCATGTCTCGATTTCTGTCACACTCAAACGGCGCGGGCGCAGGGACACAGGCGGCGTGGGCCGTGGTGGCGCAACGGGACGTGCCGGACCATCCGGCCTGTCCAGCACCTGCAACCAGTCCAGCACCGGATGCGGCGGCACAGCCAGACCTCGTCCAGACAAAAATGCATCCAGCCGGGAAATCCAGCGTGCGGGTACCACCGGCGCGCCATCACGCCGACGCGGGCAGGACAGCACAACCTCACCCGCCGCAGCCGCGCAGGCAAAAAAATCATGCGCCGCCTGCCCCACCGCCTGCTCTGGTGAGGGTAGCCCCACACGCTGCCGCATAGGGCGGCTCATCCACGGCCCGGCATCCGCCGCCGGGGGCCAGATATTTTCCGCAAGGCCACCCAGAACCACCACATCCGCCGTTTGCAGACGGGCCTCAAACAAACCCCAGATCAACACACGCGGATGCAACGCCGCATGCTCCACCCCGCGCCGCACCGCCACACGATCTTCCGCCAGCACAGCACTCAGAAGACCATCCAGCACAGCGGGTGGCTGCGGCGGCAGAACATCAGACGCCATCATCAATTCTGTCAAACGCCCGGCCAGACTATTACCTTCCTCGCCACTCCATAGGCGTTTGGCAGCGTCCTCTTCGTCTGTTTTAACAAGGCGTTCTACGGCCTGAATCAAAGCCGCCAGCAAATCCGGCACAGGCTCCCGACAACTGAAATCCGGTGCCTCACCTACCGCGCCAGCGTCAGCCGCATCGCCTTCCGGGGTGTCATACACTTCTGGCTCAGGCCCCTCTGCAAGGCGATCTGCTCCTGCGCTGGCCATTCTGGTATCCCATGGCAAGATAGGCTCCAGACAAAAAGCCAGACGATCCATAAAGATTTCCAGAGGTTCCGGCCCATATGGGCGATCTGCCTCGGCACCGCCTTCTGCACGCTCACGTGCTCGCTCGTCTTTCGCCTGCTCTGCCAGAACAGCCGTGACCGCCCCCCGCAGAGCCGCAAAACCGGGTGGTGGCGCCGGGCCACGGAGCACGGTCCGCTCCAACAGGCGCGCTGTTGCACGGCATGTCCCCATGGAAAGGCCGCAAGATACCAACGGATGTTTGAGAACAGATAGAACGGAGACAGGGGAAAATCTGTTTTCGACCATCTGTGCAACAAGACGTAGCAACACGGCACCGGGTGTTTCAATGAGAGACGCTCCGGCACTATCATCCGCCAGCACGCCCCAGCGGGCCAGTTCTGTTGCGACACGTGCGGCAAGCGCACGGTCTGGCGTCACGAGCGCCACCCGTTTTTCTGGTGTTTCCACCACGTTCCGTAAAATCATCGCTATGGCAACAGCTTCTTCCTGCTGGTCAGCGGCATCAAGCCGGGAGACCTGTGCAAGATGTGTAGGGCCAGAGCGCGCCCAATCCTCCAGAGCCGACGCTGGCAGCAACGCGCGGGACAACACCTGTGCCCGCTCGGGAAAACCGCCTTCACCCTTCCAGAGTTCGACATCCGCCCGCACCCTGTCCAACGCGGCCAGTAGATGACTCAAGCCAGCCTGCGGGTGACTATCTGGAAGGCGCACAAAAGTCTCTTCCGGCATTTCCAGATCCAGACCGGGCAAAATCACCTTCCCACCGGCACGGGAAAGCACCGCACGCAACGCTTCCGCCGTGGCAGGCATGACATTAGTAAACCCTGCTGCCCAGATAGGAGTTTTATCCCCCTGAACCGCCTGCTCCTGCCATAACCGTGCCTGCGCCCGCAGCAACATGACCTGACGCGCAACCGGATTCATCACCTGCTGGCTTGCCAGCCAGTCCGGCCAGACACGGGTAACAATCTCCAGAAATTTCAGGATCACCTGCCAATGTTCGGCAAAGTTTTCCTGCACAGCTTCCGGCAGCCGTGTCGCCAGATCGACATCCGCCCACTCGGCCTCATCCATCAGGTCCGCCAGCGCTTTGGCAAGTGGCCATGCCTGATCCAGCGTAGGGCGCGTTCCAAAAGCGCCTTCTGCCTGCAAGACAAAGCGTGTCAGCACGGCAAGGCGCGTCATCCCGGCAACAGCAGGAGGTAGGTCAAACCCGGTCTGCCCGCCTAGATCGGACGCCAACCCCAGTTCCGCCTCATCCAGTGCGCTGACAGGCAGAATACGAGGTAGTAACATGGCGCGGCCATCCATCTGCCGCAAAAACGCTTCCGTCAGACCACGCGCCGCACGACGACCGGGTAGAATGATTGTCCCTTCCCCTACCACCTCCGGGTGATACTCCGCAGCCTGAAGCCAGCGCGTTGCAAGCTGATCAAGAAACGGCAGGTGGGCGGGTATTGTTGCAAGGCTCATGGTCAGCACCCTTTAGGCGGAAACAGTGGCTAAGAGTGCAGACCCATCCGACCTGCCGTCCCAACCGCGCAGATGGGCCGTCCGCACGCCGTCTGGCCCGACGGTCAGTGCAAGATGCAACGCATCCGCCGGTGTCAGATCTTCCAGACGTTCAGGCCATTCGACCAGAACGACACCATCCCGCGCATCGTCCCAGCCAAGCTCCTCCAGTTCATCCGGCCCTCCCAGACGCCAAAGATCAAAATGTGAGACCGTGCAGATTTCAGCAGAATAGGTTTGCACAAGGGTATAGGTCGGACTTGGCACTTCCAGAGCTGTATTTCCGCAAAAATCACGAAGAAAGGCGCGGGCAAATACACTTTTCCCGGCCCCTAACGGCCCTGTTAGCAAGAGCGCGTCACCCGGCCGTGCCAGAGCCGCGAGTGTGCGAGCCAGTTGCTCGGTCGCCTGCTCATTCTCCAGAATCAGCTGTGTCTCTGTCATCCTGCCCCCCTGCGCACGCATCCCACTTGCTTCCTTATATCTATAAAGCAAACGTGAAACGACGGGGAACCGGGAGACATATCAGAGGCAGAACCTGACACGATAGGAGAATCCGATTCTATTTATTTAAATTATAGATTTTTACAAATTGATTTATATTTTTAACTTTTAAATAGAAAATCATAAATTTTGCATATGAAATTCTGTTTCTAATACTATAGCTCACGCAATAATTATTTACAATATATTAACATAAAGCATGATTTTCTTATATTTCTTTTATTGCTAAAAATTCATAATTTTATTATTTCAGTAATATTTTTTGGTTATGATTTCGCATCGTATTTTATTTCGATTTCATTAACTATAATTTACAAAAAAGCATATTAGCTTATCGCCAGAATATTTTTACTTAAATGATTAAGTGTATTAATTTTAATATTTAATCCATCATTTTGTATTTTTTATGGAAAGGCATTTTTCTAGCTTATTTTCATAAAAAATTTATCTCTTCTCGTTCACAAATCGGAAGTTAATCGTGAATGATTTCAATCTGAAGTTGTTCTCCCAACCACATCTAGAACAGGCATGAAGTGCATATTTCGACACAAAAAGGTCAAAATAAGATAAATTCCTGTTTATCTTCGATAAAAAACACGTAAAAGTGGCTTTGTTATGTGTTTATACAACCTTAAGGTGTGTTTTGCTTTCGATGGGGGGAAACCCAATGCGTATCCTGTTTGCTGAAGACAAAGCGACGTCTGCCCGTCTGCTTTTGCCATCACTCAAAAAAGCAGGTCTTTCAGTAGATCTAGCGCGTTCAGGCAGAAACGCGATTGAGATGCTGCGGAATTATGATTACGGCATTGCCGTGATTGATCTGAGCCTGCCGGACATGGATGGGTATAACGTTATCAACTCTCTACGGTTACTGAAAATATCAACACCCATCATTATTCTTTCTTCTCTCGACCAGCCTGAAGCAAAAATTCGGGCTTTATCTATTGGTGCGGATGATTATCTGACCAAACCGTTCGATCCGGCAGAACTTGTTGCCCGTATTCAGGCCATCCTGCGTCGTTCCAGCGGGTTTTCTCATCCTATAACTCAGGTAGGCGAGCTCAAATTAGATCTGAACAGCCATACTGTGACAGTGCACGATCAGCCTGTACATCTGACGGGTAAGGAATTTGCCATCCTTGAACTGCTGATTCTGCGCAAAGGTGTCGCCCAGACCAAAGAGACATTTCTCAACCATCTCTACGGTGGTCGGGATGAACCCGATATCAAGATTATTGATGTTTTTATCTGTAAACTTCGCAAAAAACTTCAGGCTGCCGGAGCAGAGAATCTGATCTCTACTGTATGGGGAAGAGGATATATTCTGCATGACCCCAAAGCTAAAAGGCTCTCTCTTTCCACGGAACAAATGATCCCGACGCCCCCCCCACCTTTCGCGCAGGAACATCTTTATGCTCTTGGAGACTGAATTTTAAAATTCTATGAAAAATCAGAAGCTTTCATACCAGTCGTGCGCATGCCAGAGGGGACCGGCACCGGCTCCAAGGCCCGGTGCCGTCAGGATTGCCTGTCGCACATAAAGACGAGCCATTTCAACCGCCCGGCGCAGCGGGAGTTTTTGCGCCAGCCCGACAGCCAGAGCACTGGCCAGCGTGCACCCTGTTCCATGCGTGTGCCGCGTGGCAATACGTGTATCGCTAAACTCCGTGAAACCATCGGCATCCAACAAAACATCCACCAATCCGTCACATGTCAGATGGCCACCTTTAACCAGCACCGTCGCCCCGCTTATCTGGCGCAATACGCTGGCCGCTTTCCGCATGTCTTCTACAGATGAAATCGTCATCCCGGTTAGTTTTTCAGCTTCAGGCAGGTTCGGGGTCAGAAGCGTCGCGAGCGGGAAAAGCTGCGTTTTCAGACAGGATAAGGCCTCCTGCGCCAGAAGGCTCGCCCCGCCTTTTGCAATCATCACTGGGTCTATAACCACTGGAAGAGTGGGAGCCAGCTTACGATAGCGTGTGATTTCTTCACACACACACTGGATTTCTGCCGCACCCCCAAGCATTCCTGTTTTGATGGCATCCGCCCCAAGATCATCCAGCACGCTGCGGATCTGCGCCCGCAAAAACTCTGGGGGCACCGGCAGAATAGCCTGCACACCCTGCGTATTTTGCGCCGTCAGAGCTGTAAGGGCCGTCATCGCATAACCGCCTAGGGTGGTTATGGTCTTGATGTCTGCCTGAATGCCCGCGCCGCCGCCAGAATCACTCCCGGCAATAGCCAGAATGCGTGCAGGTTTTTTCGGTTCTGGTTCCATCACGCACTCCAGTATCTTAACCACTAAGGCGTTACGCTAGGACGTTCACAGCCTGAATCGCCTCGCACATCTGGTTGACGGCGTCATCCACCACGGCTTCATCTTCCGCTTCTACCATCACCCGCACCAGTGGCTCTGTCCCGCTTTTGCGCAGAACAAGACGGCCGCGGCCCGCAAGCATCTTCTCCACATCTTTCTGTCTGGCCTGCACGGCATCCGCTTCAAGCGGGCTCACGCCGCTAAAACGCACATTTTTCAGCTTCTGCGGGAATGGCTTAAAGAGACGACAAACCTCACTGGCTGGGCGTCCATCTTCCACTAGCACCGCCAGAATTTGCAGCGCGGCAATCAGGCCGTCTCCCGTCGTGGCGAAATCCGTCAGCACCATATGGCCTGACTGCTCTCCGCCGACATTGCTCCCCAATTCACGCATGCGTTCCACCACATAGCGGTCACCCACAGCAGTCCGTTCCAGCCCGACATCCAGCGTATTCAGGAAGCGCTCCAGCCCCATGTTGGACATAACTGTCGCCACAACGGACTGGCCAACCAGCCGCCCTTCCCGCGCCCATGACTGCGCGATAAGAGCCAGAATCTGGTCTCCATCAATCAGGCGTCCGGTTTCATCCGCAATCAGAACGCGGTCCGCATCCCCATCCAGCGCGATGCCCAGATGCGCGCCATGCTGCACAACCGCCTGACACAGCGCTTCAGGATGCGTGGAGCCACACTGGTCATTGATATTCACGCCATTTGGCGTGCAGCCAATACGAATGACCTCCGCACCCAGTTCCCACAACGCGGTGGGTGCCACGCGATAAGCTGAGCCATTAGCGCAGTCGAGCACGATTTTCATGCCATCCAACCGCAACTTGCGCGGGAAGGAGGCCTTGGCATTTTCCACATACCGGCCTGCGGCGTCATTCAGGCGGGAAGCCCGGCCAATAGCGCGGGGCGATGCCAGACGGTCGGTCAGATCCGTCTCCATCAGATTTTCAATGTCAATTTCGTTCTGGTCAGACAGCTTGAACCCATCCGGGCCAAACAGTTTGATCCCGTTATCCTCAAACGGGTTATGCGAAGCAGAAATCATGACGCCCAGATCAGCCCGCAGAGACCGGGTCAGCATCGCAATCGCGGGTGTAGGCAGCGGGCCAACTAGCGTGACATCCATTCCGGCAGACAGAAAGCCCGCGACAAGCGCACTCTCAATCATATAACCGGAAAGCCGGGTATCCTTGCCCAGCAGAACGGAGTGCCGGTGCTCTCCACGCGTAAAGTGCAGGCCAGCCGCCTGCCCCAGTTTCTGGGCAATATCGACGGTCATTGGCGCGATGTTTGCGGTCCCGCGAATGCCATCTGTCCCAAAAAAACGTCTCATCTGCCTCGTCCAATCTCGTTTTTTGTGGCGTCTGCGCCCAGACAAATAGTCTGACTTTGGGAGCCAGAGCCGTGCGAACGCTTCTTTGTTCCCTCTTCCCTAAAGGGCTTTTTAACGGGAAGAAACCGCAAGGCGCGAAAACAGTTCTCTTTTTTCAGCGAGTGTGGACACGCTGCCAGACACGCAGCGCCTGCGCCATACCCGCCACTGCATGCACACGCAGCACGCTCTGGCCTAACGGCAACGCCGCCACAGAAGCAGCCTGTGTTCCCGCATCGCGACCTGCCGGGTCCTGCTCACCCGTGATCTCCCCAATCATCCTCTTACGGGACACGCCCAAAACAACCCGGCAGCCCAGATTGGCCAGCAGAGGCAGGCGGCGGAGCAAGGCCAGATTTTGCGCTGTGTTTTTTGCAAACCCCAAGCCGGGGTCCACACTCAGCCGTTCTGGCGCGATCCCGCCGTCTATAGCGGTTATCAGGCGGGCACCCAGTTCCCGCACAACATCACACGCCACATCCTCATACACGGCATGCTGCGCCATGGTAGTCGGCGTGCCGCGCATATGCATCAACACCACGCCACAACGTTTTGTAGCCAGCAGAGGCAGAGCTTCCGGGTCATGCGTCAGGGCCGACACATCGTTAATCACATCCGCGCCAGCCGCTAGCGCTTGCGCCATCACCTGACTGTTGCGCGTATCAATGGACAGAACCGCATCCGGCCTCTGCTGCTTCAGCCCCTGCACCACGGGGCCAATCCGCTGCCATTCTTCCTCAGGCGTTACAACCGCAGCACCGGGGCGCGTGCTCTCTCCACCAATATCCAGCACACCCGCCCCTTCGGAAAGCTGCGTTAGCCCGGCCTGTACGGCCCGGTCTGCCTCCCGATGCTGGCCGCCATCACTAAAGCTGTCTGGAGTGACATTGAGAATACCCATGACCTGCGGCCCCTCCGGCATTCCGGCAGAAGCAGGTTTTGCGACCAGCCGGGCCAGCACGTCCTGCCAGCCTGCGGGTACATCCGCCACGGGCATAAAGCCACTATGCGTTTGGTCTTCTATCAAATCCACAAAACTAAAGGCCGCTGGACCACCGGCTAAAGGCCGCGCCCAGCCGCGTTTGACAGCCTCCTGTGCCGCTGTGCCGTAGAGCAGCCCCGCAGGCTCCGCCAGACGCCGAAAATTCATTCCCTCTTGCCCCCTCTCTCCAAACGCAAAAGAGGCGGCATTGCTGCCGCCCCTCCTGATCTCACTCTCTACTCTGCACAGCTGATTGTCAGCCGGGCTGGGGCACGGGATGAACTTCCCCGCCCTCATCCTTATCGTTCTCCGGCTTATCACCCGGCTGCACGATTTCGGGCCCAGACACCTGCGGGACGGAGGACCGGCGGTTGACCGGCGTTGTCTCATCAACCTCCACCCGCTCAATCGGCTGGCCCCGCATGATCTGGCGAATATCTTCCCCGCTCAGTGTTTCATATTCCAGCAGGGCTTCCGCCAGACGATGCAACTCATCCACATGGTCATGCAGATAGTTCCGCGCCTGATCATACGCCTCATCAATCAGCCGCTTGATTTCAGAATCAATTTCCATGGCCGTATGTTCAGAGAAGTTCTTGGCAGCGCCCCCGAAGAACATACCGCCACCGCCCTGATCATCATTGGCGTAGGCAATCATGCCGACCTTGTCGCTCATGCCCCATTCGGTCACCATGCTGCGGGCCACGCGGGTTGCCATCTGAATGTCCCCCATCGCGCCATTGCAGATATTGTCTTTCCCGTAGACAACTTCCTCTGCAACGCGGCCGCCCATAGCCACAACAAGATGCGCAATGCAGTTCTTCTTGCTCATGGACAGACGGTCACCTTCCGGCAGCCGCATGACCATCCCCAGCGCACGGCCACGCGGAATGATGGTGGCTTTATGAATAGGCTCACTTTCCGGCACCAGAACCGCCGTAATGGCATGTCCGGCTTCATGATAGGCGGTGCGTTTCTTTTCCTCTTCATTCATGACGAGGGAGCGACGCTCAGCGCCCATCAGAACCTTGTCCTTGGCGTCTTCAAACTCACGCATAGACACCGTGCGCTTGCCCAGACGGGCCGCGGCCAGAGCGGCCTCGTTCACCAGATTGGCGAGGTCAGCGCCCGAGAAACCGGGGGTACCACGGGCGATAATGCGCGGGTCAACGTCAGAAGCCAGCGGCACCTTGCGCATATGTACGCGCAGGATTTTTTCACGCCCGCCCACATCCGGGTTTGACACCACAACCTGACGGTCAAAACGACCCGGACGCAGCAGAGCCGGGTCCAGCACATCGGGTCGGTTGGTCGCGGCAATCAGGATCACGCCCTCATTGCTTTCAAACCCGTCCATTTCGACCAGCATCTGGTTCAGGGTCTGCTCGCGCTCATCATTCCCGCCGCCAAGGCCCGCGCCACGATGGCGGCCCACGGCGTCAATTTCGTCAATGAAGATAATGCACGGCGCGGCCTTCTTGCCCTGCTCGAACATGTCACGCACACGGGACGCACCAACACCGACGAACATTTCCACAAAATCAGAACCGGAAATGGTGAAGAACGGCACATTGGCCTCACCCGCAATGGCGCGCGCCAGCAGGGTTTTACCCGTGCCCGGAGGCCCGACCAGCAGCACCCCTTTGGGAATCTTGCCGCCAAGACGAGTAAATTTCTGCGGGTCTTTCAGGAAGTCGACAATTTCCTGCAACTCGCCCTTGGCTTCATCAATCCCTGCAACGTCTTCAAAGGTCACACGGCCCTGTTTTTCCGTCAGCATCTTGGCGCGGGACTTGCCAAAGCCCATCGCACCCCGGCCACCGCCGCCCTGCATCTGGCGCATCATGAACAGCCAGATGCCCACCATCAGGATAATCGGCAGCGCGTTCAGGAAGTAGCGCAGCAGCGGGCTGCCTTCCTGATCCAGCGGTTTGGCCACAACCTCAACACCCTTGCCCGTCAGACGGGAGACAAGGGAGGGGTCCTGCGGCGCAAAGGTTTCAAAAGCCGTGCCATCTGTCAGCGTGCCGGAGACATTCTGATTCTGCATCACGACGGACCGGACACGCCCGGTATCCACATCGGTAATGAAGTCAGAATAGGCCAGTTGCTGCGCTGCGTGCTGCGTGTTCCCCGGCTGGAACACATCTACAAGCAGCAGCAGCATCACGATAATGCTGACCCAAAGCGCCAAGTTGCGGCCTAAATTGTTCATCTTGCCTGTGTTTCCATACTGATCGTGCGCGAGCGCCGGAGTGCCCCAATCTGAGCGGCAGACGCCGAAAAATGCAACCTCTGCCATTACAAATGGGGTGCTGAGCCGATATTCCCACCCCACACATGATATTTATTCTCTTGTAGCACGCCCATCGGCTTTGACCTCTGGCCAGCCATACACGCCACTGCCGGTCACGGAAACTGGGGGCTGAAACAGAAAACGGGCGTATTTGAACTGCCCTTCCGCCCACCAGCCCAGATGCGGCACCGCAACACGCTGCCCTTGCCTCCATAAAGCAGGCAGTGTGGCGCAGAACAGGGCGGGCCATCCCCCACGCACTCCGCGATCCAGCCCTAGCCCCGCCGCGCCAATCTGCAACCCCTGCCCGGACAGCGCGGACGGAATAGAAAGTTCAAACCGATTATCCCACCGCGCCCCGCCCTCCGCCGGAAGCGGTGCCGCCATGGCCGCAGCCTCCCGCACAAGGTACCAGTCTGCCCGCCTGCGCACGAGATGCACGCCCGCCAGTGTGGCCTCCTGACCAGCAGCCCGCAACCGGGCAACCGCAGCAGGTGATGGCGGATAGAGCGCCCCGCCAACACCACGAATAAGCCGCGACAGCACTTCCGGCTCCGGCAGTTCCGGGCCTAGACAAGCCCAGCCTTCCGGCCTGAACGCCACGTGTCTGGACAAAATAGACGCCTGCTCTGCATCCCGCTGCATCCGGGCGGCTCCCGCGCACAGGCTGGTTTCCCATAAAGCGAGGCGCGTATCCTGCTCTTGCAAATTGTGCCGCACCCGCACCCGCGTTGCGCGCGTATCCTGATTGGAGGGATCATCCACCCACGTCAGCCCGGCCTGCCGTAACGTTTCCCGCAGGGCCAACCGCGAGACGCCCAGCAGAGGCCGTACGAGCCGCACATCCGGCAGGGCTGTGACCCACCCCATGCCGGCCAGACCATCCGGCCCGCTGCCAGAGTCCTGACGCATCCGAATTGTCTCAACCTGATCATCCGCCTGATGACCGAGCAGAAGGTCCAGACAGCCAGCCTCCCGGCACGCCTGCGCCAGAACAGCATATCGCGCCTGCCGCGCCCGCTCGGCCATGCCGGGACCTTTGGCGAGGTTTGTCAGTGTTAGAAGCCGCGCAGGTACATCCATGGCGGCAAGCCGCTGCAAGGTCAGCCGGGCTTCCTGCGCGGAGTCCGCCCGCAACCCGTGATCCACCACAAACGCGAGAAGATTTTTGCGCCAGTGCCGCGCCAGCCATGCCAGACACAGGCTATCCCCACCGCCAGACACGGCCAGCCCGACGGGCGGCAGACCCGGAGCATCGGGCAACCATGGCCCAAGTCGCTTTATGCTCGCAATAAAGGCCGTGGGGGGGAGAGGACGCTCAGAAAACGGGTTTCCCGGCGGCGCGAAATAAGGCTGCATTTCAGCCCTTTCCGCCCCACTGGAACACTGCGCCAAACTTACTGGCAGCCACCCCGACCAGCATAAATTTCCGCCGCGTGAGAAACACGCTGCGTGGGGGACGGAAATTCCGCCTTCAATTTCCCCAGAGCCTGACAGGCAGCCTTTTTGTCACCCATCGCCAGCAGGGAGGCACTCACTCCCAGCAGGGCATCCGGCGCGCGGGCACTTTTAGGAGACTGACGGTAGGCATCATAATAGGCCACGGCAGACTGGCGATACTGCTTCTGGCCTGCAAGAGACTGCGCGAGCAGGAACTGAGCATCGACCTTAAACGCACCTTTGGCATTTTTGAGCGCACGTTCCGCATTATCATGCGCGGTATCATAATCGCGCTTCTGCAGAGCCGCTTTGCCGCTCGCCAGCAGGGCATCCGGCGTTGTGGCGGCACTCTTCGCAGGGGCTGCGGACTCACTGGCCGCACCCGCTGCGGCTGCGGCAGCCGGGGCCGCGCCACCGCCACCGCCACCGCCACCATTCTGGGCAGCAAACTGGTTATCAGCAATCTGTTTGGAAAGAGCCGCAGTCTTCTGCTGAAGGTCATTGGTGAGCTGGTCAATTTCACCGCGCATATCGCGCTGCTGCTGCTCTAGCGTGGTGACCCGGTCAAGCAACTGCGCTGTCAGGTCGCCATTACCGGAAGAAGAGGACGGAGCCGGTGTGGCAGAGGGAGGCGCCATGGCACCGCCGGATGTCTGCATCTGGCTCATCGCCTGCTTGAGCGCCATAATCTGGTTTTGCAGCGCAAGACCTTCCCGGCTGGTCACGTCCTGTGCATGTGCTGCGGGGGCAGAGGCCACCAGCACGGTCGCAACAGGCAGACACAAGGCCACGGCACGCCACGGCGCAGTAATGGACGTCATCAACCCGCGTTTCATCAAGACCTCACCCTTTCTTTAAAAGCGGGCAAGGATTTCATCATTCCTACCCGGAAAACAAGACAGGAAATACAAAAACAGGCCGGGTGAAATTCACCCGACCTGCCCTGTCAGCTCAAACGCGCGAAATACGCCAGACCTTAGTGAACGGCAGTAATTGCGTTACGGTTCTGAGCCCATGCGCTTTCATCATCACCTTCTGCGGTCGGACGATCCTTACCGTAGGAGATGGTGGAAATGCGGGAAGACGCAACGCCCTTGGCAACCAGATAGTCACGAGCAGCGTTAGCACGACGCTGGCCCAGAGCAATGTTGTATTCTTCCGTGCCGCGGTCATCGCAGTTACCGGCGACTTCAACGTTAACCTGCGGATATTTTGCAAGCCATGCAGCCTGCTTTTCCAGCGTTGCCTGCGCATCGGACGTCAGGCCGCTTTTGTTCAGCGGGAACAGGACGCGGTCACCAGCCGTGGCAACCAGATCTTCTTCGCTGCCCGGCACGGGGCCGCTCGGCTGCATCGCCGTGGAGGCACCACTGGAGTCACCCGTGTTTGCCTTCTCGTGCGCACAGGCAGAGAGAAGGGCAACCATGCTCAGAGCAGCAATATATTTCAGTCTCATGTGTCGGATCCTGAGAACTAGTTCCTGACAGGAACTATTCGGAGAAAAAAAACAGTTAATGCCTATATCCCCGCGCATTCCTCTGCTCCCCTCCGAAAACCATCGAAGAGCCGAACGAACTGTGGAGACCACCTTGCCGTAAGCCATAGCTCATTCATCCGGTCAAGCGTGATCTCTTTTTGGCATAGCTGACCCCGTAAAACCGATGCTGAATAGACACATAAGGCTTTCACAACCGGCATTTTATCTACGGCTCAACGTTTACCGCCAAATTAACGGAAACCTTTCTACTATGCTTCCGCGGCACATTTGTCGGATTTTTTATTCTTCTTCCATACCTTTCCTTTATTAAGGAAAAAGATACTGGCAAGCGTCTTTAACAAGACACCACTCACTACTTTTTGTGAGTTACTCTCCACTCAGACCTTCAAAAAACCATAAATGCGTAGTTCTCGAAAATATTCATTTCGGCCTATCAGGCTGACCGAATCGGGATAACGTTCTGTTTTTTGCCAGTTGGCGCACCTCTCCTCATCACATTGAGCACCCACTCACACCTCCTACGGTAGGATCGGCATCGAAGAAAAAGATGTGATCTGACTTAAGTGCAGAACAATTTCTGAAAGCCGTAGCCCTTCAAACGCTTAAGGCAAAAAATCAAACCTAAGTATTCTTGAAAACGTAAAAAAAGCCCCGGACTTTCACCCGGGGCTTTGCGCGATTTTATGACAAAACAGATTTACTCGTTCAGCGGAGACCATGCCGGGTCAGACGCCTGACCGGGTGTGTGCAGCGCACGGTCATTAAACCCGGTAATATCGACCATTCCGATGGAGGACGCGAAGCCTGCGCCGCCTGCCCCTGCGCGGCTCTGGCGGCAATAAGCCAGCACACGCCCGTTGGGGCAGAAGCTGGGGCTTTCCACCGTAAAGCCTTCCGTCATGATGCGTTCGCCTGAGCCATCAGGGTTCATGACACCCAGCGAGAAGCTGCCATTGGCGATGCGGGTAAAGGCGATCAGATCCCCACGCGGAGACCACACGGGCGAACCATAGGTGCCACTCCCGTAGGAAATCCGCTTCGCGCCACCACCAGACGCACTCATGATGTAAAGCTGCGGGCTGCCGCCACGGTCAGAGTTGAACACGATCTGAGAACCATCCGGGCTGTAGCACGGGCTGGTATCAATCGCGCCGGACGACGTAATCTGGCGGCGGGAGCCTGAACCCAGATCAACCACAAACAGATCAGACCCACCATTACGCGTGACGGACAGCACGACCGAGCGGCCATTTGGCGCAAAACGCGGCGCGAAAGAAATCCCAGCAAATTCACCCAGAATCTGCTGGCGGCCGCTGCCCAGATCAAACAGATACACGCGCGGACGGTTATTGGCGTAGGACATGAACGCCACCTGATCCTTCACCGGGCTGAAGCGCGGTGTAAGGGTCAGCCATTTGCCCGCCGTCAACATGCGGCTATTGGCACCGTCCTGATCCATGATAGCCAGACGCGTGCTCTGGTGCCCACGCGGGCCAGAGCGTGCAATGAACGCGATGCGGGTATCAAAATAGCCTTTTTCACCCAGCATACGCTCGTAGATGACATCCCCGACAATATGCGCAATCCGCCGCCAGTTGGCTGAGGTTGTGGTATAGGCTGTGCCCTGAATCTGCTGGCTTGTCAGCACGTCCCACAGGCGCATTTCCACGCGCACGGAACCACTGCCAGACACGCTCCCCGTCACTAGCGCCCGTGCGCCCATGGCTTTGGCAGCTGCAAAATCCGGGCTGCCAGACCCGGACCCACCGGGCAGAACCTTGAACAGGCCGGTGTTGGTCAGGTCATTATTCAGCACTTCAGCAATCTGGGCACCAAGACCGCCGCCAAAGTTCGGCAGAACAATCGGGATCGGCGCTGTACGAGCCTGATCAACCGTAATTTCAGCCTCTGGAGCGGCTGTTGCCGCCATGCCCGGCAGCGGTGTCATCAGCAGGCCGCCAGCGGCAACGCTGGCCCCCATCAATGTGCGACGGCCAAGGGCCGCAACCAGTGTGTCGGCTTCCTGATCAGAAATAAGCGGGCGTGTACTCGTAAGCATCTGTTTTCCTCCAGGTGGCCTGATCAAGGCCTGAACACAAATTTCAACTGCCGGGTCTGGCCCAGAAGGTTTTTGGGGATAGGCAGTTTGGAGCAGGTGGGGCTCAACACAGCCGCCCGCGCCCGTTCCGCCAGAGCCCGGTATGAGGCGTCCGCATTCATCTGCGCCTGTGTCTGCGGGGCAAACTGCACAATACGGGCCTCACCAGCGGCATCCACCGTCACAATCAGGTGCGCGATAAAAGTGGCATAATTTTTGGCAGCCGTATCTTCCGTATAGCACCGGCGCACAGCGCCCCCGATGGCCTTCTGCTCTCCGGCAGAAAGACTACGGGTAATATCCCCATCCGGTGAGCCCCCTCCATTCGGTGCGCCACCCTGCACAGGATTGGCTCTGGCCTTGGGCGCATGCGTCTGCTTGGTGTCAGACCGGAAGGAATCCAGCGTCTCCAGCAGAGAATGCGAATCCTCCTGCGTTTTCTTTGCCTTATTGGGCTGCGTGATGTGCGACGGCGTGGGTGTATCCGGCAGCGTATCCGCAGGTTCCGTCACCGGAGACGGCGGCGCAACACTCGGCGTCGTCTTGGGTGGCGTTGGCGGAGACGGCGGCGTTTTCACCACGTCGGGAGACGGTTCCTCAGCCTTGGGCGGCACGGGCGTATCCGGCAGCTTTTCTGCCTCCGGCGCAGGCGGCGGGGGCACCGGCTGGGGCGGAGGTGGCGGCGGAGGCGCTTCCTCATTCGGGGCAGCCTTCGGCGGCTCCGGAGACGGAGGGGCATCATTCGGCACGGGGGCCGGGGCCGGTGCGGGTTTGGGGGCTGGCTGGCTGGCTTTAGCCGGAGAACCACCAGAGTCTTCAGGGGCCTCAAACTGCATTTCCACAACCGGAGGAGGCTCTTCCTCCGGTTTAGGCGGTGGCAGAGAAACCAGCAGGGCCAGCAGCAACGCAATATGCGCTCCACCGGACAGATAAAGGCAGCGCCTCAGCACAGCCTGTTCGGAACGGCGTGGCCGCACCATGAAATTTCTCCGCCTCTCTGCGTTAGAGAGAATGAGTTAATGGCCGCTGCTGGCGGGTTGTTGCGCCAGCAATGCCACATGAGTGAAGCCGCCTTCGGTCACCTGCCCCATAACCTGCATCACACGACCATAATCAATATGGGCATCACCGCGCACAAAAATGCGGTGTGACGGGTCATTGTTGGACGCAGCCTTAAGCTGGGCAACCAACTCCTCCGGTGAGACTTGGGACTCTCCGAGATACAAGCTGCCATCCGCCCGAATGGACACGGTGATGGGCTTTGTATCGGAATTGACAGGCTTAGCGTCTGTCTTGGGCAGGTCCACATTCACGCCGCTGGTCATCATGGGGGATGTGACCATGAAGATAATCAGCAGCACCAACATGACGTCCACCATCGGCGTCACGTTGATGTCGGCCATCGGACGCCTGCGGCGGCGCCCGTTCCCTCCGGACGGCATGCCCATGGTTCAGGCCCTTTCTTCGGACTGGCGGGACAGAATGGCCGCAAATTCCGTGCCAAAGCCCTCCAGCCGGTCCTGAAACAGGTCCAGACTGTTGCTGATCACGTTATACGCGACATAGGACGGTACAGCCGTCATCAGGCCGATGGCCGTTGCGAACAGGGCTTCGGAAATACCGGGAGCCACAACGCTCAGATTGGTGTTGTGCATGGCGGCAATGGCGCTGAAGGAGTGCATGATACCCCACACAGTGCCAAACAGGCCCACAAACGGAGCCACCGGGCCAACCGTTGCCAGAAACACCACCCAGCGACGCAGGCGGTCCATCTCACGTGTAACCGTAATGCCAATCGCGCGGTCCACACGTTCCTTCACGCCACCGCGCACAAGGTCCACACCGGGGATACGCGCGGAACGACGCCATTCACCCATGGCGGCACCAAAAACGGCAGCGAGCGGATGCACGGGCTTGGCGCCATCGCTCTCATACAGATCATCCAGACTGCCACCGGACCAGAAGCGGTCCTCAAAAGCGGAAGCCTGTTTATTGATGCGCCGTAGCGTTACAATTTTATCGAAAATAATGGCCCAGACCATCACGCTACAGAACACCAGCCCCAGCATGACCAGTTTGACCATCAGGGAGGCATTCATAAACAGCCCCCACACCGACAGGTCTCCCGCCGCTGCTACGCCGAGATTTGCCGCGTCAACCGCACGATCCAAAAACGCCTCCTGCCTCTAGCGCCCGTCACGGGCAACCTGTCTGCGACTCGGGCTTTGCTCCACGCGTCCCGGTCGTGCTGTTTTTTACTGTCTTCCGCACAAAAGCAGAAGAGGCCGTCTAAACCTCTGCCGCAAGTCCGCGCAAAAGATCACGCCATAATGGCGGGAATCGGGCAGGACGACCATCTTCTGCCCTCACGCAGGCCAGCCGAACATCCACACGGGCACAAAAAACATCATCCCGCGTAAAAACCTGCTCCAGCCGGCAGCTTGCAGCCCCTTCTTCCAGCAGACGGGTGGTGATGGTCACCACATCATCCAGCTTGAGCGGCACGCGGTAATTCAGGGTTGCGTCATGCACCACAAACACCAGACCGTAGTCACTCAGCAGGGAGGCCGCGGGCATACCAAGGCTGCGGATAGCTTCCGTCCGCGCCCGCTCGGCAAACGCCAGATACCGGGCATGATAGACAATGCCCCCGGCGTCCGTGTCCTCATAATAAATGCGGAAATTGATTGAATGCGTGGTCATGCGCCGTCCTCTTCGTCAGGCAAAAGATCCATCTGGGCGGAACGCGGCTCGTCCGGTTGGGCGGGGGGTGTGAGACCAAGGTGCCGCCATCCGCGTTCCCCCAGCACACGCCCCCGGCTGGTGCGCAGGACAAGCCCTTCCTGAATCAGATACGGCTCTATGACATCTTCCAGCGTATCCCGCGCTTCCGCCAAAGCCGCCGCAAGGGTTTCCACCCCTACAGGACCACCGTGATGATACTCCGCAATGCGCCGCAGATAGCGTCTGTCCATGGCGTCCAGCCCCAGCGCGTCGACTTCCAGCCGACTCAGAGCGGCATCAGTCACGTCACGGCTGACAGGCGCGCCACCGGGCGCGATGACAGCCGCAAAATCCCGCACACGGCGCAGCAGACGGCCCGCAATACGGGGCGTACCACGTGAGCGGCGGGCAATTTCCTCCGCGCCTGCGGTTGTCAGGTCAAAACCGAGTTTTTCCGCCCCGCGCGCCACAATGGCCCGCAGTTCCTCCGGGGTATAGAACACCAGCCGCAGCGGAATGCCGAACCTGTCTCGCAACGGAGTGGCCAGCAGTCCGGCGCGGGTTGTCGCCGCCACAAGCGTAAAGGGCGGCAGATCAATCCGCACGGAACGCGCCGCCGGGCCTTCCCCAATAATCAGGTCGAGCTGGAAATCCTCCATCGCGGGATACAGAATTTCCTCAATGGCGGGCTGGAGGCGATGAATTTCATCAATAAACAGCACGTCACGCGGCTGAAGATTGGTGAGAATAGCCGCCAGATCCCCCGCCCGCTGGATGACCGGGCCGGATGTGGCCCGGAACCCCACGCCTAGTTCGCGCGAGACAATCTGCGCCAGTGTGGTTTTCCCCAGCCCCGGCGGACCATGCAGCAGCACATGGTCCAGTGCCTCGCCACGCTGGCGGGCGGCGGCAATAAAAATAGACAGATTTTCACGGCTGGCTTTCTGACCGGTAAAATCAGCCAGTGTTTGCGGGCGAAGAGAGGCTTCCCCCATATCCTCATCCCGCCGGGTCGCATCAATCTCCCGATCCGGGATGAAGTTTCCTCCACTCATCGAGCCAGAGCTTTCAGACTATCCCGCAGCACGGTGTCCAGAGAAGCCGCAGGCCCCTGCTCATCCAGCAGCCGCTTGACAACCGGCGCTGCCTCCGACCGACGGAACCCCAGTCCCGCCAGCGCCAACAGCGCATCGGCCTCAATCCCACCGCCGGGCGTGGCGCTAGCCGGAATGACAATGCCCCCGCCACCACCGGGCATTTTGCCCGCGCGGTCGCGCAATTCCGTCAGAATCCGTTCCGCCAGACGTCCACCCACACCGGGCGCACGGGTCAGGGTGGCTTTATCCGAAGTTGTCAGCGCGGCCACCAGCTCCCCCGGAGAGAGAGTGGAGAGCATACCAAGCGCCACTTTTGCGCCCACCCCCTGCACACTGGTCAACAGGCGAAACCACTCGCGCTCGGCACTTTCCACAAAGCCGTAGAGCAGAATCGCGTCTTCCCGCACCACAGTTTCAATCAGAAGACGGGCTTTTTCTGGCGGATGCGGCAAAGCAGCGAGCGTGCGGGTGGACGCCGCCACCAGATAACCGACGCCATTCACGTCGATCACGCAACTCCCCAGTTCCACCTGAATGACCAGTCCGCTCAGAAACGCAATCATGCCATTCTTACCCCGGCTGCAATATGGCGGGCACTTGCCCGATGATGTGCATGACAGATCGCAATGGCTAGTGCATCAGACGCATCAGCCCGTGCCACCTTAACCCCCGGCAGGAGGCGGCGCACCATCATTTCAACCTGATCCTTATCGGCGGACCCTGTTCCGACGACGGCCTTTTTGACAGCCAGCGCGCCATATTCCGCCACATGCAGGCCCGCGAGTGCTGGAGCCAGCAACGCCACCCCGCGGGCATAGCCCAGTTTGAGCGTGGCGGTGCCGTTGCGGTTGACGTACGTTTCTTCCACGGCGGCTTCCGCCGGGTTGAGGCGATCAATCAGAATCGTCAGATTTTCGTGCAGGACTTTCAGCCGGTCTGGCACACTGTCCGCGCTGTTGGTTGCAATCACGCCATTTTCGACATGCCGCAACCGATTACCCTCGACATCAATCACCCCCCAGCCCGTAAACCGCAGGCCGGGGTCAATGCCGAGCAGGCGCACCACTGTCAGGCGGACAGTTTTTCGGCGAGTTCGTCAGAAAGATCAAAGTTGGCATAGACGTTCTGCACGTCATCATGATCTTCCAGCACGTCCAGCAGCTTAAACAGGGTGCGGGCCTTTTCTTCATCAAGGCTGATCGTGTTTTCCGGGCGCCAGTCCAGCTTGGCGCTTTCTGGCTCACCAAAGCGGGTTTCCAGAGAATCCCGAACCGTGAAGAAGGCTTCCACCTCACAGGTGATTTCATGCGTGGTCTCGGAAGACACTACGTTTTCCGCACCCGCTTCAATCGCGGCTTCCAGCATGTCATCATCAGAGGCGACAGCATGCGGATAGGTCAGCACGCCCAAACGACGGAACATGAAGGAAACGGAATTGGTTTCCCCCAGAGAGCCGCCATATTTGGAAAACGCCGCCCGCACGTCAGACGCCGTGCGGTTGCGGTTGTCGGTCAGACCTTCCACAATCACGGCAACGCCTGCGGGGCCATAGCCCTCGTAGCGCACTTCAATATAGTCTTCCCCACCCGCTGCGCCGGAGGCCTTTTTAATGGCGCGGTCAATGGTGTCCTTGGGCATATTCACATCACGCGCCGCGACAATGGCCGCCCGCAGACGCGGGTTGGAGGACGGGTCAGGCAGGCCCGCACGTGTTGCAACCGTCAGTTCGCGAATAATCTTGGCAAACTGCTTGGCCCGCTTGGCATCCTGCGCGCCCTTGCGGTGCATAATGTTCTTAAATTGGGAATGACCCGCCATCTTCTCTTACCCTGTCCGTCGGCCCCGCGCGTCTTAAACCAGACGGCCGTGGCAATGCTTATATTTTTTCCCTGACCCGCACGGGCACGATGCGTTGCGCGGTGTCTCCCCCCAGCTTGAAGGGTCATCCGGCATGATGGCGCTGCCACCGATCGGCGTTGCCATTTCCGGTGCGGCTCCGGGGGAAAGGCCGGGGCCGGGTTCAGACGCAAAGCCCGGAATTTCCGGGTTAGCGTGAATTTCCGCCGTGTTGGCAAACGGGTCCACCGTTTCCTGCGGTGCCACTTCAACCCGCGCCATGAGCGAGACAACACGCTCCCGCATTTCTTCCAGCATGATGGTAAAGAGCTGGAAGGCTTCGTGCTTATACTCGTTTAGCGGGTCTTTCTGGCCATAAGCGCGCAGGCCAATGCCCTGACGCAACTGGTCCAGCGCGTGCAGATGCTCTTTCCAGACGCCGTCATAGGTCGTCATCAGCACCTGTTTTTCAATAAAGCGCATCAGATCCGGGCCAAGGTTGGCCGCACGGGCCGCCTGTGCCTGTGTGGCGGCCTGACTGATCCGGTTAGCCACTTCCTCAGCGTCCATCCCGTCTTCTTTTGCCCAGTCCGCAATCGGCAGATCAAGAGCCAGACCGTCCTGAACAGCCTTGGTCAGCCCCGCGATGTTCCACTGCTCGGCAAAAGATTTCTCAGGGATATGGCGGCCCACCATGGTGTCGACCACATCTTCCCGCGCTTCATTCACAATGCCGGAGACATCTTCCGTCGCCATATATTCCCGGCGCTGCGCATAGACTTCCTTGCGCTGGTCATTCATCACGTCATCATATTTGAGCGTGTTTTTGCGCATGTCGAAATTACGGGCTTCGACTTTTTTCTGCGCCCGCTCCAGCGCCTTGCTCAGCCACGGGTGAACAATGGCTTCCCCTTCCTTCATGCCCATTTTCTGGAACATGCCGCCCATACGGTCAGACCCGAAAATCCGCATCAGGTCATCTTGCAGGGAGATAAAGAAGTGGGAGTTACCGGGGTCACCCTGACGCCCCGCACGGCCGCGCAGCTGGTTATCAATCCGGCGGCTTTCATGCCGCTCGGTGCCAATCACAAACAGGCCGCCCGCAGCTTTGACAATATCGTGGTCACGGGCAACGCGCTCCCGGATAGCCTGCGCGGCGGCATCCCGCTCCGGTCCTTCTTCCATACCATCAAGCTCTTGGCCGATCAGCATGTCCACGTTGCCGCCCAGTTTAATGTCTGTCCCACGGCCTGCCATGTTGGTGGCAATGGTGATGGCACCGGGAGACCCGGCCTGCGCGACAATTTTTGCTTCCATCTCATGGAAGCGGGCATTCAGCACGTTATGCGGAATCCCTTCCTGCGCCAGCAGAGCAGAGAGGGCTTCACTCTTCTCAATGGACGTCGTGCCAACCAGAATGGGCTGGCCACGCTCATGCACGATGTTGATCAGCTTAACGACCGCCGCGAATTTCTCGGCTTCCGTCAGATAGATCTCGTCGTCTTCATCCTTACGGGCCACCGGGCGGTTGGTGGGAATTTCCACCACATCCAGCTTGTAGATTTCCGCAAATTCATCGGCCTCGGTCATGGCCGTGCCGGTCATGCCGGAGAGTTTGGGGTAAAGGCGGAAGAAGTTCTGGAAGGTAATGGAGGCAAGGGTCTGGTTCTCCTGCTGAACCTCGACATGCTCCTTGGCTTCCAGCGCCTGATGCAGACCATCGGAATAGCGGCGGCCATCCATCATACGGCCTGTAAATTCGTCAATAATGACGACTTTTCCGCCACGCACGATGTAGTCCACATCACGCGAGAATAACGTATGCGCCCGCAGGGACTGCTGCACATGGTGCACCACAGCCACGTGATGCAGGTCATACAGCCCGCCTTCATCCAGCACACCGGCGGCGCGGAGTAGGTCTTCCACCTTGTCGGACCCGGCATCCGTCAGCACAACGCTACGGAATTTTTCGTCCTTATCAAAGGTTTCAGGGTCCTGCACCAGTTGCGCGACCACTTCATCGACTGATCGATACAGGTCGGAACTGTCTTCCGCTGGGCCAGAAATAATCAGTGGAGTCCGGGCTTCATCAATCAGGATGGAGTCCACCTCGTCCACAATGGCGTGGTAGAAGGGCCGCTGCACCATCTCTTCAAGGCGATATTTCATGTTATCGCGCAGATAATCAAAGCCGAATTCGTTGTTGGTGCCGTAGGTGATATCAGCGGCGTAGGCTTCCCGGCGCGCATCATCGGGCATGTTCGGCACAATGGTGCCCGTGGTCATGCCCAGAAAATGATACAGTCGCCCCATTTCGGCGGCGTCACGCGCGGCAAGATAATCATTCACCGTCACCACATGCACGCCTTTACCGGCCAACGCGCTGAGATAGACGGCGAGGGTTGCAACCAGCGTCTTGCCTTCCCCCGTACGCATTTCGGCAATCCTGCCGGCATGCATCACCATGCCGCCAATCAGCTGCACATCGAAATGGCGCATGCCCAGCACACGGCGGGCCGCCTCCCGCGTGACGGCAAACGCTTCCGGCAGAAGACTATCCAGAGTAGCCCCTTTGGCCAGCCGCTCCCGGAATTCTACGGTTTTGACGGCCAGCGCAGCGTCATCCAGCGCCTGCATCCGGGGTTCCAGGGCGTTGATTTCCGGCACGCGACGCTGGAACATCTTGAGCGTCCGGTCATTGGCTGTGCCGAACAGGGCGCGGACGAAGCTTGCGAGCATGAAGACCTTTCCGGAACAATGCGTGCCTCTCCTGCCTTCCCTCCGGAACCAGACCGGCGAAAACATGAGCAGAACATCAGCATGGAGTGGCTCGGCTGCAAAATAGGACCCGGACCCGCTGCGGTCAACCAATCAGCCTTGTTTCTTCCTTCCGAGAGGGTCAGAGGGCTTGCAGGGCAGAATAGGCTCCTTCATAGATGATTGAGCAATTTTCCTTTGTTTAGGGTTTGTCCTCATGCGCTTTTCCACCAAGGCCTCAGCTCTCGCAGCCACGGCCCTGATTGCCTCAGCCGTTCTTTCCGCCCCGTCTTTTGCTGCTCCGGCTCCCGCCGCAGCAGCCGCACCGGCAGGCGCAGCCCCCTCAGCCCCTCCGGCAGACCCGAAAACGGTTGTCGCAACGGTTAACGGTGAGAAAATCACGGTTGCGGACGTGCAGGACGCCGCAGCCAACATGCCCGAGCAGATGCGCCAGCTCCCCCCCAACGTGATCTACCCGATGCTGATCAACCAGCTGGCGGACCAGAAAGCCATCCAGATTGCCGCCCACAAGGACGGTCTGGAAAAAAATCCTGACGTGAAAAAAGCCATGGATGCCGCCGCGACCAGCGCGCTGCAGAACGCATGGCTCTCCCACGAAGTCATGCCGCACCTGACAGAAGCCGCCGTGCAGGCCGATTACCAGCAGAACTACGCAGGCAAGCCGCCGGAGCAGGAAGTGCATGCCCGCCACATTCTGTTAAAAACGGAAGCCGAAGCGCAGGACGTGATCAAAAAGCTGAAGGCGGGTGCAGACTTCGCCAAGCTGGCCGCTCAGGTCTCCACCGATACAGGCAGCGCCAAACAGAATGGCGGCGACCTCGGCTGGTTCAAGAAAGGTGACATGATCCCGGCGTTCTCTGATGCCGCATTCGCCATGAAAAAGGGCGAAATCAGCAGCACCCCGGTCAAGAGCCAGTATGGGTTCCATGTTATTCAGGTGCTGGACACCCGCACGGACCCGATCCCGTCTCTGGATTCCGTCAAGGGCAAGATCCGTCAGGAACTGATCCAGAAATACGTGCGTGAAGCTGTCGCCAAGGCCGCATCCGCCGTGAAGATCGTACGGTTTGACCCCTCCACCGGCAAGCCGCTGCCGGATGCTCCGGCCTCCGCCGCAGCCCCTGCAAAAAAATAATTTCTACGTCTGACTGACTAGCCCCGCCAGCCTGTGCTGGCGGGGTTTGCCGCTTCCAAGGACCTCGCGTTATGGCGCACGCTCTCCCTGTCTCTCCTCTCGCTCTGCCTCTCCCGGAACTAAAGGAGGTGCGCGGGGTGCGCCTAGGTGCAGCGGAAGCTGGCATTCGCTACAAAGGCCGGACAGACCTTGTTCTGGCCGAATTTGCGCCGGGCACCACGGTGGCCGGTGTGTTTACCCGTTCAAAATGCCCCGGTGCTCCGGTTGACTGGTGCCGCGATAGCCTTCCCGCAGGGAAGGCCCGCGCCCTCGTCGTCAATGCCGGAAATGCCAACGTGTTTACCGGCCGTGCTGGCCGCGAAACCTGTAAAGCCACAGCCGAGGCTGCCGCCCTACTCGCCGGATGTGAGCCTCAGGCCGTGTATCTGGCCTCCACCGGCGTAATTGGTGAAATTCTGCCGCATGAGCGCATGACAACCGCCCTCCCGGCTCTGCATGACGCACTGTCCGCACAAGGCTGGGAAGCCGCGGCCCGTGGAATCATGACCACGGACACCTTCCCCAAAGCCGCCGTCCGCACCGCAATGCTGAACGGCACCGAAGTTCTTATTCAGGGCATTGCCAAAGGCAGCGGCATGGTCGCGCCCGACATGGCCACCATGCTGGCTTTTGTCGCCACCGATGCCGCCCTACCCGCCTCCGTCCTGCAATCCCTACTCTCTCAGGGTGTGAAGACAACCTTCAACTGCATCACGGTCGATTCTGACACCTCCACCTCGGACATGGTGCTACTGTTTGCCACTGGCGCCGCCGGAAATGACGAGCTTTCTGACAGCACGCCCGCCAACGCCGCCGCCCTGACGGAATTTCGGGACGCCCTGCACGACGTGCTGCATGATCTGGCCCAGCTTGTCATCCGGGATGGAGAAGGCGCTACCAAGCTCATGACCATCAGCGTAACTGGCGCGGTATCTGACGAGTCCGCGTGGCGTGTTGCCATGGCCATTGGCAATTCTCCGCTGGTGAAAACAGCCGTGGCGGGGGAAGACGCCAACTGGGGCCGCATTGTGATGGCCGTTGGCAAATGTGGGGAACCCGCGGACCGCGATACGCTTTCTGTCTCAATCGGCGGTGTCTGCATTGCGCGTGAAGGCATGGTTGTGCCGGGCTATGATGAAACGCCGGTTGTCGCCCACATGAAGGGGCATGACATTGATATCGCCGTAGACCTCGGCCTTGGCAATGGCTCCGCCCGCGCATGGAGTTGTGACCTGACGCACGGCTATATTGATATCAACGGCTCATACCGGAGCTGATCGCGTTTTAAGGAACAGGCCTGATGTCTTCTTCCGCTTTTCCTCCCGGCTGGGGGCAGCCCTCTGGCACACAGAACGGCGCAGGCTTTCCGCAAGGGAACAATGGCCGCCCTGTCTGGATTTATGCCGGGTTCTGGTGGCGTGTTTGGGCGTTTCTGATCGACAGCCTCATCCTCACCATGGTGAATGCCGTGCTGGGCTATTTCATCCTGCCGGATTTCAAGGTCCAGTGGGAAGAACTGCCTGTGCCGGACGCCTCGGGCCAAACGGTGGACGTGGTGGATATTGCGCAGCATGTGCAGCCCGACACCATTTCCGTGCTCATCCCGCATATTCAGGCTGGCAATTGGCATCTGCCGGGGCTTCTCTTGGCTCTGGTGCCTGCTCTGTATTTTATTCTGTTTGAATCCTCACGCTTTCGGGCCACGCCGGGCAAACGCCTGTGTCAGCTTGAAGTCACGACCCTTGACGGTGCGCGTATTTCCATTGGCCGTGCCACACTGCGCTTTCTCATCAAGGCGCTGCTCTCCTTTCCCCTCCTGTATATTGGCGTGTTGATGGTGGCCTTTACGCGCAGGAAGCAGGCACTGCATGACCTGATTGCCGGAACATTGGTTATCCGCGCAGAAAACACGCAGTTGGTTACGTTCGACTCCTGACACTGCGCCTTTTCTGGGCGCCTCCTCTGGGCCACTCTGCTGGCGGCCCATCTGGCTCTCTGGCCGCACACCTTGATACCGCGAGATTTGCCCCCTACCCTTGTGCCTAACATAGGGGCCGCACCTGTGCCCCTTTCCTGATCGATCGTTCAAACAAGGATACGGCACGTTATGGCGGCAGAGAGCCTGCACCAGAGTACGACCCGAGCCCCCACGGCTTCTCCCTTTTCTTCTGTAGCCAGATTTGCCCCCGGGCTCTGTTTTGCCCGTCTTCTCGTGTGCGGGCTTCTGATGTTCGGACTTCTGATGTTCGGGCTCGCGCCCCGGCTCACCAGTCAGGCTTTGGCGGCGGATGCACCATCAACCGCCACCCCGACCACCGCGACACCCACCGGCAACCTCAGCCGGCAGGATGCGGAGCAGCTTCTCAGCGTTCTGAATGACCCCAAGAAGCGGCAGGATTTTACCAATACGCTGACGCTGATGGCCAAAGGGCTCCCCGCGACCCAATCCGCCGCGACACCCGCTACACGCAAAGATGCTGCCGCCACCGTTATTGACAGTGATGTGCATTCTGAGCTGAACGGCCTGAACAGCACGCTGCATGGCTATATGCAGAATTTTACGGGACTGTTTAAAGACCTCCGCTCGGTCGGGACATGGTTCCACAGGGAAATCAGTAACCCAGAGTCCCGCAAAACGCTGATTGATGCCTTCAGCCGCGCCCTGATTATCATGCTGGTGGCTGTAGCACTGGAACGCTGCATCAGTCTTTTGCTTAAAAAGCCGCTGAGTGCCGTCACCGCGCATGCGGAAGCGCGGGAACGCAAGCAGGACGCTGCCGTTGCGGTTGAAGCTGTGCAGACCGCGACCTCCACACCGGATGGAGACAACACCACAACCCGCGCGGATGACCAGCGCCGCCGGAATGAGGTGATGCGCTACCTCATCCGCGTGCCTTATAATATCCTGCATTTTCTCCTCAAACTGCTGCCCGTCGCCGTCTTTTTCGGGCTTGGCTATCTGGGTGCGGAATTCCTGACCACAACACAGCAGGCCAGCACCGTCACCATTACGCTGACGAATGCCTATGTCATTGCTCGCTGCCTCTATCTGCTGGTGGAAACGGCTCTGGCCCCGCGTTCCCCCGCCATTCGCCTGGCACCCGCGCAGAATGAAACCGCGCGGATGCTCACCCGCTGGTGGAACGTGCTGGTCGCAGCGCCTTCACTGATTATCTGTCTCTCCACTCTGGGGAGCGAGTTCGATCTGGCCCCGCGCGGCACAGAAGCCATGATGCGTGCGGTTGTGCTGGTCCAGCATCTGATTATTGCCGCCTTCATCTGGCGGATTCGCCATATTGTCGCCAATGCCCTGCAACCCTCTGAGAATATGCGCAAAAAAGCCTTTTGGGCTTTTGTTGGCACGCTGGCACGGTTCTGGTGGATTCCTGTGCTGTTTCTGGACATCGCCCTGTGGTTTGTCTGGGCGGCCCACCTTAAGGGCGGTTATCAATGGATTCTGCGCGGCACCGGCCTGACATTTGCTTTTCTGATACTCTCCCGTCTGGCGGCCGTGCTGGCCTATGGCTTGCAGGATCGGCTGTTCCGCGTGAGTGACACGATGGAGGCGAACTATCCCGGCCTCCAGAAAAGGGCGGATTATTATTATCCGTTTGTGCGCCGCGTACTGACCATTGTCATTGTCTTCATGACCTGCGTGATTATTGCGCAAAGCTGGGGTGTGCCGAGCTTCCAGTTCTTTTTCCATTCCGCTCTGGGCGCACGGCTTGTGGGGGCAGCCCTCAGTCTGGCTATCGGGGCCACCATTGCGGCTCTGGCATGGGAAGTTATCAATGGTCTGCTGAACAAGCAGATTGACCGCTACACATCCACTTCCCAAGCCTCACGCGCAACGCGGTTGCGCACCGTACTGCCCATTATTCGCACCGTGCTGCTGGCCATCATCATCATCGTGGTGTCCGTCACCACGCTTTCGCAAATTGGCATTAACGTCACGCCATTGCTGACGGGTGCTGGCATTATGGGTGTGGGCCTGTCTTTTGGTTCCCAAAGTCTGGTGAAGGACGTGATCACCGGCTTTTTCATGCTGGCGGAAAACGCCATTCAGGTGGGGGACTGGGTGACCACTGGGGGCGTTTCCGGCACGGTGGAACATCTGTCCATCCGCACCCTGCGGGTCCGCTCCTTTGATGGTGACCTGCATATTATCCCGTTCTCCTCAGTGACCTCCATTGCCAACACGGGCCGTGGCTTTAACCAGATTATTGTCAAACAGGTGCTTGATCTGAGCGAGGACACGGAAAAAGTCGCCAAGCTGATGGCGTCCATCATTGCGGACATGCGCAAGGAGGACGCCTACAGCCATATGATCTATTCGGATTATGCGGATCTCGGCGTGGATCTGACAGACGGCAACGGCGCCATTCTGGTAGGAACCATCAAGACCGCACCGATGATGAAGTGGAAAGTGCAGCGAGAGTTCTATCGCCGTCTGTCCAGCCTGATGGTGGAAGCAGGCGTGAAATATTACACGTCCACGTCCTATTCCACCACGCCGCCGGGCAACAGCCTGCATCTTGCTGTGGATGATCTGCCCGAAACCTTTACTGCCCATGCGCCGCCTGCACCGACGCAGGAGCCTGCTGCGCCGCAATCAGTGTCACACCCCGTCAAAACCGAAAACGCGAACGAGAAAAAAGACGGTGCCTCTAAAGACGGTGCTTCTGTGGAAAAAACTGACAGACACGCGCAAAAGTCTGAAGAGAAACACACGCCCCCCGCTGCTTCCGGAGAAGGTTTACCCCATGCCTGATACTCTCCCACACGCTCTCCCGCCAGAAACCCTCACAGCACTGGGTGCTCTGGAAGCACCGCTAGGCCAGAACGGCTTTGCCTACGAGCAGGCCGCCGCCGTGCGCCCGCTTCTGGAACAGTTCGGGATGGAGCAGTGGGAGACGTTTGCAGAAAGCTGGAACCATCTGGGGGTTGATCGCTACATGGCGGATGGCGGCCGTTACCGCCGCCGCCGCCACGCGACGTTCACCCTGACGGAAGATCAGATTCTCCGAAAACCGCATCAACCGCATTACCAGAGCCGGGATTACAATACGCTCAATGGTGGCATTGAGCGCTGGTTTAAGCCAATCACCCCGGCCATAGGGGAGCACCCGGCCCTTCTGGCTATCCTGCGCCTGACCCAACATATTGCGGATGACCTCACTCCGCAGGCCCAGCGCCCCGTGGCGTGGCATGCGGAAGTCCATCAGTTCCGGATTGAAGCCAGCCCGGACGCAGCCGGACGCCCCACCCCGGAAGGCTTACACCGGGACGGCGTGGACTGGGTCTGTGTGATGATGGTGCGCCGGGACAATATCGCCCGGGGCGAGACAACCATCCATGACCTGAACCGCCAGCCAGTCGGCAGTTTTACGTTAACAGATCCGATGGATACCGCTCTGGTGAATGACAGCCGGGTTTATCATGGAGTAACGCCGGTCAAACCTGTTGACCCGGCCCATCCGGCCTATCGGGATGTTCTGGTTGTCACGCTCCGGCACGAATAACCGGAGACAGGCGGGTTTTAATAGCCCGCGTGATACATGGCGTTAAAGCCGAGGGCGGCAAAGCAGAACACGAACACCATTGCCCCGACCATCTGGAACACTTCCTTGATGGCCACACCTTCAGAGTCTTGCGTGGCGGACGGCACGGGTGCCGGAGTTACTGGCAGAACGGGGTCCGCCGTAACCGCGTGGTCGTCTTGCCCAGTTACGTCATGCTCTGCCAGTTCATGTCCCGTCAGTTCATGCTCTGCATGCAGGTCAGTCTCGGGGGGATATGTCTGATGAACCACGGATGCATCGGGCGATGAATCTGTTTCTGGCATGGCAATCCCCCTTCATTTTTTGCAATGCAGATTTGTAACTTGCACTTATCTGGGTCTGAAAGGGCGCATCGTCAAGTCTGGGTTTTGAATAAACGTCATCAATGTTTTCAGCCGGGGTAGACGGAAAGCCTGCTGGCAGGCACATGAAAAGATCTATTTTCAGGAGTGCTTGCCATGAAGCCGCGTTTCGCCTCTGCCCTTATCCCGCTCAGCCTCGCGTTCGCTGCGCCGCTTTCCGCCCCACTGTCCGCACTGGCTGCCACGCCCAAGGCGCAGGCACCCGTCACACAGGCGCATTACGAGACCGCTGTTTTTGTCGGACAATGGGCCATTATGGCGATGGACCCCGTTACAGTTGCCGCAAACAAGGCCACAGGCCCGGCAGAACGTCTGCTGGTTACGCTGCCTGAGTCGCTGAAGAAAATTGTCGGGCAGGATAAGTTCAGCCTCACCCGCGCCTCTGGCTCCACGTGGAACGGCAAGCAGGGTGACCTGACTGTGACTTTCAAACTTGTTTCAGAAAATAGCGCACAGATTCAAATTACCGGAGAAGGCACCCACAAGCTGGACCTTCCCCTCTATCGGGATAACTAAAAGCCTCTGCGCCCTTAGCCGGAATACCCGCTTCTGTGTCTGACCGCTCACTGGCGGCACAGACACAGAACGCACTCATAAGTGGTCAAGCCGTTTCGGTAGGTGTCCATGTTTTCAGGAACTCTTCCAGCGCTGCGTCTGGCTTCCCGATTTTAATTTGCAACGTGACGTACAGATTCCCGGCTTCCCGCGTACCATGCGCCTGCACGCCTTTGCCGCGTAAACGCAGTTTTGTACCGCTGTCTGACTGCGCGGGCACGTTCATTTTTACCGGCCCTGTCGGGGTCGGCACCGTAATGGGGCCACCCAGCACGGCGGTTTTCAGGTCCACCGGCAAAACTTCGTTCAGGTCAAACCCATCCCGCGTATAGGCCGGGTCTGACTGCACCGTCACGGTAATCAGCGCATCCCCCTCCGGGCCGCCCTGCACACCGGGGCCACCTTTGCCGCGCAGGCGCAGGGTCTGGCCATCTTCAATGCCCGGTGGAATGCGAACATCCAGCGTTGCCCCTTCCGGCAGCGTGATACGGGACTTCCCTCCTGTGACCGAATCCAGAAAGCTGACCTTCAGGGAATAAGATCGGTCTGCCCCTTTGCGCGGCCCGGCGGAACGCCGCCCACGGCCTGTGAACATGCCGCTGAACAGATCGCCCAGATCTTCCTCACTAAAGCCCTGCCCCTGTCCGCCGCCGTAACGGAAGCCACCCGGACCAGCACCGTAATTCCCGTAGCCACCGCCGCCGCCGCCAAAACCGGGGTGGCGTTCCTGCCCTGCGGCATCAATTTCGCCCCGGTCAAACCGGGCGCGCTTTTCCGTATCGGACAGCAGATCATTCGCTTGCCCAATGGCCTTGAACTGTTCTTCGGCAACTGTGTCACCGGGGTTCAAGTCGGGGTGATATTTCTTGGCAAGGTTACGATAGGCCTTGCGGATATCATCCTGACTGGCGGTTTTGGAAACCCCCAGAACCTCATAAGGATCACGCACACTCATGCCACACCTCCTTGATCAGAAGGCGGGTTGGGGTCTGCTCCAAAATTCATTGTGTCCAGCAGGCTGATCAGCAGGGCAACTGTCACATCCTGACTATACCCGGCTTTATCTGCCTCACTGACAAGGGCTGCAAGGCGGGGTTTGAGAAATGCCTCCGCCGTCATGTTGTCCATAGAGTTTGTTGCTCCGCTTATCGTTCGCAGGCGGTTCTGTTGGTCAGACCGGCCTGATAATGGTTTCAATATCTTATTCTAGATAATGGGAACGCTCCGGGGTGCGGTCAATGGACAACACGGGCGGCACGGGCTGGCGCACACCAGATACGCACGGCCCAGACATTTCCAAAGAAGCGATAGCCTCATGCCGCCAGACTGACTATAAGCCTAGAAGAGACGATAAACTATTTGAGTGGAGAACCGGCAATGGCTGACAAACCGCGTTTTTTTGATGATCTTGCTGGTGTGGCCGGCGGTGCTTTGTCTGCCCTGACGGGCGCTAAAGAAGAAATGAACGCCATTGTGCGCAGCCGCGTGGATGAAGTGCTGACCAGCCTTCAGGTTGTCCGGCGTGAAGAATTTGAAGTGGTGCGTGAACTCGCCGCCCGCGCCCGCATCGGGCAGGAAGAAGCCGAACGCCGCATCACCGCGCTGGAAGCCCGGCTGGATGCGCTGGAGCAGAAAAACCACGGTGACCACGCGCACCACACCCCACACACGTCCTGAGCGCAGCGTCTATCCGCATCACCCTGCTACGTACGGAGAGTGAGCCATGCCCGCGTTATTGACAGATACCTCCAAACCACCCGTTAATCCGCTGGATCTGATGGAACAGGTCATTTGTGGACATGGCTGGAATTTTGAGCGTTGCAACGCAACCGAAATGGCCGTGGAAGCCCCCGGCAAATGGTGCGATTACGGGCTGTTTTTCTCATGGTCGGCAGAGCTTGGGGCCGTGCATTTTACCTGCGCGTTTGACCTCAAGGCCCCTCAACCCCAGCAGCGCATGCTGTATGAGCTGATCGGCATGGCCAATGAGCGCATGTGGATTGGCCATTTCAGTCTGGATCAGGAAGACGGTGTTCTGCTGTTCCGCCACGCTTTACTGCTGCGCGGGGCCAGTATGTCTGTCGAAATCTTTGAAGATATGATCGACATTGCGCTGACAGAGTGTGAACGCTTTTACCCGGCCTTTCAGTTTTTCCTCTGGGGAGGGCAAAGCCCGGCCGATGCTTTGGCAGCCGCCATGCTGGACTGTCAGGGAGAAGCATGATGGCGGCGCAGACCACGCCGCTCCCCTCTGTCCTGCTGGTGGGGTGTGGCCAGATGGGGAGTTCCATGCTGGAAGGGTGGCTGGCGCATGGGCTAAAACCCTCCGTCGTGCTGGACCGGCATGACCGCGCTCTGCCTGCCCCCCATAAACTGGCCGCAACTCTGGATGCTGTTCCGGCAGAGTTTCAACCGGATATCATTATTCTGGCGGTCAAACCCCAGAAAGCGGATGAGGTGCTGGGGGCTCTGGCGCAGCGTTTCCCCAATGCCACGCTGTTAACCGTTATGGCAGGCCGCACGGTGGCAAGCCTGACGGCGTGTTATACACATAGCAACCCCAAGGCTCAGCCTGTTATTATCCGGGCCATGCCCAACACGCCCTGCGCAATCGGCGCAGGGATGAGCGGCCTTTACGCCCCTCCGAACGCCACGGAGGAACAAAAGGCGCAGTGTGACGCTCTGCTTCGCGCAGTGGGCGACACGGTCTGGGTTGCGCAAGAAGAGCAGATGGATTCCGTAACGGCTCTTTCCGGTAGTGGACCAGCTTACATCTTCCTGCTGGCTGAACTGCTGGAAAAAGCTGGGGTGGAGCAAGGCCTTCCTGCCGAAACTGCCCGCACGCTGGCCCGAAAAACTATTTACGGCGCAGGTGCTCTGCTCAACCAGTCTCCCGTGGATGCAGAAGAATTGCGCCGCCGTGTAACCAGCCCCGGCGGCACCACGGCGGAAGCTCTGAAAATTTTCATGGCCCCGGACGCATGGCCCGCCACAGTGCCGCAGGCCGTGGCTGCCGCCGCTAGACGCGCCAAAGAGCTTTCAACCTGACCCACGCGACCTGCCGCTTTATCTCCCTCTTTTTCGACAAACAGGCTTCTTTCTTATGGACCATGATGACTTTGACGCCGCCCTTCTCAGCGCTGCCATGACACAGGCTGAGCACGGGGGCTGGGCGTCTGTCTCTCTGCTGGATGCAGCCCGAAACGCCGGACTTTCCTTCCCGCAAACACGCGAGCGTTTTCCCTGCCGCGCCTCGCTGCTGCTCCGGCTTGGGCGCATGGCGGACGAGTCTGCTCTGGCGGACAACACAACCTTCGGCGCCCCGCGTGAGCGTCTGTTTGACCTGCTGATGCGCCGTCTGGATGTGTTCCAGCAGTATCGTCATGGCATTCGGGCTGTCATGCGCGCGCTCCCAATGGACCCACCCCTCGCCCTTCTGCTGGGCGGTGCCACTCTGGAAAGCATGCGCTGGATGGCGGATGCCGCAGGGATTGCGGTTGCCGGGCTGGGCGGCTTGGTGCGGATCAATATGGTCGTCGCAATCTGGACCCATACCCTGCGGGCGTGGGAAAAGGATGAGAGCGAAGACATGGGCAGCACCATGGCGGCTCTTGATCAGGCTCTGAACCAAGCCGCGCGTTTCCGCCTGTTTCCGGCAGAGAGCGCACTGGAAGACGGTGGCCTGCCGGATCTCGATTTTGAGGAACCGGATGCGCCGTCTGCTCCCCTCTCACCTGAAAATTCTCACTAAGACGCAAAACAGAGCGTTCTCACTCTTTACGAACGCTACCGGTTGGCCTTAATAAGAGCCAACCGTAGTGTTGGGGCGTAGCCAAGCGGTAAGGCAGCGGATTTTGATTCCGCCATGCGGAGGTTCGAATCCTCCCGCCCCAGCCATTTTCTCCAAAACATAAAAATCTCTCTCGCCGTTTTGGCTGAATATTTTTCCCCTCGTGCAGCACAATCCCTGTACAAGCTGCCGTTAGGCGGGATTATTCTTGCAGAGCCATAAGAGCCACAACGGATTTTTTATGTTTTCTTTTCAGCATTTGTCTGTGCAGAAGAAAATTTCCCTTCTCGCCGCAGTCCTTCTTGGTCTTTTCTGTTTTTCTCTGACAGCTCTCATCCCAGCTCTTCAGTCACCTGATGAGCGGGATCATCTCAAACGCGCTTATTTTTTGAGCCAAGGGCAAATTTTTCTTGCGTCCAAACCGCATAAGCTGTCGGGCGGACCTCTGGATAGCGGCCTTCTGGACTATCTGAATTTTTCAGAAAAATATCCTTTCCATCCAGAAAGTAAGGTCACTGAAAAAGACGTTGTCACCGCAAGAACCTTTTTGTGGTCTCACCAGAGCGTTTATGCGGAAGCGCCGGGCACTGGATACTATTTTCCGGCCTTATATGCTCCACAGGCCATAGGGCTGACGACTGGCCGATGGCTCGGGCTTTCCATTGACCGCTCCTATATGCTCTCCAGACTGAGCGCCATTACTGCGATCAGCCTTCTGCTCTTCATGGCATTCCGGCTCACCACCCCCAACCCACTGGTGCTTGCTCTTCTCATTTTACCTATGAGCCTGTTTCAGGAAGCCGCCAGCAGTCTGGATGGTGTCTCTACCGCCGCAACCGTTCTAGCAACTTCCTGTTTTTTACGCATCACGCAGCAGAGAGAGAAAACGCCCCGGCACCTTCTGGTGCTGTTTGCCGTGTCCGTAACGCTGGTGACATCCTGCCGCCAGCATGCTTTGCCCTTACTGGGCCTTATCTTTCTCAGCGCTGCCTATACCCGCAGCAAGGCCAGTCTTATCGCTGGAATGCTTGCCAGCCTTTTTACTCTTTTATGGACTGTGGTGTCTCTTAAAACCACAGTCTTCAGACTGCCGCTCCCAGCCACCTCCGCTTCAGAAAGAGCGGTCTATTATATCCTGCATCCATGGTCTTTCTTCAAAATCCTGTTTCATACGCTTGAACAGCGTACCGTGCAGGCGGATTACCTGACAACATTCCTTGGCCGTCTCGGCTGGCTTGATACGCCGCTCCCCGCGCACGCTTACATCATTCTGACCAGCGCCCTTATCCTTTTGGCTGTTCTCTCCTGCTCTTTCACGACTTTGCGGGAAAACTGGGTGTGGCGCGTTGGCCTTCTGTGTGCCGCCTTGGTCTCGTGTTTGCTGATTTTCTTCGCTTTACTCATCACATGGAGCGGCGATCAGGCGATGACAATCAGCGGCGTGCAAGGGCGTTATTTTCTGATCCCCGTGCTGTTTTTTGCCTATGCGCTCACTGCCAGCGGGAATGGAGAATTGCCTTCACGCCGCTATACCGTATCCCTAACCCTGCTGGGCGTGCTGTTTCTTTTTTCCACGCACGAAATGATCGGTGTGCTTTTACAGCGTTATTATATTGCGCCATAAAGCTAACTGCCGGTTCCCGTCCCCACACCAACGCTCGCAATTTATTTAATCGCCACCCCCTCTATAGGGATAGGTCTTTTCCCACACTGCCTGTTATGTCTTGTGTCATGACAGACACTCCGGCAGCCGCCCCCACGCCTCTCTTATCTCAGCCCGGTCTTGTTGCGGCTCTTACATCCCGCACACTTGGCGCATTTTCCTCTCAGGTGCAGGCTGTCGCCGTCGGGTGGCAGATTTATGCGCTGACCCATAGTGCAGCGGCACTTGGCTTTGTCGGTCTTGCGCAGTTTCTGCCCATGGTGATGTTCATTTTTCCGGCAGGTCACGCGGCTGACCAGCATGACCGGCGGCGCATTGTCATCACCTGCCAGATCATTGAGGCCTGTGCCGCGGCCTTCATGGCGCTGGCCTCCTTTGAGCATTTTCTGGCGCCGAGCATGATTTATGGTCTGGTTGCCCTATTTGGAATCAGTCGGGCTTTTGAAATGCCCGCCCAACAGACCTTTCTCCCCTCTCTTGTGCCCACATCCGTTTTTCCGCGTGCATCGGCGCTCTCTGCCTCCCTATTTCAGGTTGCCTCTATTGCCGGGCCTTCGCTGGGTGGTCTGCTTTATGGGCTGGGGGCTGGCATCTGTTACGCGTTATGTGCCGCGGGTTTTGCCGTGGCCGCTCTGGCAACCACCAGTATGACGCTGCGCTTCCCAGCCCGCCCCCGGCAACCCGCCACACTCTCTGCTGTTTTTGGCGGCATTTCCTTCTTACGCCGGAAACCGGCAATGCTCGGAGCACTCTCTCTGGATCTTTTTGCGGTTCTACTGGGGGGGGCGACCGCCATGCTACCCCTCTTTGCGACCGATATTCTCCATGCTGGCCCGTTGGGCTTGGGGCTACTCCGGGCAGCGCCCGCCATTGGCGCGCTGCTGGTCGCCACTGTTCTTGCCCGCTATCCGTTGGGCCGCCACGCCGGGCTGTGGATGTTTGTCGCGGTCATGATCTTCGGGGTCGCCACGATCATTTTCGGGCTTTCCCGTTCCATTCCGGTTTCCATTACCGCACTCGCCGTGCTGGGCGGCGCAGATGTTATCAGCGTGATGGTCCGGAGTGCGCTCGTTCAGCTTGGCACACCAGATGAAATGCGCGGACGAGTTTCCGCCGTTAACATGCTGTTCATCGGCTCATCAAACCAGTTGGGAGAGTTTGAAAGCGGGATGCTAGCGAGTGCTATTGGGGCTGTTCCTGCTGTTGTGGTCGGCGGGATTGGCACATTGATCATTACCGGCCTGTGGATGGCATTTTTCCCGGGCTTGCGGAAACTTGACCGTCTGGATGATATCAAACCCGATTAAAACACAAGAAGACGGTTCATTCTTGGAAAAAAGACAAAAAAAACAGCCCTAAGGAAGCCTTAGAACTGTTTTCAAAAGCATGAAGCAGAGTAAAAAACCTGCCTGTACTTTACTCTGAAAAAAGCAATCAGACTGCTTTTTTCAGATTCGGGCTGGCTTTAAAGCGTACCGTCTTACCGGCTTTCACTTTTACAGGCTCACCCGTCCGCGGATTCAGGGCTTTGCGCGCCTTTGTCTTGCGAACTGTAAAGGTCCCAAAAGACGGAAGGGTAAATCCACCTTCCCGCTTCAACTCTTCTACAATCGCATCCAGAAGGTCGTTCGCAGCCTGATTGGCGGCAACGCCGGTGCAGTTGATCGAGTCCTGGATCACCGCAGCAATAAAGGCCTTGCTCATTGAGACTTTAACTCCCCTTCAGACAGAACTATGTGAGTAACAATTCTTCGGCTACTATAACCAGCAACACTCGCGGCTTGATAGTCATATTTCACCCAAAAAACCAAATTAAAAATGCAATCAGTTTCGATTTCCCCCGCAGGCATCATCAAAAAACAGGTTGAAAGAGCACCCTTTGCTCCTTTGCCTACGGGAACAGTCTGCCTTTTTGCCTGTTATGCTCCAGATGGCAATCTTCCACCCTATACCTGTTTTTACCTGAAAAACCTGTTGGAATGTGGCATTATCCTCCATATTATTTTGTCTGGAACAGAAATTATTCATAAAACCACACAGAATTTTTGTAATAACTATGGTATTCAGGTCTGGAAAAGGCCAAATGGCGGCCTAGATTTTGGCGCGTGGCAGTTTCTTCTGAAAAAAGGACTCGCTGAAGGCGCACCTTATGTTCTTTTTGCCAATGACAGCGTTTTCGGCCCCTTTGCCCCCCTGTCGCCCCTTCTGGAAAAACTTGGCGCACGTCATCGCCCCGCATGGGGGCTCGTTGCCTCACGCGCGGTGACACCACACCTGCAATCCTGGTTTATCGGCCTTTCTCAGGCGGCATTTCAGTCAGCCCCTGTTCAGCGCGTTCTGAAGCTTCCTTTTGCCGATATGAACCGCGATGAAATTATCTGGCACGGTGAACTCGGTTTGTCCGTTGCCCTGAACGCTGCGGGGTTTCCCCTTCATGCCGCATGGAGTGACCTTAACACGCCCATCGCCCGTTTTTTCCCCACCAACCCCATGCACACACATTGGCGCGGCATGGTACAAACGGGCACGGTGCCTTTCTTCAAGCAAGAAATTTTACGGGACAACCCATTTCGGGTTCCGCATCTTTCAGACTGGCGCGCTTTGATCTCGCCAGAAAGCGGTTTCAACCCTGACTGGATTGAAACCTACCTGAACCAGCATCCTCCCCGCCCCACCATCCTCCACCCAACATGGAAAGGGCGCGCGGTTTATCGGGTCATCACGCAGTTGGATCGGCTGAAATGGCAGAAAGATCGGTGGCAAGACGCCGGGCGTTAGCCGTTTCTTTTGCCACAACGTCTCGCAGAACGCCGTCCAGTTCGGCCGTCTGTTCTTCAAACGTCGCCAGAGTGTGTTTGAGCGGATTAACGTATCCCGTCAGTTTTTCTGGATTTCTCAAAAGCGCCTCAATCGCTTTTTGCAGACCATCGGCCTGCCCATCCATGGCAATCAGCGTGCCGTTAACCCCATCAACAATATCTTCCGATTGACCACCGGGAGCCGTGGAAATTACCCATATATCGCGCGCCAGAGCTTCCCGCACGGTCAACCCGTAGCTTTCCTTCCATTGTGACGGGAAGAGCAGCACATCAATCCCATCGAAAAATGTCTCCATGGTTTCTGGAGAATAGGCCGGCACCGTCGTGACGGTTCCCTTTACTTTCCATGACTCGGTGTAAACAGAGCGAATCCCCAGATTCAGCTTGTTATCAACAACCCGAAGTTCCCAGTTGCTTTCCGAGAGCGCCTGAAACGCTCGCCGCACCAGCGGATAACCTTTAATATTTTCTGTGCCGCCAACATATCCAAACCGCAGCGGGCTTCCAGACTGGCGCGGCGTACGCGGAACTAACGGCCAGATAAACCCATTTTTGTTCACGATAATACGCTCTGGAGAAACACCATTGGCAATAAACAACTGCCGATGTGTCTCGCTCGGGGAAAGAAGCAGGGCAGCCCCCTCCAGCGCGGCCCGCATCATCACAGCGCGGTCAGCCAGATGCCGCGCCTCTGGCACACACATCTGGCAAATACGCAAATTAATTGTTTCCTGAAAACAATAATGTCCGTCAGCTTTCACCATGAACTGACGCTCACACAACCACCATGCATCATGCAGTGTAATAATATAAGGCACACCGGCTTCAATACAGGCCCTTAACAAGCCCAGCCCCATACCTTGCGTTGCATGAAAATGCACGACATCAGGCTGCATGGCAGAAAGCCATTTCCTGAAGTGACTGGTCGCGGCCTCATTATCAATACCCCCCACCCGGTCATGATCAGGTGGGACCCGCACCCCCAGCACGGAACACCCACCCACACTATAGCGAACAGACGCCTTGCCACGATTGTGCAATTCCGGACGGGACGTCATGACAGACACATCCACGTCTGGCAGGCGCTGCAAGCGACGGACCATTTCTTCCGCGACAAACGTTGCGCCACCAAAAGAGCGCGGGCTGAAATACACATTGACGCACAGAACATGCAGATTTGTTTTAGAGCGATTTTCAACAGGCCGCCCGAAGACCGGCAGGACCTGCTGCTGGGTAATCTGCTCAGGACTATAACGGCCGAGAACGTCCTCATAGGCCTGTTGGCCTAACCGCGCTCTTAAAGCCGCGTCTTCAGCCAGTCGCAGAATAGCATCTCGCCACTGCGTATCCTGTTCAGCCAGCAGACCATTTTCCTCATCCCGCATAACCTGAAGGAAGGCGTCACGCGGAGAACAGACGGCGGGCACTTTCAGAATAGCCGCTTCAAGAAATTTGATATTACTTTTGGCGTCATTGAACACTGTGGGTTCAAGAGGCGCAATTGTCATATCCGCTTGCGCCAGAAGCCCAAGATAAGCCGCATAATCACGCCCTGCCAGCGTCTGTACGCGGTCCTTGACGGCTTCAAAGCTTTCAGGAAGCGTGAGGTCTCCTATAATACAGAGTGTCAAACGCGGGTCTGTTTGCATAGCGGCCAGAATACCCTTGGCCGCAACCCGGAAATCAGCATCATGCGTTTTGGTGCCGGACCCATAAACAATACGGATTTCCTGCGTAGTGTCATGCGCTGGCACGCCGTACTCCGCCAGACTGCGTGCGATATCTATCGTCTGCTGATCCAGAGCGTTTTCAATAACAACGGCAGACGGAATGCCTGCATCCCGCATGGCTTGAGCTAGCACTCGGGTGGAAGCAATGGCGCGGTCACAAGACAGCAGGCATTTTCTGAATAGCCTGACACCAAAAAGCAGCTGGTTTTGCTCCGCCTTATCCAGCGTCTGCAGGTTGCCATTTTCCTGATATAGTTCGGCGGAGAAAATCAGGTCATCCACTTCCCACCACGGGGATAAACCAAGCCGCCGTGTTTCCTGCAGAAGGTTTTCAACCGATTCAAAGGCAGGAACTCTGTAGAAAATAACCTCTGTGCAGGTTTGTAACGCTGACAGTGCTTGCTCAGCTTCACGCCAGTCAACAACATCCACGGCCCAGCCCAGAGAACGCAGTTGCTCCTCTTTTTGCCAAACCCGATATTTTGCACATTGCCGCAGCGAAAGTTCTGCAATTATTAGGAAACGCGGCGCAAGCTGACCTCGCGTTTCACCAAGCGACTGCGTATAAATCACCTCAAGTGTTTTCTGCCGCTCCTCCGCCGTTACTGGGCGGAGTTTTACCTCATGCGTCTGAAGAGTTGACGGCCGTGCTGAAGCGGCAGCACCTGAGGAAGGCTTCTTGCGATCAGGCGTGAGCCGCCCCACCATCCGCCCCAGCTTCGTCTGTGGCAAGCGGGCCTGAAGACGTTGCGTAACGCCTTTCACCCCCTCATCCTGATAAACCTCTCTCACGCGCCGATACACGACGGGGATTTTCTGCCCAGTGGGCAATTGTCCCTTCATCAAATGCCGGACAACACGCAAAGGGGCTGTAACACGCCAAGACACCGTCTGCTGTTGCACATGTAGTATATGGCGCAAGTGAGCCGCTTCATGCGCCAGACCGTCAACCCGCATGCCCTGTATCTGTGCACTGGCGCGATAGCTGGCGGACAAGGCTTCTGCCTGCGTCAGAACCTGCCTGATTTTTTCTGAATTGTCAGGTGAATCACTCACAGGCGGCACTTTCTCAGCAAGACGAAGATTTGAAACTGTTACTTATATTCCGCTCAAAAGAAAACCGGGCCTTTCGGCCCGGTTTCCTTGGAACGCAAACAGTCCTGAGACTGAATTTTACTTCAGACCGCTGAACTGGTTTGTGTTCAGGCTGGAGTAGTCAACAAACGTGATCTGGCTGTTATCAGACAGCGTAATCGTTGTGTTGTTGCCGTTATGTGCGGCTTTATCCAGCACGTTCTGCTGGAACTGAGACGCCGTGTAGTCATAATCGACCAGCAGCACGGAGTTACCAGCAGCGCTACCGAAGTCTGTGATGGTGTAGTCAGCGCCAGCAATCCCGTCGCGGAAGCCGAATACGTTAGCCGCACCAGAACCACCCGTCAGCGTTGCATTGCCAACACCGCCAACCAGCGTATCGCTGGCAGAGCCACCGATGAACAGCTGGCTACCCGTTGTGCCAACAACGTTACCGAATGCGTGGATACCGAATGCAGAAGATGCACCGTCCAGCGTTTCGTTACCGTCGTTCGCTACGAACAGGGAGTCAGCACTCGTAGCGTTGACACGCGCATACAGGTTGTTGGAACCGAAGATGGTTGCCTGACCAGCCGTAATGGTCGTGTCACCCGTGCCACCAATGAAGGTGAGAGCACCGCTGACATTGATATTCGCGGAGTCTGTATGCGCGGTGGTGAGGTTACCATGCGCAGCAGAAATGGTGTTCCGCTGACCACCTTCAACCGTGCCGGTTGCACCAGCCATGTTGATGTAGTCGTTAGAGCCACCGGTTACGGTGCTTGCGCCGCCAACCGTGATCTGCTCGTTCCCTGCAGCGTCAACCACCAGAGAGTTTTCGCCCACGTTAACGAAGGAGTTGCCACCGTTCAGCGTGATGCTCTGCACACCAGAGGTTGCAGTGATCGTATCCTGACCATCAGAGTGAACATAGTTCACGCCGGTGCCCAGAGTAATGGTGTTGTTGCCGGCACCAGCATAGATGGTGTCGTTACCATTACCGCCGTTGATGGTGTCATTGCCGTCACCCGTACGGATGTCCCATGCGCCGGGAGCCGCATCCAGGTAATCGCCCTGGAACAGGTTGTCGCCAGAACCACCGACGAACAGACCGCTCTGTGCGCCTGCATGGAAGCCAACGCCCTGCGCGGTGCCTGCAATAACGCTCAGATAGTCGGTCGTCACTTTGCTTGCGTCGATATTGACCCAAGCGTCCAGAGCCGTGCTCGGAGCGGTTGTTGCAGAGTTGGCACCAACAGTCAGCCAGCGAAAATCGCCGGAAACCTGATAGGAACCACCTGCCGTGATCACGCCATAACCAGACTGGTTGCTGGAACTAGAAGCTTTGCTATTGGAGCCCTTGTCCAGATAACGAGCATCCAGCTTCCCGTCGTCAATCTGGCCTGAAAGCTGGTTGGCAAGAGCCTGCGTCCGGCCTACGAACGCGGTGTTCATAGCACCATCAACAGTGACCTGTACGGTCCCTCCTGACGCACCAGCAACGGTGATAATCGCCATATTTATCCGTCCTTTTCTACGCCCGCTTTATTAGGCACGAGAGGGTCACACCCATACAGCGGCACAACAACGTCAGGCTTCGTTTTAGGCGAGGCCCGTACGAACATGCAAGCATCTTCTGGGTATTCTCAAGGTTTAACGCTTTTTTTTGCAAAATCTTCAAAAAAAAGACACACGAGGTTAGGTACCCAACCTGTGCTATTGAACTTATGCTACTGTAATTAGTGATAAATTAAGCAAATTAATCTTTCAGATTGTCAAATAGTCAGTTCGCGGCAAAATAGTCTCTTGATTTGAAATCAGGACCCTTTGCTTTCCCATGCCAGCCTCTTTATCAGATTTCCCGCCCCATAAGCCCTCCACCTCTGTTGCGTCTTTGTGTAGCGCGGAGTCCGAGGCGTTTTTTAGCCAGGTTATTCTGACAGAGGGCGACACGACAGGCTGCGGACATCTGCCTTTTATGGTCTGGCTACTGGCCTCTCTGGCCCCGGAGATTCTGGTGCTGATTGGCGCGAGTCGTTCCGTAAAAGAGACTTTGAAACAAGCCATTCACAATCAGACTCTTCCAACCCGAGTGATTGAAACGCGGCTTTTTTCTTCTTTTCCAGAAAAAGACTCCGCACTTTATTATTGTGCTCACCCTTTGTGGGAGTTGCCAGACCGTTTGAAGGAGGAACTGGACCTACTTCCATCAGGCAGTCTGGTACTTCTGGATGGTATCGAAACCCCTACTGCACGGCCAATATGGGCAGAGCTTGAAAAAACCTTTCTGACATTTAGTTTTTTCCATGCAAATGGTCTGGGTCTCCTCACGAAAACTCCCCAAAAAAACGATAATGTCAGTTTTATTTTAACGATAAATTCTGACTGTTCGAAAGACGATTTATGTAAAAAAGCCGTCTTCCGCGAACGCTTTAGTCAAGCCGGGCAGTTCTGGGAAAACAAGGCGCTTCTGCACACACACTCTGAGAAAATACAGCAGCTGCAAGACGCCCTACGCCAAGAACGCATCTCATTACTCGATACAATTCTCGCGACAAAGCAAGAAAAAGCATCTCTCAATGCAGAATTGATTACAAAAAAAAACCAGTTCGAACCCGAAAAAAATGCCCTGATTACCTCTCTGAGCACATACGGAGACTTCTGGCACCAACAGGCTCTTGCCTTGACAGACACCAATACAGAACTTTATCAGTCTTTATCTCAAGCGCTCGACCATCTTCAGCGTAATTCAGAGTCCCTAGCCGCGTTCTCTCAAGAGATCGTGAGCCGTGAAGACGGCTTGAACGCTCTTCGTGCTTTCCTTTCCACACCCGCAGGCTTTCTGCGCTCTCTGGCACGTACAATGGTGCGCGGCTCTATGGCGCCTTTTGTGCCGAATCTCCCAAAGCCTCCCACGCTTACTCAACCCGATATTTCTCTCCCCTCCCCTCCAGTTTTACCGAATCAGCCACCGCCCACAGCCCATGCCAACGCGCAGGCAACGCAAATAGTCGTCCCTTCCGTCTCTGTTGAAAACATCCCAACGCCCGCCAACAGGCATAGTCCACGCCGCAAACTCCTTTTTGTCGCTGGAGAGCCAGAGTCTCCTGGCGTGGAATATCGCTGCATTCGTAATGCCGCAGCCTGTGTCCGGGCGGGGCATGAGGCACGCTGGAAACCCTGCGCCGAGGTTAACCCGGATGACCTGATCTGGGCCGATATTGTCGTTCTCTGGCGCGTGGAATTCAGTGGGCATGTTGATATTCTTCTGCAACTCGCCCGTGAAAACGAGGCTGATGTCATTTTCGATACTGATGACATCACGTTCCTGCCGCATATGGCCCGATTTGATATTATTGATGGTATTCGCAGTATTGGGGCAACAGAGCAGCGTATCGAAGCCGTGTTTACGGAAATGCGCCGCACAATGATGCGTTCTGATCTGTGCATGGCGCCAACAGACACCCTTGCGGGCTTGATGCGCATCAATAAACCGCTGACTTATACTGTCCCCAATACATTTGATGCTGATTCGTTACGGCGCAGCCGTATGGCCATGCGGAAAAAACAATGGCTTGGGTCAGATGGCCTTGTCCGCATTGGCTACGCAACTGGCTCCCGCACGCATCAGCGTGATTTTGCGCCAGTTGCTGGTGTTCTAGCCAACCTGATGCTGGAACGTGCAGACCTGCGCCTTGTTCTGTTCCGGGAACCGGGCAACCATCGCCCTGTCCTGTTGATGAATGAATTCCCCGAACTGGCCGCTGTCGCAGAGCAGATTGAATGGCGGGATATGGTGCCACTCCCCGACCTGCCAGAAGAGACAGCCCGCTTTGATATTGCCATCGCACCGCTGGAAACCGGGTCCCTATTCTGTAACGCCAAAAGTGAGCTTAAATTTTTTGAAGCCGCTCTGGCCAGCGTTCCGTCCATTGTCTCCCCCACCGCCCCTTTCCGCCAATGCATTGTGGAAGGCGTAAGCGGCTTGCTGGCGGATACACCTGATGAGTGGGACGCCGCTCTTCGCGCACTGCTCGAAAATCCAGACTTGCGCCGCCGTATGGCCGACACAGCCTACCATTCTGTGCTCTGGTATTTCGGGCCGCAACGGCAGGCGCTGGTTTTTGATAGTCTTATTGAAGGACTCGGCGGCGAACAGGCTGCCGCCCGTGCTGCCGAAATTCAGATTGCCCGTGGCGCCTATCGCGCCAAAAGTTTGCCGGACGTCCCTCCGCATGAGGTTCTGTTCCATCAGGACAGGATGGATGAGGCCGCGGTCACCGTCATCATCACCTCTTATAATTATGAAGCTTTCATTCTGGAGGCGCTGGAATCCGTGCGGGCGCAGACCATGCTTCTGCTGGATCTGGTTGTGGTGGATGATGGGTCTTCCGACGAGTCGGTTGCTCTCATCACAGCATGGATGATGCAGCATAACGCCCGCTTCAATCGCCTTATTCTACTAAAAACCACCGTCAATGCCGGACTTGGCGGAGCCCGCAACTGCGCCGTCACCCATGTGGAAACGCCGTTTTTCCTACCACTGGATGCCGATAATCGCCTGTTGCCAGAAGCCTGTGCGTCTCTTGTTGCCGCAACAGATGAGATGACAGCCTATGCCTACCCCATTCTGGAGCAGTTTGGAGAACCCACACTGCATAAACAGCTTGGCGACAAACCTTATCATCCGATGCAACTGGTAGCGGGCAACTATATTGATGCCATGGCTCTTGTCGCAAAATGGGCATGGGCAGCGGCAGGAGGCTATTATGTCAGCCGTTCCGCCATGGGCTGGGAAGATTATGACCTGTGGTGCTCTTTTGCGGAACTTGGCCTACAGGGAACGCATGTTCCTGAAATTCTGGCGGAATACCGCGTGCATCGCACATCCATGACCAGCAACGTCACAGAGCAGGACGCCCATAAACAGCGCGTGGTGGCATTTGTGGAAAACCGCCACGCATGGATCAAATTGGTGCAGAGAGCAGCCAAAGACCGCGAAAAGGCTTCATAACATCTAAGTGAAAGCCGTTTTGCTATGGTGCCCAACACCGGAACCATAGCAGCCGCCGTGCTCACCCTATGACCGCGCAAAGTCGGGCTGTAGGAGGAGGCGCAGATTATCACGCCTATTTTTTTAAGCCCGACCCAGAACGCAAAAAAGGCCGCGTGTGCGACCTTGATGCTTACCGCTCAAATTTTTAAGAAATTTGGAGCGGGCGATGGGATTCGAACCCACGACCCCAACCTTGGCAAGGTTGTGCTCTACCCCTGAGCTACGCCCGCATTGGATGGCCTCCTTCTAAGGGCGTTCCCGAAAACGCGCAAGAGGGTTTTTGTATTTTTTCCGTTTATTTTGAGTGCCCTTTCTTACCCTTGGCGCGAGCGCCGGAAAGTCCTTGTGTTGGCGCGTGTCCACTTCTCTGCAATCATGGGCGCACTCTCTTGCCCATGCTGGATAAGGATGGACCACGTTGTCGGCTTCCGCATTTCACGCGCTGTATCATCAGGGGTTTGCCCGTGTTGCAGCCTGCACCGTTCCCGTCGCTCTAGCGGACCCGGCCACCAACGCACAGCGTACGCTGGGAGCCGCTAAGACCTGCGGGCAGGAGGGGTCCGTACTCTGCGTGTTTCCAGAACTCGGGCTCTCCGGCTACGCAATAGATGACCTTCGCCAGCAGGAAGCCCTGCTCAACGCTGTCGAACAGGCTCTTGCGGAGCTTGCCGCGGCTTCAGCCGATCTCCTCCCCATGCTAGTCGTAGGGGCACCCCTCCGGCATGATAACGCCCTTTATAATTGTGCTGTCGTCATCCATCGGGGCGCAGTGATCGGGATTGTTCCCAAAAGCTACCTGCCCAATTACCGCGAATTTTATGAAGCGCGGCATTTTACATCCGGCGCTGGCATACAGGGCCAGACCATGCGGCTGAACGGTACCGATATTCCGTTCGGCACCGATCTGCTGTTTGAGGCAGAAGACCTCCCCAGCTTCTGTCTTGGTCTGGAAATCTGTGAAGACCTCTGGGTGCCGGCCCCTCCGGGAACACAAGCTGCCCTTGCGGGGGCCACCATTCTGGCGAACCCCTCCGCCAGTGACATTACTGTCGGCAAAGCCGAAACCCGCACTCTGCTCTGCCGGGCACAGTCCGCCCGCTGTGTCGCAGCCTATCTCTACGCGGCGGCTGGAGAAGGCGAATCCACAAACGATGTTGCGTGGGACGGGCAAATTACCATTTTTGAAAATGGTGACGTGTTAGCCCAGAGCGAACGATTCCCCACCGGGTCCCGGCATGTCGTGGCGGATATTGACCTCACGCTACTACGGCAGGAACGCCTGCGCATGGGGTCCTTTGCTGCCAATGCCCGCGCCATGCAAGCCCATGCTCCTGCATGGCGACGCATTCGCTGCACCCTCACGCCGCCCATGACCAATCTTGGCCTACGCCGCCCGCTCTCCCGCTTCCCCTTTGTGCCTAGTGACCCGGACCGGCTGGCGCAGGACTGTTTTGAGGCCTTCACCATTCAGGTGTCCGCCCTCAAGCAGCGACTACGCACCAGCGGCGTCAAACGCATGGTCATTGGCATTTCCGGCGGGCTGGATTCCACACAGGCTCTGCTGGTGGCGGTCCGGGCGGCGGATGAACTCGGCTGGCCCCGCAGTGCGGTGCTGGGCTACACCATGCCCGGCTTTGGCACGACGGAAAAAACACTGGCCAGCGCCCAAGCGCTGATGGCCGCCCTTGGCACCGGGAATGAGGTGCTGGACATCCGCCCGGCCGCCAGTCTGATGCTGCGGGAAATCAAGCACCCCTTCGCACAGGGCGAACCTGTGCATGACATTACGTTTGAGAACGTGCAGGCAGGCCTACGGACCGATTTTCTATTCCGTCTGGCCAACCAGCATCAGGGCATGGTGATTGGCACGGGCGACCTCTCCGAACTCGCCCTCGGCTGGTGCACCTACGGCGTAGGGGACCAGATGGCGCATTACAATGTAAATGCCGGACTGCCCAAAACGCTGATCCAGCACATGATCCGCTGGGCCATAGCCTCCGGCCATTTTTCACCAGAGGTTACCCCTCTGCTCTCCACCATTCTGGCCACGGAAATCTCGCCGGAACTGGTGCCTGTGGGTGAGAACGGGCCGCAGAGCACACAGGACATCATCGGGCCGTACGCGCTGCATGACTTCACCCTCTTTTATGTGCTGCGCTACGGCTTCACGCCGTCCCGTATCGCGTTCATGGCGGAACAGGCATGGCAGGATGCCTCGGCTGGTACCTGGCCACCGGGCTTTCCGAAGCAGGACCGCACGGCATATGACCTGCCGACCATCCGCCACTGGCTCCAGATCTTCCTACGTCGCTTTTTTGGTACCAGCCAGTTCAAACGCTCCGCCATGCCCAATGGCCCGAAAGTCATGGCGGGAGGTAGCCTGTCCCCACGCGGAGACTGGCGCGCGCCCTCGGACGGCAACGCGACCCTGTGGCTGGCGGAACTGGAACAGAATGTTCCGAAAAGGTAACACGCCTGCCCCGTTCCGACCTCTGTTGCGACTCTGCAGGATAGGCGTGATGATGAAACAGTTGAGTATCTCACGAAACGCATCGGCAGTTTCAGGGCGTCGTTGGGGTGGGCAGGGGAGCAGTCAGGCGTTCGATTCCGCGCTCGTGTGGGCCTGACAGCGCCGCACACGGGTAATGAGGGATTATTGAAATCAATCACAGTCGCCTGAACCAAAAGTGACCTGTTTCCAGCGCAGGACAGCGAAGCTCAGACCAGAAAGCGACCACGCGCAGACCAAGCCATACAACAGGACCCTGCCGAACCCCAGCGCAAGCGCCTGTTCGGCGACCGGCCTGCCGATGCCCAAAGTCTCTGCCACCGTTAGATTCCCGGCTGCGATGATTCCGCCAAGAGCCTGCACAGCACCGCCCGGCGCGCCCGCTTTCAAAAGGCTTGCCCTTATACCGCGAAGAAGGATGAACCCCATCAGCGAGATAGTAATGGCGAGCGTGATCATCCTTACGCTCATATCCATACCTGCTCCCATTCCGGCCCGTTCGGCTGGAACAGCAGCGGTGACCGTATTGGCAACAGGCGTATTCATCAGCCCGACACCAGTACCAGCAAGAACGCAACCGGGCAGCATCGTTGTGCAACTGGAAAACGCTCTCATCGTTCCAAGTTCCATGAGCAGGAAGCCCGCCCCGATTACAAACAGGCCCAGCGGCAGAACAACGACCGGCCCGTAACGCGCCAAAATCCGCTCGCCAAAGGGTGGCGCCACCAGAGTCGGCAGGGTGTAGGCGAGAAGCACAAACCCCGCCGTCACGCTGTCATAACCAAGACCGGCCTGAAACCAGAGCGGCAGATAGATCACGAAAGGCCAGAAGCTGGCGTTCATGCCGATGGCACCAAGAAGCGCGCCGGAGAATGTCGGGATACGCAGGGAGGCAAAGTCGAACATCGGCCGGGGTGCTTTCTTTTCGACAACGATAAACATCAGAAAGCTGGCCCCGCCGAGAACCACGGCGCCATCCCCCACCAGATCGCCGGGCCATAACGCCTGCCCGCGCGTAATCAGGGACACGAGGCAGAACACCGCCAGAGACAGTGTGATGATTCCTTTCCCATCCATGCGCATCGCCTCGGGATCGGACGACTCAACAAGAGCGAAACGTGCGAGCAGAAACGCTATGCCCGCCAGAGGCCCATGCACGAGGAACACCCACCGCCACCCAATAAAGGCAACCGCCAGCCCTCCGATTAGTGGGCCGAATCCAAGACCTGCACCAAAGACAATCCCCCACGCGCTGAACGCCAGTCCACGATAGAGAGAACCACGGAACTGATGGGAAAGCAGCGCGATCTGGCAGGCGAGCATCGCGGCACCACCAACACCCTGAACAGCACGGGCGGCAATCAGGATCGGGGCATTCTCCGCCAGTCCGCAGGCAACTGATGACAGGCCGAAAACCACCACACCCGCCATAAAGACGCGCTTGCGACCAAAGCAATCCGCCAGCGCGCCGGACGCCATAAGGCAGACCGTCATCGCAAGAGTATAGGCGTTCATGATCCATTGAATCTGCTGAAAGTCAGCCGCAAGACCATGATCCAGAGTCGGCAGAATGGCCGGGACGCTGGAGATTTCCAGACCAACCATCAAGGCGGAAAGGCAGACGGCGGCAAGCGCCAGTGCGTTCCTGCTGGTTATAATCTCCCTCATATGACGCGACCCTACCTTGTCCTGCTACTGCGAGACGCGCCGCGCGCCTGTCGTGCGATCAATCCGGCAGGCGGACATCTCTGCGCGCATGGAGGCAATCTCCATGGTCAGGGTGCCGCCCCACCCTTTATAATACAATTCCATGACTGACTATTTTAGCGATAACAGATTCGGATGGATGGAATGACGGCTCTTGATGTTGATGGCGTGCGCGCCTTCCTGATGATTGCCGACTATCGCAGTTTCACCCGTGCGGCGGAGGCTCTGGGCATCACGCAGGCTGCGGTCAGCGTAAAACTGAAGCGGCTTGAGGAGCGCCTCGGGCAACGCCTCGTCGAACGCACACCCCGGCAGGTCCGGCTTTCAACTCAGGGGGAAGTCTTCCTCCCAGCGGCGCGTGAGTTTCTGGCGGCCCACCAGAGAGCCATCGAAAGCCTGTCTGGAAGACGTCGCCAGTTTCGCCTCGGTATTGCCAGTCATGTCATGGGGCCGGAAGTGCCCTTGCTACTGGCACGGCTGAAATCCTTTGATCCGGGCCTGACTCTCGAAGTGCGGCTTGATGCATCCGGTCCGCTGCTGGATGCTTTCGATGGTGGAGAACTGGACGCCATCATCATTCGCAGCAACGATACACGGCGCAGCGGAGAGATTCTGGGGCCTGAACATTTCGGCTGGTTCGCTGCGCCAAACTTCTCCTGCAACCCTGACGACCCGCTGCCGCTGGCGGGCCTGTCGTCCTGCTCCGCCGTGCGCGATACTGCAATGCGCCTGCTCGACCGTGCCTCGATCCGATGGACCGAAGTGTTTATCGGCGAAACGCCTGCCATCGCCGCAGCACTTTCGGCGGGTCTGGCAATCTCACCCTTCCCTGTCCGGCTTGCCCCCGCCGATGTCGTTGATGTCAGTACGGTCTTCGGGCTACCGTCGTTGCCCTCCTTTACGCTCGTTCTCCACTCATCACTGTCAGACCAGAAGACAAAGGAGTCACTCCGCGCGATCACGGCCGCCTTTCGCGAGCATCGCAGAATGAGCGATAATCCTACGCGCCTTACGAACTGACTGGCTCTACAGATCCACCGAGAAACATGGAGCCTGTCATCTCAGGGCGGAGTTGAAATTTATACAATCTGGACTTCAGAAAAGCATGAGGCGTCTGACCTGCCAGGCAGGGGAAGGCATGTCCACTTCCGTATCATGACTTTGCCGCAGTCCCTCCTTATGGACATACCCTGAACCTCCCAGATGGTATCGGCCCGTATCTTCCGCTATAAAGCACCCCATCATGAGCACAGCACGCCAAGCCACCCTTCATCGCGTTACCAGCGAAACCGATATTGCCGTCACTCTTGATCTGGATGGATCAGGACAGGCCGACATTGATACGGGCATTGGTTTTTTTGACCATATGCTGACGGCGCTGGCCAAACACGGCCTGCTGGACCTGAAGGTTGTGGTGAAGGGTGACCTCCATATTGATGGCCACCACACGGTGGAAGATACCGGCATTGCCATCGGGCAAGCACTACGGCAGGCGCTAGGCGACAAGCGCGGCGTACGCCGTTTTGGCCATGCGCTGGTCCCGCTGGATGAAGCCTTGTGTGAAGCGGTTGTGGATCTGTCCGGTCGTCCCTTTCTGGCATGGGACGCCACGTTCGACCGGGACCGCATTGGTGAACTGGATACGGAACTGGTGGAAGAGTTTTTCCGCGCCTTTGCCATGTCCGGTATGCTCACCCTGCATCTGACACAAAAAGCCGGTAAAAACTGCCATCATATTGCCGAAGCCGCGTTCAAGGCTCTGGCACGCGCCCTGCGTATGGCCGTGGAACCAGACCCGCGAGCACAGGGCAGCATTCCTTCCACCAAGGGTGTGCTATAGTCCCGCCGACTGTTTTCTTCCCCGAACCTCATTCTGTTCAGGCACCGGGGGAAACCCGGTTTCTGAGACGAACCAGACGTGCGAGGTCCCATGACCAGATCCCTCTCCATTGCCGTTATTGATTATGACGGCGGCAATCTGGCGTCTGCCGCGCGTGCGGCGGCCCGTGCGGCAGAGCTTTCGGGCCTTGCGGCGTCTGTACGCATTACCAGTTCCCCGACAGATGTGCGGGAGGCTGACCGCATTATCCTGCCCGGTCAGGGCGCTTTTGCGGATTGCGCACGGGGGCTGGAGTCCGCCCCCGGCCTGAAAGACGCCATTCTGACAGCAACCCGCGCAGGCACGCCTTTTCTGGGCATTTGTGTCGGCATGCAACTCATGGCCGAACGCGGGCTCGAACATGGTTGCACAGAAGGCTTTGGCTGGATCAAAGGCGAGATTGCCCCTATGGACGCCCCCAGCCTGCGGATGCCGCAAATGGGCTGGAACGAGCTGAATTTCACCCGCCCTCACCCCCTGACAGAAGGGCTGGGTGCCGCCCCGCATGGCTATTTTGTACATTCCTATGCGTTGCGACATACCCGCCCTGAAACACTGGTGGCCACAACGGATTATGGTGGCCCAGTGCCAGCTCTTGTCTGCAACGGCAATGTTGCCGGAACACAGTTCCATGTTGAAAAAAGTCAGACGGTTGGCTTGCAGATTCTCGCCAATTTTCTGAACTGGACTCCGGAAACGCTCTGCGATGTCTGTCTCTAAGAATAAATTTGTCCAACGTGCACTGTCCCTGACGGATGACGACCTTCAGGCGCTGTGCGAAGCCGCCGACGCCGCTATTCTGGACGGTGGCGGCTTTGGCTGGGTGCAGCCGCAGGGCCGGCAGGTTCTGGAACGCTACTTCCGCGGGCTGCTGCTGGTGCCTGAGCGCATGCTGTTTGTGGTGCGGCTGAAAGGCGAGATTGTCGGTTGCGCCCAGCTTGTGCGCCCCCCCCGTAATAATGAATGTCAGGCCATGTGCATCACCCTGATGCATCTGTTTGTTGCCCCCTATGCCCGCAATCGGGGTCTGGGCGGGGCACTCCTGCATGAAGTGGAAAACGCCGCCCGCAGCATGGGCTTCCGTGTGATGAACATGGATGTGCCGGACACCCAGACGGCGGCCATTTCCCTGTTCCAGAAGGCCGGTTTCCTGCACTGGGGCACCCACCCCCATTTTGCACGTATGGGAGACCAGACTGTAAGCGGGCTGTTCTTCACCAAACTTCTTGATACCGTGCGCTCTGCCCCCGCGGAGCCTTCCTTCTCCTCTCAGGTTGAAACACCGGACATGATTGCACCCACTGCTTCCTCCCGCCCGCTGACCCTTTATCCGGCCATTGATCTGAAAGACGGAGCCTGCGTACGCCTGCGCCGGGGAGAAATGGACGATGCCACCGTCTATTCGGATGACCCGGCCGCACAGGCGCGGGCATGGTGTGACGCCGGGTTCAAATGGCTGCATGCGGTGGATCTGAACGGGGCATTTGCAGGCCAGTCCGCAAACGCACCAGCTGTACGCGCCATTCTGGAAGCCTCCACCGTGCCCATGCAGCTTGGGGGCGGCCTGCGGGATATGAAGGCCATTGCCTCATGGCTGGAAGCCGGTGTTACCCGCGTCATCCTCGGCTCGGTTGCTGTGAAAAACCCAGCTCTGGTCAAGGAAGCGTGCCGCGCCTTCCCCGGCCGGATTGTCGCGGGGATTGATGCCCGCTCCGGCCATGTTGCAACGGAAGGCTGGGCGGAAGTGTCCGATATGCAGGCCACGGAACTCGCCCTGCGGATGCAGGATGCGGGGGTAGCCGCCATCATCTTTACGGAAATCAGCCGCGATGGAATGCTGGATGGTCTGGATATTGACCAGACAGTGACACTGGCCAACACCGTCTCCGTGCCCGTTATCGCCAGTGGCGGGGTCGGCAATCTGGACCATCTGGCCGCCCTGCGCAAAGCCGCGGATGACACACCGGGTATTGAGGGCGTAATTGTAGGCCGGGCGCTGTATGATGGCCGGGTCTCTCCGGCTGAGGCTCTGAAGGTTCTGGCCTGATGTTGAAACTCCGGGTTATCCCCTGTCTGGACGTCAAGAACGGGCGCGTTGTTAAAGGCGTGAACTTTGTTGAACTGCGTGACGCCGGAGACCCTGTCGAACAGGCCGCCCTGTATGACGCCGCTGGTGCGGATGAACTGACCTTTCTGGACATCACCGCCAGCCATGAAAACCGGGATACCATTCTGGATGTTGTCAGCCGCACGGCGGAGCGGATTTTTCTGCCACTCACAGTCGGCGGCGGCGTACGCACCACGGATGACGTGCGCCGCCTGCTGCTGGCGGGGGCCGATAAATGCGCCATGAATTCCGCAGCCGTCTCTCGCCCGGAGTTGATTAACGAGGCCGCGCAGAAATTTGGCAGTCAGTGCGTGGTTGTCGGGGTGGATGCTCGCCAGACGTCAAACGGCGCATGGGAAGTCTATACCCACGGCGGCCGCACCCCGACCGGGCGGGATGTAATTGACTGGTGCCGTGAGGTTGCCGAGCGTGGAGCAGGCGAGATTCTGCTCACCTCCATGGATCGGGATGGCACACGCTCCGGGTTTGACCTATCCCTGCTGAAAGCCGCGACACAAGCCGTCCGGCTCCCGATTGTCGCCTCCGGCGGTGTGGGCGAGTTGAAACATTTTGTGGAAGGTGCCGAGGCTGGAGCCACGGGCCTTCTGGCAGCCAGTGTCTTCCATTTTGGCCAGTTTACTGTGTCTCAGGTTAAAGCCACACTGGCTGAAGCCGGTCTGCCCGTACGCCCTACCCCTTCCTTTTTTCAGGCAAAGCCCCGCCCATGACCAAAAAACCCACTCTCAAGACGCCTGTTAAATCCGCGTCAAAAACCAGCGCGAAAACGATGCCCAAAAGCAGCCAGAAAAAATCTGCTCCGGCAAAAAAATCTGTGATGGCAAAAGAACTTCTGGAAGACAAGCTCTCTCAGTCTGCGGATGAAACCATTCTGGACCGGCTCTACAACGTGGTGCAGGCCCGTAAGGGGTCAGACCCCAGCCTGAGCCATTCAGCCCGCCTGCTTTCTCGCGGCACCTACAAAATTGCCCAGAAGTTTGGGGAAGAAGCTGTTGAATGTCTGATTGAAGCCGTTGCTGGCCGGAAGGATCTTCTGGTCGGGGAAAGTGCTGATGTCCTCTACCACCTTATTGTTTTGTGGGTGGATGCGGGTGTCACTCCGGACGAAGTCTGGGCAGAACTGCGCCGCCGCGAAGGCACCAGTGGGATTGCGGAAAAAGCTTCCCGGCCTAAAGACGTTTTTTCAAAAAAGGACTAAGTCATGGCTGTTAACGGAACAGGGCCTTACGACCCAGACAATATTTTTGCCAAAATCCTGCGCGGGGATATTCCCTGCAAAAAGGTTTTTGAAAATGAATGGGTTCTCGCCTTTCAGGACATTGCCCCCAAAGCGGCCGTTCACGTGCTTATCATCCCTAAAAAACCTTATGTCTCTTTTATTGATTTCACAAAATCGGCCCCTACAGATGAAATTTCCGGTGTCATGAAATCTGCCGGACAGATTGCGTCCGATCTGGGGCTGGATGACAAAGGGTATCGTGTGATTACCAATGCGGGCGAAAATGGCGGGCAGGAAGTGCCCCATTTCCACCTGCACCTGCTGGGAGGCCAGTCTCTGCCGCCGTTTCCTGTCTGAGTCGGCCTGTCTGAGTTAACCAGCCTGAACTGGCCCGTCCGAACTAGCGTCTTTTCCTTATTCGTTAAAACAGGATCTCCGATCATGACACCCATGGACATGCTTCTGACCCGTGCCTCCACTGACCGTCTGGCAGATCCCGCGCCGTCAGACGCCCAGCTTTCCGAGATTCTGGCCGCCGCCATGCGTGCACCAGACCACGGAAAGCTGCGTCCGTGGCGTTACGTGGTCATTCGGGATGACGCCCGCCCTCTTATGGCCGAACGTATTGTTGCCAGCATGCTACGGCTGGATGCCAACGCACCGGAATTTAAAATTGAAAAACGTCGCAAGCGTTTTTCAACCATGCCGCTTATTCTCGCTCTGGGCATGCACCTGCGCCCCGATAATAAAATCCCCATGTGGGAGCAGGAAATGGCAGTCGCTGCAGCCACCATGAATGTCCTGAACGCGCTGCATGCCACCGGTTTTGGTGGAGTCTGGGTGTCTGGCGATGTAGCGGAAGATCCAGTTCTGACGGAAGAACTCGGTTTTCCCGCTCCGCACCGGCTGGCCGGTTTCCTGTTTATCGGCACACCAGACGGAGAACAGCCCGCGCCTAAACGGTCTGACCCCGCCGAATTTACCGCACCATGGACCGGCAAACCCGTAAGCTTTGCCGCAGACAGGACCTGAAGCCATGACCACACCAAAACAGACACCGCCACAGACAGATGTCGCCATCATCGGGGGCGGGCCAGTCGGTCTGGCCACAGCGCTTTCTCTGGAAAACGCGGGGCTGTCTGTTACGGTGCTGGAACGCGCGCCGCGTGCGGTGTGGGCTGAACCGTCCTTTGACGGGCGAGAAATTGCCCTCACGCACCATGCCGTGCATACCCTGCAAAAAAACGGCGCATGGGACCATATCCCGGATTCCGCAATCTGCCCGCTTCGGGAAGCGCGTGTAGAAACCGGCAAATTCCCGCATCCGCTGCGTTTTGATACAAACGGACGCGGCGTAGAGGCTCTGGGCTGGCTGGTCTCCAACAACCATATTCGGCGTGCCTTGTTTGCCGCAGCAGCGGAGCGTCCGCGTATTAGGCTGCTAGACTCCACCTCTGTTGAAACCGTAAGGCAAAACCCGAGTGAAGCTGTAGTCCATCATTCACACGGCCAGACGGCGGCTCAGCTTATTGTGGGGGCGGATGGGCGCTTCTCGCCAACACGCCGGCGCGCGGGGATTGGCGCGATTATCCATGACTTCAAACGCAGCATGCTCGTTTGCCGCATGGCGCATGAATCGCCGCATCATAATATTGCAACGCAATGGTTTGATGAAGGACAGACCATCGCCCTGCTTCCGGTGAACGGTATGGCGTCGTCTCTGGTGCTGACCCTGCCGCCAGACGACATTCAGCGCCTGCTGGACATGCCGCGAGAGGCCTTCAATCAGGACGTCATGCAGCGCATTGGCAACCGTCTGGGCCAGATGCGGCTTGTCAGCACTCGGCACGCCTATCCGCTAAAAGGCGTCTATGCTCACCGCTTTGCCGCACGCCGTCTGGCGCTGGTAGGAGACGCTGCCGTGGGCATGCATCCTATTACCGCCCATGGTTTTAACCTCGGCCTGCGTGGGCAAGAGACACTTGCAAATGAAGTCGGAAAAGCCTTTTCAAACACCGGTGATGCCGGAAACGCACAGGCTTTACGCCGCTTTGAACGCCAACACCGGATGATCACCGCACCACTCTTTGCTGGCACCAACGGCATTGCAACGCTCTACACACATGATGGTGCGCCATTCAAACAGCTTCGTCAGGCAGGCCTACGCTTTGCAGATACGTTTATGCCATTCAAAAACGCGGTGACGGCTTTGCTGATGGACCGGGAAGTTCAGCCGCCCACGGCGTCCTGAAACAGCAAACAGCATTTATAAACTTCGTGATGTAGAATAAGGATTAACACACTCTTATTCTACATTTTTTTCTTTCGTGGCAGGACAGACGCTCTGTTCAGCCACCTGCGCGCTGGCTCTCGCCAGTTCCTGCTCCAGCCATCCAGCAATAACTGCCAGTACATAGTGCTGCTGGCTGGATGTTAAAGACTGTCCTTTTGAGAAATGATGCCATTTTTCAAGACAGGAGCGGCAACATGTTCCTGTGGCATGTTGCGCAACAAAAACCGGATGGCCCTTCCAAGGTGTCTGTTTACCATCCCGGGCAGGATGAGCCGGAGCCAGCCGCTTGGCGATGAAATCTGCCCCATGCTCCAACACAACAGGCAATGTTTTTTCCTGAAGGTAGGATAAGTCCGCTGTGTTCAGATGAAATCTCCCACGGAATGCTGACCGCGCAAGCCTTTCCCATAGCGTGGCCGAAACCGATGGTAACGACTTCTCTGCATCCAAACTGAAAAGATCACCTTGAGAAAACATCGGCCCGTGTCACCCCTTTATCAGTATGTTCACCTCCACCGAATCTTGGCTAGCTCTCCAGATTCAGTCCCATGCCACAGCCCTACTCCTCGGCAGTAAGATAAGGACATCCAGCGGTGAGTTCAAATTCCGGCTTACACATGAGGATGACCGCCCCCTTACAAAACCGTCCTTCCAAAGATTAACCATATGAAACTTTTGTCGTCTCTTTCAGGAACTACCGTTCGAAATTCGCGTTTAAAGTGCATAGTATTAAGGAGGGTATCGTAATGAGCTCCATGAAAGACAAAGTCACCGGTATTGCCAATCAGGTCGCTGGTAAGGTGAAAGAAGAAGCTGGAAAGCTGACAGACAATGAACGTCTTGAAGCTGAAGGCGTGGCACAAAACCTGAAAGGGAAAGTGCAGAAAACGACTGGGGATGTAAAAGATGCCGTTAAAAGCGGCATTGATAAGCTCTAGTTTTTCAAAATTTTCTGCATAAGGAAAATCCTGACAGCCTTAATGCTGTCGGGATTTTTTATTGCTTTCAGAAATACCCATGACTCAGAATTTCCATGTTAGAAAAATTGAGCTACTTGCTCTTCTGAGTAGGATGTTTTTTTTGAGCTTTAGAAAAAGCACACGGCTGTAGGAATATTCCAAAAAGACATCAGGATTTTAATCCTAAAACCTGAAACCACCGAAATCTTTAGAAAAGAGTGGTGGGCGCACAAGGGCTCGAACCTTGGACCCGCTGATTAAGAGACAGTGGCGGTGAGATACCGTTAAGACGCAGGCAGATGTAAAGAGCTGCAAAAATCCTTGTTTTCCCTCACTTTACCGAATTGCTATGACGCAACGTGACGCAGCAAGCCGCACGGGTTACCTTTTCAAATGACTCCGGAGTGACTCCGGAAAAGTCTATCAGCGGGTGAGAGGGGAAAAACGGAGGGCGGCGTTACACCAAAAGCAGGTGTATAAGGTGTATAGGTGTAACACTCATAGATAATATACTGTTTTCCCTCACTTTTTTCCTTCTCAGACTGCTACACCTCACGGCTTGGTGAGGTGTATAAGGTGTAGCAGAAGGTTCGGCATGAAGTTTACAAAATCGGGAATAGACACCCTCACCTGCCCGCCGGGAAAGCGGGACGTGATGTTTACGGATGACGAGGTGAAGGGCTTTGCCATCCGGGTGAACGCCACCGGCAGCAAGACCTTTCTGTTCAACTATCGCTTTGGGGGTAAGGCCCGGAGGCTGGTGCTTGGCCAGTATGGGGAATTGACCCTCGCACATGCCCGCAAACTGGCAGAAGCCGCACGGGGTAAGGTTCTGGCGGGTGGTCACCCTGCCGAAGAGAAGAAAGCCGTTGCTCAGGCCTTCCAACAGCAGGCCATAGAGGACGCCAGACAAGCCGCTGCAAATGCCCTCACGTTTGAAGCCCTCATAGACCGCTGGACCAGCAACGCCCTGCGTGACAGTAGCGAGAGCCACCGCACGGAAGCGCCGCGCCGCCTGCGGCTTAACTTTGCTGATATGCTGAACCGACCAGCTCACGCTCTGACCGTGGCGGAGGTGCAGACCCGGCTGGATGATGTGGCGGAAAAACACCCGACCACAGCCCGCCGCCTGCTATCCTATGGCCGCGCTCTATATGGCTGGGCAACAAAACGCCAACTGGTGGAGGAAAACCCCTTTGCTCGTGTCGTGGTAGAAGGCCGTGAGGTATCCCGTGACCGTGTGCTAACCGATGCCGAATTAGGTGCGGCATGGCGGGCCGCCTGCCAGATGCCCTATGCCTTTGGCCCGTTCTTTCGGCTGCTTGTTCTCACGCTCCAGCGCCGAAGTGAGGTTGCTGGGATGCGGTGGGAAGAGATAACGCCGGACCTGACCACATGGACCATTCCGGCCAGCCGCACCAAGAACGGCAAAGAGCATATCGTCCACCTGTCCGAGCCTGCCCGGCAGGTTCTAGCCTCCCTGCACCGGCAGACAGACAGCAAAACCGGCGCTATCTCTCCGTTTGTGTTCACCAATACGGGCCGGACGCCCATATCTGGCTTTTCTGACGGCAAAGAGCGTCTGGAAGCTCTGATGGAACAGGAACGGGCTACCAACGCCACCAGAGGGCCAGAAAACGCGGAAAAGAAGCCCTCCACCCTGCCCGCAAGCGGATGGCGGCTACATGACCTGCGGCGCACTGGCGTAACCACAATGGCCCGCTTAGGCATTGGCCCCCATGTGGCCGATAAAGTGCTGAACCATACGGAGGGAGCCATAAGTGGCGTGGCCGCCGTGTATCAGCGGCATGAGTTTCTGAAGGAGCGGGCGGCGGCTTTGGATGCTTGGGCCGGGCATGTGCTGAGTGTGGCTTCCGCGACGGGATTCGAACCCACGGCAGGGAATGTCGTGCTTCTGCGGAGGTAAAGAAAAAGGGCCTCTGCAATTTTACAAACGCCCTTACAAATACTGATCAGCCTATCAGGCTAGAAAACAGCACACCTCCCTTAATTTTCTTCAAAAGGCAGGTTTATTTGTCGTGCCGCGCTACGGTGCTGCATTACCTTCAAAATCTTGGTTTCGCTTCTCAGTCCGCCATCTGTCTGCCATTGCTGCACCAGCACCTTACAAACCAGAATATCTCCCTTAGCAAAGGAGATTTCGTTGCGGTCAACCTCGTCCAGAAACTCCTGATCTTCTATTGAAGCCCAGACTACATTCTGTCCGTCATTAAGCTTCCATTTTCCATCTTCGTTAAAAGAAAGACTGACAATGGAAAAAGCAGCCGTGCTTTCCATGTCGATAATCTTGTTATCGTCCGTTTCAGGGACAGAAAAAGAAGGCAAATCAGGTTTGGTGATATGAACCGGGGCCGTGTCTTTGGCTGTACCAGCAGGGCGAAGAGATAGGTTTGTGATCCCATTTCTTCCCAACGGTTTCACTGTATCAGCTATGGCCTTTCGGACCCTCACATCCCTGTATAGTTCGGCAAGCTGCACAGGAACCACAATGGTATCTCCTTCCGTAGAAAGAGAGTCAGGCGGAAACTCCAATGAAACATTGCCATCACGCAGAACAACAGCCTTTTTAACCTTCCGCCCTCGTGCAAACTGAAGCAAACCAAACAGGCCACCACCGATGCTCCCAGTTGCGCCTAAAAAGGTCCAGAGGTTGGAGAGAGCAGAAGCCCCATTGCCAGAAAGCAGGTCGCAAGCATGGGCGAAAAACCCTTGCACAAGATGCAAGTAAACCTCAAAGGAGCCTTCGTTAAAGGCTTTAACCCTCACGGACACCTGAGATTTTTCACCATTGATGACGCGGTTTGCTTCTTCAAACAGCTTACCAAAAGCAAGGAGAGCCGGTGCCAGATCAGCTACAGCCATCTCGCCAGCTTCTAGAGCTGGTCCATCATAATTGATGCAGATGGTCTTTCCGCTCATTTCTTCGCTCACGGCTTTCCCTTACATATGATCAGCGCACAACAGACTGGATTTTACCAATTAAAAATTTGACGGCCTTTAAGCATGGCCTACGCGCGCTGTCTAACCAAGAAAAACTGAATAACTTTTTGAGGGATGCCCTCCGGTAGGCTTGCCCCTTTCTCGCATCTGAGGAGGCCCCATAACCGGCGTTTCTCATATCTGAGCAACGGAGGATTCCTGCCAGTTTAGTGAGTCTTTAGGGATGCAGGAATTCCTGCATCGGGCGATGTGCGAATTTCCATATCGGTCACTTCTCATATCTGAGAAGTGGGAGAAAACCGGTAACGCCAGATGTGGCGCTACCAGTTTCCAGCCAGTTATCAAGGATTCCTTGACAACTGAAGGCAAAAAACCGGCCGCCTCAGTTTGCCCAAGGCTCTTGCAGCATCATGTAAGCCAGACCTTGGTTAGCTCCTCCACCAGAAGCATGCGTGGTGGCTGACTGGCCTGTTTTCTTACTAGTCACTGTAATCACACCTTTTTTGACGGAATACCAGCCGATCACTTCACCATCTTTTTTAACTTCATAATCACTTGTCATGTTTCTCTCCTTTCAACCTCACCCCAGCCCCTCCGCCGTTTTCAGGGATAAACTCAACCCCTGCGGCTTCTAGGGCGGAACAGATGGCTTCTATCGTGCTGGCTTTCAGTTCCTCGCCTCTTTCAAGTCGGGCGATAGTATCAGGTGAAACGCCAGCCTCTTTTGCTAGATCACGGACTCCCCAGCCAATAGCAGCACGGGCCATTTTACATTGAACAGCTAACAAAATCCGAACCCTGATACGATTTTTTCATTGCAGATTTATCGTAACTATGTTCGGATAATAGGGCAATGTAATTTGCGGCCAAATGGGGAGATTGGACCCTCCCACACTTGGCCTAACCACAACCGCTCGCACTAGGAGACGGTAATGGCTGACCGAGCCTATACCATGCCCGGCACACGCTGGGCAGTGCTCACTCTTGCTCGCCTTCATGGCGATGCTCTGGCCGCCTTTGCTGTGGCTGGCCTTTCTCTGCTGGCACTGGCAGGCTTCTTGCACCCTGAACACCTGCACCACCCCTCCGGAGGGGTAACAAGCCACACGCACCACCACAGCAGCCCTCACGCTGTTCTGGTGGCTTCTGCTGCTGTTGGCGCGGAGGTGATGCAATGAGCCAGCCCATAACCTCCAAACTATCCCGCCGTGGTGCCCTTGCCTCTGTGCTGGCCGCGACATGCGCCGCACTCCCTGCCGTAGCCACAGCAGCAACCGGCAAGGATGCAGCCCTACTCGCGCTCTATCGGAAGTTCTGTCGGGTCAATGCGCAAATACAGGCGATTGATGACGCGCCGGAATACGAATTTGGCTCTTATGAAGAGCGGCAGCGGGAAGCGAGAACCAATGACCTTTGCAGGCAGGAAGGCCAGATTGTGCGAAAAATGGCTGAAATACCAGCCTGCTCGCCCTCCGGCCTGAAAGTCAAAGCCGCTGTCTTACAGACCTTGCTGCCCGGCATATTGAGAGACTGTTACATCGGTGAAGACTCGGCAGAAATGCATCTGGTCATGAGTCTGCTAGGTGATCTGACGGGGGGTGCTCAGATATGAGCAGGCCCTCCGTTTCCCGCCGTGGCGTATTAGCCGCGTCCCTCGCTGCCACGGCTGCGTCCATACCTGCTGTGGCTTCTTCCTGCCCTGCTCCGGGGCCGGATGCCGTGCTTCTGGATGTGCTGGCCCGTTTCTGGCTAGCAGAACGCGTCATCCTCGCTATGGAGGCTTCGACGGAGCCACCTTTAGCGGATCCCGAGTATCCCGCATGGGAAGCTAAGTTTGATGGCCTGATAGCAAGCCGTGCGCAGGCAATGGGTCAGATGGCCGGTATACGTTCCATGACGCCGGAGGGTCGACGCGGCAAGGCTCAGGTAGTTGAACGCTGCCTGCCATCCAGTGTGCGCTGGGGTGATGGCGGGATGCAGACACCTGAAAGCCTGCTGGCCTTGTCTCTGGCGCGGGATGTGGCCGGAGGGGCAGCATGATTGCTATGCAACAGCCCTCCGCTGGTTCCCTATTGCCTATTCCGGTTTTGTTCCCGATTAATGAGGTGAGCGCGGCTAGGTTTGGCCGCCGAACGCCTGACCCCCATGACAGGCCCGCCGCGCTCCCATTTATGGTTCATGGGGATAACCGGCGTGGGGCGGTTGTGTGGGAAATGTATACTCTTCCTTCTACGGAAGACAGGCTGAAAAATGGCATCAGGCTCTCTGACTGTTATCATGCCTTGGCCCTGCTTGATGATTGGATAGAAGACAATTTTGATGGCATGAATCGCGCTATGTGCGAATGTATAGCATCAGGTGATCTACCTGAACGCGCTTTTAATTTTCCAGATAAAATAAGGGAATTTTTGGGTCCTACAGATTTAGCATCTAAATATGTGAGGCAATTTCAACAATATCGTTATGCAATTTACCAAAATATAAAATCACTTCTTAAGTCAGGCAGATTAACTGCTTACGGAAAAAAGAAAATAACAGATAAAAAATGGACAATAATTCCCAGTTTTTATTTTTCTTTATCATGTGAGATTTTATTTGATGAAAATAAAACCATAGTTGAAGAAATAAGCTTTATAGATGTGCGCGTCACCTGCCTTGAGGGACTACCCATATGGTGTGCGATGGTCGCTTACGGTGATGAGGAGTTAGTGCCTACTCTGATGAAGTACGAGGGAGCACGCCGCGTTGCAATGGCAGACAATGAAGGCATTGCTCGTTGCCTTGATGATACCCAGTCTTTTCTGGTCTATTTTTGCTCGCTTATGAGAGATGGGAAATTAAAATCTGTTTATGCAGAAACAAACAAACCTGTAGACCAGACTTTATGGAATGAAAAGTTTATATGCCTTGCTCAATCTGAAATTTGTATAGGAAAAAACATACAGCAGGGGGTCAAAGTTATTACCCCGCACCCTCCAATAAATGAGGAAGATGCAAACACTCTGGCAGCTAATGCATCTCGTGTTCCAACCGGCTCTCGGGGTTACGGCGCTAGTGATGCTCTGCTTGCAAAAGAAATGCATGAATTGATTTTGGGCGGTCAGGCTCAAAACGTCCATCAGGCCGCTCAGCAGGTCGTCGACAAGGCCAAAGGCAAGAACACTCTTGAGAAGAGCAAGGTGCAGCGTCTTATGGGAGCATATAACAAGGCGTTTGGGTCTTCTCGCTAGATAGAAATTTCTTTCAGTTTTTCAGAACTGTTCAGTCTGAAAAATACTGAAAAGACCTGAATGAACAGTCTCTCGTAATCCTCAGTTCATGCCCATGCAGCAAGAACACGCAGCAAGGGACACCGTGAACTAAAGGAGTTTTCCCTATGCCTTCAATGGCACAATCTCAGAATGATCGATTACAGACGATGGGCAACATTGCTCATTTTCCTGCACACCATCAAACGAGTGGCTCTATGCCTTTGGTTGTATCAGAAGCTGAGGCGGCGGCACTCGTAAACCTTGCCCCGCGCACCTTGCAGGCAAAGAGGCTGGATGGCACCGGCCCGGCATACGTGCAACTCACCAAGCGCCGTATTGGCTACGCGGTAGAAGCCCTCCGCGTCTGGGTTGCTGCACAGTCCTGCAAAAGCACGGCTGAGGCCTCTGTAAAAGCCAGAGGTGCAGTATGAAGCACCCCGTAGAATTATGGAATTGGAGCGATTCTAACGGAAAGCCTGCTTTGCTTACCCGCTTCCTTTACCTCTGTTGGCAAATTGACTGGCAGTTACATGCCACCCCATTCAATTCCGATATGTCCAACCTTGTAAAAGAATACAGCAGGGACTTTACGCCGGGATTTTCAGAAAATGTTGTCATAGGCCTGTCTCAGGCGTGGCTGCACCTCAGTAAGCTTACAGTGGCAGAAAAAAGTTATGAGGAACTCTCTGACGGCAGCAAAACGGAGGGAGCGGAAGAACGCTTCATTCCTATGGCCCCTGCCCTCCGCTGGTTCTGGCATGGCATAGAAAACGATCTTAGAGCCGTTGAAGCAAAAAAATGGCTTCTTTCCATCGGCTGGGCCTCTATTCTCCAACAGGCTGAGAAACGCGATGCTGCCATTAAATTAGTGCTGGCTGGTCACGCTGTATCATATGGCTGCTGTATTGAGGAAAAGCCCGCATATACCCGCGCACGAAAAAAAGCTGATCGTGACTGGGAAGAAGCAATGCGGCAATGGGTGCGTGCGGGTGGAACTGGTCCGCAGCCTGACATAGCTGACTATCTCGCCAAGGCTGCGGCATGAGGTCGCGGCCTAATGCCTCCGAACTGGCGCGCCTTCTGGCTGACCACATCACGCGGCTTGCGCCGGAACTACTGCCACATGGCAAAAAGGACAGCTCAGAGTGGCGCGTGGGCAGTCTGGCCGGAGAGCCGGGGCAATCCCTTGCGGTGCGTCTTTCCGGCGCACGGCGGGGCGTATGGGCTGACTTTTCCAGCGGTGAGCGTGGCGATGCTCTAGACCTTGTGGCGGGCTGTCTGTTTGGTGGTGACCGTAAGCAGGCTATGGCATGGGGCTCTAACTGGCTGGGGCTGAGTAAAACCACCAATGCAGCCCTTATCCAGCGCCGTCCCATTCAAGAAAAACTGAATAATTCTCAGGAACTGGACAAAGAAGCACAGCAGCGGAGGGCCAAGGCTCGCCGGTTATGGATGGACACCTCAGCCGGAATAGCTGGCACACCTGTTGAGGCCTATCTGGCAGGGCGTGGCATAGACCTCCGGGCATTGGGCCGCGCTCCCGGTGCCTTGCGGTTTCATCCTGCCGTCTGGTGTGCGGAGGTACGTAAACCCCTCCCCGCCATGCTGGCCGCAATCTGCGGACCTACCGGAAAGCTGGTGGCCGTGCATCGGACATGGCTGGCGCAATCGCCCTCCGGCACATGGGCCAAAGCTGATCTTCAAAACGCAAAGAAGGTTCTTGGTGGTTTTTCTGGTGGTTGCATCCGCCTCTGGCGCGGAGTTTCCGGCAAGGCGTTGGATTTAGCACCGGCAGGGGATGTAGCGATTGTTGCCGAGGGCATAGAAACCGCTTTGTCCTGTGCCATCGCCTGCCCGGAATACCGGGTTCTGGCTGCTGTCAGCCTCAGCAACATGGCCGCCATGAAACTGCCTGACACACTCACGGAAATTATCGTCGCAGCAGATAACGATACCGGCAATGCCTCCGCACGGAAGGCGCTGGATGCTGCACTCTCACAATTCGCACAGCAGGGCCGCACTGTCCGGCTCGCTATGCCTGAAATACAGGGGCAGGACTGGAATAATGTCCTGACATATCATGACAAAGACACAGGACCAGAACGGTCGTGACGGTGTGCGCGCAGGCCTGACCTCCGCCAAAGTTGTTTCCATGCCCGGCGCAAAAAGCAAAGCGGCAGGCAAGCGCATAGAGTCTCAGTGCGGCCGGTTTTTCTGTGACGCTCACGGGCTGTTCCGGAAGGCAGCGGACAACAGCAAAACAGACATGAAGCTTTCCGGGCCTGTCTGGATCATAGCCGAAACACGCGGGGCAGACGGTAAAGGCTGGGGCATTTTGCTCGGCTGGACAGACCGGGACGGCCAGCAGCATGAACAGGCCTTTCCTCGCGCCATGTTCGCGGGTGACTGTGCTGAACTGCGGAGCCAGTTAGCAGACGGCGGCCTAACCCTTCAGGCAGGTTCAGCCGCGAAAGCCGCTTTTGCAGACTGGCTGGCTTCCATCGCTACAGAGGAACGCGCGTTTTCCGTCAACCGGATAGGCTGGCACACTCTGAACGGTGGTAAGGTTTACGTGTTGCCAGATGCAACCTACGGCAACCTGAAAGAGCGGGTTGTTCTGCAAACCTCCGAACAGGAAACAAACCTTTTTTGCGTATCTGGCTCTGCGGAAGACTGGAAAAGCAATATCGGCCAGTGCTGCAAAGGAAATTCACGCCTTATTCTGGCAGCATCCACAGGCTTTGCAGCCCCCTTGCTGGATGTGCTGGGATTGGAGGGCGGCGGCGTCTCATTTGTAGGTGCATCCCGTGCAGGGAAATCCACAGCTCTTGTGGTTGCATCCAGCGTGTGCGGGGGAACGCCAGAAGGGGGTGCCAAGGGCTATGCCCGGTCATGGCGTTCAACCTCTAACGGTTTGGAAAGCGTGGCCTTGGCAAGCTGTGACGCTCTGCTGCCTATGGATGAAATCGGCCAGCTAGACCCGAAAGAAATTGGTGACGTGGCCTACATGCTCGCCAACGGGCAAGGCAAAGTGCGGGCCAGCCGGACAGGTGGCGCACGGGTTACAGCCCGCTGGCGGGTGCTGTTCCTTTCCACTGGTGAAAAGACACTGGATGATCTGAACAAGGAATCCGGCAAAGGCACCAAAGCCGGTCAGGAGGTACGATTTTTGGATATGCCTGCCGATGCTGGGGCCGGTATGGGTTTGTTTGAAGAGACACATCATTGCGACACGCCCGGAGAATTTGCGGACTATCTGGCAAATGCCTGCGGGCAATTCTATGGCGCACCCTTCCGGGCCTTTATGGAGCATCTGGCGAGCCGCATGGCAGCGGAGGGCGTGAGAGGATTCCGTGAAACCCTGCTGGCACGGATGGACGCCATAGCAACCGCCTATCTGCAAAACTGGCCCAAGGCTTCCGGGCAGGTGCGCTCAGTAGCGCGCCGCTTTGCCATGATTGCTCTGGCCGGAGAACTGGCCACAGAATTTGGCCTGACCGGCTGGGACCGTGACACGCCGGAAGTGCTGGTAGGCTTGTGCTTTGCCGACTGGCTGCGGCTACGCGGCACAGCAGGCCGGAGAGAGGACGAACAGGCCATCCAGAAGCTACGGGACTTCATTTCCCGCAATGCGTCTGCCCGATTTGAGGACTGGATAGATAAGTCAGCCGAGGAACAACCTCAGAGCGGAGAGAATGGCGAGCCACCAAAAGAACGCTACCGCACAATGAACCGGGCTGGCTGGCGGCGTTGGGTCAAAGCTCCGGATGGCCGATACGTGTGGCTTTACCTGCTGACCTCTGATGGCATGAATGAAGCCCTGAATGGCGTGTCCGCACGGGACGCCAAGCAAATGCTTGTTGATCGTGGCCTGTTAATTAAGGCCAAGGACGGCAAGTTCTCTGAGCTCTTACGCCCTCCGGGTCAGGGGCAAGTCAGACTCTACCAAGTGCATCACGATATTCTGGCGGTTGCCACGGGCGACAGATGAGCCGGACAGGCCGGAGGGTAAGCGACTGCCCTCCGCTCATAATGCATGACATTGCGGTTATTTGCGTCTTGTTGCCCTTCTGTTGCCTTGAAGAATATATAAGTAGGTGTATATCGTTCCTATGACGTCAGAACGTAAACCCATCGAGTTCTTAGGAACAGCGTTGTCTGATTTGCGGGAGTTTCCCCCGGAAGTCATGCGAGAGATGGGATATGAACTGGCACTAGTGCAGGAAGGGGATACCCCCTCTGACTGGAAGCCAATGGCTATTGTCGGTCCGGGTGTGAAGGAAATTCGTGTTAGTGATGAGGATGGTATTTACCGCTCGCTCTACGTCGCTAGCCTAGGAAGCAAAGTTTACGTTCTTCATTGCTTTCAGAAGAAGTCACAGACAACACCTAGGAAAGACATTGATCTGGCGTCAAAACGGCTTAGCGCGCTTTGTCGTGAATTGCGGGCGAGCAGTGCTAAGCCAAAGCAGAAAAAGGAGAAGCAGAAATGACCAAGAAAACAGAGGAGTTCGCTGCTTCCCAGACCTTCGATAGCGTGTGGGATGCAATCTGCGATACACGGGAAGAAGCTGAGCAGATGAAGCTTCGTTCCGAAGTTATGGCGGCCCTTGAACGCTTTGTGAAAGATAACAAAATGACACAGGTGCAGGCCGCTGATGCCTTTGGCGTCACCCAGCCTCGTGTTTCCGATCTGATGCGCCGAAAGTTTGACAGATTCTCTCTGGATAGTCTTCTGAGTATGGCAGCAAGGGCTGGCTTGCAGGCGCAGATTACTTTCCGCAAAGCAGCCTGACCCAATACTTTCATAACTCCGACCAGAGGCCAGCATCACGCTGGCCTTTTCTGTATGTGGCGTGTTCCGTCCTTGTTATGCGTCTGGTACATGGCTTGCGGCGTTCCATTAGGGCAAGATCTATTGGTACAAATGATATGGAACACTTTTACCCTCGCTTTCTGTTCCAATAGGGTTGTTTTTCGTTTTTTGGGACTATATGGGTCTAGGGTCTAGACCTTTTGGAACAGTTTTAGGAACACCCTCACATGAAAATTGGATACGCACGGACTAGCACCACCGATCAGGTGGCAGGGCTTGAATCGCAAGCCCGTGACCTGTCAGCCAATGGGTGTGAACGTATCTTCCGTGAACAGGTGAGTGGTAGCAGCACAGACCGGCCTCAGTTGAGTGCGGCGTTCGATCACATGCGGGCCGGTGATGTGCTGGTAGTCACCAAGCCGGACAGGCTGGCCCGTTCCACTACGGACCTGTTGCGGCTTGTGGAAGAGGTTAAGGCAAAGGGTTGCGGCCTGATCGTGCTGTCCATGAACGGCATGACACTGGATACCACCAGCCCCACCAGCAAGATGATGCTGACCATGCTCGCCGCTGTCGCTGAGTTTGAGCGTGACATTATGAAAGAGCGGCAACGTGAGGGCATAGCCAAGGCCAAAGCGGATGGCCGCTATAAAGGACGCAAGCCTACAGCCCGGAGTCAGGCGGAACAGGTGCAGGCACTGGCGGCTAAGGGTGTGAGTGCTACGGAGATAGCGAAGCGTCTGGGCATGGGCCGGACCTCTGTTTATCGCTGTCTGGTGGCTTCTGCTACTTCCTGACGAGGCATTGTGCCGTGGGCTGGGTGTGCGCGGGCAGCGCGCGGGTTTCTTTCACGCGTTTTTTAGCCTTTGGAATGAATAAGGTCGCTTGCTATGCGCTCAGATCATGACAAAACAGGCTGGAAACAATCTTTTTTCCTGTCTCAAAAAGAGAGACTGGCAAGGTGTTTTCTTGGGGGTTTGCTCATAAATGGCAGAAAACAGCCATTCCTACATTCAGGCTGTTACACCTTTTTGGACCGGGTGTAACGGCTGACACCAAAAAGGTGTAACAGATTTTCTATTATAAAACAGATAGTTATGGGGTTTGTTACACCTGTCACACCTTGTACACCTTTTTTTAGGTAAGGGTTGGAAGTGTGGCCGTAAGAGAACTGGCTCAGTCCATGCAGACAGCGCATGGCTCTACCTGTCTCAGCCGAGGGGGGCTGATTAAAGTCTCATGCCGTTTGGGCACCGCAACCGCATCAGGCTCACGCGCAGATTTTTCGCAGGTTTTTGAAATTAATCAAAAAATCAAAGAGAAGAGATGAAAAATCAGGAAAAACGGCAGGAAACAGCCATTTTTCCTCTGATTTGGGGCCTAGTGCCCGAAAAGGGGTGGGGGGTGCTAAATCTCTAGGGTCTATGAGTGCCGGGACCGCGCCATAGGCAAATTTTCATACCCGCGAAATTGCAGGCAAAAGTCACCAGCCAGCGATCAAAATTTTGCGGAGATAACTGAGCCGGAAGGTGCTCTGAGCAGACTCGGGAAAAACCCCCTACCCTGTCAGCACATAAAGGCCAATCAAATGACTCCGGATTGACTCCGGAAAGCTATGAGGGTGAAGCACCCTAAAGCCTGAAAACCACCTAAGTCTTTGAAAAGATTGGTGGGCGCACAAGGGCTCGAACCTTGGACCCGCTGATTAAGAGTCAGCTGCTCTACCAACTGAGCTATGCGCCCTTACAGTTCTATGAACTGAAGTGGGTGCTTTCTATCACCCTCAATCTTTTAGCACAAGTCTGAAATTTCAGCTTTTTAAACGGGCGAGAACATCATCCAATTGGTCAAGACTTTTATAGTGAATTTGCAGAGAGCCGCCTTTACGCCCGTCAAAATGCACCTGAACTTTCAAGCCCAGTCTTGTCCCTAGATCTCGCTCAAGAGCTGAAATTTCGGGATCAGCGGCTTTTTTAACCGGAGCAGGCTGAGCTTTCCCTTTGCTGTCCAACGCCTTCTGCACAAGGGTTTCCGTCTGCCTTACAGAAAGACCTTTCTCAATAACCTCCTTAGCTGCTGCAATCGGGTCAGGATGCGCCAGAAGAGCACGTGCGTGCCCTGCTGATAGAACCCCTGCTCCAACAGCTTTCCGCACGCTTTCAGGCAAACGGAGCAGGCGCATGGTGTTCGCCACATGCGGGCGAGATTTCCCGATAGCTTTAGCCAGTTCGTCCTGCGTCAGGCTGTATTCTTCCATCAAACGGCTGAAACCGTCTGCTTCTTCAATCGGGTTCAGGTCAGCACGTTGGAGGTTTTCAACCAAGGCCGCAGCCATGGCATCAACTTCATCCAGATCCCGCACATGCACCGGCACAGTATGGCATTGTGCTAGCTGCGCTGCACGCCAACGTCGTTCCCCGGCAATAATCTGATACTGCCCTTTTTTATCCGGGTCTGGCCGCACCAGAATAGGCTGCAAAATGCCACGCGCCCGGATAGACTCCGCCAGTTCTTCCAGCGCTTCCGGCTCCATATCCTGTCTGGGCTGAAATGGCCCCGGAACAAGAACATCAACGGACAATGAACTCACAGGCGTTGCTGGCCCCGCAGAGGCCGCCTGAGTCGGTCCAGCAGACGCTACAGCGACAGAGGGTGTGACATCACCCAGCAAGGCGGCAAGACCTCTGCCAAGTTTTGGTCGGGCTGCAGATTTACGCTGAGACATGCCTAGAATGCCCTCCTCTTAATTTCCGCCGCCAAAGCTCGATAAGACTCCGCACCGCTGGCCCTTGAATCATACGTCATGACAGGCTGACCATGACTCTGGGCCTCAGAAATACGGATATTTCGTGGGATAATGGTTTCAAGCACATCATCCCCAAAAAAGCTCCTTGCATCCGCTGCAACAAGTTCAGACAGGTTATTTCGTCTGTCATACATTGTCAGCACAATGCCGGCCATTTTCAGGGTGGGGTTCAATTTTTTTCTGACCCGATCAATCGTCTTGACCAGATGCCCCAGTCCTTCCAGTGCAAAAAATTCACACTGCAACGGAGCCAGAACACCATCTGCAGCAACCAGTGCATTCAGCGTTAGTAAGCTGAGGCTGGGCGGACAATCAATAATGATATAGTCCACACTCTTGGCCAGCGGAGCGAGGGCCTCCCGCAGGCGCGTTTCACGCTCATCCGCGTCGACCAGTTCAATTTCAGCGCCGACCAATTCTGTATTGGCTGCAATAACGGAGAGACCGTTTATCTCGGTCGGCTGCAAAAGGTCCGCTGCCGGTTTCTCATGCGTCAGCAGGGCATAGGCCCCGCCCTGCCGGGCATCATACCCAACACCCAAGCCCGTGGAGGCGTTACCCTGCGGGTCCATATCAAGCAGCACGACCCGTGCACCGTCTTCCGCCAAAGCAGCGGCAACATTAATGGCCGTGGTTGTTTTTCCAACCCCACCTTTCTGGTTTGCAACAGCCAGAATACGGCACGTTTTTGTTTTTTTGTCAGACTTAGACACGTTCAAGATTGCTCACTTCAAGAATCACACCATCATGGCTTGTTATGCTGCGGTGGATACGCACATTCATGTGCCAGTTCCGTCGGGCCTCGGTCAACTCTTCATCCGCTTGCTGGCCTTTGAGAAAAAAGGCTTTCCCCTGTTTTGCCAGCAAGGGAGCCGTCCACTCCAGAAGCTTACTTAACGAAGCCAAAGCCCGGGCCGTAACGACCGGCGCAGGCGCAATATCCACCTGCTCAATCCGCTCAGCTAACACTGTTAGCGGCGCTTTTGTAGCGCGAGCCGCTTCCCGCAGAAAGGCGGCTTTACGCTGGTCAGATTCAATCAATGTTCCGGGCACACCCGTCGCGATTGCAACAATAACGCCGGGAAAGCCACCACCGGAACCCATATCAATAAACCGTTCCTGTCCTGCCACAAACGGCGCAAGCTGGAGGCTGTCCAGAACATGCCGCTCCCACACACTGGCAATGTCACGAGAGGAGACAAGGTTAATCCGCGGATTCCATTTTTCCAGCAGGGCGACAAACGCTTCTAGCCGCTCCTGTGTTTCACGTGAAACATGAACACTTTCCGGCAGGTTCAGCATCGTGCACTCCTTTGCCTGACATGGGCAAGCACCGCTACCAAAGCAGACGGTGTCACACCGGGAATTCTTTGTGCCGCTCCAAAATTTTCCGGTCTGGCGCGTTCGAGCCGCTCCTTCATTTCAGCGCTCAAGCCCCCGATTGCATTGAAGTCCATATCTCCGGGGAAGCGAATTTCGGCCTCGGCTTCAAGTTGCCTGATTTCTCGCTGCTGCCTTATAAGGTAGCCCTTGTAGCGGGCCTGTGTTGTGACATAAGAGCGGGCGCGATCTGGCGCGGTAAGATACCAAGGCGCCAGCTTTTCAAGCACGGCATCTTCCACACCATATCCTAGAATTTCCAGCAGTGTCCGGCGTCGACCGTCCAGCGCAACCTTCAGCCCGGCCTGAACCAGCACCTGCGGTTGCCAGCTTTCCTGCTCGGCTCGCTCGGTAAGTTCTTCGATATCAGAACAATCTTTTTCAAATACGGCACGCCGCTCAGCACCCACGCAACCCCAGTCCAGACCGATTTGCGTCAGCCGCATATCGGCATTATCGGCCCGTAATGTCAGGCGATATTCGGCGCGGGATGTAAACATGCGGTAAGGCTCGCTCACGCCTTGTGTTGTGAGGTCATCCACCATCACGCCGATATAGGCTTTACCGCGATCAAGGCTGACCGCACCCAGCCCCGCCGCCCGACGGGCCGCGTTAACGCCAGCCAGAAGTCCCTGTGCGCCAGCTTCTTCATACCCTGTTGTTCCGTTAATCTGCCCAGCCAGAAACAGGTTTTTACATTTCTTAAGCTCAAGGGAGGCCGTCAGCTCCCGTGGGTCAACATAGTCATATTCCACAGCGTAACCCGGCTGCACGATGACCGCATGTTCCAAACCGGGGATGGACCGGATCATTGCTTCCTGAACATCCGCCGGGAGGCTGGTGGAAATCCCATTAGGGTAAATCAGGTGGCCGCCTTCATGCTCAGGAAGAGCCTCAGGCTCCAGAAAAATCTGATGGCCGGTCTTTTCCGCAAACCGCACGACTTTATCTTCAATAGACGGGCAATAACGCGGCCCACGGCCTGAAATTGCGCCGCCATAGACAGCAGAAAGATGCAGAGACTCTCTGATAATATCATGGGTTTTTTGGGTAGTTGTCGTAATGCCGCAAACTAATTGGGAGTTAGTAATTCGCGTTGTCAGGCGGCTGAAAGGTTCGGGGGATACGTCCCCCTTATCTTCCGCCAGAATTCCCCAATTTATGCTATCTTTCAATAAACGTGGGGGCGTGCCTGTTTTAAGCCGCCCCATTGTTAGATTCAGATTTTTCAGTCTGCGTGCGAGTGCAACCGCAGGTTGCTCCCCCACGCGCCCCGCTGGCTGGCTTTTATGCCCAATATGAATAACTCCATCCAGAAAGGTACCGGTTGTCAAAACAACGGCACCAGCCCGCCAGTGTGTGCCATCTTCACACACAACACCCTGCACTGCTCCCGCATCCGTGCAGATCAGGTCAGTTACCGCCCCTTCAGCACAAGTCAGATTAGGTGTTTCAGCCAGCAAGTCCTGCACGGCCTGCTTATATAAAAACCGGTCAGCCTGAGCTCTTGGCCCCTGCACGGCTGGCCCTTTGGACCGATTGAGCAGTTTGAAGTGTATCCCAGCCCGGTCCGCAGCCCGACCCATCAGGCCATCCAGTGCATCAATTTCACGCACCAGATGCCCTTTACCAATACCGCCAATGGCCGGATTGCAGGACATTGCACCGACAGTGTCTTTACGATGGGTGAGCAGGAGTGTGCGCGCACCACAGCGGGCAGCCGCAGCTGCGGCCTCACACCCGGCATGGCCACCCCCAACCACAATCACATCATACGAACGGTCCATAACCCTGCCGCCTTACCTTTACTTTCCGATACAAAACTGGCCGAACACCGCATCCAGAAGGTCTTCGACCCCCACATGCCCCGTCAACCGCCCTAAAGCCCGCATAGCGAGCCGTAATTCTTCCCCGCGCATTTCCGGCCAATCCTGCTGCAGCGCCGCCTCCAGACACGCACAGGCCTCTTTAACACCGGCTTTATGCCGCGCCCGAGTCAACAAAGGCGCTCCAGAAGATGAAGACGCCGTTAGAGCTTCTACCTTCTGCTCCAGCACAGATTTAAGCTGGTCCAGCCCCTGCCCTGTTTCAAGGCTGACCGGCATGACCGGATGCCCCTTAACCTCATTCGGCACTGTGCCGAGATCCGTTTTGTTTCCAATCAACACACTTGCTGGAAACACGTCCTTCGGCTCATCACCAGCAGCAAACATCTGTAACACACAGTCGGCTTGTTTCACGTGAAACAATGCCCGCTTTACGCCTTCTGCCTCAATGGCATCCTCGGTTTCCCGCAAGCCTGCCGTATCCACAAATGTTACGCGGACTCCGGCCAGAATACCGCTGATTTCTATCGCGTCCCGCGTGGTACCCGCTATGGGGGAAACAATAGCGGCATCACGGTCCGCCAGCCAGTTTAAAAGACTGGACTTGCCAGCATTTGGCGGCCCGGTAATGGCAAACACAACACCACGCCGGATGCGCTCGCCTCTGTCCCCTTCCTGTATATGCACTTGCATGGCGGCTATCAGAGCATGGATTTCATCCAGAAGACCTTGTTCCACTTCAGGCGGCAGGTCTTCATCCGGGAAGTCAATCAACGCTTCCTGATGTGCTAAAACGCGTTTTAGCCGGTCTGCCCAGTTCTGATAAAGGCGACTCAGCGCGCCATCCGTCTGCGCCAGAGCCAGTTTGCGCTGGCTTTCTGTTTCCGCTTCAACCAGATCTGCAATACCCTCGGCTTCAACCAGATCCATGCGACCATTCATGAAAGCTCTGCGGGTGAATTCCCCGGCCTCCGCCGGGCGTGCCCCACCTTCAACCAATGCCCCAGCCACAGCCTTGATAACGGCTGGGCCAGCATGCAGATGCAGTTCAAACCCGTCCTCCCCCGTGTAGCTGCGGGGGCCGGGGAACCAGAGCACTAGAGCTTCATCCAGCAGAGTGTTCTGTGTTGCGGCCTCCTGCCACACACGCCGGAGTGCTGCATGGCGGGCCTTGGGAAGCTTACCGATCAGCTTTTTCAGCAGAGCTTCACTCCCCGCCCCACTCACTCGCAGAACCGCAATGGCTGCGCGGCCAAGGCCCGTGGATAAGGCAAAAATTGTTTCGTCACCCTGATACGCCACGGTGGTTGTCCCTTCCTGCATGATCCCTGAAAAAGTGGGGGCTGTTTTGAAGTCTGGCTTTATCCGGGCTTTCTAAAACAGAACGCCCTACAGACGTAAGCTAAAATCACATCAAGGTCTTACCGCCTGATGTGTCTCAGAGGCCTTTTCTTAACATGACAAGCCTCAGGCTGCCGCGCATACTGCGGCCTTATACAGACCAACATCATGATGGACAAAGACCATGCCCCAGCTTTCTCTCCATTCCCCCATCGGGCCGCTGACCCTGACAGAAGAAGACGGCAAGATCATCTCGCTGGACTGGGGTTGGGGGCGTGACCAGACAGAAACACCCATGCTCTGTGCCGCACGGGACTGGCTGGATACATGGTTTGATGACCCAAAAGCCGCAGGCGTCTTCCCGTTCCCACTGGAGCCGATGTTCGGCACAGACTACCAGAAGCGGGTCTGGACGGCTTTATGTGCCATCCCGGTTGGCACCGTAAAAACCTATCTGGCACTGGCGCAGGAAGTTGGGGGAAGTGCACGGTCTGTCGGGCAGGCCGTAGGCCGGAACCCCATCCCCATTCTGATCCCTTGCCATCGTGTCGTGGCACAAAGCGGGTTGGGGGGATATTCCGGCGATGGTGGTGTGGATGATAAACGTTGGCTGCTCACTCTGGAAGGAGCACCCATTCCGTCACGCGGCTGAAAAGCCGGGGCCGGATATGTGCGACCGGATGCCCCTGCTGTCCTACGTCTCTGTCTTGTTCTGTCAGGGTGCCGGGGCACCCTGCAAAGGGGAAGATACGGCGGCTGACGTTCCCTGTGTGTGCGCCCCGGCCAGCTTAACCGTAAAGCTGTTATCTGCCCGGTTCAGATCCGGGATCATATGATCTGGATCCAGCACCGCAGACCGGATGGCCTGTTTGCCCGGTATCTGGAGCGTGACTGTATTACGCTGATACCAAGTTTCTGTCGGAATAGTGAGACGGGCGGAACTCCCGTCCATCCACGTAATGGCCAGCACCACAGGCAAGGGCAGCCAGCCCCTGTTTTCTACCTGCACCCGCGCTCCCTGCACCGGGTTGCCATTCACGTAGGAAACGGATTTCAAGCTGTAGTCCGGCCCCCAATTGTTGAAATACCAGCCCCGCCAGAACCATGAGAGGTCCTCGCCCGATTCACTCTCCATGACACGGAAAAAGTCTGATGGTGTGGGGTGACGGAACGCCCAGAGCGCAATGTAGTGCTGGAAAGCCCGGTCAAACCGCGCTGCCCCCAGAATCTGCTCCCGCAGTAATTGCAGCCCGTAAGCGCCCTTAAAATACGTCACGCTATGCCGGTATTTTTCGGAGACCAGATCCGCCGGTGTCATCAGCACCGGAGCCGACTTATCTTTCAGAACAGGGACAATATCGTCCGCCGGATGCCCGGTCTGCGGCGCAAATTCCACATCATGCTTGGGCGCAAATTCCCCGTGGTTGAAGTGGTCAGAGGCATAGACATCAATGAAGGTGTTGAAGCCTTCATCCATAAAGGCGTTACGGCGTTCATTGGAGCCCACAATCATCGGGAACCAGCCATGGCCGAGTTCATGTGTTGTCACCCAGAACAGTTCTGCGCCCGCATCCTTTTTGCCATCAAACACAATGCCCGGATATTCCATGGCGGCACCATGCCCGCCGACATTTACGGCGTTCGGCCACGGGTAGGGAAACCATTTGCCCGAAAAATATTCAATCGCGTGCTTCACATACTCTGTTGAGCGATCCCATTTTGTCGCACCAACAGCCTCTGCCGGGTAGACCGACATGGCCAGACGCGGGGCCGGGTTTTTAGTATCACTCCCCTCAAGCGGTGGCAGATCCAGCCGTGCTGCATCCCACTGCAGCGTGGGTGAGGCTACAAACGCAACGTCACGCGTGTTGGCCATATGGAATTTCCAAGTCTGCGTCTCGGTCTGCGGCTGATGGATAATGGCCTGCACATCCTCCGCCGTGCGAATCTGAACGCGGGTTTCACTGCTCGCTGCCTGCGCTAGACGATCTCTTTCCTGTGTGCTCAGCACAGTATCAGGGTTTGTCAGCACACCGCTTCCAGCCACCAGAAACCCTTTTGGTACGGTGACGCTGTAATCAAAATCTCCGTAATCCAGATAAAATTCCTGCCCAAGATAGGGGGCGGTATCCCAACCGCGCTGGTCATCATACACCGCCATGCGGGGGTAAAACTGGGCGATTTCATACATCTCGCCATCCCGGTTCTGGCTGAACGCCGTGCGACCACCCCACTCACCGGGAACGGTATAATGCCATGAAATTTTGAGGGTAAGATGCCCGCCCTTCCCCGCCAGAACCTGCGGCAAGGCGAGTTGCATACGAGTGTCTGAAACAACCGGCGTTAGCGGAATGTCCTTACCGTCCACGTTCAGCGCGACAGCTTCGATAGTCACCCCGTCTGAATGATCCTGATGCCGCTGCGGCGCGGCATACGCCCCGCGTGAACCTTCCTGATAGATATTCTGGTCAAGCTGAAGCCAAAGTGTGGAAAGAGTATCCGGGCTGTTATTGGTGTAGGTCAGTGTTTCACTGCCGCTCAGGCTATGTGTGGCCGGGTCAATCTGCACATGGATGTCGTAATCCGCCCTATTTTTCCAAGCCATCGGGCCGGGTGCCCCATTGCCTGAATGATAGGCGTTAACAGGCTGCGGATAGCTCAGCGGGGCGAATATCTGGAATGGGTCCGGCTCAGCAGCCCATGCGGCTGAGACCATGCTCCCCGCCAGCAGAGCGGCCAGTAATCCCCCCCTGATAGGAGGAAGCAATTTTAAAACCCACGCTTTTTCTGAACGACCAGACACCATGACCCCACTTTTCTCACGAAGCATTTTCTACCTGAAAGACTAAATTAAAATGATACCGAAATAAAAGAAAGGCCGCACGGGATGAACAACATCCCACTGCGGCCTTTCTGGCAGATAAAAACGGATCAGCGCTTATCACAGCTTTCCGTCAAAGAATTGAAGAAGCGCCCTGCGCTGCAATGCACCACGTCGGAACGCTGCTGTGTGGCCGGAACTGGAGCCTGCGGAGCATTTTCATAATAGGTGGGTTGCGCGACGTCAGACGGATAGCCTCCCTGTGCCACAGGAGCTTCCGCAGGCTGCGCGTAGTAGGACGGAGGGGCATACATGGTTTGCGGAGCCATGGTTTCCGGCGGCATAGAGGGAGGAGGTGGTGCCACAATGATCGTCTGCTGAGGCTGATAACTCTCTTCCGCGGAAGACGCGACCACAGAGCCCAATGCCAGTCCGGCAACGGAGCCATAGGCAAACGGTGCGCCCCAACCCCAACCGCCGCCCCAGTAGGGATTACCCCAGCCGCCATACCCCCAGCCATAGCGGGGATATCCCCAGCCATAACCACGATAGCCGGGATACCCCCAACCAGCACGGTAATAGCCTCCGGGCCGCCACCCCCAGCGTGGTCCACCACCCCAGTAGGGACGGCCGCCCCAGCCGCCGCGCCCCCAACCCGCATGATAGTAGCCTCCCGGCCCACCCCAACCGAACCCGGCGTGGAATCCACCACCATGATGCGCCAACGCTGCGGGAGACAGAGCGCAGCCCAGCAGCAAGCACGCTGCCAACCGCCCATACTGACGTGACGTGCGTTTCATTTTCTGTCCCCTCGTTATGGCACGCGTGTCTGGCCTGTTTTGTGCAGACACGTCTTTCCATGATTAAAGAAGTGGGAAATCGTTTAACGAATGTCCAGATCAAGGAAGCCAGAGGGTCTCTGGACTTCTACTCTATTTGACACAGATAACAGCTTTCCCACCATCTAAAGCAGGATAATGGACGCCTGATACGGCAATCTGATGGCTGAATACGGCTGAGTGCGTCAGGCTGCCGTGCATAAAATGCAAAAAATGCCTCTGCATTTTTGCCATAATTTATCCGCCAGCAAGGCTGACGGGTCGTAGAATTTGGGGATTTTTACGGGAAAGATCTGGTCGGAGTGAGAGGATTCGAACCTCCGGCCCCTGCGTCCCGAACACAGTGCTCTACCAGGCTGAGCTACACTCCGATGACCGTGAGCGGGCTATACGCCTCTCCGGTCATCTTAGCAAGAGCCGAAACGCAGAGAAGTGCACTTCTCTGGCTGCTTTACAGTTGTTCAACAGGCACGCGGCCCGATTTTTCAGCATTCTGGGAATAAAGCAGAGCGGTTTCCACGTCAGGCACAGCCTGAATCATGGCGCGAGCAGTTGCCGCCGCAAAGCCCTGCTCCACGGCAACATCCAACGCGGCAAGAAGCGCGTCTGCCCAGTTTTCAACATTGATCAGGATAATCGGTTTATGGTGTCGCCCCAGTTGCTTCCATGTCAGAATTTCCATCATTTCATCAAAAGTGCCAAAACCGCCGGGAAGAATCCAGAATGCATCCGCCCGTGAAAACATGATCTGCTTCCGGGTATGCATGGAATCCGTCACAATCAGTTCCGCGACGCCTTCGTGCATTTTCTCCCGGCTTTCCAGAAAATCGGGAATAACACCTGTTACCACTCCGCCCGCACACAGTGTGGCATCCGCCACAACGCCCATCAGCCCATGCGCCCCACCGCCATACACCAGACGAATGCCAGCCTTTGCCAATGTCTGGCCCGTAAGCTGCGCAGCCTGCTTGTAAAGCGGGCTTGTGCCAAAGCGAGAGCCGCAGAAAACGGCAACGGCGTTCAGGGTTGAGGGCATGCGATCCTTTTCCTTCTTTTTGAGTAACTCAAAACCATACCGTGTTCTGGCGTCTTCTGCAGGCTGGAAAAACTTTACGAGCCCGTCTCAAAGCCCAAGGTGCGTTCGCCGTTTGAGAATAACGCATAGCCCAACCCCGACAAGACTGACACACGCGGCAGCCTGAAAAACCGCGCCGTAGCCCCAGAGAGGGATCATCAACCCCAGCAGAGGGCCGGAAATACCGATGGCAATATCCAGACAGACCGAGAAAGCCCCAATAGCGGCCCCTTTACTCTCTGGCCCTATCTGCGCCACAGCACCCACACCAAGGGCCGGAAACACCAAGGAGAACCCTGCCCCGGTCAAAGCGGCCCCGGCATCCGCCCACAACGCGCTATGCCCAAAAGCCAAGACAAGCAGGCCCAACGCCTCCACAAACAGCGAGACACCGGCGACAGCGTTTCCACCCCGCTTTGCTATCTGTCTGGTAAAGGCAAAGCGTGTCAGCACAAATGTCAGTCCGAACAACGCCAGCGCAAAGGCTGCTCCACTCCAGTTCTGGTCTGAGAAATACAGAGCCAGCATAGCGGAAATAGCCCCAAACCCAACGGACCCGGCGGCGAGAGCTAAGCCATAAGGCAGCACACGCCCCAAAACTGTGAAAAACGAAGGCTGTTTGCCTGCCTCCAGCGGCGGCACAGCAGGCTGACGCATGGCCAGCGGAATACCAATGCCCATCAGCACAGCAGAGAGCAGTCCAACCCCTGCAAATCCATGAAGAACAGGCGCTGAAACACTATGATAAATCAGGGTCGCTATAGGGGCGCCCAGCGCAATACCGCCATAGGAACACACGCCGTTCCATGAAATGACCTGAGCCGTCCGGCTGACGCCTGCCCGGCGGATATTCCAGACAATAACCGCCGTTGCCACCCAGCTTTCAGCAAAGCCCAACGCAATTCGGCCCGAGAGCACAAACAGCAGGGAAACAAGAGGCAAAGAGGTCAACACGCCAGCCGTGGCTAGGAGCAGGCCTGAGAGAACCCCAGTGCTCAGGCCCATCAGCACCACGCGTTTTGGGCCACCTGTATCAATGCGTTTGCCTGCGCCAATTCGTGACGCAAAAGTTGCCAGATACTGCACCGAGACCGCAAACCCGGCCATGGCTGAACTGAAACCCAACTTTTCTCGCACAAACAGCGGCACGACAGCCATCTGTAGGCCAATGTCTATGTAACAAAATAACGTAAAAACCACGACAGCCAGAATAACAAACGTCATCGAGGGTGTGCGGACAGCCTCTTCCGACATGAAACATTCCTCAGAAATTAGTGCTATAAGAGCGTTTAAGACCCCATTTTCAGACGAAAGACCCGTTCCATGACGAAGCCTCTTCCTGACGCTGGCGGATATGTCACGCTTTCTTCCCGTATTGCCTATGAAAACCCATGGACCCGCGTAAGGGAAGACATCATTCGCCGCCCCAACGGAAAAGACGGGCTCTATGGCGTTGTGGAGCGCGGTCAATTTGTTGTTATCCTGCCACTGGGAGAGACAGCAGACGGTCAACGCACCGTAACACTGGTCAACCAGTATCGCTATCCCATCGGCCAACGCCTGTGGGAATTGCCTATGGGAATGTGGGAAGATCGGCCTGATGCCAAACCGGATAGTCTGGCAGCCGGAGAACTACAGGAAGAAACCGGGCTGATTGCCAAAACCCTGCATCATGCTGGCATTGTGTATCAGGGAGCAGGCTTCACCACTCAAAAAGGGCACGTCTACCTCGCTACCGGCCTGACACAAGGGCCATGTGCGCGGGAAGAAACAGAGCAGGATATGACCTGCCATACGCTTTTACTGGACGATGTTGAAGAGATGATCCGTAAAAACGAGATCACCTGCATGGTCACTCTTTCTGCCTTCGGCCTGCTGCGGAGTCAGAGATTGATTTAAAAAACACATACCTGTGCAGGGTTTTGCAGGACTTTATTTATTCGCTTACATATTATTTTGAAAATTTCTTTTGTAGAATGGTTTTTTATAAAAATATAAAATATTCGGCGTCAGGACTGTAAGTTTCATCCTGCCTTTCTAAAAATCGCTACGGCCTGACTCTGCTTACGCATGCAGAAAAATTCTACCTTTTGAAAACAGAGACAGGCCGTATTTGCTATTATTCAAAATGGTCGAACAATGACCATAATAACAATAATCATCATCAAAACTGTCGGCACTTCATTCGCTATCCGATAAAACCGTTCCGAATGAGAATTGCGGTCTTCTGAAAACTCTCGCCGCCAACGGGCACAAAATCCATGAAATGCAAACATACCGACTAGCGCAGTCAATTTGCAGTGCCACCAGCCAGCATGCCAGTCTACACTGCCCGGTGTGAGCACCAGCAGCACCCCAAACAGCAGGCTGGCACACATCGCCGGATTGATAATAGCGCGCAACAACCGACGCTCCATGATTTTGAAGCGCTCACTCTCTTCTGACCCGATACGCACCTGACAGTGATAGACGAACAGGCGTGGCAGGTAGAAAAGCCCAGCCATCCACGCCATGACAGACATGACATGAAATGCCAGAATCCAGCGTACCCAAGGCAGAAGCGCGTCAATGGTCATGGTTATTTACCCTGATTATGCAAAGCTTTTTGCAGAAGTGGTACAAACTCTGAAAGATGATGAATACGAACAAGGTTCGGCCATTCCGGCACAGGCTCAGCCCCCGGACGGAGCAGCACACACATCATGCCTGCATCCACAGCAGCACGCGCGCCCGTATTGCTATCTTCCAGAACCACGCAGTTTGCAGGATCAACCCCTTCCTGTGCTGCGGCATGCAGATACACATCGGGACGCGGTTTGGGTATGCCCATATCCCGCGCCGAATGAATGCGATCTGTAAAATAATGCGTCATATCCGTTGCTATGAATTTTGCATCCATTTCTTCCGTAGAGGAATTAGACCCAACACGCACCGGCAAACCCAGTTTTTTAACGCCTTCCAGCATGGCATGTACGCCATCAATGGGTTCCACGCCTTGCTTCATGGCCTCAACAAAACGCTTCTGGACACGATCAGCCCAGTCAGACCCAAGAGATTTTCCGGTTTTCTTTTCAATATCTTTCTGAATTTCCGGCAACGCCATGCCGGAGAATTCTTCAACCGCTTTGTCAGGCGGAATAGTCAGGCCAGCAGCGCGGGCTTCTTCTGCGCTAATCCGGCAACAGGTCTGCTCACTATCAACCAGAACACCATCACAGTCGAAAATAACAAGTTTCAGTTGGCCTTCAGGAGACAGTGCTAAAGCCTGTGTCACAACTCGCTCTCCCGCACTGTTTTGACCAGATCCGCCACATGCTCAACCGGCGTTTGCGGCAGAACACCATGCCCAAGGTTGAAGACATGCGCGCGGCCACGGCCTGCGTTCCGCACCGCAAGGGCTTCACGCCGCATGGCCTCACCACCAGCCAAAACCGCAACAGGATCAAGATTTCCCTGAAGGGCAACATGCTCCGGCACCAACGTGCGCACTGTGGCAAGATCAGCCCCGGTATCAAGAGCCAGTACATCCACGCCAGTTTCACGGGCGTATTCTGCAACCATTACGCCACCAAGCCGAGGGAACCCGATAACACGCACGGAGGGGTGACGGGCTTTGATGGTCTGCACGATCTGGCGAGTGGGCGCGATAACATGCTTGCGGAATTCAGAAGGCGATAACAGGCCTGCCCAGGAATCAAACAGCATGACAGCCTCAGCACCGGCTTCAATCTGGGCGCAGAGATAGGTTGCTGTCTGTTCTGTCAGAAGCGCCATCAGGCGATCAAACAAAGCAGGTTCTGAAAACGCCATGGTCCGGGTCGTGGCAAATTCACGCGAGCCGCCGCCTTCCACCATGTAGCAGGCAACAGTGAAGGGAGAGCCGGTAAAGCCGAGGAGCGTTGTCGCTCCGCCTTTAGCCGCACCTATATCGTCTGGTCCATCAAGAATGCGTCTCAGGCGGGACAATGTTTCCAGAACAGGAGCCGTTACCTCTGCAATGCGTTCCGGGTCGAGTTTTGCCACATCAGCTTCACTGCGAATGGCACCCAGAACAGGGCCGGTGCCTTCTACAAACTCAAGAGACTGTCCCATTGCCCATGGCAGAATGAGAATGTCGGAAAACAGGATGGCGCCATCCATGCCAAAGCGACGGATAGGCTGCAAAGTCAGCTCTGTCGCAATATCTGGTGTCATGCAGCGTGTCAGAAAATCGGCTCTGGCGCGCATGGCCCGGAATTCGGGCAGGAAACGTCCTGCCTGCCGCATCAGCCACATTGGCGGTGGCCAGACAGCCTCACCGTTCAATGTTCTGAGCAGGCGTTTGGAGGGGGGGATATCTGTCTTGCTGGTCATGGCCTGAAGTCCTGCACGTCTTTGTCCAACCTGTCCACGGTCCTAAAATATAAAATAAAAGAATAGAAATGGATTTAGAGGTTAAAGGGTACTGTGGATGACGGGGTACCCACCATTCCAAAAATGTACCCCATCTTTCCCACACTGTGTACAGATTACAGACCGTTGGAAATGCTAAGGTTTTCAGAGTTATCCAGAGTGTACCCAAATGGGGCTGTGTACAACTCACCGGTTCATGACTCTTGTGAGTTGTGCACGGTACTCGGTACGGGCTTGTCACGATCACCGTACAATCCACATGTACCCCGGTACTCAGGAGAGTACTCACAGCCCCCTTATTGCTTAGTACCTGAAAGAGACTCGCTTCGGTGCCAGATTTAGTACTCAAACCGACTCCAATACAGGACTCGCGCCATAAACTGGTGCTGGCGAGTGGTTCTGCCATTCGGCGCACCTTGCTGGAAAATGCCGGTCTGGCATTTTCCGTCATGTCTTCCTCCGTGGATGAAGAGCCTCTCAAACAGGCCGGATGGGCAGAGGGGGCCACACCGCAGACCGTTGCCCTCCGTCTGGCGGAAGCCAAGGCGCTTTCCCTCACCTGTGAAGATGCTTTTATAATCGGCGCGGACCAGATGCTGTCCTGTAACGGGAACTGGTATGACAAACCGGCTGACCTGAAAGCTGCCCGCCAGCAACTCCTGTCTTTGAGAGGGCAGACCCATACCCTGCATACGGCTGTGGTGGTGTGCCGAAACGGGCAGGTTTTATGGCAGCATGTTTCCGAGCCTCACCTTACCATGCGTCTGTTTTCAGAGGCTTTTCTGGATGCCTATCTAGCGGCGGAAGGAGAAGAGTGTCTGCACTCTGTTGGCGCATACCGGATTGAAGGTCCGGGCCTGCATCTTTTCGCCCGTATGGAGGGGGATCAGACAGCCATCCTCGGCCTCCCCCTTTTACCGTTGCTGGAAGGGCTGAGAGAGATGGGGGTGCTGTTTTCGTAAAATAGGGACTTGTCAGCAGTAGTCTCGTCTTGTATCAGGCGTGCACAAGCAAGCCACTTACGTGGCCTGACTGGAACAGTGTGGGGCCATAGCTCAGTTGGGAGAGCGCCTGAATGGCATTCAGGAGGTCGTCGGTTCGATCCCGATTGGCTCCACCAGTTCCTCATCATCCCTAAAAATTTATATGTCTAGAATTTGCTTCAGTCCAGAATGTCTGAGCATTCTTGTTCCTGTGCGGTTTGCTCAATAAGCCGGGCTATGTCGTTAGCCAGACTTAATGCGGCACCGTAGCAGCAGGAGTAAAGCATGGCAGAAGAGAATTGGACTGAAGAAAGCCCAGAAGACGCGGAAGCAGATGCACGGGCAGACCAGATTTTTCAGCAAACCGGCATTGCTGAGCCTGCCGAGCCTAAAGGCAGTTTTCTGCTAACGGTTGTTCTGCCCGTTCTGATAGCAGGAGTGTTGCTGATTGCTGGCCTCTGGACGTTCTCTAGCTGGTTGGGAATTTAACTGGCTGGGATTTTACAGACGATGCCGCGTTTTTCACCTGCCCCATTCGTGCCGGGAACCGGCTTTACACTCTGGCTGATTGTGCTGCTTGGTCTGGTCACAGCTATCGGGCCGGTGGCGACGGATATGTATCTTCCGGCCTTCCCACAATTGGAGCAGGATCTCGGTGGCGGGAAGGGCTCTGCTCAGTTCACGCTCGCAGCTTGGTTTTTGGGGTTAGCGCTGGGGCAGTTTTCTCAGGGACCGCTGTCTGACAGGTTTGGTCGGCGTGTGCCGCTTATGCTCGGTCTGCTGGTGTTTGCCGTAGCTTCGGCTGGTTGTGCGGTGGTGCAGGATTATTCCTTGTTCTGTGTCTGCCGGTTTGTTGCTGCCGTTGGCGGGTCTGCCAGCGCCGTAATTCCGCGCGCGATTGTGCGCGATGTGGCCACAGGCAAAAAAGGGGCCAAACTGATGGCGCAGTTGACGCTGGTTTTTGGCGTCATGCCGGTTTTGGCCCCCAGTCTGGGCAGTCTGGTCCTGCAATTTGGCAACTGGCGGTGGATCTTCTGGATTGGCGCGTTCTATGCGCTGGCCGCTATTGTTGGCCTGTTTCTTTCCCTGCCCGATACGTTGCAACCGGGACGCCGAGTTGCGTTTTCACCCATCAGGATTTTTGCCCGTTACATCATGATCAGTCAGGAGCCGGTTTTTATCTCCAATGCTCTGATTGCCACGTTTTCAACCTTTGTGATGTTTGCCTATCTGGGCAGCGCCCCGGTGCTGTTTGAGCAGGTGCTACATTTCACTCCCGGTCAGTTTGGTGCCTTTTTCGGGGTGAATGCCGCAGCTTTCATTCTCGGCACACAGATCAATGGTCGGCTGGTGCATCGGGTGGCCATGCCGGTCCTGCTGGAAGTGGGGGTGCTGTGGGCACTGATAGCCGGAGGGTTGTTTACGGTGCTGGCTTTAACAGGCGTTGCCGGAGAACATCACGCTCTTCTAACCTGTGTGTTGATTTCCAGCATTACCGGAGCACTGGGTTTTATCGGCCCGAATGCGACTGTGATGTCTTTCCATCATCATGGCCAGCATGCGGGCAGTGCATCGGCTTTATTGGGAACCATGCAGTTCGGCATTGGTTCATTGAGTAGTGTTCTGGTGGGTCTGCTGCCCGGTGGCAGCGCCATACCAACAGCCATTGGTATGATGGTTGGTATTCTTGGAATGGCCGGTGCGGACCTCATGCGGCGGTGTGCTCCCGAAATCAGCGCCGAAGAGGACTAAGCACCGTCTGACATAAAAGGACGGGTTATGACGTGTCATTCAGAAAAGAAACGGGCAGTGCGGGGCGTATCCCGCCTGCTGCTGGCTGGTGTTGCCGGTGGTGTGATTAATGGTGTGGTCGGTCTGGGGAGTATCGGAGGGCAGGCGTATGCGCAGGCTCCTTCTCCCATTCTGCTGGAGCATGTGCGTCTCTTTGACGGCACCAGTAAGGTTGAGCAGGAAGATATGGCCGTTCTGGTGCAGGGCACACGGATTGTTTCCGTGGGGCAGACGGGGCACCTGACCGCGCCAAAAGATGTGAAGCGGATTAACCTGTCCGGCAAAACGCTTATCCCCGGCCTGATTACCGACCACAGCCATGTGGGTCTGGTGTCCGGCACCTCCGTCGGGGCTGAGAATTTTACAGTGCCCGTCATAAAAACGGCCTTGGACCAGTATGAACGCTATGGGGTGACGACGGTTACGGCCTTGGGCCTGACAAAATCCCCCCTGTTTGATGACCTCCGGCGCGCCCAGCATGCGGCCGGGGCAACGGGGGCTGACCTGTTCGGGGTGGATCAGGGTATTGGCGTGCCCGGTGGTATGCCGCCAGAGGGCATGGTCAAGGTTGGGAAAGATCAGATCTTCCGCCCGGCAACAGTGGATGAGGCACAGCAGGCCGTACGCACCATGGCCAGCGAACATACGGACCTTGTGAAGATCTGGGTGGATGATTTCCGCAATGGTGTGTCCAGCCAGAAACCTCTGCCTGTTATGCAGTCCGAAATCTGGCAGGCGGTTATCAAGGAAGCGCATAATCAGCATCTGCGGGTGGCCGCGCATATTCATGATCTGGATTACGGCAAACGGCTTGTCGGGGCTGGGGCGGATATTATCGCCCATGGTGTGCGGGATGAGCCGGTTGATGCGGCCTTTATCACCGCCATGAAAGACCGGGGCGTGTGGTATATCCCCACGATCAGTCTGGACGAGGCAACTTATCTGTTTGCCGAACAGCCGGAGATTCTGAATGATCCGGTTCTGAAAGCCGGACTGAATGCGGACTTGCAGAAACAGTTTTCCGACCCCGCATGGCGGCAGAAAATAGCCAGTTCACCTCTGGCGCGGGCGTCTCACGCCGCTGTGGCGATGAACCAGAAAAATCTGCTCACCCTGTATCGGGCTGGCGTGAAAATTGGGTTTGGCACGGATTCCGGTGCGGCACCGGTGCGTATTCCCGGTTTTGCGGAACATAGGGAGTTACATCTGCTGGTGGAGGCCGGGCTGACCCCCCTTCAGGCGCTGACACTGGCCACCAGTCAGGCAGCGGCGTTGCTCAACCTGCCTGATCGCGGCGTGATTGCACCGGGCAAGCGGGCTGATTTTGTGGTGTTGGAGGCTGACCCTGCGGAGAATATTGCTGCTGTGGACCAGATTGCTGCCGTCTGGCGCGGGGGTGCGCGGGTTGCCGGTCCTCTGGTGCCACGTTGAGTGGTGTTTAGTGCGGCTGCGGGGCTGACTGCTGCGGTTGTTCCCGCTTGCCGTAAATGGCCTGTGTTTCCGGAATGACGCTGTGGCCGTCCCCTGCTTCCAGCGGGCCGGTTGCGGCGTCGGACGGGGCCAGAGGTTCGTACCGGTCTTTCGGCTGGTTTTTATCCGGATTCTGGCCGTTATTGCGAGCCATGTCCTCACGCCGTTCCTGTTCCTGAGCCGCCCGGGCTTCCGCCGGAGCGGCTTCCGGCAGGAAGCGGCCCGGTCGTTCTGGCGGAACGTCGATATTATCGCCCTCAATCTCCACATGGCACCCGGCCAGTAAAGGAGCGGCCAGCACCAACGCTCCCAACTCCAGCATCAGGCGTGGAGCAGGTCTGCTTCGGAACGGAGGGGAGCGGCGTTTCACGGAAGGGCGTTACCCGGGCCTTGCTGAGCGATCAGCCTTCGAGGGAACGGGCTTCTTCCGGCAGCATGACAGGAATGCCATCGCGGATGGGGAAGGCCAGTCTGGCCTGTGCGCTGATCAGTTCATTGGTCGTGGCATCGTAGGTCAGCGGGCCTTTGGTCACCGGGCAGACAAGAACGGAGAGGAGCCGCGGGTCGAGCGGAGGAGAAATTTCAGCACCAGACATGAGCATCACCCATAAAAAATATTCAGGAAGGCGGACCTTCCTCTTCAGGACCAGACAGGTCTAGCAGCATTTGCAACACACGCACACGGTCTGTCAGGCTGCCAGCATCAAGCAATGCCTGTTTTTCCGCCGGAGGAAAAGGACAGATCATGGGGAGTGTGACCAGCAGCGTATCATCCTCCATATGTTCAATAATCGACCAGCGGGCTGACAGGCCCTTCTGGCGGAAATAACGGCGGAGTGACTCCAGCAGTTTTTCCCGGTCGAATGGTTCTGACGGAATTTCACTCAGGTCCCCCACAAAAGAGGACACATCAATCCGGGCCTGCCGGTAGCCTCTGTGCAGACCCGTCTCCCGCAGGATCCGGAATCTGGCGACACCGCTCAGGGTGATGGCAAATGTGCCATCCGCCCGTTCCGTAAAGGAGGTTATCCGGCCCAGACACCCAATGCTGTAGAGAGGCGGGGCTTTCTCCACCTCTTCTTCATCTTCCTCCCCCCACAAAGGCTGGATCATGCCGATGAGCCTTTGGGACGCCAGAGCATCTTCCACGAGGGCCACGTAGCGGGGCTCAAACACGTTCAGCGGCAGTTTGCCACGTGGGAGCAGCAACACACCGCTGAGCGGGAACAGGCCAATTTCCGCAGGGATATCGGCCATTGTGAGGTCTGAAACTCTGGGAACGAGACGCAGAGCTTCATCGTCAGGCAGGAAGGATGCCAAGAGAAACCGTTTCAGGAAAACAGGAGAGAAGATAGCCGGCGGCGGGCGGCGAGTGTCGCCGGGTCATCTTGTCCCCATGCTTCAAAAAAGCGGAAAAGCTGGTGTTTGGCCGCACCCTCGTTCCAGTTCTGGTCCGCCCGGATAATGGATAGAAGTTCGTCTGCCGCTTCTTCTCGCTTCCCGGCCACGTTCAGGCCAGTCGCCAGTTCGCACCGGGCGGCGTAGTCATCCGGGTTGGCGGCAAGGCGGGCGCGGACCTCTTCCATTTCCTGCGCGGCTTTGCGGCCTTCCTTCTTGAGTTCCAGCGCAGCCCGTGCGCCCGCCACTTCCGGAGCGTCCTTGATTTTTTCAGGTACGTCCGCAAGGGCGGCGTCTGCTGCTTCTTCGTCATCCAGAGCCAGCATCGCACGGATCAGGCCGCCCCATGCTTTCGGGTTTTCAGGCTCTTCGCCCAGAACGGCGGAGAACAGTTCCGCTGCGTGGGCGGGCTGGTTGGTTTCCATGGCGACCGTTGCTTCCTGCAACAGTTCCGTTGCGGGCATCGTGCCGCCACCCGCAGCCTTCAGCACGCCTTCCACAAATTTTTTGATCTCGCTTTCCGGCAGCGCGCCCTGAAACAGGTCCAGAATCTGGCCTTTCCAGAAAACAGCCACCATCGGAATGGATTGCAGCGGCAGGCCAATCTGCGTGAGCTGGGCCGCAAGAGCGCGGTTGGCTTCAATATCGACTTTAACAAGGCGGACCTTGCCCTTTGCCGCCGTCACAACCTTTTCCAGCACCGGCGTCAGTTGTTTACACGGGCCACACCAGTCCGCCCAGAAATCCACCAGAATGGGAATGGACCGGCTGGCTTCAATCACATCCTGCATGAAGGTGGCTTGTGTGCCATCCGTAATCAGAGGCGTTTCAGCCTGCGGGCCGTTTGCCTGTCCCGGGGTAAGGGGGCTGGGCTGGCCAATAATATGGTCCATACTGGTGTCATCCTTGCTCAAAACGGAGGGGGACGGCGTGGGGTCCACCCGGCGGCACAAACCGCATTATCTTTCTAAATGGTCAATCCCCTGCCCCGGTGCAATGGGAATTGGCGCAAGAGGCACCATATCTGCATGGAATGAGGTGTCGGGCGGCCATTCCCTGATTGCATGAAGGGCGGCAAAGGCGGCATACAGGACAAAACAGGAACGGCAGCGGTATTTTATGGACAATCCATCTTTTCCCAGTGCTCAGAAACTCAGTGTGCGTGGGGCACGGGCGCATAACCTCAAAAATGTTGATATCGACATTCCACGGGATTGTCTGACGGTGGTGACCGGGCTTTCCGGGTCCGGCAAGTCCTCTCTGGCGTTTGATACGATCTATGCTGAAGGCCAGCGCCGCTACGTGGAAAGCCTGTCCGCCTACGCCCGCCAGTTTCTGGAACTGATGGGCAAGCCGGATGTGGATTCCATAGAAGGGCTTTCCCCCGCCATTTCCATCGAGCAGAAAACAACGTCCAAAAACCCGCGCTCCACCGTGGGTACCGTGACGGAAATTTATGACTATATGCGTCTGCTCTGGGCGCGGGCGGGTGTGCCCTATTCTCCCGCCACGGGCCTGCCGATTGAAGCCCAGACCGTCAGCCAGATGGTGGACCGTGTCATGGCGCTGCCGGAAGGCACCCGCCTGCTGCTGCTCTCCCCCGTTATCCGTGACCGCAAGGGGGAATACCGCAAGGAACTGGCGGAGTTGCAGCGCAAGGGCTTTACCCGCGTAAAGGTGGATGGCGAGCTTTACGAAATTGCGGACGTCCCTGCCCTGAACCGCAAGCTGCGCCATACGGTGGAAGTGGTGGTGGACCGTGTGGTGGTGAAAGAAGGGATTGAAACCCGTCTGGCGGATAGTTTTGAAACCGCTTTGAGCCTGTCCGACGGCATTGCCTACACGGAGGAGGTAATCAAGGACAAAAATGCCGAACCCGAACGGCTGGTCTTTTCTTCCCGCTTCTCCTGCCCTGTCAGCGGTTTTACGCTGGAAGAAATTGAACCACGCCTCTTTTCCTTCAACGCCCCGCAGGGGGCCTGTCCGTCCTGTGACGGGTTGGGGTCTGAAACCTTTTTCAATCCTGCCCTTGTTGTGCCGGATGTCTCAAAATCCTTGCAAAAAGGGGCGATTGCGCCCTGGAAAGATGCAAAATCTCCTCTGCTGGAACAGACATTGACCAGCTTAGCGGCGCATTTTGGCATCAGCATGGACACCCCATGGAAAGACCTGCCTGAATCGGCTCAGGACGGTATTCTGAACGGTGTTGATGAAAACATCGATTTTACCTATCAGGATGGCCGCAAGAGCTATACGGTCAGCAAACCGTTTGAAGGGGTTCTGGCCAGCCTCGCCCGGCGTCTGGCCAGCACGGACAGTATGTGGGTGCGGGAGGAACTGTCCCGCTATCAGTCTGAAAAACCGTGCCATGTCTGCCATGGTGCGCGCCTGAGGCCGGAGGCTCTGTCCGTCCATGTTGCCAATAAAACCATCGCTCAGGCCTGTGACCTGCCAATTGGTAAGGCGCTGGCGTGGTTTGAGACAGTCATGCCAACCCTAACCCCGCAAAAAGCTGAAATTGCCCGACGTATTCTGCGTGAAATTCAGGAACGCCTGACCTTTCTGGATGATGTCGGGCTGGACTATCTGACCCTCTCCCGTAGTTCCGCCACCCTGTCCGGTGGGGAAAGCCAGCGGATCCGGCTGGCCAGCCAGATAGGCTCGGGCCTGACCGGCGTGCTGTATGTGCTGGATGAACCCTCCATCGGCCTGCATCAGCGTGATAATGAACGCCTGCTTGGAACGCTTGAGCGTTTGAAAAAGCTTGGAAATACGCTGATTGTTGTCGAACATGATGAAGACGCCATCAGAAGTGCGGACTGGCTTGTGGATATGGGGCCGGGCGCTGGCGTCAATGGCGGTACAGTCATTGCGGCGGGCACGCCGGAGCAGGTTGCCAAAGTGCCGGAGAGTCTGACAGGCGCGTATCTGTCCGGCCGTAAAAGCATCCCGGTGCCGGAACATAGGCGTCCGTATGACAAGAAAAAAGTCCTGACGGTGGAAGGCGCTACCGGACATAACCTGAAAAATGTCACGGCGCATTTCCCTCTGGGAACATTTACCTGTGTGACAGGGGTTTCCGGCAGTGGAAAATCCACGCTGGTCATTGATACGCTCTATAAAGCTCTGTCCCGCCAGTTGATGGGGTCTTCCCAGTCTCCAGAGGCTTATAAGGAGATTAAAGGGATAGAGCTGCTCGATAAGATTATTGATATTGATCAGTCTCCTATTGGTCGCACACCCCGTTCCAACCCGGCAACCTATACCGACCTGTTTACGCCTATCCGGGACTGGTTTGCAGAACTGCCGGAAAGTAAGGCGCGCGGGTACAAGCCGGGTCGGTTCTCCTTTAACGTGAAGGGTGGGCGGTGCGAGGCGTGTCAGGGTGATGGCGTTCTCAAGATCGAGATGCATTTCCTGCCAGATGTGTTCGTGACCTGTGATACCTGCAAAGGTACGCGCTATAACCGTGAGACGCTGGACATCAAATTCCGTGGCAAATCCATTGCGGATGTGTTGGCCATGAGCGTGGATGAAGCCCTGCCCTATTTCTCGGCGCAGACCCGTATCCGGGACAGGCTGGCCATTTTGCAAAAAGTCGGTCTTGGCTATGTCGCCCTTGGCCAGCAGGCGACCACGCTTTCCGGTGGGGAAGCGCAGCGCGTGAAGCTGTCCAAGGAACTGGCGCGTCGGGCCACAGGCCGCACCGTATATATTCTGGATGAACCAACAACTGGCCTCCATACAGAAGACGTCAGAAAGCTTCTGGAAGTTCTGCATGTGCTGGTGGATCAGGGCAATACGGTTATTGTCATTGAGCATAATCTGGAAGTAATCAAAACGGCGGACTGGATTGTGGATGTCGGGCCGGAAGGCGGGGATGGTGGTGGCCGTATTGTTATAGAAGGCACACCGGAAGATGTTGCGGCCTGCCCGGAAAGCTATACGGGCCAGTTTCTTGCGCCACTGCTTAAATCCACCCCTGCAAAAACCAGAAAAAAGAAGAAATAAGCTGTGTTGTTCAAAAAGAAGAAAAATAGGATTGTTGGGTCCGTTTTGTCCTGCCTTGTGCTGGGAGCCTCTGTGCTGTCTTCGTCCGCTTTTGCACAGAGCGTGGCGGGAGGACAATCTGGCAGCGCTGTCAGTTCCGTTCTGTTTGCAAAGCACACATGGACAGAAATTCAGTCCGGTGTGGCGGCGGGGGTGACGACCATCATCATCCCTGTTGGGGGTACGGAACAGAGTGGCCCCTACATTGCTGTGGGCAAACATAATGAACGCGCTGCTTATCTTGCGGAAAAGATTGCGGAAAAAACCGGAAAAACACTGGTAGCACCCGTTATTGCCTATGTGCCGGAGGGCAGCACGTCTCCACGGTCTTCCCATATGCGGTTTCCCGGCACGATTACGGTGCCACCAGATGTTTTTGAAAAACTTCTTGTGTCCGCCGGGGAGAGTTTTCAGGTGCAGGGCTTCCGGCTGATCGTTTTTATCGGGGATCATGGCGGGTATCAGAAATATCTTGAAAAAGCCGCGGCATTACTCAACCAGACATGGCACGGGACAGGCGCGCGGGCCCTGTATGTCAGTGGTTTTTATACCGTGATCGCCCATCAATACGCAGACTGGCTGAAACAGCAGGGCTACGGGAAAGATGTAGGGCAGCATGCGGACATCAGCGACACCTCGCTGATGTTGGCGGTTGACCCCTCTATGGTCCGGCAGGATGCGCTCCACCATGCGGGAGCGCCTTCTCCGCAGGAAGGGATTTATGGTGGAGATCCACGCCGAGCTTCGGCCCCCCTCGGGCAGGCTGGCCTTACCATGCAGATTAACGCTGCCGTGCAGGCTATTCAGGCTGCACGGGGATTCTGAGAGCGGAGTAGTTAAAGAACTTCTGTAAGAATAAATCTCAAGAACAAAGCTCCGTTGTGAGAATTCTGAAAATAGACGCTTAATCACGCATATGCTAAAGCGTTGTCGCGTGATGATGACAGCACAAGAAAGGGATGGGCTGTAATATTATGGTAGTAAAAAGACATCTGGCAGCCGCTACGGCTGTGTTTGTCGCTTTAGGCGCGGGGGCCAGTTTGGCCGTTGCGCAGGAAGCCAGTCAGTCCCCTGTGCAGACAACAGGGCCGTCTGCTACCCCGCAGCCTGCACCGGCGCCTGCCTTGCAGGGTTCCCCGACCCAGCCAGCGGTTCCTGCTGTTGCGCCCACAATCCAGACCATTCCGGGCATGCCGCCGGTCATCAATCCGGCCAACCTGTATAGTGAGACCACGCCCGAGCATATCGCGCCGGAGGTGGCAAAGGATCTGGCCCGTGTTTACGTGCCAAACCTGCGCTCTAATGATGTGTCGGTTATTGATCCTGCAACGTCAAAAGTGGTGGACCGTTTCCCCGTTGGGAAAAGCCCGCAGCATGTGGTGCCGTCTTGGGACCTGCGGACTCTGTGGGTCACTAACAATGCCGAAGGCACCACCAACGGCAGCCTGACTCCCATTGACCCCCGCACAGGCAAACCCGGTCAGGCCATTGCGGTGGATGACCCCTACAATATGTATTTCACGCCGGATGGCAAATCCGCCATTGTGGTGGCAGAAGCCCGCAAGCGGCTGGATTTCCGTGACCCGCATACCATGGCGCTCCAGCAGTCCGTGGAAACGCCGGACTGCAAGGGCGTGAACCATGCGGATTTCTCCATCGATGGCCGCTACGCCATTTTCACCTGTGAGTTTGGTGGGCATCTGGTCAAGGTTGATACCGTCAACAAGACCGTGCTGGGCTACCTGAAGCTGTCCAGTGGTGGCATGCCGCAGGATATTCTGGTCTCCCCGAATGGGAAGACGTTCTACGTGGCCGACATGATGGCGGATGGCGTGTTCCTTGTGGATGGTGATAGCTTCAAGGAAATCGGTTTTATCCCGACAGGGATAGGCACACATGGTCTGTATCCCAGCCGGGATGGCACGAAAATGTATGTCGCCAACCGTGGGTCTCACAAAATCCATGGGAAGCCGCACAGCAAGGCGGGTGGTGTTACGGTGATTGATTTTGCCACTAACAAGATTGTGGCAAACTGGCCTATTCCTGAAGGCGGCAGCCCGGACATGGGCAACGTGAGCGCGGACGGCAAAACCCTTTGGCTCTCTGGCCGTTTTGATGATGTTGTTTATCAGATCAACACGGAAAATGGTTCCATGCAGAAAATCCCGGTCGGGGCTGAGCCACACGGCCTGACAGTCTGGCCGCAGCCGGGCCGCTATTCTATCGGTCATACAGGTATTTTGCGCTAACACGGCGCAACGCGCGCATACGTGTGAAAACCAGAAAAAACCCCTTCCTTTTTGTTAAGGAAGGGGTTTTTTCTGGGGCTATTTTTCAGGGCACAAGGTCTGAAAAACAGACTGCCTGCAAAGGGTAAAGAAACATTGAGCAGAGACGCCTGATTTTTTCAGGTCTGTCTCCACTCTGTTCCGTTAAGGCCTCAGGCGTTCAGGTAAATTGTCTTGGTCTGCACGTAGGCTTCAAGACCGTATTTTCCATCTTCACCGCCAAGGCCACTGTCTTTGTAACCGTGATGGAAACCCTGCGGGGCTTCACCACCTTCACGATTGACATAGACTTCCCCGAAATTCAGGTCGGAGCTGATGCGCATGATCTTTTTGAGATCCTGCGTAAAGACATAGGCAGACAGACCATACCGGCAGTCATTCGCCTGACGCAGAGCATCCTCAAAGTCCTTCACTTTGGTCAGCAGCATGACGGGGCCGAAAACCTCGTTCTGCACAATATCCATGCCTTCCTTCACATTGGTCAGCAAAGTTGGTGCGTAGAAGTAGCCTTTATCATAAATACCACCTTTCAGACGCTCCCCACCCGTTTGCAGTTTGGCTCCCTGAGAGACGGCTTTTTCCACCATGGCATGAACTTTTTCCAGTTCTTGCTTACTCACTTTCGGCCCCATATCCGTTTCGGCATCAAGGGGGTTACCAACTTTGAGTTGGGCAATTTTCTTTGTCACCAGATCAGCAAATTTGTCATAAACCGCTTCATGAATATAGGTGCGCTCATTGCTGGTGCATACCTGTCCACCATTGGTGAAGCGGGCCAGAACGGCGGCTGTGGCGGCTTTTTCCAGATCTGCATCCTCCATCACGATAAACGGTGCTTTACCGCCTAACTCCAGCCGGACTTCCTTGAGCGTATCCGCAGCGGCCGCCATGATTTTCTTGCCGGTGGCGGTGCTGCCCGTCATGGTGATCAGCCGAACATCGGGGTGTTCCACCAACGGGGTGCCAACGCCTTTGCCGTCACCCGGTACCACATTCAGGACACCTACCGGGAAAATACCGGCTTCTTCCGCCAAACGCGTGGCTTCCAGAGCGGCCAGAGGTGCGAGTTCATGCGGTTTGATAACAATGGTGTTGCCTGCCGCCAGTGCGGGTCCAACTTTACGGGCGAACAGGGCCAGCGGGAAGTTCCAAGCAGAAATGCCGCCAATCACACCGTGCGGAATTTTTTCAATCAGGATTTTTTCTCCCGGACGGCTACCCGGAATAATATCCCCTTCCAGCCGACGGGTATTTTCCGCTGCAAAGCGAAGCAGTCCTGCCGCAAAGGCGACTTCCGTTTTGGCTTCTTTAAGTGGTTTGCCCATCTCGCTGGTAATCAGGTGAGCAAGGCGGTCAGCATTTTTATCAATCAGAGTCTTAAAGGCGTAGAGCGCATCGGCCCGTTCTTCCGCTGTTTTGCGGCTCCACGCCGGAAACGCTTTTGATGCCGCCGCGACGGCAGTTTTAACATCCTGTTCCGCGCCATTGGCGACGACGGCTATGAGTTCTCCCGTTGCCGGATTGTGAATGTCCAGCGTTTGGCCCCCGCTGGGTTTTGTCCAAGCGCCATTGATAAACAGATTATAGTGCGGTGTTGTCTGCGAAGAAGACATTGAAAATCACCTTTTTAAAGCAGGAGGAAACAGCGGATAATCAGACAATCTCGTTTCCGGAGTTACTGATCAAAACGTCTGTGCTGTTGATAGTTCCCACCTTCTCATAAGTCTTCATGCAATGAAAAGTGATTATAAAAGAGTAAAATGCTCATTTAAAGTGATCATAATATGTACACGCCAAAACTCTCTCACCTCCGGTTTTTCTGCGCCATTGTGGAAGCAGGCTCTCTTGCTGCTGCGGCGCGGCGTATGCATTGTGTGGCGTCCAACCTCACGATGCGGCTGAAGGAACTGGAGGCTGACCTCGGGCAGGACCTGTTTGTGCGGGAGCGCAAAAAGCTTCTCATTACCCCCGCAGGACGACTGTTTTATAAGGAAGCGAAAGATATTGTCAGCCGTGCGGACCGCCTGCCGCAATTATGGGCCCAAACCCTGCCGCGCGGCATTTTGAATATCGGGGCGCTAGATGTCGCGTTTTTGAGGCTGCTCCCCCAGTGTGTGCCCCGGTTTATCCGTGATTACCCCGGTATCCAGCTAAATATTCTGCAAAAACCCAGTTTTAGTCTTGAACGGATGCTGGTGAGTGATGAGATTGATCTGGCGCTGACAGACGGGCCGGTTGAAAATACGCTGCTGGAAGGTACTTTTGCGTTTTCCGAGACCCTGCATCTTGTTGTGCCCGAGCATGTCCGAAAAATCACGCCGGATGTGATAGAACATTCCGATATCTACCTCTTTGACAAAGACTGCTTTTACAGGCGCTGTGCTGAAAACTGGCTGGAAAGTAAAAATTATCATCCTCGTTCCATTGTTACACTGGAATCTTATGCCCTGATTATGGCGTGTCTGAAAACAGGGGCAGGTCTGTCTTTCATGCCAGAAAGTGTCCTCAGGCAGTTCCGGAAAGAAGGGGAAAACCTTAGAACATTCAGGCTGGATGGGCTTGGGCCGACGGATGTGTATTTTGTGTGGAGAAAACACGCGAAAAGCCAGATTATCGAAACATTTATTGAAATGGCGCGGGCGATTGAACAATAGGCTCTCAATGCCTTTTAGACCTCGACAGAGTTCTGCCAGAGTGCTTCATAATCGTAACGAAATAATGCGCGCCGCCCGCTGCCGTCTGGCTCTTGGGTGTGCTGCATCTGGTGGGAGATTTGGGTATGTCATTACGGAACCGTTTTTTATCCAGCGTCGGGCTGACAGTCCCGCGTCTTGCCGTGATGGGGCTGGCACTGGTGAGCCTGTCTCAGCAAGGGCAGGCCGCGCAGCCTGAGGTTTCTGTCCAGCCCCAGCCGCAGCCTCTGCCGCTCCCTCCTGCTGTGCCCACGCCGCAGGATGTGCCTTTTGGTAGCACGCTCTCTCTGGCTGTTGATGGTACGGACCTCGCGCGCCATATTCTCAGCATGAAGGAGACAATCCCTCTTCCTGCGCGTATCGCGCAGAAGGGTGGGGATTTTGTGCTCCTCTATCCCATGTGGCTACCCGGAAACCACTCTCCCAGCGGCACGATTGATCAGTTGGGCGGACTGATCGTGAAGGCGGATGGCAAGATCATCCCGTGGCTGCGTGATACGGTAACAGTCAGTGCCTTCCATGTTGACGTGCCCAAGGGCACCAAAGAGCTGGACGTGTCGTACCAGTTGCTCACGCCGGTTTCTTCAAAAGAGGGCCGTGTTGTCATGACGGATACTATGGAGAACGTGCAGTGGGCTGACGTTTCTCTCTATCCGGCCGGATATTTCACACGGCAGATTATGGTGCATCCAAGCGTGACCTTTCCGGCAGGCTGGTCCTACGGAACTGCTCTGCGGTCTGACGGCACAGGGGCAGCCAGCAAGGTCTCCTTCCAGCCGGTTTCTTTTAACACGTTGGTTGATTCGCCAATTTTCGCGGGAAAATATTTCCGCAAATTTGATCTGACACAGGATGACAAGGTCTCCGTCACGTTGAATGTCATGGCGGATCATCCGGAAGATCTGGCCGCGACGGATGCACAGATACAGGCGCACAAAAATCTTGTGAAACAGGCAAACCTGCTGTTTGGATCACATCATTACGCGCATTATGACTTCCTTCTTGCGCTAACAAACAAGCTGGGCGGTATTGGGCTGGAACATCATCAGTCCAGTGAAAACAGTGGCCCCAGAGGCTATTTTACGCATTGGGATAAAACCTTCGGGATGCGCGATTTGCTGGCCCATGAATTTACACATTCATGGAATGGCAAATACCGCCGGCCAGATGGGCTGTGGGCGCCGGATTTCAACACACCGCAGCGCGGTACGGGCCTGTGGGTGTATGAAGGCCAGACACAATACTGGGGTTATATTCTGGCGGCTCGTGCCGGGCTGATGACCGTGCCGCAGGTAAAGGATGCGCTGGCTCAGGTAGCTGCAACCTATGACAACCGGCAGGGCCGACAGTGGCGCCCGCTGATTGACACAACCAATGATCCGATTATCGCCCAGCGTGCTCCACAGTCATGGAGAAGTTGGCAGCGGAGTGAGGATTACTATTCAGAAGGCCAACTGATCTGGCTGGATGCGGATACGCTTATCCGCAAATTTTCCGGCAACACAAAAAGCCTGAACGATTTTGCGAAAGCGTTTTTCGGCACAAATAACGGCAGTATCGTGACCAGCACCTATAGTTTTGATGATGTGGTGAAAACACTGAACGCCGTGCAGCCGTATGACTGGGCAAAATTCCTGCGTGAGCGGCTCTATAACACCAGCACACATGCGCCGCTGGACGGGTTTACGCGTGGGGGCACCAATGTTGTTTATACTGAAAAGCCGTCAGACTACGTAAAATCCTATTCTGATTTACGGCATGTTTCTGACTTCCTGTTCTCTCTGGGTCTGGCGGTAAGCAAGAAAGGCTCAGTAAGTGAGGTACTGTGGGGGAGCCCCGCTTGGCAGGCCGGGATCACGCGTGATCAGGATCTTCTGGCTGTAAATGGAGAATCCTATGAGCCTGATATGCTTCAGGACGTGATTACCAGTGCCAAAAATAAGGATGCTGCTCCCATAGAACTGCTGTTGCGGGATGGTGAGCACTATCATACGGTGTCTGTCACCTATCATGGCGGCTTGCGGTATCCGCATCTTGAAGGGAATACGCAGCTTCTGGATACCATGCTGGCACCGCTTGGTGACCAGAAGGATACCGCCAGATCCGGCGCAGGAAAATAAGAGACTATTTGATAGTCTGGAGAGTTTTTTACAAATTTCTTCAGGCTATCAGCAAGGAGGGCGCGTGAAAGAGACTGGTTTATCCGATCATTATGAAAATGATGCCGCGGAGAAATTATCCCCTGAAAAGCGCCTTTCACCAGAACAGCAGAACCTGAAAAACGCTATCAAGGCGTTTTGTATTACGCATCAGCAGGATACTCATGCGGTTTTTGTAATTGAAGGGGATGCTGGAACCGGGAAAAGCATCGTTATCAATTCTATTTTTAACGAAATACAGGCGCTTTCTCGTGGAGCTGATAAAAACAGTCCTTTCTGGAAGACAGACAACTCTCTTGTCGTGAACCATCCAGAAATGATGAAATTGTATAAAAACATTTCTGAATCTTATCCGGCTTTGAAAAAGAAGGATTTTGAGCGCCCCACTACGTTTATAAATAGAATGCATAAAGTCGGGAAAACGGCAGATATTCTCTTTGTAGATGAAGCACATCTTCTTTTGATAAAAAGCGACAAATACAACAGATTTGAGCAAAACAATCATCTAGAAGAACTCATAAAGCTCTCTAGAATTACAGTTCTGGTTTTTGATGAAAAGCAGGTTTTGAAATTCAAGAGTTGCTGGAGCAAGAGTCTTTTAAACTCTTTGTTGAAAGACATTCCGTGTCAGACGTATCACCTCAGAACGCAGTTCCGGATGCAGGCGGGGCAGGATGTGCTCGACTGGATTGAGGGGTTTTGTCATAAAACAATTCTCCCCATGCCGCATAAACAGGCGTTTGATTTCCGGTTTTTTGCAGATGCGCAGGATCTTTATGACGCAATCCAAAAGGAAAATAGCCGCCACGGCCTTTCCCGCATGGTCGCGACCTATGATTATCCTTATCGGCTGGATGGGCAGGACCATTTTATCCATGAAGGGCGTTTTACCCTCCGGTGGGATCGGTCCAAGCCGGATGAAAAGCTGCCATGGGCTGAGCGGCCTGATACGATCGATGAAGTTGGGTCTGTCTATACCGTGCAGGGATTTGACCTGAATTATGTCGGGCTGATTTTAGGCCCCTCCGTGCTGTATGACCCGGTGACAGATGGCATCCGTATCGACACAAATCTGTATGAAGACGGCGCTGCCTTTGCCGGGCGAGACGGGATTCAGGACCCGGATGGCACCAAAGAACGCATTATGCTGAATGCGATCAATGTGCTGATGACACGTGCGGTGCACGGCTTGTTTATTTACGCGAGCGATCCGGCTTTGCGGGAAAGACTCATGCAAGCGCAGACCAGCAGCACTCAGGCGCGTGAAAGCGTCTGATCAGAACGATTTTCCGGGTATGCATGGCTGCCCGGCTCGCCGGGAGCAAGGCTGCTCTGCAAGGGCTTCTTTAAAGAATATTGGCCTGTTTTCCTGCAGGGCACAGAAAAAACCGCGGGCGTTCGACCAAAACAGAGTGTTTTCTTGCAATACAGGACTTGTCCTGTCCGCATTGTGGTGCCACCTGTTTCACACAGACACGTAGCAGACGATCAGGATCAGGTTGCCATGTTTATTGAAACTGAAGACACCCCTAACCCCGCCACGCTGAAGTTCCTTCCCGGCCGCACCGTGATGGGCGACGCCGGAACGGCTGATTTTATTGATGCGGATGCCGTGCAGGGCCGCTCCCCGCTGGCAGAAGCGCTGTTTGCTCTGCCCGGCGTCTCCCGCGTGTTTATGGGGTATGACTTTGTCTCCGTGACCAAGTCCGATCAGGAAGATTGGGCCGAGTTGCGTCCGCTGGTGCTGACAGCCCTGATGGACCATTTCGTATCCGGCGCGCCGGTTGTGGCGGAAGGCGTTGGGATTACGGAAGAAGCCATTGCGCCGGAAGATATGGAGATCGTCACCCAGATCAAGGAACTGCTGGACACGCGCGTTCGCCCCGCAGTGGCGGGGGATGGCGGGGACATTGTCTTCCGTGGCTACAAGGATGGCATTGTGCGCCTGACCATGCAGGGGGCTTGTTCTGGTTGCCCCTCTTCCCGCGCAACGCTGAAGCATGGTGTTGAAAACATGCTGCGGCATTACGTGCCGGAAGTTGTCTCCGTGGAGCAGGTTGAAGGGTAAGGTCGTCCTTCAGTCTCTTCCCGTCTCAGAACCTGTGACCTAAAAGAGGTATAAACAGCCTGCTCCCGCGCAGACACGGGGGAGCGGATGTTCTGACATGGACAACATGAAGGCCCGTAGCGGAAACCCCGCATACGCGGGGGAGCAGAGGCGGAACTAATATGCTGGATAATAGCGGGCTGGATCTTCTTTTCCAAAAGGCGCGCACGCCTCGGCGTTGGATGGCCCGGCCGGTGGAGCCCGCGTTGTTGCGCCGCCTGTATAGTCTGGTGAGCCTCGGCCCCACTTCCGGCAATTGTAGCCCCGCCCGGTTTGTTTTTATTACGGCTTCGGAAGGCCGGGAGCGCCTGCGCCCGGCGCTTTCCGCAGGCAATGTGAACCGCGTGATGGGCGCGCCGGTTATTGCCATTGTGGCGTATGATCCCCTGTTTTTTGATGAACTGCCGCGTCTTGCCCCCAATGAGGAACTTCGCTCGTGGTTTGCGGCGGATGTCGGGCTGGCGGAAGAAACCGCTTTCCGGAATGGTACGCTGGAAGGGGCCTATATGATTACGGCCGCCCGTGCTCTCGGGTTGGATGCGCTGCCTATTTCCGGGTTTGACCAGAGCATGGTGGAAGATAGTTTTCTGGCCGAAGAGGGCTGGCGCGCAAATTTCCTGCTCTGCCTTGGCTATGGGGATATCGAACACCTTCCCCCCCGCGCGCCGCGACTGGGGTTTGATGAAGCGTGCCGCCTGCTGTGAGGATGCCTGAACGGATTCTGGTGCTGGACGGCAGCCCGGCTGGAGACGCCGCCTGTGGTCTGGCGGCCTGCCTGACTCCTGCTTCTGATGGTGGGTTGACCCTTCTCGCGCACGCAAGTGCTGCGGGAAAGCAGGCGGCGGAAAATATCAGCCTTCTGGCGGCAGAAGCCCTGCAACAGGCTGGTTGGGGGGCAGGTTATTCTGTGCAGCCCGATTTGGTAGCCGTCGTGACGGGCCCCGGCTCCTTTACCGGCCTGCGCGCCTCCTGCGCCATGGCGGCAGGGTATGCCATTGGGGCGGGTTGCCCGCTGGTGGGGGTTACTCGTGGGGAAGCACTGCGTTCGGACCTTGAGGCAGAATGTGCTCGGCATGGGGAACTGGCAGGCTGGCTTCTGGTAACCGCAGCGCGGCGCGGCCGTGTGTTTGTGGAACGGGCCGACGGCGTGCAGGCGGTCGCACTGGCAGACTGGTCTCCTCTGCCCGGTCGGTGGTTGGTGGCGGGAGATGCTGCGGCTACCCTCCCGGTGGAGGGCGCTGTTATTTCTGGCCTGACACAGCCAACTGCCATCCAGATTGCGGCGGCAGCCGTTGCAAGGCTGACAGGCAAGCTCGCGCCGCGGGATGCCCTGCCGTTATATGTTGACCCACCAGAAGCCAAGCTTCCGGCGGCTGGTTTACGGTCTGCGCCGGTTTGAGCCAGACAGTTTTCGAGCCTGTGGAGATTGTTGAAGCGACTTTGGCCCACGGCGCAGTGCTGGCAGCCCTGCACGCACACAGTTTTTCAGCGGAGGATGTGTGGGACGAAGAAGCCTTGAAGCAGCTTCTTCCCATGCCGGGCGTCGTGACGGCCCTTGCGCTGCGGGATGACCAGCCCGCAGGTTTTCTCATGATCCGCTGCGTGGCGGACGAAGCTGAAATCCTGACCCTCTGTGTTGCCACAGCATACCGCCAGCAAGGCATTGCGCGGCAGCTTTTGACATGGGGTGTGATGGAAGCGCAGGACAGGGGCGCGGACCATATGTTTCTGGAAGTCTCTGTAAAAAACACTGCTGCGCAGGCGCTTTATGCAGGCACTGGATTTGTGCAGGCTGGAAAGAGGCGCGCTTATTACCCGGATGGATCAGATGCGCTGGTGCTGATGCATAGTTGGGGCGGGTAAGCCGGAACGCATCTGTTCTGGTGGAAGTTCAGACTCTGTTTGCGTGTGTGGGCCTGAAAAAAATCGTGTGACGCTCATAAAAACTGGAGCGTCACACATATCGAAAAGCCTTAAAGTGCGCGAGCCCCAATGTCGGTGCGCCATGCTGCGCCATCCCACGAGATAGCTTTCACGCCTGCATAGGCACGGTCCCGCGCCTGCTGCACATTGTCTCCAAGAGCGCAGACAGACAGAACGCGGCCCCCGGTCACAACCAGCTCTCCGGCAGTGTTTTCTTTAGTGCCAGCCTGAAACACGCGCACACCTTCGAGTGCTTCAGCATCAGCGATGCCGGAAATAACAGCGCCGGTTTCAGGCTGTGCGGGATAGCCGCGTGCGGCCATGACGACGCTGATGGCGGCCTGATCGGAGAAGGTGACGGGGGTTGTGTCCAGCCTGTCTTCCGCAAGGGCCGCCAGTGCGGGCAGCAGGTCGGAGGTCAGGCGGAGCAGAAGCGCCTGTGCTTCCGGGTCCCCAAAGCGGACATTATATTCAATGAGTTGCGGGCCGGTTTCCGTCAGCATCAGGCCAGCGAAAATCACGCCCCGGAAAGGGGTGCCCCGGCGGACCATTTCTTTCAGCATGGGGCGCACAAGCAGATCCAGCGCGGCTTCCTGCGCGGCACGGTCAAACCCGCGCGGCGGAGAGACCGCGCCCATGCCGCCGGTGTTGGGGCCGGTATCGCCATCGCCAATGCGCTTATGGTCGTGTGCGGCACCAATCAGCATGGCTGTCTCGCCCGAGCAGAAGGCGAAGAGAGAGACTTCCTCCCCCACCAGACAGTCTTCAATCACCACGCTACGGCCAGCCTCGCCCATGCTGCCCTGCGTCATCATCTCTCGCACGGCGTCCTGCGCTTCCGCAACGGTTTGCGCCACAACCACGCCTTTGCCCGCAGCCAGCCCATCGGCTTTCACCACAATCGGCGCGCCGCGTTCCGCGATATAGGTAATGGCGGCCTCTGCACTGGTAAAGCGTTCACCCCGGGCGGTGGGTACGCCCGCAGCATAGCAGACTTCCTTGCTGAAACTCTTACTGCCTTCCAGACGGGCCGCAGCCTGCGTGGGGCCTGCGCAGGCCAGACCGGCTACGGCACAGGCATCCGCCAGACCGGCGACCAGCGGGGCTTCCGGGCCGGGAACAATCAGGTCAATCTGCTGTTCTTTGGCAAAAGCGACCAGAGCGGGTACGTCGCTCGCGCCAATGGCCACATTGGTGCCAAGCTCCGCCGTGCCGGGGTTGCCGGGGGCAATGAACAAAGCCGTCAGTTTGGGGGACCGCGCCAGTGTTGCAGCCAGTGCATGTTCTCGGCCGCCGGACCCAACCAGAAGTACCCGCATATTTTTCTCTCTCACTCTGTCAGCTCTGCTCTTTCAGGGTGAGCGTCTGTAGCATAGGTTGGGCGAATGATCGAAGGGCTTGCACCAGAGGCATCTTCCGGCGGGAATGTGCCGGAATATAGTGTCTCCGAAATTTCCGGGGCTATCAGGCGTACGCTTGAGGGCACGTTTGGCCGTGTGCGGGTGCGCGGAGAAATTACCGAATTTAAACGCTACCCCTCCGGGCACCTCTATTTTTCGCTGAAAGATGAGCGTGGCAAGATTTCCGGCGTGGTCTGGCGCGGGTCAGTCTCCCGCCTTGGGCTGGCGCCGGAAAACGGGCTGGAAATTATCGCTACGGGCAAAATTTCCGCTTACGGCGAACGCTCCAGCTACCAGCTTGTGGTGGAGCGGATGGAGTATGCGGGAGAAGGCGCGCTGCTGGCCCGCATTGAACGCCTGCGCCTGAAGCTGGCGGAAGAGGGGGTGTTTGACGCAGAGCGCAAACGCCCCCTTCCCTTGCTGCCGCGTGTGATCGGGGTGGTGACATCCGCACAGGGGGCTGTGCTGCATGATATCTGCACGACCCTCAGCCGCCGCTTTCCCCGCCCGGTGCTGGTGTGGCCGGTGGCGGTGCAGGGTGAAGGCTCAGCCGCCCAGATTACGGCTGCTATTAACGGGTTTTCCGCGCTGGATGGTCATGGCGGGGTGCCGCGCCCGGATGTGCTGATTGTGGCGCGGGGTGGCGGGTCTCTGGAAGACCTGATGGCGTTTAATGATGAAGCCGTGGTGCGGGCCGCTGCGGCCTGTAGCATCCCGCTGATTTCCGCCGTGGGGCATGAGACAGATACCACGCTGATCGATTTTGCATCAGACCGCCGCGCCCCAACGCCCACGGCGGCAGCGGAACTGGCCGTGCCCGTGCGCACGGACCTGCTGGCGGAACTGGGGCATCGGGGCGCGCGGGCGCTGGGGGCGTTGTCCCGCATGATGCAGACAGCCCGCCTGCGGCTGGACCGGGCTGCGGCGGCTTTGCCCGATCTGCCCGGCCTGCTGGGCACGGCGCGTATGATGCTGGATGACCGGGGCCGTAGACTGGATGTGGCCCTGCCCGGCTTTGTGCAGGGGCGGCGGGCCGCACTGGTAGGGGTGGAGCGGCATATGCCCGCAGTGGCAACGCTGCTGTCTGCCCGTAATACCCGGCTGGCTCTGCTTGGCAGCGCCTTGCAGACAGGTCTGCGGCAGGCGTTCCAGAGGCAGGAAGCCCGTCTGGTGCGGTTGCGGATTTCCCCTGCCCCGCTGGCGGCGCTGGTGCGGGAGCGACGTGCCGCGCTGGCAGGCGTGGGAGGGCAGCTGGAAGCTGTTTCTCCGCAGGCGGTGCTGGCGCGGGGCTACGCTCTGGTTACTGCCGGAGGGCAACCCGTGACATCCGCCCGTGGGCTGAAAGTGGGGGAGGATGTTGTGCTGACATTTGGTGATGGCCAGCGTGATGCCGTGATCACCCGGAAAAAGCCTGCCAAAACGGAACAGACAACTCTGGAACTTTAGGAAAGAAGACAGAGGAACTGTAAGAGAAGACAGGCGGCCCAGTTGAGCTTGAATTCCGATCCTGTCTATGGTGTCAGACAGTGCAGAACGCACAGTAAAGAAACGGGGGCTGTGAGGCCCAACCTGCTTTTGGGGAATGTCCACATGTCCATACGTTTTCTTCCCGCAGTCGGATGCTGTCTTGCTCTAGGGCTGCTGGCCGGGTGTGCAGCACAGCCCGCAGTGCAGCCCTCAGCACAACAGAAAATCCCACTTCAGACCTTTCCGCAAAATATGGCTATCCAGCAGGGAAACCCTGCCGATGAAAGCAAACTGACGAATGACCCCTCCGCTCCGGCCAACACGCCCTTGTGCGGCGTGGCGGCGCGGGAAAGTCAGGCCATGGCGGCGCAGAATTATCCCGAACCGCTGACAAGCGGGAACAGTTGCGTGCAGAATGCCTGCTTCAATACCCAGAGCGGCACGTATATTGCCGCGGATGGCACGCAGCGCGTCTGCCGGTAAGGTCCGGTCAGCCCATGTCCCGCTGCGTGGGGCATAGGGGGCTTGATCAGAGGATGTGGCCTTTCCTGCCAGCCATTTTGCTGATAGGGAGAGCCCTGCCGCGAGAGTGACGGAATCGGTAGACGTAGTCGGCTCAAAATCGACCGCCGCAAGGCATAGGGGTTCGAGTCCCCTCTCTCGCACCATATTTGTCTCACTTCCTTTAAACCGGACAGGGTGATGACCTCCACACAATCCGCAAATTTCTCCCGTCCGGCTTCTCGCCCCGTGAACCCGTGTTTTTCCTCCGGCCCCTGCGCCAAACGGCCGGGATGGACCGTGTCCGCGCTGGATAATGCGTTTACAGGCCGTTCTCACCGCTCTGCGGAGGGGCGGGCGAGACTGGCGGAAGTGATTGACCGCTCCGCAGCCCTTCTAGGTGTTCCAGAAGGCTGGCGCGTGGGCATTGTTCCGGCTTCCGACACGGGCGCTGTGGAAATGGCGCTGTGGTCCCTGTTGGGCGCACGCCCGGTGGATGTGCTGGCGTTTGAAAGTTTTTCCTCCTTATGGGCGCAGGACATTGTCTCCCAGCTTCAGCTTGAAAATGCCCGTGTTCTGAAAGCCGAGTATGGGCAGTTGCCTGACCTCACGCAGGTGGACTGGACGCACGACGTGGTTCTGGCATGGAATGGCACCACGTCCGGCGTGTGCTTGCCCTCTGCCGATTTTATTCCGGCCCAGCATGACGGATTGGTGATCTGTGATGCGACCTCCGCCGCCTTTGCGATGGACCTGCCATGGGACCGGCTGGATGTGGTGACATGGTCTTGGCAGAAAGCTCTGGGCGGTGAGGCCGCGCACGGAATGCTCGCCCTGTCCCCCCGCGCGGTGGCACGGCTGGAGAGTTTTGAAGCTCCGCGTCCGCTACCGAAAATTTTCCGTCTGACGAGCAAAGGCAAGTTGATTGAAGGAATATTCCGTGGGGATACCATCAACACGCCGTCCATGCTGTGCGTGGAAGATGCGCTGGACAGCCTGAAATGGGCTGAGTCGATTGGCGGGTTGCCCGGCCTTAAAGCGCGCAGTCAGGCAAATCTGGCGGAAGTGACGGCGTGGGAAGCCAGAACGGACTGGGTGGAGTTTCTTGCCCGGAATGATGCCGAGCGGTCATCCACCGCCATCTGTCTGCGCATCGTAGCCCCGTGGTTTTTAGCACTGGAACGGTCCGAGCAGATGAAGGCTGTCAAACAGATGGTCGCGCTGCTGGATGAGGAAGGCGTTGCGTTTGACATCGCTAGCTATCGGGATGCGCCACCGGGATTGCGGATCTGGGGTGGGGCGACGGTTGAGGCCTCGGACATCCGCGCCCTTCTGCCTTGGCTGGACTGGGCGTTTGCGCAGATTACACCGCTAACCTGTTTCGCCTGAGTCACGTTTTCTCTCAAAACAGGGTGGACGAACCGCCAGAACCAACGCATCGTCTCGGTCTCGGCTTACACAGCAAAGACCAGACAGAAGTGCAGGATGATGGTGCGATATCAGACTAGTTCAGAACAGAAAACCGGCTGGAAAAAAAGAAGTCTTTGGGCCGGTGTCGCCCTGTCCGGGGTGATGCTGGCGGCAGGTCTTCCGTCAGCACGGGCCGCGGCACCAGCGGCTGAGGCAGCCGCCCCGGCGCATGATCCGCTGAGTGTGCAAACAGGGAGCGATATTCCTGCAAGTGTTCACGCGCCTATTGACCAGCAGCGCGACTATATCAAGCGGGAAGTCATGGTCCCCATGCGGGACGGTGTGAAGCTTTATACCGTTATTGTTATTCCAAAAAATGCTCGCAATGCTCCCATCCTTTTAACGCGAACACCTTATAATGCAGGCCGCCGTACCGACCGTGTGTCCAACGCCCTGACCATGCGGGAAGCACTGCCGCAAGGGGATGACGTTTTTGTGGAGGGCGGGTATATCCGCGTATTTCAGGATATTCGCGGGAAATACGGTTCTCAGGGTGATTATGTGATGACGCGCCCCCCGCGCGGCCCACTGAACCCCACCAAAACGGATGAAACGACTGATGCGTGGGATACGGTAGACTGGCTGGTGCATAACGTGCCGGAGTCCAACGGGCGCGTTGGCATGACCGGCTCTTCCTATGAGGGCTTTACGGTTGTCATGGCGCTTCTGGACCCTCACCCGGCACTGAAGGTAGCCGCGCCGGAAAGCCCGATGGTGGATGGCTGGATGGGGGATGACTGGTTCCATTACGGCGCTTTTCGTCAGGGGTCGTTCGACTACTTTACCGGCCAGATGACGGCGCGCCGGTCAGGCGACAGTATCCCACGCAAAAATGCTGATGATTACACGAATTTCCTGAAAGCAGGCTCCGCCGGAAGCTTTGCTACACAGGCGGGGCTGGACCAGTACCCCTTCTGGCAGCGGGTGCATGCGCATCCTTCTTATGATGCATTCTGGCAGGCGCAGGCGCTGGATAAACTGCTGGTGCAACGCAAGCCAACTGTCCCGATGTTGTGGGAACAGGGCTTGTGGGATCAGGAGGATATGTGGGGCGCCATTCACGCATGGCAGGCGCTGAAAGACGCAGACGTTAAAGCCCCGAACACGTTGGTCATGGGGCCGTGGCGGCATAGTGGTGTAAACTATAATGGGTCCACCCTTGGTCCGCTGGAGTTTGAAGGGGATACCGCGCACCAGTATCGGCGGGATGTGTTCAGACCGTTCTTTGATGAATATCTGAAACCCGGCAGCCCGACCGTACGCCTACCGGACGCGATTATTTACAATACTGGTAACCAGAAGTGGGATTATTACCGCTCATGGCCATCGGTGTGTGAAAGCAACTGCACCGGCGGTCTGACCCCGCTTTATCTGGCAGACGGGCATGGGCTGAGCTTTACCCACCCGGCAACGGAGGGTGCGGATAATTATGTGTCTGACCCTGCGCATCCTATCCCGTTCCTCGCCCGGCCGTTTGCGTTTGAGCAGGGCGACCGCTGGAAACCGTGGCTGGTGCAGGACCAGCGGGAAGCAGAATCTCGCCCGGATGTGCTGACGTATGAAACGGAGGTTCTGGATGAACCCGTGCATGTAAGCGGTGTGCCAGTCGCAGACCTTTTTGCCGCTACTACAGGGACGGACTCGGACTGGGTGGTGAAGCTGATTGACGTTCAGCCCGCCATGACGCCGGATGATCCTAAAATGGGGGGATATGAACTCCCCATTTCCATGGATATTTTCCGCGGCCGCTACCGGAAAGATTTTGCAAAACCGGAAGCACTCCAGCCGAATACGACGTTGCATTATCACTTTACTCTGCCTGCCGTGAACCATGTGTTTGCAAAAGGGCATCGGATTATGGTGCAGATCCAGTCCTCATGGTTCCCGCTCTATGACAGAAACCCGCAGAAGTTTGTGCCGAATATTTTTGACGCCAAACCTGCGGATTATACGCAGGCAACCCAAAGCATCCATCACGGTGGCGCAGACGCAACATCTATCCTGCTGCCTGTTGTAAAGCAGTAAAAACACAGCCCTCTTTAAAGAGCTGTTCAGGCAGAAGAATTTTTTGACAGAAAATTCTTCTTCCTTATTTTTTGAAAGAACGCAGATATGGCTCAAACCAAATTTCACATGGCGCACCTGACCGCATCTGAAATGCGGGAGGCTGTGGCCCGATCTCCTGTTATTCTTTTACCGCTCGGCAGTTTTGAAGATCAGGGGCCCCATATGCCCATGGGGGATTATCTGCTGGCGGATGCCATGGCCGAGAAAATTGCCAGACAAGCTGCCGCTGCGGGGTATGAGACCTACATCGCGCCAGTTCTGCCGTTTGGTGGGACAGATTATTTTGGATATATGCCGGGTGGTATCGCCTTATCCCAAACAACAGTGCAGGCGGTTTTGCAGGACATGCTGCACAGTCTGCTCCGGCATGGTCTGACACGCCTGATTATTCTGAATGGACATGGCGGAAACTGCACCATGATTCATGATGTGACACGGAGTATTTTACTCCGGGAGGATGTTGTAATTCCAAGTTTTTACTTGTGGCGCGTTGCAGCGGGGTTTTTACCCGAGCTTATTGGGGCTGATGTAGCCGCGCGGTCAGGCGGGCATGGGGCTAATCCGCTAACAAGTATCGGGATGCATCTGTTGCCTGATCTGGTGCGGGAAGATCGTATTCCACAAACACATACGGATAAATCGGCATGGGGACTTAAAGTTTCAGATTTTGGAACGCTTGATCTGGATGGAGCACTTATTTCCGTTCCGTTTGAGGGAGATAGAACCGCGTCTGATGGCGTTGCGCGGGGAGACCCACGCCTCTGTTCTGCTGAAACAGGCGCGGGTCTGACCAAGAAACTGGTGGAAACCGGCGTTCGGCTGGTAGCGCATATGGTGCAGCAGGGCCAGAAAAAAGCTATATAGAAACAATCATGATATAGAATTGAAAAGAAAGAATGCTGGTTCGATGTTCTGAGATTGTTTCACATATCAGAGTTTAGGCTGGCAGAGCATATGTGTTTGGCTGAGTCGGTGAATGTTACGGTCGCTATGTCGTGACATCTGCATAAAAAGAGAGCGTATGGATGCCCATTCTTATGCAGACAATATAGAAGGTTTATAAATGTAATTGTCAAAACAGATTTTTATAAAAAAGGCGACAGAAAAATCTCTGTCGCCTTTTTTGTGTCGTTTAAGAAGATAGAAACTCAGGCTGGCGCATCAATCGGCACGACATTGATGAGCTTTTTATTGATAAACTCTTCAATGCCCATCATGGCCAATTCCCGCCCATAGCCGGAGCGTTTAACGCCACCAAAGGGTAGATCCGGCTTGGTCCATGTCGGGTGGTTGATATAGACCATGCCGGTGTAAATCTGTTTGGCAATTTCTACACCGCGCTTTGTGTCCTGCGTAAAGACGGAACCGCCCAGCCCATATGGCGTATCATTGGCCAGATCAATGGCTTCCTGTTCATTTTTCACGGTGAAGAACAGCGCCACAGGGCCAAAAAATTCCTGATAGAAAGACGGGTTATCACGTGTGACGTTGGTCAGGATTGTTGTCTGGACAAACGCGCCCTGCTGAGGGGGCTTGGGGCCGACACGATGGGCTTTTGCACCATGTTTTACAGCGTTTTCAACCTGCTGATTGAGCTGGTCCGCTGCGGACTGGGAGGACATGGGCGGCACACCGGTAGCGTCATCAGACGGGTCACCCGGTATGAGTTTGCCTAGTTCTTCACTAAATCGTTTGAAAAACTGGTCTGCAAGGCTTTCCTGCACAATAATGCGCTTGGACGCGACACAGCACTGGCCACCATTGTTCATCCGGCCCCAGACTGCCCATTTGACGGATTTTTCAAGGTCCGCGTCATCCAGAACAATAAAGGCATCACTGCCGCCCAGTTCCATGGTGGTTTTTTTCAGGTTCTTGCCTGCCTGCGCGGCAACGGAAGCCCCTGCTCCTTCACTCCCTGTCAGGGCAATGCCCTGAATGCGAGGGTCATCAATCAGTTTTTCGAGCTGCTGACGTGTGGCGAACAGGTTTGTGTAAAGACCTGCTGGAGCCCCCGCATCATGGAACAGCTTTTCAAAAGCTGCGGCACACTGAGGTACAATAGAGGCGTGTTTGACCACAACCACATTCCCCGCCATCAGATGGGGGCCAGCAACGCGGGCTAACTGGTAATAGGGGAAATTCCATGGCTCAATGGCTAGAAGGACACCAAGGGGCTGGTTGACGACCATGGCGTCATCCCCACGCTCGCTGCCACCGGGAATTTTCTGGGGTGCTAGAAATTCTTCGGCATTTTTAGCATAGTACTCAAGAATGTCAGCGGAAAGAGCGACTTCCCCCAGTGCTTCCCGCTTGAGTTTTCCCATTTCCAGCGTGAGCAGCTTTGCGTACTCTTCGCTTTGTGCCCGCAGGATGCTGGCGGCTTTGTGTAGAATGCTGGCACGGTCCGCAAAGGACTTTCCGCGCCAGCTTTTGTAGGTTTTCTCTGCCTGTGAGAGCAGAGACTCCAGTTCAGCATCTTTCAGGTCAGGAAAAGTGGCGATCGTCTCGTTGGTGTACGGATTAACGGTTTTATAAGCCATAGTCATGAACCTTTCCGAATACCTCAGAAAAGTTAGGAAAAGTCAGGCCCGAAAGTCGATCACAATCCGGCCTTCAACCTTACCTTCCTCAAGGCGTTCAAAAATAGAGTTTATATTCTCCAGCCGGTCTGTCTGCGTGACGGATTTCACTTTCCCATCTGCAAAGAAGGAGAGAGCCTCAATCATATCAAGACGCGTCCCGACAATGGATCCGCGGATGGTGGTGCCATTCATCACCATATCGAAGATCGAGATAGGAAAATCACCCGGTGGCAGCCCATTCAGAACAAGCGTTCCCCCGGCTCGGACATACCCCATGGCCTGCGAAAAAGCCTTGGTGGACACGGCAGTAATCAGGCCGCCATGCACGCCGCCAACTTCCTTCTGCATAAAAGCCGCCGGGTCTGTCTCTTTAGCGTTAACGGTCAGCGCTGCGCCGAGGTTCCGGGCTGTCGCAAGTTTTTCATCATCAATATCGACGGCCACCACATTCAGCCCCATAGCCACGCCATATTGCACCGCCATTTGGCCAAGGCCGCCCACTCCGGAAATAGCAACCCAGTTTCCCGGCTTGGTATCGGTCATTTTTAGACCTTTATAGACTGTCAGCCCCGCGCACAGCACCGGGGCGACCTGCACAGGGTCTACGCCTTTGGGGAGAAGTGCGACGTAATTGGGGTCTGCCACCACATATTCCGCAAAGCAGCCATTAACGGAGTAACCGGTATCTTCCTGTTTTGCGCAGAGGGTTTCCCAACCGCCGAGGCAGTGTTCGCAGTGCCCACAGGCGGAATACAGCCACGGTACGCCAACGGTATCCCCTTCCTTAACATGCGTGACGGTGCTCCCAGCTTTGACAACAGTGCCAACCCCTTCATGACCGGGGATAAACGGCAGGGTCGGCTTTTTCGGCCAGTCGCCCTCAGCGGCGTGCAGGTCTGTATGGCACACGCCGCAAGCAATCATTTTCACCAGAATCTGGTCGGGGCGGATAGCGGGGATATCCAGCTCCTCAATCGTCAGTGGTTTGCCAAAAGCATGCACTACTGCGGCTTTCATTTTGCCCGACATGATTTCAATCCCTTTTTATTGTCGTTGCTGGAAGAAAACTCCAGAGACCCCCGTCTTTGTTAATGCGGGGTGCGCCTCTGTTATCAGGAATCTCTTCTCCTCACTAGGCAGACTGTGGCGTAAAGCCGCATTGATATGGGTCAAAAAACTCCTGTCAGGCAGGCTTTTCTGGACAGAGTTCTGGCATAGAGTCTGGCCTCAGCGGTCTTTTTTAAGCTGGCCAAAGGGTGCCCAACAGCGCCCATCCCGTGCCAGAAGAGCATCTGCTCCGGCTGGACCTGTGCTGCCCGCCTCGTAAAACTCTGGGGGTGAGCCCGCTTTGTTCCATGCCTCCAGAACCGGATTGACCGCTCTCCAGCCAGCCTCAATATTATCAGCCCGCTGGAAGAGCGTGGCGTTTCCTTGCAAGCAATCATAAAGCAGGGTTTCATATCCCACATTCGGGATGGCCCCGAAGGCACTCTGGTAGCGGAACGCGGCGACCACTTCTTCCACCACGGTTTCCGGGCCGGGGTGTTTGGCATTGAAGTGTAGGTCGGCACCTTTCTCCGGTCGGATATTATAGACAAACCGGTTGGGGGTTTGCTGTGTGCCGTCCGCCGTGTGGAACAGCGGGTGCGGCGTCTGTTTGAACTGCACCACAATTTCCGTCACGTTGGAATTCAGGGCTTTGCCGGTGCGCAGATAAAAGGGCACCCCGGCCCAGCGCCATGTATCAATTTCGATTTTCAGGGCAGCGTAGGTCTCGGTTGTGCTGTCGGGAGAAACCCCGGGGCTGTCGCGATAGGCGGCTATTTTACGTCCCGCCACGTTGCCCGCCGCATACTGGCCGCGCACGGCATTTTCCGGGCTGATGGGGCGGATGGCGTCAAACACCTGCTGTTTGGCATTACGGATGGCTTCTGCCTTCAGAGAAGAGGGCGGCTCCATGGCAACCAGCGCGAGCAACTGGAACAGGTGGTTGGGCACCATGTCCCGCAGCGCTCCGGTAGCATCATAAAACACGCCGCGTCCTTCAACAGAGAGTGTTTCAGCCGCGGTAATCTGGATGTGGTCAATATAGTCGCGCCGCCAGAGCGGGTCGAACAGCAGATTGCTGAAGCGAAGTGCCAGCAGATTCTGCACGGTTTCCTTCCCGAGGAAATGGTCCACGCGGTAAATCTGCGTCTCTTTCAAAAAAGACAGGAGATGTGCGTTGAGCGTTTGGGCAGAGTGTAGGTCGGTCCCGAATGGTTTTTCCACCACCAGACGCCGGAAACGGTCAGGCGCTTCCTCCATCAGTCCCGCCTTCGCCAGACTTTGTGCCGCCGGGCCAAAAAAGCGTGGCTGTGTGGCGAGGTAGAAAACGGCGTTACGCTCGCCGATTTCAGGGGCGAGCGTTCGGAGAGCCTCAACCGAGGTGAAGTCCAGCGCATGGTAGCTCATGCGGGAGGTAAGCCATGACCATGCCTCTTCGTTCAGGCTGATCGTATAGAATTCCGCGTGTTTATCCTGCGTGAAACTTTCCATTTTGGCGCGCAGGGACGCAATCCAGCTTTTGGTGCTTTGCTTTTCAAGGCTGATGCCGAGGATTCTGAAATCATCCGGCAGGAATCCATTGCAGGCCAGATCATACAGCGCAGGCACCAGCAGCCGGTGAGCGAGGTCTCCCGCCGCGCCGAGGATCACCAGCGTTCCGGCCGGAGCCGGATGAATGGCCGCAGGTGCCACAAGGGAGGCGGTTGTGCGGGAAGAGTGGGGAGATGAACTCATGTTTCTTTGATCCTTGCGTGAGGGAAGGGCACGCTCTGCAATTTCTTTTTTGCCCGGTTTGGTCTAGATTTCTTGCCCGGTCAGGCTTTGGCGGGAATGAGTAAAGGGAAGAGTTATGGGGTATCGGGTTGCAGTTGTGGGCGCCACCGGAGCAGTCGGGCGTGAAATTTTAAAGACACTGGCCGAGCGGGAGTTCCCCGTTGACGATATTGTAGCACTGGCATCACCACGCTCCGCCGGGCGGGAGCTGTCGTTTGGGGACCGTGTGCTTAAGGTCCAGAACCTTGAAACATTTGATTTCAAGGGCTGGGATGTCGGGCTGTTTTCCCCCGGTGGGGCCGTGTCCGCCAAATATGCGCCGATTGCTGCCAAAGCGGGGTGCGTGGTGATTGATAACACATCCCATTTCCGGATGGACCCGGATGTGCCGCTGGTGGTGCCGGAAGTGAACCCGGATGCGCTCAAGCGGATGAAGCGCAATATTATTGCTAACCCGAACTGCTCTACTATTCAGATGGTTGTGGCTCTCAAGCCGCTGCATGACCTGTTCACGCTCAAACGTGTTGTGGTGTCCACCTATCAGGCGGTTTCCGGGGCCGGGAAAGACGGAATGGACGAACTGTTTTCCCAGACGCGCGGCAGCTTTGTGACTGACCCGCCGAAGATCGAACAGTTTCAGAAGCAGATTGCCTTTAACTGCATTCCGCAAATTGATCGCTTCATGGAAGATGGCGCGACCAAGGAAGAGTGGAAAATGGCCGTGGAGACGAGAAAAATTCTCGATCCTGACGTTTCCGTGATTGCAACCTGTGTTCGGGTGCCGGTGTTTATCGGTCATTCCGAAGCTGTTGTGGCGGAATTTGCCGAGCCTGTGGATCTGGCCCGTGCGCGGGAAGCCCTGCGTGAGGCGGAGGGGGTGATTCTGCGCGATGAGCGCGAAGATGGCGGCTATGTGACTCCAATTGAGTGCGTTGGAGAAGATGCAAGCTATGTCTCACGTCTTCGTGTCGACCCGACTGTGCCCAACGGTCTCGCTTTCTGGTGTGTGTCCGATAATCTGCGGAAAGGTGCGGCTCTGAACGCGGTTCAGATTGCCGAGACGATGATTGCCCTAGACCTCCTGCCCAGACACGGCTGAGTGAGGTCGCCCCGGCTCGCGGGCTCGTGTTGGCTGGTTGAATTGACCGGTCCGCAGGTTGGGGCGTAGGACAAATTTCGATGCAGAAACGCCGGTCTGAGCCGGTGTAAGGGATAGACGGACAGGATACGAGGCTGACAATGCAGGATATCCGCAAGGCCCTATACGTAGGGACCCGAAGTGACGGCAGACTCATTGAGCGGCCTATGTCGCCGCATCTGCAAATTTACCGCTATCGCTTGTCCATGGTTCTTTCGATTTCGAACCGCTTGACGGGCGTTGCCGCAACCGGCGGTGCTGCTCTGGGCGTGTTCTGGCTGGCTGCTGCCGCCAAGGGACCAAAAGCGTTCGCCACAGCACGCAAAGTGACAGGGAACCCGGTCGGCCAGCTGCTGCTGGTGGGGTGGCTGGCGTCCGTTGTGTATCACACGGTGGGCGGCATCCGGCACCTGATCTGGGATTCCGGTAAACGGTATGACAAGGAACAACTCAACAAGGATGGCCCGGTTGCCGTTGGTGTAACCGCCGGTGTCAGCACTGTGCTGGCTGCGGGCCTTCTGGGCGTTGCCGCTAAACGGGCGCGCGCTCTGGCCAAAGCAGGGAAGGCATCCTGATATGACTGATTCCGCTCCTCATATCGAGGTCATGCGCTCACAGCTGGGCCGTGCCCGTGGGCTTGGGGCCGGTGGGTCCGGCACCGCGCACTGGTGGGCCGAGCGTGTGTCTGCGGCGTCTCTGCTGCCGCTTTCAACATGGTTTATCGTCCAGATGTTCCGCCTTGGCGGCGCAGACCACGCGGCCGTTGTAAAATGGGGCGGCAAGCCGGTGAACGCCACCATGCTGACCGCGCTTATCATCACGACATTCTACCATGCGCAGCTTGGCCTGCAGGTGATTGTGGATGACTACGTTCACGGCAAGGCGCATCTGCCAACCCGTATTCTGGTCAAGCTCTTCACCTCCCTGCTGGGGCTGCTGGGCGTTGTTGCCGTGATCAAATTTGTGGCTGCCGGTAATCGGCGGTCCTGATCAGTTCTGAACCCGGTGCCGCCTGCTTGCGCCGCATGTCGCGGCGGCACGAAACCTGAAGATATGACAGGCCGAACGCACATGGGAGCGCCGTCACGATGAATGCCAATACCTCTCCGTCCCGGGGAGCTTACCGGATTGTCGACCACGCTTATGATGTCGTGGTTGTAGGAGCAGGCGGTTCCGGCCTGCGTGCCACGCTGGGCATGGGGGCTGCTGGCCTCAAAACGGCCTGCGTGACCAAGGTTTTCCCGACACGAAGCCACACGGTGGCCGCTCAGGGCGGTATCGGGGCTTCTCTGGGGAACATGGCCGAGGATAACTGGCGCTGGCATATGTATGACACCGTAAAAGGGTCAGACTGGCTGGGCGATCAGGACGCCATTGAATTTATGTGCCGCGAGGCTGTGCCCGCCGTGCAGGAACTGGAACATTTTGGTGTGCCGTTCTCCCGCACGGAAGATGGCAAGATCTACCAGCGCCCCTTTGGCGGCCATATGAGCGATTACGGCAAGGCCCCGGTGCCGCGTGCCTGCGCCGCCGCGGACCGTACGGGCCATGCTATTCTGCACACGCTGTATCAGCAGTGCCTGAAGCATAACGTTGAATTCTTTGTTGAATACTTCGCCATTGATCTGATCATGGATGAAGACGGCGCATGCCGTGGCGTGATGGCATGGTGTCAGGATGACGGCACGATCCATCGCTTCAACGCCAAGATGGTTGTGCTGGCAACGGGTGGTTATGGCCGCGCCTATCAGTCCTGCACGTCTGCCCATACCTGCACGGGGGATGGCAACGCCATGGCCATGCGGGCGGGTGTGCCCACACAGGATATGGAGTTTGTGCAGTTCCACCCGACGGGTATTTACCCGGCTGGCTGTTTGCTGACAGAAGGCTGCCGTGGTGAAGGTGGCTATCTGACCAACTCCGAAGGCGAACGCTTTATGGAGCGTTATGCACCGACGGCAAAAGATCTTGCCTCGCGTGACGTGGTGTCCCGCGCCATGACGATCGAGATCAAGGAAGGCCGTGGCTGCGGGCCGAAGAAAGACCATATCATGATGCATCTTGAGCATCTTGGGTCTGACCTTCTGCACCAACGTCTGCCGGGTATTCTGGAAACGGCGCGGATTTTTGCCGGTGTGGACGTAACAAAAGAGCCGGTGCCGGTTCTGCCAACGGTTCATTACAATATGGGTGGTATTCCCACCAATATTCATGGGGAAGTCGTTCGTCCGACCGAGAAAGATCCGGATGCGGTTGTTCCCGGCCTGATGGCTGTGGGTGAAGCGGCCTGCGTGTCCGTGCATGGCGCGAACCGTCTGGGCACGAACTCCCTGCTGGATCTGATTGTGTTTGGGCGCGCTGCTTCCAAACGCGCTGCGGAAATTGTCAAACCGAGCGATTTCATCAAGCCGCTCCCGCCGGGTGCTGGAGATGCGGCGCTCGACCGTCTGGACAAGCTGCGTTACGCCAAAGGCAACACCAAAGTCTCCGTCATGCGGGACCGTTTGCAGCGTGATATGCAGGCCCATGCGGCAGTTTTCCGGACTGAGGAAAGTCTACAGGAAGGCGTTGATAAAATTCACAAGATCTGGGCTGATCTTGGGGATATCTCCGTCGCTGACTCGTCCCTGATCTGGAACAGTGACCTGATGGAAGCGCTGGAGTTTGAAAATCTTCTGGCCAATGCAACGGTTACGCTGGAAAGCGGGCTGGCCCGGCATGAAAGCCGCGGCGCGCATGCGCGGGATGATTTCCCCAAACGTGATGACAAGGAGTGGATGAAGCACTCCGTTTCCTGGCTGGATGAAAAAGGCAGCGTGACGCTGACTTACCGTCCGGTACATATGAAGACCCTGACGGATGACGTGCAGGTCTTCCCACCCAAAGAGCGCGTTTACTGAGCCGACGGGTAGAACGGGCGAAAAAGGGAGGCGAACATGGTCGAACTCAGACTGCCGCGCAACAGCGAGATCGGGACAGGCAAAACCTATCCCGCGCCAGCCGGTGCAAAAAACGTCAAAACGTTCAGGGTTTATCGCTGGACGCCGGATGATGACAGAAATCCGGTTGTGGATTCCTATGAAGTGGATCTGGACACCATCGGGCCAATGGTGCTGGACGCCATTATCCACATCAAGAACGATGTGGACCCGACACTGACATTCCGCAGGTCCTGCCGTGAAGGGATTTGCGGCTCCTGCGCGATGAATATTGATGGTGAAAACACGCTGGCGTGTCTTAAGCCGATCAAGGATATTCCGGGAGATGTGCGCATCTACCCGCTGCCGCATATGCCGATTGTCAAGGATCTGGTGTCCAACCTTGATGGCGCTTATGCGCAGCTACGGTCCATCAGCCCGTGGTTGCAGTCAGACAGTGCCCCGCCGCCGGATGCCGAGCGTAAGCAGAGCATTGAAGAGCGCGCCAAGCTGGATGGCATGTGGGAATGTATCCTGTGCTTCTGCTGCACAACGTCCTGCCCGTCTTACTGGTGGAACGGGGATAAATATCTGGGCCCGGCTGTGCTGTTGGCCGCGTATCGCTGGATTGCGGATAGCCGTGACGAGCACACCGGAGAGCGGCTGGATGCGCTGGATGATACCTTCAAGCTTTATGCCTGCCGTACCATTATGAACTGCACCCAGACCTGTCCGAAAGGGCTTAATCCTGCCAAGGCGATCGGCCGGATTAAAGAACTTCAGATTGAACGGAAAGCCTGAAATTCAGGCTCTCTGTGGCCCACGTGGCCTTGTGAGTATCAGAAAAACCCGATGCACCATGCTGGTGCGTCGGGTTTTCTGTTTTCAGACTTAAAAACCTCTTAAAAAGAACACTTATGACAAATGTTGAAAATTCGGATAACTTGACTATTCGAATTCATATCGAAACAAAAATTTAATAATTGGGACTATTTTATATAATAGTCGCGCAAGACAAGGAAACGAGCGTGCCAGAAAGAGATAGCAGAACCAGTCTGTTTTTCTCGGATATCATGCCCCGGACAATGGCTCCGGGCCTTATTACAGGGTTGAAATATTTTCTGCTCGGCGTTGTTGTGCTGTATGTGCTGAGTTACTGCATTATTCCGTTTTCGGATGGTGATCCGGCTTGTTATGTACTGCTTGGGCGCGGCCTGTTCCGGGATTATGTTCTGCCGTACAGCTATGCGTTTGATCATAAACCCTTGGGCGTCTATCTGTTTTATGGCCTGTGGGACAGGCTGACGCCCATTGCGGTCGGGAAATTTACGCTTTTGGCGCTGCTGCTCAGCGCGGTGTTTGTTTCGATTGGTCGGGTGTTCGGGTCTTTCAGCCGCCGACTTGCCTTTGTTATCCTGATTATCTGCGGCGCGATTTTTGACCTGTTATCCGGAAATACGGAACTTGTTCTGGTTGTGAGCGAAGCGCTGATTCTGGCGCTGATGCTCAAGGGAACGGAGACAGGAAAAATAGTCCCGTTTTTTGTAGCGGGCCTGATTGCGGCTCTGGTTATCAATGTGAATTATTTGGCCGTAGTGTGTCTTCTGGGGCCTGTGGCGCTGCTTCTCTTCTCCCCCGGATGGTTCCGGCTTTCCCGGTGCGTGGTGGTCGTTTTTGGGGGAATAGTCGGTCTGGTCGCATTGTTCTCGCCTTACCTGATTGTCGGGCACGGGGCTTTGCAGGCCTATTTTTCCATGCAGAGAAATTTTCTGCATAATTATGGCGGCGTCTTGTCCGACCGGTTGCTGAATGTGTTTTGGATGACGTTCTATCTGGGGCTCACCCTGCCAATTCTGCTGGCATGGCTCAGGCGTTTTCCTTTTCATCTGGCTGACGCGGAATCCCGCAAAACCATGATCCTGCCAGTGTGGTTTGCCTCATCCTTCCCTGCAACGCTGCTGTCGGGGCATCCGTATCAGCATTATTTCATTCTGTGTTTTGCTCCAGCCACGCTCATGCTGGCCATTCTGTTCCGTGAACGGGCCTTTCCCTCTCGCCTTGCGCTCATGCCGCTCTGGGTCTCCGCCCTGTTTTTCATGGGCACGGAGATCAGAAGGAATGTGAATATCTCAATCTATACGTCGCGCGTGGATTATGCGCGGATTGCCCGGGAGGTCGGTCAGGCACGCGTTCTGAATATCAGGGCGTTTCACGCGGTTTTTTATCAGTCTGATCTTAGGCCGTTTGATGTGTATCTGTTCGACAATCATATCGATATCCTCTTCCGGCAGGACGCATGGAAGCGCTATATGCAGGACTTGGAGCAACGGCCTGCCTACGTGGTCACGCCTTATATCGGCTGCGAAAGGCACGAGGTTGAAGCCCCGGTTTGCCAGTGGCTGCATGACCATTACACTCTGATCTATACGGCCAATGTCCGGCACCATAACAGGAACAGCCCGAACAAATTTTCCCTCTCACTCTACAAACTTCAGGGCTTACCTGAACAGCCAGCGGTGGTGCCTCCGGCTGGTCTGTGAACCGATTATTTCGGTTTGCTTTGCGCACGGAGCCTCCGGCATAACAGGCGCATGATGATGCTTCGTGACGCCTGCCCGGCGGATATCCCTCGGATTACCAGCATTTATAACCATGCCGTTGCGCAGACGACGGCCATCTGGAATGACACGGTGGTGGATGAGGCCAACCGTCTGGCATGGCTGCTGGAACGCCAGCAGGCAGGCTATCCTGTTCTGGTGGCCGTGACGGCGGGCGATGAGGTGGCGGGCTATGCCACCTTTGGTCCATGGCGGGCGTGGGATGGATACCGGCATACGGTGGAACATTCTGTTTATGTGCATCCACTGGCGCAGCGGCAGGGAGTTGGTCTGGCTTTGATGACCGCGCTTATTGAGCGCGCCCGCGTGCAGGGCAAGCATGTGATGGTAGCCGGGATTGATGCCGCTAATAGTGGCTCGGTCGCGTTACACAGACAACTCGGGTTTGAAGCGACAGGTGTGATGAAAGAGGTTGGCTGGACCTGACGTTTTTTTGCCTGAAGCTGGATGATCGCCCCTGCCCCTGCCCCTGCCCCTGCCCCTGATGGTCAGCTTTGTCTGAAAAGATTGACGCTGAGGAAGCAGGGTGAGACACCAGACCTTTCTATGGAACGGAGCAGCGCAGTTCGTGTTTGACGGCCATCTTTCCTCCTTTGCCGGTCGTACGCAGGCATGGACAGACAGTTTATTTGTGGATCACGCCATTTTCCGGCTGGTCTGGACAAATTTCCACGCTGTCGTGCCGGGTAAGGTCTATCGCTGTAATCATCCAACACCCGCTCGCCTGAAATGGGCCATGCGGCGGTTTAACCTGCGTACGCTGGTTAATCTGCGCGGCCACCGGAAATGTGGGTCCGATGCCTTATCCCGCAACGCTGCGGCCCGGCTTGGGCTGGCCCATGTGGACATGGCGTTTGAAAGCCGGGGTGCCCCGCACCGGGACCGTATCCTGCGTTTTGCGGGCCTGTATCAGCAGATTGCCTTCCCAATGCTCATGCACTGCAAATCCGGAGCGGACCGCGCAGGGCTGGCCTCCGGGCTGGTGATTATGTTTGAAGGCGGCACGGCGGAGCGCGCGCTGAAAGAATTGTCTTGGCGGTTTGGGCATTTCCGCCAATCTCGCACAGGCATTCTGGATGCATTTTTCCTGCGCTATCAGGCTGAAGCTGAAGGGCGGATTCCGTTTCTGGACTGGGTGCGGGATGAGTATGATGAAGCCGCGTTAAAGCGTGACTTTGTCGCCGGAAAAATAGCCTCTTTCATGACAGATCAGGTTTTGCGCCGAGAGTAGAGGAACCGGAGAGTAAGAGATTATGGATGCGCATTCTGCTCCGGCCTCGCCGGGTCACGCCTTGGGTGCATCCCACCCGCCGGTGCCGGTGTTTGTCGCAGCGTTGGCAATTTTATCGTGGGCCAGCGCGTATCCGGTTGTGCGTCTGGCGTTGCAGTTTTTGCCCCCTATTCCGCTGGCTGCCGCGCGTTATGCGCTGGCGGCTGTCCTTGCGTTGATATGGGTTGGCGTAACCCGGCCCCTTTTGCCGCGTGTGCAGGACCTCCCGCGCTTTGTGGTGTGCGGAGCGATAGGAATTTCCCTTTATAATATCCTCTTCAATGTGGGGGAGCAGACGGTCTCCGCTGGTGCGGCAAGTTTGCTGATCAGCTTTTCGCCCTTGATTTCAGCCCTGCTTGCTGTGGGGATAATGGGCGAGAGGCTGTCTATCTGGGGCTGGGTTGGTTCGCTCATCAGTTTTTGCGGTGTTGTGCTGGTGGCGCAGCATCAGCCGGGCGGACTGACGTTTGGCGCGGGTGCCGTGGATGTGCTGGGGGCCGCGTTTGCCGCGGCACTTTATAATACCGTGCAGAAGAAGCTTGTTTTCACCTATGGCGCTTTGGCAACAACCGCATATGTGCTGATTATTGGCGCGCTGTTGCTCACACCATGGCTTCCGCAGGCCATCAGTAGTTTGCGGGCGGCCCCGGTGACTGGCTGGCTTCTGGTTGCGCAGCTTGCGGTGTTTCCGGCCATTCTGGGCTATGCGGCTTGGGCGTATGTTGTTGGCAGGATTGGCGTTGCCCGTTCCTCCGGTTTTATCTATCTGCTTGCCCCTACAACCTTGGTGTTGGCGTTGCTGATAGCGGGAGAAGTTCCGGACCTGCGCACCATGGCTGGCGGTGCCATTATTCTAGCAGGCGTTGCGCTGATGAATACGTTGGGGCGCGTGAAAACCAGAGCGCGCGTATAAAAAACGCCGGGAAGCTGAGCCCCCGGCGTTTTTTGTCTTTCTAAAACCACCCTGAAAAACAGGACGGTTTTAGATGGGAATGGTCCGCTCCAGCGTGGTGCTGAGTGCGGTCAGGCCCGGCAAAATCTTGCCTTCCAGCCATTCCAGAAACGCACCGCCTGCGGTGGAAACATAGGTCATGTCATCCAGCACACCGGCATGGCGCAGGGCGGAAACAGTGTCCCCCCCTCCGGCAATGGTTTTCAGGCTGCCAGCTTTGGTCAGACGTGCTGCTTCCTGCGCGACGGCATTAGTGCCTTCATCAAACGGCGGCAGTTCGAACACGCCCAGAGGGCCGTTCCAAACCAGCGTTTTCAGGCCAGCCAGCTTGGCTTTCAGCAGTTTGACCGTTTCCGGCCCGACATCCAGCGCCATCCAGCCGTCCGGGATTTCCGTCACGGGGGCGAGTAGCGTGGGGGCGCCAGCCATGAAATCCTCGGAGAGGACAACATCTACCGGCAGAACCAGATCGCAGTTCTTTTCCTGCGCCTTGGCGATAATCTGCCGGGCGGTGTCCAGCATGTCCTCTTCCTTGAGGGACTTGCCGACGTTGTAGCCTTTGGCTGCGAGGAACGTGTTGGCCATCGCCCCGCCCACAACCAGAACATCCACGCGTTCCAGCATGTTTTCCAGCAGCGCGAGTTTGGTGGACACTTTCGCGCCGCCGACAATCGCGCCAACCGGATGCTCGGGGTTTTCAAGGGCTGCGTCCAGCGCGGAGAGTTCCGCTTCCATTAGACGCCCGGCGTAGGACGGCAGATGTCCGGCGACGCCTGCGGTGGAGGCATGGGCACGGTGCGCTGCGGAGAACGCATCATTCACATACACATCGCCCAGCTTAGCCAGTTCGGCGGCCAGATCCGGTGCGTTGGTTTCCTCACCGGGGTAGAAGCGGGTGTTTTCCAGCAGCAGCACTTCCCCATCTTTCATGGAGCGCGCTGCGGTTTCTGCCTGCGGGCCGATGCAGTCATGCATGAAGCTGACCGGCTTGCCCAGCGCCGTGGCCAGAGCCGTGGCCATGGGTTCCAGAGACAGGCCGGGCACAACCTTGCCCTTCGGGCGGTCAAAATGGCTCAGCACGATCACGCGCCCGCCTTTGTCGGCCAGTTCCCGGATGGTGGGCACAATGCGCTCAATGCGCGTCATGTCCGAAATCTTCCCGTCCTGCATAGGGACGTTCAGATCCGCTCTCAGAAGGATGCGCTTGCCCTGCGGGTCAAGCTTATCCAGCGTGTTGAAAGGGAGAATGGCCATCAGAGGGACCCGAACAGAGCGGCTGTGTCGGACATACGGTTGGAGAAGCCCCACTCATTGTCATACCATGCGCAGATACGGACCAGTTTGCCGCCGTCAACCAGAGTGGTCTGGGTGGCGTCAAAGGTGGAAGAGGCCAGCGCGTGGTTGAAGTCGGAGCTGACCAGCGGGGCATCGGAATAATCCAGAATGCCTTTGAGCGGACCAGAGGACGCTGCGGCCTTGATGGCGGCGTTCACCTCTTCCACAGAACCCGGCACTTTTTTCGGCACGAAGTCGAGTGAGACGAGGGAGACGTTGGCTGTCGGCACGCGAATGGCGGTGCCATCCAGCTTGCCTTTCAACTGCGGCAGAACCAGACCCACGGCACGGGCGGCCCCCGTGGACGTTGGGATCATGTTCAGAGCGGCGGCGCGGGCGCGGCGCAGGTCGTTGTGCAGGGTGTCCACCGTGCGCTGGTCACCCGTGTAGGAGTGGATGGTGACCATGTAGCCGCGTTCAATACCAAAGGCGTCTTCCAGCACTTTGGCAACGGGAGCCAGACAGTTGGTGGTGCAGGAGGCGTTGGAGATCACCGTCATATCCGGTGTCAGCACGTTCTGGTTCACACCGTAAACAATGGTGGCGTCCGCATCCGTGCCCGGCGCGGAAATAATCACCTTACGGGCACCGGCGGCCAGAAGCTGACCAGCCTTTTCCTTGGAGGTGAACAGGCCCGTGCATTCCATGGCCACATCCACGCCCTGAAACGGCACTTTGGAAGGGTCACGCTCGGCGGAGACGGTAATCGGGTCCCATGTGCGGCCATGCGCTGTGATGATCAGCTTGTTGCCGTCAACCTTGACCTCAGCCGGCAGGCGGCCATGCACGCTGTCATAGCTCAGCAGGTGGGCGTTATCGGCCACGCTGCCCAGATCGTTAATGGCGACTGGCACAACATCCGTCCGCCCGCTTTCAATAATACCGCGCAGGACAAGCCGGCCAATACGTCCGAATCCGTTGATTGCAATTTTGACTGCCATGGTTTTTCCAAACTCCGTTTATTTTTATTCTATGGTCTTGTCGTTAACGGTCCCCGAACGCGGGTTCGGGGCTGGTCCGGCGTGCGCAGGGAGGCTCCCCGTTCAACACCTGAGGCAAGAAGGCGCGTTAGCACCTTTTCGCAGATCGCCTCAACAGTAATGCCAAAGCGTTCGTACAAAGCGTTGGCCGGGGCGGACGTGCCGAAATCATCCATGCCAACAAAAACTCCTTCTTCACCAAGCCACCGCTCCCAGCCAAAGCCGGAGGCGGCCTCAATCCCCACGCGCAGGCCAGCGGTACCCAGCACGGTCCTGCGGTAACTGGCGGGCTGTTCCGCAAACAGTTCCCAGCAGGGAATGGAGACAACGGTGGCCCGAATATCTTTCCGGGCAAGATGGTGCGACGCTTTGAGCGCGATGGCAACCTCCGGCCCGGAGGCAATCAGCGTGACCTGCGGCATCTCGTCCTGCTTCACCACATACCCCCCGCATGAAGGGGTGCCGAAGGCAGGGGCAGGAAGCGGGCCATGCTGGTTTTCATACGGGCAGAGCAGCAGCATGGCGGGCCCGCCCTGCCAGTTGAGGGCTGCGTCCCAGCAGGCCGTGGTCTCCCGAGCATCACACGGGCGGAAAACGGCCAGATGGGGCATAGCCCGCAGGCTGGCGAGCTGTTCCACGGGCTGCCAGCCGCCGCCGCCATCGCCCAGCGCAAGGCCGTCTCCGGTCAGCAGATACAACACTTTACGGCGCATGAGGGCGGCCATGCGCAGGGCGGAGCGCATGCGGTCCACCGTCATCATGCTGGCAGCGCAGCAGGGGAGCAGGCCTCCGTGCAAGGCAATACCATTGAGCATGCCTGCCATGCCATGATCCTGAATGCCGCAGGACTGCTCTCCTGCCAGCAGCAGTGTGTGGGCCTGCTGGGGGGCTAGCTGAGTGGTTGCCATGGTGGGTGGCAGCGTGGCGGGCTGGGGGATCGGGGTGGCCATATCTTGCCGATAGGCTGAGGATGCGGTCAGGCAGACCAATTCCGGCAGAATTTCAGACAAGGCCCGCAGCCCGGCAAGTCCGGCATCCTGTGTGGACTGCCCCTCCGAAAGGTGCATCTGCCAGTGGAAAGTCCGTTGCCAGTCTTCATCAAACAGAGTTGGGCGCTGGTTTTGCATTTCCCGCTCAAAGGCGGCGCGCTGGCGGTGGCGCGCAAAGCGGCGCAACCATGAGCGTCGGGTTGTGGCCCCGCGCCGGGCGGTGGGGCTCCATGGGCCGGTCAGTTCTTCTTCCGCTGGGAGGTGTGGGCCGGGGAGCGTATCTGTCAGGTCACAAGGCAGGTCAGGGGGCAGGCAGGCGATCAGGGTGGGTTTGCGCGCGCGCAGGGTGGCCGCAAGGGCGGAACTGATGGCCGCGGCATTCCCGGCATCAACTTTGCGCACGGTCCAGCCGGAGGCGCTGAACCGGGTGAGCGAATCGGAAAAATCCCTGTTATCCGGGCCTGCGGGAGGGGTGACGAGAACAGCTAGTCTGTCCAGTCCGAAGCGTCCGGCAAGTTGGGCGGCTTCCATAGCCACACCGGTGGCAAGGTCTGTATCCTGCGCCAGTACCCATGTGCGGTGGTTGACCAGCGAGCGCCCAAACCGGCGGGCGAGAGTCTGTTCCGCAAACGCCATGCCGACAGCCGCCGCCACACCCTGCCCTGCTGGCCCCGGAGCAACCTCCACCGCCGGGTGACGGCCATATTCAAGCGGGGTATCGGACTCCGTGGCGGAGCCGGTCAGAGTCAGCATAGCGCGCAGCAGCGGCTGCATGGTGGTGGAGGGCACCACAAATCGGTCTCGGTCCGGCCAGTTGGGGGCGCTGGGGTCAAACCGCAGAACGCGGCACCAGAGGGCTGTGACGGGCAGGCACATCCTGTTCAGCAGGGTGCGGGCATGGGGGGGCAGGTGTTCATCATTCAGCAGCAGGCGTGCCGCGCGGCTCATTCTGGCTACAGCATTTTGCTGAGCGGAGAGGTGAACCTCGGCCTGATGGGCGGTCGGGTCTGCCGAAGGGACTGGTGCCATTCGCCTGCCTTCCGTGACGGTCTTGCCTTTGCGGCAATGCTTCTTGTCGTGCCCTGCTCAATAACGGCGGACGGAGGCGAGAGCAAGTTTCGCTGGGTACCATACAGGCTTTACCTTGCGTCTGCCGCAAAGGGGCGCGAAAGAGAGGGTAAGAGTGTTTTCTGCTGTCTGAACCGGAGTTCTGCCCGTTATGCTGTCTGTTTCCCGCTTTACAGAAAAGGGACCGTTGTTTCGGGTGGCGTTTGTCGCGAGTATTGCGCTGTGCCTGAGCGGGTGCAAGCTGGTGGACCAGAAAACCTTTAATGCGCGGGCAGGTAAACCGCCCGTGCCGTATATTCCCCCGGCCCCGCCCGGCCCACCGCCCGTGCCGCCGCTGATCGAGCTTGTAGCTGGAACCTCCCCCAAGGAATGGAGCGGGCCGGTTGCGCAGATTGTGCATAAAGCACTCCTCAGCAAGCCCGATATCCTGTTTGTGGTGCAGTGTCTGGTGCCGCCGGGGAAGGACTCCGAGACCGACCAGCAGGCTCTCGTGCAGTTGGTGCAGGGTGACGGACAGGCTGTGACACAGGCCATTATTAAAGATGGGGCTTCCCCCGCGCAGGTGGAAATGGCCGCCATGCCGGATTCGACCGTGACGAACTCCGTCATCAGGGTGTATGTGAAATAACCCTGACAAGTTTATGTGAAGACCGGCTTTACGTGAAAACTGGCCAGACGGCCGACGGGCCCGTGCCGAGCCCCGACCGTTTCTGACGACGCGAGGAGAGTAGAAGCGTGGGATTAATCAAAAACGCTCGGCATCCGTTTTATGAGCATTGTCATACGGCATTGAACAGCATCCGGCAGCAGGGGCGCTACCGCACATTTACCCCGCTGGCGCGCCTTGCTGACCGCTTCCCTCTTTATGAGGAAGACCTGCCTGCCCTGCCGGAAGGGCGGGAGGTGATTGTCTGGTCCACCAATGACTATCTAGGCATGGGCGTGGTGCCGGAAGTGCAGGAGGCCGCCATTGCCGCCATCCGTGAGCATGGCGCTGGCGCCGGTGGCACCCGGAATATCGCTGGGACCAGCCCGCTGCATACCGCGTTGGAAGCGGAAATGGCGTCTCTGCACGGCAAGGAAGCCGGATTACTATTTGGCTCCGGCTATGTCTCCAATCAGGCCAGCCTTCAGACCATCCTGACCTCCATGCCCGGCTGGATCTGCTTTTCAGACCGCCTGAACCATGCCTCCATGATTGCAGGCATCAAGGGCGCGCGTGGCTCTCAGACAGTCATTTTTGAGCATAATGATCTAGCGGACCTTGAGGCAAAACTGGCCGAAGCCCCGGCGGACGCCCCCAAGCTGATCGCGTTTGAAAGCGTGTATTCCATGGACGGCGATATTTCCGATATTGCCGGGATCTGCGCTCTGGCCCGCAAATATAACGCCCTGACCTATCTGGATGAGGTGCATGCCGTCGGCCTGTATGGTGAGGAAGGCGGCGGCATTTCCCAGCGCGATGGGATGGCCGATCAGGTTGATATTATTGAAGGCACGCTCGCCAAGGGTTTTGGCGTGCACGGCGGCTATATCACGGCCTCCACCGAGATCGTGGACTTCCTGCGTTCCACGGCATCGGGCTTCATTTTCACCACGGCTCTGCCGCCGTCCGTTGTGGGGGCGGCGCTGACCAGTGTGCGCAAGGTCCGCGCAGAAAACTGGCGGCGTGAGAAAATGTTTGAGCGGGTGAACACCTTCCGCGCCCGTCTGCGGGCTGCCGGGGTACCGTTCACCATGACGCCGAGCCACATCGTGCCCATTCCGGTTGGGGATGCGGAACGTTGCAAGCGTATCTGCCGTCGTCTTCTGGTGGAATACGGGCAGTATGCCACGCCCATCAATTATCCTACGGTGCCGCAGGGCACGGAGCGCCTGCGGCTGACGCCGGGGCCGTTCCACACGGATGAGATGATGGATGAAATGGTGCGCGCTCTGGCACACCTGCTGCGGGAAGAAGGCGTGATGCCTGCCCGCCAGACCGAAGACGCGGCCTAAAAAAACGCTTTTCATCCCCCTCCGGCCTGTAAACCGGAGGGGTGAAAGAGGTCAGTGAGCTTTACGCAGCCGGTCGAGCGCTGCTTTCAGGTCCCGCTCGGACGCTGCACCGGGGATGATTTCACGGTCGCCGATAATAAAGGTTGGCGTCCCTTCCAGATCAATCGCCCGCGCCAGTTCCATATTTTTGCTGAGTGCTGTGGTCACGGCCGGGCTTTTCATATCTTTTTGCAGGCGGTCCGCATCCAGCCCGAGATTTTCTGCAATACGGCGGATGCGCTCCAAAGACGGGGCTGAGGAATCGGCCATCAGGGCTTTCTGGAACGGGATATATTTGCCCTGAAGACCCGCCGCCATAATGGCCTGCGCATCCATCACGCTGTTGGCCCCCAGCACGGGGATGATTTTTTCAACCAGACGCAGGTCCGGTTCCGTGCTGACCAGATGGTCCAGATCGGCCAGTACCTTGCGGCAGTACGGGCAGCGGGGGTCATAAAATTCGACCACTTCCAGCTTGCCTGTTTTGTTGCCCAGCACGACATCGGTTGAACTCTGCCCGTAATCGGCCCTGTGCTGGCGCACGGTGTCCAGCGCGGAGGACGCCTTTTTGGCGGCAGCCTGCGCCTGTAGGGAACTGATGGCGTCTGACAGAATGGTCGGGTCTGTCTTCAGCGCAGTGCGCATGATGTCAACAATTTCAGCCCTTTGGGCGGGGCTGAAGCTGGAGGAGTCCGCATGCGCGGAAACCGCGGCACCGCAGAGCAGGAAGAGGCTTGCGGCTCCGGCCAGAGCGGCGCGCCTGAAAGAAAGGGTTATCAGCTTTTTCATGGTGCTTTTATATTTAAAGCAGAACTGTTGTGATGGAAATGGCGCGTGCGTGTTGCTGCCCGCCCGGAACGGCGGTAATCCAGAACAGAGTTATCAGACGCCCCGTGTGCGGGCAGACCAGAGCAATGGAGACACCAAGGCGTGCCCGAGCATTTCATGAAGACCTGTTCAGCCCGGATGGCAGCCCTGCTGATGGCCTGTTCCCTGACGTCTTGCGGTATCTTCGGGCATGATGGTCCGACCCAGCCGCCTACAATCGCGGGTTTTGTGGGTGAGGTTGTGGCGGATGAACCGCAGGCGGCTCTGGTCGCGCGGGATGTGCTGGCGCAGGGCGGTAACGCGGCGGATGCGGCGGCGGCTCTGGGGCTGGCGCTGTCCGTGACGCTGCCTTCCCGTGCATCTCTGGGGGCTGGCGGAGCCTGTCTGGCTTGGCGTCCGGGGGATGCGCAGGGGCAGGCGTTCCTGTTCCTCCCGCGTGCAGGGCAGACCGATGCGCGGTCCGACCGCCCGGCGTCCGTGCCCATGCTGGCACGTGGTCTGTATCTGATGCAGATGCGCTACGGGCATATTGATTTTGCGGATCTGATTGTTCCGGCCCGTAATCTGGCGACAGACGGCGTGCCGGTGGGTGGGCTTTTGGCGTCCGATCTGGCCGCTGTGCATGCGCCCCTTCTGGCGGATGACACAACCCGCGCCATTTTTGCCAACAGCAACGGGACCGTGCTTGGCGCGAATGACCTGATGGTACAGCCGCGTCTGGCCGGTGCGCTGGAGCGCATGCGTATTGCTGGCGTGGGGGATCTTTATAACGGGTCACTGGCACAGAGCTTCATACGCGCGTCTCAGGCCGCAGGCGCCGGGCTGACCTCATCTGACATGCGCGCCAATCTCGCTCAGGCCGAACAGCCGTTGACTCTGCGGTCTGGCGGGCTGGAGATCAGCTTCCTGCCGCCCCCCGCCGATGGCGGGCTGGGAACCGCTGCTGCCTATAGCTCTATGGATGAGCATGGTCATGCGGGTGTGCGGGCGGAAGCCGTTGTGTCCGGCTGGCGTGCCCACCAGAATGGCAAAGGTGCCGCCATGACCGTGGCTGATGCGCAGGCTCTGCTGAAGAGCGGGAATCTGCCGTCCGGCTCAGCACTGCCGCCTCTCCCTGCGTCCACGTCTTTTGTCGTGACGGACCGCACGGGCGAGACGGTAAGCTGTGGCCTGACCATGAACAACCTGTTCGGCACGGGCCGTGTGGCCGGGTCCACCGGCATTGTGCTTGCGGCTTCTCCTGTACGCCGTCCGCTGCCATTGCTGACAGCAGCCATTGCGCATCAGGACGTGACCCAGTTCCGGGCGGCGGCCACAGCCTCTGGCCAGAACGTGGCGGCGGATACCGCGGCAGTGGCTCTGCGGGCTGCCATTGCAGGCCAGCGCCCCACGGTTACGGAGGGTATGGGCCGCGCCAACTTCGTCTCCTGTCCTGCCGGACTTCCGGGGGATTCTGGAGCGTGTTTCGGCTGGACCGATCCGCGTGGCTCTGGCCTTGCGGTCTCTTCAGGCCATACCAAATAGTATTTGTCGTATAAGCGGCAGGAGGCAAGGCGGCTTCGGGCCGCCTGTTTCCGGCTTGAAATGTTCTTGTTTTGTTTCTATAAGAGCGAACAGAAACCAAGCTTAATGTGCCTGAGCGGATATCTGGCCCTGATGCCGGTCATTGCCCGGCGCGCGGCTTTTATGGCACGTCTTGAAACAGTGCAGCACTCCCGGCCTCAGCCGAGGCCACAGGAAAGGTGAATGATGGATAAGGCAAAAGCTCTTGAAGGCGCGCTCGGGCAGATCGAACGGGCTTTTGGAAAAGGGTCTGTCATGCGGCTGGGGCAGCGCCCGAAAGAACAGGCGGATGTGGTGCCCAGTGGCTCTCTGGGGTTGGATATTGCTTTGGGAATTGGCGGTCTGCCGCGCGGCCGTGTGATTGAAATTTACGGGCCGGAAAGCTCGGGTAAAACCACGCTGGCTCTCCACGCCATTGCAGAAGCCCAGAAGCGGGGCGGCACCTGTGCGTTTATTGATGCCGAGCACGCGCTGGACCCCGGCTACGCCAAGAAACTGGGCGTGGATATTGATAATCTGCTGATCAGCCAGCCTGATGCGGGTGAGCAGGCGCTTGAAATTGCGGATACGCTGGTGCGGTCGGGCGCGATTGATGTGCTGGTGGTGGACAGTGTGGCCGCTCTAGTGCCGCGTGCGGAACTGGAAGGCGATATGGGCGACAGCCACGTTGGCCTGCATGCCCGCCTGATGAGTCAGGCGCTGCGCAAGCTGACCGGCTCAGTTGCGCGCTCCAACACCATGATGATCTTCCTGAACCAGATTCGTCTGAAAATCGGGGTGATGTTTGGCAACCCGGAAACCACCACGGGCGGGAATGCACTGAAGTTCTATGCCTCTGTGCGTCTGGATATCCGCCGCATCGGGTCCATCAAGGACAAGGACGAAGTGGTGGGCAACCAGACACGGGTGAAGGTGGTCAAGAACAAGATGGCCCCGCCGTTCCGTCAGGTTGAGTTTGACATCATGTATGGTGAAGGCATCAGTAAGGTCGGGGAACTGATTGATCTGGGTGTTAAGGCCGGTGTGGTGGAGAAATCCGGCGCATGGTTCTCCTATGACAGCCAGCGCATTGGTCAGGGGCGTGAAAACTCCAAGCAGTTCCTGCGTGACCATCCTGAAATGGCGGATGAAATTGAACGCAAGGTGCGCGAGCATTCCGGGATTGTGGCGGAAGCCATGATGCTGGCTCCCGACGAGCACGTGGAAGAGTAAACTCCGGGCCCGGCCTTAGATCCCGGCTTCAGACTGGTCGGGATAAAAAGCTGGCTTCGGGGTCATACGAGGCCAGCACAGCTTTCTCGGCGTCTGAAATATCTTCCGGGGTAAAACCCTGTCGCAGCCAGAAGGCGCGGGCGGGGCCGGTGGCCGTCAGGCTGAGGATGGGCAGGTTTGCCGCGCGGGCCGCATGTTCTGCCAGAACAATGGCGTCTTTGGCTCTCCCCTGCCCCCGTACCGTTTCATCCAGCGCGAGATCATGCAGATACCAGCTTTCCGGGTGGGCTGGCAGGCTGCCAAGTAAGCAGTTGAGGCGTGGTGAGAGTTTACCTGCCCATGGGTGGCTGATCAGATAGCCGTGCACCCCGCTGGCATTGGCCAGCACGAAGCAGCCTTCCGGGGCCAGTGCCAGCCGTTCTCCAAAAATAGCATCATCTTCCGGATAATCGGGGTGGATGCGTGCCGCGAGCATGATGGTGGCGGCAAGATCGTCTGGCCTCATGGAACGCCAGATGGTATCTGCGTGAGAGTTTATCATGAAAACAGTGCTGACGCCTGATATCGGGTGAGAAAAAGCATGATGTCTCATGGTATCACGCATAAAACGACAACGCGAACGCGGGCTGGCGAATGACAGAGCGGTTGAGACTGACCTTGCGGGTGGACGCGGATGGCAAACCTGCCCTCGGGCATGGCAAAATCCGGCTGCTTGAACAACTGGCGGAAACAGGGTCTATTTCCGCGGCGGGACGTGCCATGGGCATGTCCTACCGTCGGACATGGTTGCTGGTGGACAGTCTGAACCAGATGTTCCGTGAACCTCTGGTGGTGACCCGGCCCGGTGGTGGTGGCGGCGCGTTTCTGACAGCAGAGGGTGAGGCCGTTGTGCGTTGCTATCGGGATATCGAAAAACAGGCGGCGCAGGCTTCTGCGGTGTATTTAGCGGAACTTGAAAAACTCTTAACATCACAAGCCGTGGAATGCCCTTAAAAAGCCGTATCGCACGGCAAGTTTGTTATTAAAGAAATTTTTAGCCCATCCATCAAACGGGCATTCGGGAGTCTGGTGTGTCTTCATCTGTACAGCGGCGGGACTTAATTCGGATTGGCGCGGGGGCAACACTCGCAACTCTGGCCGGGGGTGCGGCCCGTCAGGCCCGGGCGGAAGGGCTTGAAGGAGCAACGGGCACGTTTGATGACATGACGGTGCGGCAGATAGCCCGGCGTCTTGCCAGCGCGCCGTATCACGGACCAGACCAGACTTTACCCAAAGCGCTGGATAATCTGAATTTTGACCAGTTCCGCAGCATTGCCTACCGGGATGACCGGACCTTGTGGCATGGCGACAATCTGGTGTTTGATGTCGCGTTTTTCCCGCGTGGATTCCTCTACCGCCCCCGCATTGAGATTTTTGAAATTCTCGACGGTAAATCGGCTCCTGTTCCCTATTCCTCTGATCTGTTCACCTATGGGGACTCAACCCTGAAAGTGGATGACAATCTCGGCTTTGCCGGTCTGCGCCTGCGCACAGCCATCAACACGCCGGGTGTGATGGAGGAATTCTGCGTTTTTCTGGGGGCGTCCTATTTCCGCGCCGTTGCCAAGGGGCAGAGTTATGGCCTGTCCGCCAGAGGCTTCGCGGATGGCACAGGTGACCCGAAAGGTGAGGAATTTGCCCTGTTCCGTGCCTTCTGGCTTGAAAAGCCGCAGCCGGGAGTGAAGGCTGTTGTGGTGCATGCGCTGCTGGACAGCCCCTCCGTCGCGGGGGCTTTCCGCTTCACCATCCGTCCGGGGGACACAACGGTGTTTGACGTTCAGTCCACCCTTTACCCGCGCACCAAAATTGACCAGTCTGGCATCGCACCGCTGACTGGCATGTTCTATTTTGACGCCAACGACCACAACCACGTGGATGACTGGCGTCCGGCCGCGCATGATAGCGAAGCCCTCCAGATGTGGACCGGTGCCGGGCAGGAACTGTTCCGCCCGCTGCGCAACCCGCTGGATTTACAGTTCTCGGCCTTTACTGATGATTCTCCACGTGGCTTCGGCCTGATGCAGCGCCGCCGGAATTTCCATGATTTTGAAGATCTGGCCCTGAATTACGAAAAGCGCCCGTCTCTATGGATTGAACCGATAGGAGACTGGGGGCAGGGCTGGGTTGATCTGGTGGAAATCCCGACGCCGAATGAGGTGAATGATAATATCGTCTCCTTCTGGCGGCCAAAAACCCCACTGGAAGCCGGGAGGGAATATAGTTTTACCTACCGCATGTACTGGGGGTGGGATGCGCCCTTCCCCACGCCACTGGCCCGTATTGGGGCCACGCGTGTTGGCGCGGTTGTTGATGATAAAAATGCCCGCTTCTTTGCCATTGATTTCATGGGTGTGCCGTTTGAACGGCTGCCAAAAGACACAAAATTCCATCTGGAACCGAAATTTTCTGGCGGTAAGATACGGAATGTGGTTGTGGAGCCAAACCCGAATATCAATGGCTGGCGCACAACCTTTGAATTTGCCCCCGGGGATGAAAAAGTGGTGGAGCTGAGTGCTGTTCTGGCGACGGACAGCGGCCCGGTCTCGGAAGAATGGGTGTATCGTTGGACGCCGTAATGACGCAGCCTGAACTCCGGACGCACCCGTTTCAGGCGCTTCCGCCAGAAGCACCGCTGGCCATGCCGGTGCAGGATCTGCATGCCGCGCCGGATATGGAAGGACGGGGCAGAACGCCCTCAACCTCCCCGGCGACCATTGCCCTGCGGCGGTTTCTCGTGATTGGGTCCGCGCTGGCCCTGACAGCCTTTGGCGCGTGGCGCACCCATAAAGTGCTGGATGCCAACGGTGTTTCCACCCTCGGCGTCATCATGCTGGTGCTGTTTGTCGCCCTGTTTTTGTGGATTGCGCTGGCGTTTACCTCCTCACTGGCCGGTTTCTTTTCTCTTATTACGCGGGGGGGATTGGGGCTAGGTATTACCCGCTCCGGCCCGCTCCCTACCCTTCATTCCCGCACAGCCCTGCTGCTGCCAACCTATAATGAGCCCCCGCATCGCGTGATGGCTGGACTGAAAGCCATTTACACCAGCCTGTGTGAAACCGGGCAGGTCGATGCGTTTGATGTGTTTATTCTCTCCGACACAACCAACCCTGATGTGTGGGTGGAAGAGGAAGCGGCCTTTCTGGCGCTACGGGCGCAGACGGGTGGGGAAAACCGGATTTTCTATCGCCGTCGCCATAATAATGTGGAACGCAAGGCCGGGAATGTCGGAGAATGGGTGCGTCGCTTTGGCGCGGCCTATGACCAGATGGTGACGCTGGACGCGGACTCCGTCATGTCTGGCGAGACTCTGGTGCGCATGGCTGGAGCCATGGAGCGCAACCCCGGTGTGGGGCTGATCCAGACCCTGCCGGTTATTGTCGGTGGAACCACACTATTTGCCCGACTCCAGCAATTTGCAGGCCGTGTCTATGGGCCGGTGATTGCGCATGGTATTGCTTGGTGGCATGGCTCGGAAGGCAATTACTGGGGCCATAATGCCATTATCCGCACAAAGGCCTTTGCCGGGCAGGCGGGCCTGCCGCATGTGCCGGGGCGTAAGCCGTTTGGCGGCCATATTCTGAGCCATGACTTTGTGGAAGCGGCTCTTATGCGCCGGGGTGGCTGGGCGATCCACATGGTGCCGGGGCTGGATGGGTCTTATGAAGAAAGTCCGCCCTCACTGACGGATGTTGCTATTCGTGACCGCCGGTGGTGTCAGGGAAACTTGCAGCATGTGAAAGTGCTGCCCACTAAAAAACTGCACTGGATCAGCCGGATGCATATGGTGGTGGGGATTGGTGCGTATGTCACCTCCCCGCTCTGGCTGGTGTTCCTGCTGACCGGGATTTTGATCTCCCTTCAGGCACATTTTGAGCGCCCGGAATATTTTGGCGATACCAAAATCCTCTACCCACACTGGCCGCATGTGGACCCGGTGCAGGCGAAGTATGTGTTTATCGGCACCATGGCGATTCTGCTGGCCCCCAAGATGCTGGCCTATATTGCCCTGGTAGCTGATCGTGCGACTTGCCGGGGGTGTGGTGGGCTGATCCGTGCCGCGGCTTCCGTGCTGGTGGAAACGCTGATTGGTGGTCTGATTGCGCCGATTGCCATGCTGATTCAGACATCGGGTGTGATTTCCATTCTCTCTGGACATGATTCCGGCTGGAACACCCAGAAGCGCGATGATGGTGGCGTTCCGTTGATGGTTGTTGTGCGCCAATACGCCAAATTTACCATTTTCGGTTTGTTGCTGGGCATTGGTGCGTGGGTCGTTTCCCCGTCCCTGTTCTTCTGGATGACGCCTGTGTTGCTGGGATTGGTCTTTTCCATACCGCTTGTTGTCATGACGAGCAGCCGCGATGTGGGGCAGAGTTTTAAAAAAGCCGGTCTGCTTCTGGTACCGGAAGAAACGCATCCGCCAGACGTTCTGGTAAAAACCGAGCGGGCTGTTGAGGAAGATCACGGTCCGTCCCTGCCCTCTGATGCCCTGCGCGCGCTGCGGGCGGATGCCGGGTTGTTGCACGCTCATGCTGCTATGCTGCCGCCTGCCCGTAAGCCGGGCGATCCGATCAACCCGGATCAACTGGTCGGGTTGCTGAAAGTATCTGAAGCACCGAATCTGTCAGAGCTTGAAGCAAGGCTGACAGTGAAGGAAAAAGCCGCTGTTCTGGGTTGTGCGGAAGGTATTGCCGCCATCAACCGCCTGCCTGCCTAACAGGTTTTTAAAAATCCCGAACTGGGTTTGAGAAAAAGGAAGAGGATCGGAACCCGTGATCTTCTTCCTTTTTTTATGTCGAGAGCCTCAGCGCATATCTGAAAAATCTGTCCAGAAAACATACAAAAATCAGAAAGAAGTTTTTGGTGAAGCTTTTTTCAAAAAGCTTCAGAAGACGCCCCCTGTTTGAAAAAAAAGGCGACACCCAAAAATTTTTTCTAATTTTTACTCTTTCTGTTCAAACAATACGCGCACCGCCAACCCAGACTTCCTGAACCATGAAGGCGGAATCCAGCACGACGAAATCCGCGCGTTTGCCCACGTCCAGTGTGCCGCGGTCTGCAAGACCGAGATACCGGGCCGGATTGGTGCTGAGCAGAGCGGCGGCTTCCAGAAGCGGCGTGCCAGCCTGAAGAGCGTTGCGCAAGGCCTGATCCAGCGTCAGCACGCTGCCAGCTAGAGTCCCATCCGGTAGGCGGGCTGCGCCGTCTTTAACCATCACGTCCTGCCCGCCCAACTGGCTTGGGCCTTCCGGTAGGCCGGTGGCGCGCATAGCGTCGGTTACAAAAACCAGCCTACCGCCCATGACCCGATGTGCGAGCCGGAAGGTTGCAGGGTGGACATGGTGTGTATCGAAAATCATTTCCGCGTAGGCATCGCTGCACATCAGGGCCGTAACGGGTCCGGGCTTGCGGCTGGTAATGGGGGCCATGGCGTTAAACAGATGCGTGCCCCCGGCTACGCCGCCAACAGCGCAAATCTGGCAGATTGCCGCGTTGGTTTCTTCATACTCCGCCACGGTGTGGCCGAGGCTGATGCGCACGCCCGCTTCTGCAAACTGCTTGATGGCTGTCTGCGCGTGTGGCAGTTCCGGGGCGAGCGTTACAACCTTTACACAGCCTGTCCCCACCGCTTCGGCCACGCGGTCTGCTGTGGGGGGAATGGCATAAGGCGGCTGCGCGCCCAGCTTATGCGGGCTGACAAACGGGCCTTCCAGATGCGCGCCATGCACAACCGGACCCCCGGGGATTTGTGTGCTGACCACTTCCGCTACGGCGTACAGCGCATCCATGACATCTGCCCAAGGTCGCGTGATGGTGGTGGGCAGAATGGTGGTGGTGCCATGCTGGGCGTGGAAGCGAGAGAGCGTGTGAATGGCCTGCACGCCATCCATTGTATCGGCCCCGTTGCCGCCGTGCACATGGCCGTCAATAAAGCCCGGCAGAATATACCGGTCTGGCACCGTATTATGGGCCGCAACAGCATGGATCTGGTCAGAGAAAGACAGGCGACCGGGCATAACCCGGTCCGCAAGAACAAGATGTCCGTCAAGATCTGGCATGGCTAAGGCTCCTGTTTATAAAAACTTTTTACGGGGTCGAGAGTGAAAGTGTTTCGGTAGAAATTAGGTGTGTCTTGGTGAAGAAAAATAGAGAGAAATAAAAATAAAAAATCCTGTTGGAAGAAAGATTTTTATTTGAATGGCTTGGTGATGTGGGAATCGAAACATTTCCAGTGATGATTTTAAATGAACTGTTCTGAGTTTTTAAGAGGTGTTTCCTTCTGGAGGGAGTTTTTTGAAAAAAACACGGTGTTTAGATATTGAAGTTATCACTAAGAAAAAGAGTTTTTTAAAATAGCTAACAGTCCAGTCCGCGCGCGAGGCGGTCAATCCATGCGGTATCAATCGACCATCCAGCCAATCTGGCGGCCTGCACAATACCGCCACCAATGGGCGGCAGACGCGGGGGCTGGGGTATTCCGCATAAATCTGTAAGAGTGGCCCGGAGCAAAGCACTTTTGAAGACGCTGCCCGCGTAACTCCACGGCAGGTTCTGCTCAGGGAAGCGTGCCCGCGCGGTCTGGACAAGTGTGGCGAGATGGTGCGCTGCCTGTGTGATAAGCGCATGTGAGACCGCACAACCGGCCTCCGCCATCTCATCAATCAGGCGCGCGCACTGGGCGACAGCAGGGCGTGGGCGTTCCTGCTGATTATACCATCCGAGCAGGGCATCGAGTGCTTGCGGGTTTTCGTCGGGCCAGCCCATCGCGGCGCAAATCTGTTGTGCGAAGGGGTTTGCCTCTGGGGCACGACCGTCCATAGCCTGACAGACCCGTTGCAGGGCTTTCCGGCCAATCCAGTAGGCGCTGCCTTCATCACCAAAAACTGGCCCCCAACCGCCGACGCGGGCCGTCTGGCCAGCCCCGTCTGACGCCCACGCCATGGAGCCTGTGCCGGAGAGCAGGAGAACACCGGCCTCGCCTGCAAAGGCACCTATGCAGGCCATATCAACATCATTGGTCAGGCTGATGGGCGTGTCCGGGCATAGCTGATGCACATGGGCGCGGAGCAGGTGGCCTGTCTCCCGGTTTTCCCCATATCCGGCAATGCCAAACGCTGCGGCCTCAAGGCCGGGGGTGAGAGGGGTTACAAGGTGGGTAAGGATCGTCTGCCAGTCAGGCTGGTCAAACGGGTTGCACCCTTTGGTGGTGTGCACCGCCTGCACCGTGGCATCCCGCCCAACCCGAACCGCCAGTGTTTTTGTGCCGCCCCCATCAACCGCGAGAATGGCGGCGCTTTGCGAGGCGGGGTCGGGCGCAAAAATGTCAGACATGGTGCTGTGTTCTGGTCAAAAAAGCACTCTTTGCAAAACGGTACTGTGCGACAGAGCCCTGAGATTATATCGTTTTCAAAACGTGCGCTATGGGAAACTCAGACGGGTGGAGGACGGTCAGACTGTCGGTTTGTCGGCAGAGTGACTGGATAAACAGGGCCGCTCAGTCCGCAGCAGAGGACGATGCGGGACCATCCGGCACACTGCCCAGACGTTCACAGGCCTGTGCTAGTGCCTTTGCCGGGTTAGGGCTTTCGCAAAGCTGCCGCACGTCGGGCGAGCAGAGTTCAATGGAATTTTCAAAATCAGATTCCAGCACGTCCTGCGCGATTGCCAAATCCTGATCTTCCGTGCGGGTCTGTTCTTCCTGCAACTGGGCCTGTGTTTTGTGCAGTTCCTTCAGGGAGTCGATGCAGGCGGGGCTGGCGGCTTCCGGCTTGAACTGGAGGATGGCCAGTTCCTTCTGGAGTTGGGCATTGGGCACGGTGCTCCGTACGGAGGAGGAATTATCGCCCTCCTCAGCGTGCGCGTAAAAAGGGGCTGCGGTCAGGGCGGAAGCCAGCAGGACCATGGCGGCATGGGGGAACAGGCTGAATTTTGGCACGCGCAGACTCTCTGAAGGGCAAGGAAGAAGGGTCAGACCTTATACGTCCTACCCTGCCCTTTCCCGCAAGGCAAAGAGCGAAAAGGGAGGGGTGGCTGGGCAGGGTTGGCAGGAAGGACAATTTGGTGCTATCTCTCCTCCCGGAAAGTCGGCAGTGGACGTGCGCCTTGCTAACCTGGTCAGGTCCGGAAGGAAGCAGCCCTAGTGAGTTTCGACCGGGTCATTGTTCGGCTTTCCACCTTTTCCGCTCAGGGCTTCAGGCCACAGGAGCGTGAGTTTTTTTCCTCGGAACTGTCATGACCGATAAGACCGACGCGCACCTCTCCCGGGATGACGGGTTGCCCGATCCCGTGATGGAAGGCCCCGGTCTGTTTGGCGATGCGGCTCCTGCCGTGCCTGCGCCGGCCCCGGCCTCCCCGCCGCAGAACACCTCTCCCTACCGCGTTCTGGCGCGCAAATATCGCCCCACGACGTTTGATGACCTGATTGGTCAGGAAGCCATGGTCCGCACCCTGCGGAACGCCTTTGCGCTGGGGCGCGTGGCGCATGCCTTTATGCTGACAGGTGTGCGCGGGGTGGGGAAAACGACCACGGCCCGGATTATCGCCCGCGCGCTTAACTGTGTCGGGCCGGATGGCAAGGGTGGGCCAACGGCGGACCCGTGCGGCGTGTGCGCCAACTGCGTCGCTATTCTGAACGACCGGCACCCCGACGTGCTGGAAATGGACGCCGCCTCCCGCACCGGCGTGGATGATGTGCGCGAGATTATTGAGGCCACGCGGTTCCGCCCCATGCAGGGCCGCATGAAGGTCTTTATTATCGACGAAGTGCATATGCTCTCTCGCAATGCCTTCAACGCGCTGCTCAAAACGCTGGAAGAACCGCCCGCGCAAGTCACGTTCATTTTTGCCACCACGGAACTGCGCAAGGTGCCGGTGACGGTGTTGTCGCGCTGCCAGCGGTTTGACTTGCGCCGTGTGCCACAGGCTGATCTGGCGGTCCTCTTCGCCCGGATTGCCGAAAAAGAGCATGTCCGGTTGTCTGATGATGCGCTGGCGCTGATTGCCCGCGCAGCCGACGGGTCTGTGCGGGACGGGCTGTCTCTGCTGGATCAGGCCATCGCGCAGGGGGAGGGTGAGGCCGAGATTGGTGCCTCCGTCGTCAGTGACATGCTGGGGCTGGCGGACCGGCAGGTTGTGTTTGACCTGCTGGAAGCCGTTCTGACCGGCAAGCCCGATCAGGCTCTGGCGCTGGCGGATGCGGCTCATGCCCGTGGGGCGGATCTGGGGCTGGTTCTGGGCGATATGCTGGAGTTGGTCCATACCATTTCGCGTCTGCGGGCCGTGCCTTCCCTACGGGACTCGGCCGATATGCCGGAAGCCGAGCGGGTGCGCGGCACCGAGATGGCGGAAGCCCTGCCCGTGCCGGTGCTGATGCGCGCATGGCAGATGCTGGTGAAGGGGCTGAAGGAAGTGGAAATGGCACCAGACCGCCGGGCCGCGGCGGACATGGTGCTGATCCGGTTGTGTTACGTGGCGGACCTGCCCTCACCGGAAGATCTGGTGCGGCGTCTGTCTGGGCAGGGCGGGGGCGGGGCTGTGGCTCCTTCTCCCACCGGGGCTTCTAGCGGGCCTGCGGGCGCGCCTGCCGGGCCGGAGGGGAGTCCCCCTTCCGCTCTGAACGAGGCCCGGTCTGGCGGCGGCAGATCGGGTGGACAGGATAGCCCGCCACCTCTGCGTATGGTTGTCGGACAGTCCGGCGCGGTGCGGGTCCCTGCGGTTGCGTCTGCTGTCGCCGTGCAGGAGGAGCCTGTCGCGGATATTGCCCTGTCTCCCACTCCGGTTCCCACGGCAGCTCAAATTCCAGCCCCGGCCCTTGTGCCGGAGCCTGTCGCGGAACCGGAGCCGCAAGGACCTGTGGTGCCGCGCACATGGCGCGAGGCTGTGGCCCTGGTCAAAGAGCGGCGGGAGGCTCTGCTGCATGGCAATCTGCGCAATGGCGTGCATGCGGTGTCTTTTGCCCCCGGTGCCATTACCATGCGTATGCAGCCGGGATTACCGGCGGACCTTCCGCGCCACTTTCAGAAAGTGCTGGAAAGTGCTTCTGGCATGTCTTGGCGTATTCGCCTGTCTCAGGAGGATGGCGAGCCAACTCTGGATGAGCAGGGGGCGGAAATTATCCAGTTTCAGCGGCGCACCGCACAGGCGCACCCGCTGGTTAAAGCCATTCTGGCGGTTTTCCCGGATGCGGAACTGGGGGACGTGCAGGATCATGCTCTGGATGAGTATGGTCTGCCACCAGAGGAACCGCCCGAACTTGTCTTCGCCCCGCTTGACGCTGAACTGCTGGACGAGGATGAACGACCTTCCGACCCCGGTCTTTCAATAGACTAGGCCAGAGATAAGGCCAAAGACAGGGCCGGACAAACGGCCGGATTTCCGGCTACAACTGGAGTAAGGCGCACCGACGGCGCCGGGCTGTATGGATGCAGCCAGATAAGGAGAGATGCTGTGAAAAATCTTGCCGGACTGATGAAGCAGGCCACTCAGATGCAGGCGAAAATGGAAGCCATGCAGAGCTCACTGGAAGCCATGAATATTGAAGGCTCCGCAGGGGCGGGTATGGTGAAAGTGGTGCTGAGCGGGAAGGGCGACATGCGCTCCATCCAGATAGACCCCAAACTGGCTGACCCGGCAGAAATGGAAATGTTGCAGGACCTGATTATGGCTGCCTGCGCCGATGCCCGCACCAAGCTGGATACAAAAGCCGCTGAAGAAATGCAGAAAGTGACGGGTGGTCTGAACCTGCCTGCCGGCATGAAGCTGCCGTTCTGACCTGACGGAGCGCGGCATGGGCGGGCATGAGATAGAGCAGCTTATCAGGCTATTGGGGCGGTTGCCGGGGTTTGGCCCGCGTTCTGCCCGCCGTATTGCCCTGTTCCTGCTGCGGGATACACAGGCCCGTCTGGTACCGCTGGCCCGTGCGCTGGAGCGTGCGGGTGAGGCTGTAAAAACCTGTTCTACCTGCGGTAATCTGGACACCGTGGACCCATGCCATATCTGCACCGACCCATTGCGGGACTCCGGCGTGGTGTGTGTGGTGGAAACGGTGGGAGACCTCTGGGCGCTGGAGCGTGCCGGAGTGCATCGCGGCGTGTATCAGGTGTTGGGGGGTACGTTGTCCCCTCTGGCGGGCATTGGCCCCGAGGACCTGAATATTGGCCCGCTGATGGCCCGGCTGGAGCAGGGCAGCGTGCGGGAAGTGATTCTCGCATTGGGTGCCACGGTAGAAGGAGCGACAACCATGCACTGGCTGATGGACAAGCTGGCTTTTTATGAGGGCGTGACAGTAAGCCGCGTGGCGCAGGGTATGCCAGTTGGCGGCGCGCTGGATGTGCTGGATGATGGCACACTGGCCGCAGCGCTTGGCGCACGGAGACCGGCATGACCGCGCCTGATCCTGCCGCCTGCGTGACGTCCGTGCCGCTGAGTGTCTTTCCGATTTCTCCCACTCTGCCGCGCCGCGCTCTGGTAACGGGCGGCAAGGCGCGCTTAGGGCAGGCTATTGTGCTTGCTCTGGCGGAAGCCGGGTTTGATGTCGCCATCCATTATCGGGGCGACCGGGCCGGGGCGGACGCAACCCTGAAGGCCGTCGAGGCGCGTGGGCGGAAAGGCTGCCTGCTTCAGGGAGACCTGGCGCGAGAAGAAGAGGTGACGCCGCTTGTGCCCGCCGCCATGGAGGCTCTGGGTGGCCCGCTGGGCGTGCTGGTGAATAACGCGTCCACCTTTGAGCGTGATGAGTGGGATAATACCACGCGCGAGAGCTGGATGGGGCATATGAAACCTAACCTGCGGGCTCCATTTGTGCTGATGCAGGATTTTGCCAAAGCGCTCCCCGCGCAGGCGGAGGGGATGATCCTGAACATGCTGGATGAGCGTGTGTGGTCTCTAACCCCGCATTTTATCAGCTACACCGTTTCCAAAAGCGCCTTATGGACCCTCACGCAGACCATGGCGCTGGCGCTGGCGCCTAAAAAAATCCGGGTAAATGCCATCGGTCCCGGCCCGGCGCTGCCCAGCCCGCGCCAGACGGAAGAGCAGTTTGCAAAACAGTGTGCCTCGGTGCCGCTGGGGCAGGGGACCTCACCGGCGGAAGTCGCGCGGGCGGCACTGGCCCTTCTGGCTCTGCCGTCCGTGACCGGCCAGATGCTGGCGCTGGATGGTGGGCAGCATCTGCAATGGTCACCAGCGCTCCCGGCGGGTGCGGGGCTGGAAGAATAGGACGAATGACAATTTTTGCTCCATGGGCGGAAAAACCGCCTTTGCGCCACCTTTTTTTGAAAAACATGGTGCTGGATGCCCAGATCGGCGTGTTCCCGCATGAGCAGGGGGTCACGCAGCGTATTCGCGTATCCGTCTCCTTCGGAGTGCTGGACGGGAATGATCTGGAAGTGGGCGCGGATGATCTGAGCCGTACTGTGTCTTATGAAGATGTTGTGCTGCTGGTGCGCCGCATCGTGCAGGAAGGCCATGTGCAGCTAGTGGAAACGCTGGCCGAGCGCATTGCGGCCGGAGTTCTGGCCGATGCTCGTGTAAAGGTTGTGCGTGTGCGCATTGAAAAGCTTGATGTGTTTGAAGAAATTGAGGCGGTGGGCGTGGAAATAGAGCGCCGCGCGTAAACACAACCCACAAAAAAAGCCCGGCATAAACCGGGCTTTTAAAGGTCTATCACGATAGCGTGATAGCTAGCGGATAAAGAAGCCGGGGGCTGCCCGACTTCCTGATATCCTCAGGAATCGTGTTCGTCCGAATCCGTGCTCACATCAATATCGGAGCTGATGTCGTCATCATCGTCATCGTCCAGATCCGGTGAATCTTCCAGCACATCATCATCGGTATCGGCTTCTGTATCGATATCGATATCTTCATCATCTTTTTTGGCCGGGGCGGGCGTGTTCGCGTGCGGTGTCAGACTGTCTGAGTTGCGACGCAGGCGGGAGACAAGCTCCGGCTGTTCCGTGCCACATTTCGGGCAAACGGCGGGAGACCTGTTCAGGTCATAGAAGCGGGCACCGCAGGACACGCAGACGCGTTTGGTGCCGAGATCGGGCTGGGACATCTTGCTACCTGTCGATCCTGGTCAGACATTGGGACAAAGCGTGTCCCGGAAAAAGACGATTCCCCCAAACCGCGGCGCGGAGGGAAAACAATCCAGACGTATTAAGGCGAGGCCACATGCCATTGCACAGGGGTCCTGTCAAACCCTGAAGCACAGATCGCTCATATTTTTACGCAAAAAGACGTCGTTTCCCTGCCTCGCGGATTGACTTACGGCAGGACAAGCCGGAAGGAAATACTCATGACACAGCCTTCAGCTTCCCCGTCCAGCGCCCTGCGTATCGCCCGTCCGGCAACACCCCTCAGCGGTAAGATTGCCGTGCCGGGTGATAAATCCATCAGCCACCGCGCCCTGATGTTCGCGGCCCTTGCCCGTGGCGAGACGCGGATTGTGGGCCTGCTGGAGGGTGAGGATGTTCTGCGCACCGCCGCCGCCATGCGGGCGCTGGGGGCAAAAATCTCGCAGGAAGAAGATGGCCGCTGGCATGTGCATGGCTGCGGGCTGGGCGCGTTGCGGGAGCCGGTGGACGTGCTGGATATGGGCAATTCCGGCACCGCCGCGCGCCTGTTGTCCGGCCTTCTGGCCAGCCACGGCATTATGTCCGTCATGACTGGGGATGCCAGCCTGCGCCGCAGACCGATGAAGCGCGTGATGGACCCGCTGGCAGGCACCGGAGCCACCTTCCTTGCGCGGGATGGCGGGCGGTTGCCTCTGGCTATTCAGGGGAATGCGCAGCCTGCGCCGCTCACCTACCGTCTGCCGGTGGCGTCGGCTCAGGTAAAGTCCGCCGTGTTGCTGGCGGGCCTGAATGCGGAGGGGGTCACGCAGGTGGAAGAACCTGTGCCCACCCGTGACCATACGGAAAATATGCTGCGGCATTTTGGCGCGCAGGTGACGGTGGAAGAAACGCCGGAAGGCGGTCGTGTTATCCGGTTGGAAGGCAAGCCGCGTCTGGTGGCGCGGGATGTTACCGTGCCGGGGGACCCCTCTTCCGCCGCCTTTGTGCTGGTGGCTGCCCTGCTGGTGCCGGGGTCTGATGTGGTGATTACCAATGTGGGCCTGAACCTGCTGCGCACGGGCCTGTTTACCACCTTGCGGGAAATGGGCGGGCGGCTGGATATTCTCAATGAGCGCACCGAGGGCGGTGAACCTGTGGGAGACCTGCATGTACGGGCTTCTTCGCTTCAGGCCGTAGATGTTCCGGCAGACCGCGCGCCCTCCATGATTGATGAATATCCCGTTCTGGCCGTAGCTGCGGCTTATGCAACCGGCATTTCCCGCTTGCGCGGGCTGGAAGAACTGCGTGTGAAGGAGAGTGACCGTCTGGCCGCTACTGTGGCGCTGTTGGAAAAAAACGGTGTGCGCACCCGCGTTGATGGGGATGACCTGATTATCCACGGCACAGGCGGCCATATTCCCGGTGGCGGGCTGGTGGAAACCCATATGGACCACCGTCTGGCCATGAGTGCGTCCGTGCTGGGACTGGTGGCGGAACAGCCGGTGGATATTGATGATACCGCGTTTATTGACACCAGCTTCCCCGGTTATTTTGCGTTAATGAACCGCCTTGGCGCAGGATTTTCAGCGTAATGCGTGGCGGTCCGGTTATAGCGGTTGATGGCCCGGCGGCTGCGGGAAAAGGCACGCTGGCCAAGCGTCTGGCGGCGGAACTGAACCTGCCATATCTGGATACCGGCCTGCTCTACCGCGCTGTGGGGCGGCTGGTGCTGGATGCCGGGCAGGACCCGGCGGCTCCGGCAGAGGCGTTTGCCCGCAAGCTGACAGCGGACGATACGCAGCGCAAAGACCTGCGCACACAAGAGGTTGCCCGTGCCGCCAGCCTTGTTGCCGCGCAGCCAGCGGTGCGGAGTGCTCTTGTGGAAACGCAGCGGCGCTTTGCGCAGGCGCGTGGCGGGGTGCTGGATGGCCGAGATATCGGCACAGCCATTTTTCCGGATGCGGATGTCAAACTGTTCATCACGGCCTCTCCAGCCACGCGGGCTCTGCGTCGCTTTTTGCAGCTTGGGGAAGACCCGGCGGCGGATGATGCAAAGGCCCGGCTTGCAAACATGGCGGATGCCTTAAAAGCGCGGGATGCGGCGGATGCCGGGCGCGAGGCCGCCCCCATGCAGGTGGCGGATGATGCGGTTGTGATTGAGACCGATACCCTCAGCGCAGACGCGGTTTTGGCCGAGGTTCTGCGGGTTGTGCGAGAGCGACTCGGCGCGCACGCAGGCTGAGCCGCTGCGGTAGCTTTTGAGAAGTTCTCGCGAAATCAATAATTTTACTGCCGCCCTCCATTAAAATCCGGCGGATTGTGTTGACAAGCCGCGGGTGGAGGGTGTCTCTGCCCTCAGATGCCTGTTGTGCGCAGCAGGTTTCCTTTTCAGTCAGGGTCGCGGGAGCAAAAGCGGGCCATAGGGTCCGTTACCTTTTTCGCGGCAAGTCGTGCTGCCGGCTGGTGGTGCGCAGGAAGTGTCGGCTTCATTCCGGGCCGATGCAGGATTTACAGTTACACATGGCTTCAGCCGCAACCCCGGCCACGGACCATTTCCGTGGCGAAGATTTTGCTACCCTTCTTGACGAGACCCTCGGCCGCGATACCGGCTTTGACGGGTCCGTGGTGCGTGGGCGTATTGTCCGCCTGACCGACGAATTCGCGATTGTCGATGTTGGTCTGAAGAGCGAAGGCCGCGTGTCCCTGCGCGAATTTGCTCCTCAGGGCGTGGCCCCCGACGTTAAGCCGGGTGACGTTGTTGAGCTGTATGTTGAGCGTTACGAAGACCGTGACGGCAGCATCGTGCTCTCTCGTGAAAAAGCCCGCCGTGAAGAAGCTTGGACGAACCTTGAAAAAGCGTTCGAAGCAAACCAGCGCGTTAACGGCACCATTTATGGTCGCGTTAAAGGTGGCTTCACGGTTGATCTGGGTGGCGCCATGGCGTTCCTGCCCGGCAGCCAGGTTGATATCCGCCCGGTGCGTGACGTCAGCCCGCTGATGGGTGTTCCGCAGCCCTTCCAGATCCTGAAAATGGATCGCGCACGTGGCAACATCGTTGTCTCCCGTCGCGCCGTTCTGGAAGAAACCCGTGCAGAACAGCGCAGCGAACTGATTCAGGGCCTGACCGAAGGCATGATTCTGGACGGCGTTGTGAAGAACATCACCGATTACGGTGCGTTCGTTGACCTCGGCGGCGTTGACGGCCTGCTGCATGTGACCGACATCGCATGGAAGCGCATCAACCACCCGTCTGAAGCGCTCCAGATCGGCCAGCCGGTTCGCGTGCAGGTGATCCGCTTCAACTCCGATACGCAGCGCATCTCCCTCGGCATGAAGCAGCTTGAAGCTGATCCGTGGGAAAATGTTGCCTTGAAGTACCCGCCGGGTGCGCGTTACACGGGCCGCGTGACCAACATCACCGATTACGGCGCATTTGTTGAGCTGGAGCCGGGCGTTGAAGGTCTGGTGCACGTTTCCGAAATGTCCTGGACGAAGAAGAACGTCCATCCGGGCAAGATCGTCGCTACTTCTCAGGAAGTCGACGTGATGGTTCTGGATGTGGACAGCGCGAAGCGCCGCATCTCTCTGGGCCTCAAGCAGGTTCAGCGCAACCCGTGGGAGCAGTTCGCGGAAGAGCACAAGATTGGCTCCACCGTAGAAGGCGAAATCCGCAACATCACCGAATTCGGTCTGTTTGTTGGTCTCTCCGCAGACATCGACGGCATGGTTCACATGTCCGACCTGTCTTGGGACGAAACTGGCGAAGAAGCCATGAAGCACTACGAAAAGGGCCAGGTTGTCAAAGCCAAGGTTCTGGACGTTGATGTTGAGAAAGAACGTATCTCTCTCGGTATCAAGCAGCTTCAGGAAGACCCGGCCGCTGACGTTCTGACGAGCGTTCAGAAAGGTGCGATCGTGACCTGCACCGTCACCGCCGTTCAGTCCAACGGGATTGAAGTGAAGGTTGACGATGTTCTGACCGGCTTCATCCGCCGTGCGGAACTGGCCCGTGATAAGGCTGAGCAGCGTCCGGAACGCTTTGCGATTGGTGAACGCGTTGATGCGAAGGTGGTCTCTGTTGACCGCGCTGCCCGCAAGCTCGCGCTGACCATCAAAGGTCGCGAAGTTGAGGAAGACAAGCAGGCTATCAACGAATACGGCTCATCCGACAGCGGTGCGTCTCTCGGTGATATTCTGGGCGCGGCTATCCGTCGCCGTAACACGGATAGCTGAGACAACCGGGCCTGAGGAGGGAGCCGCCATTTGGCAGGCTCTGTCCGAAGGCGCTGTGTTGACGCTGAGTTCAGGAAAGGCGGTGCCGGAAACGGCGCCGCCTTTTTTGTATCTGCGGGCCGGAGCCTGACATTGTTGCCTGACGCCATCTTCCTCAGGTTTGTGATCGGCGCGTGTCAGGCATGGGGTTGTTCCCCGGGAATGTGCATGACAGCCTAGACTGCCTTCACAAGCAGGAGTGATGCTTCCATGACGTCCCGTCCGTTTTCTGGCTGTTCGCCCGTCCTGCCTTCTTCCGTGTCTTCCAGTCTTCCCGAATGGGGTGATGATGTCCCGCGTGAGCGGGCGGCTAGGCAGAGGCAGAACGAGGAGAGCAGACGGGGGCAGAGTGAGGGGCAGGGGGAGACTGGGCGACCTCTCCACCGCAGACGGCTTTTGGCGTCAGCGGCGCTGGGAGGCTGTGGACTTTCTGGGGCGATGGGCCTGCTCCGTCCGGCAGCGGCGCGTGCTGCGCAGGAGACCGAAAGACGGGAGAGCGGCACGCCGACAACCGGCGTGAATGGGGATCAGGGGTACGAATCCGCCGGACCGTTTGAAATTGTCGCTGATTTTTATGGTCCCGGTCCGTCCGGTGTGGTGGTGACGGAGTCGGGACGGATTTTTGTGGGCTTTCCACGGCATGCGGTGAACCATAAAGGCGCAACGCTGGGGGAACTGGTGCAGGGGCGGGTTGTGCCTTGGCCGAGCGTGGCCCTGAGCATGCCCTCAGCCGCAGCTCCGGCGGATAGGCTGATGTCCATTCATGGGATGACCATGGATACGCAGGGCCGCATCTGGGCGATTGATGATGGCAAACTGGCTGGCCAGCCCTTACAGCCGGGAGCTGCCAAGCTGGTCTGTTTTGACCCGGCCAGCAACCGGATGGTGCAGAAAATTGTGCTGACGGCCCCAACGCTGCTGCCAGACAGCCATATGAATGATTTGCGGGTGGATCTCACACACGGTCAGGCTGGCACGGCGTATATCACCGATAGTTCCTTTGGGCACAGCCCGGCGCTGGTGGTGGTGGATATTGCCACAGGGCGGCAGCGGCGGGTGCTGGCAACCCATCCCTCCACGCAGGCGGAGCCGGGATTTATGGCCATGGTGGAAGGTGTGCCGCTGGTTTACACGCCGGGCAAGCCGCAGCGCTTTGTGACGGGCGGAGCGGATGGTATCACGCTCAGCCCCAATAGTGACAGGCTGTATTACGCGCCCCTGACCAGCCGCCGACTTTACAGCCTGCCGACCGCCCTGCTGTCAGACCAGACTGTGAGTGAGGAGGCGCTGGCGGCTGCCGTAAAAGATGAGGGCGAAAAAGGTACAGCCGATGGGCTAGCGACAGACGCGCAGGGGCGGATTTACACCACCAATTTTGAACAGGACTGTATTTTACGGCGGAATACCGATGGGTCCTTTGACCTGATGGTGCATGACCCGCGTATTCTCTCGCCGGATGGCATTTTCTGCACGAAAACGCATGTTTATTGCACTTTGGGCCAGTGGAACCGCCTCGCCGGTTTTAATGGCGGGCAGGATAAAAGAAAGCCCCCCTATCATCTGATCCGTTTCCCGATTGGCCCTGTCCCGGCTTATGACGCGGAACAGAAAACATGAGTATTGTCCAAGGAGATCAGAGGGCAGAAGAGGTTTGCATGTTCATGAGCCCGTTCAGGGAGTGGAGAGGTTCTGGTAGAGAAGCTCAAGAAAATCTGCCAGAGATTTCAGGGGTTTTTTCTGCTCAAGGCAGTCTTTTGCAAAAAGGAGTGCTGCTTTCTGGCGTGTTGTGCGGGTGGGCTGATCTGTCAGAACGGAAAAATCCGCAATATGGGCGTAGCCAACAAGACGCCGGATGATTTCTGTGGCGCAGAATCCTAACATATCCTGAAAAATATTTTGGATAAAAAGGGATTTTTCAAAATTCTGTGTCGATTTGTCTGTGGTTGCGTAATAAAGGGTTGAGCGGTCTTCCGCCCATTCTCTGTTCTGCCACAGGTCAAGAAAGCATTTTGTGAAACTGGTCCAAAATGTCTGGATCATATCCAGATGGGCCGCCTGTCCGGCGCGGTCCGGTGTGGCGAAAAAACTCAGGATCAGATTGCCCACAAACAGACCGGCATCAAACCCGATGGGACCATAAGTGGCAAATTCTCCATCAATAATGCGCGTGTCGGTTCCATTGGTCATGATGGAGCCGGTATGCAGGTCTCCATGCAGCAGGGCTTGTGGGGCACTTAAAAAATGCAGACGTAGACTATCAATTCTGGCTAGTACAGACGGGCTGTTGCGTAGGGCGGCCACAATAGGCGTCAGTTGCGGGTCCGCCCAGTGGTTGCGGGGATGGTCATGGTACGGGTCTATCAAAATCAGATCGACCGTAATGCGGGTGAGCGTCTGGTTACGGGCAAAACAGATGCGTCGGTCCATAACCCGTTCAAACGGTTCCGCCAGCAGGGAGGTCGCAAACGTGCTGCGGGCAACAAAATCGCCCACCTGTGCGGCAACGGCTGGGTGATATTGTCCGGCCATCAGGGCCGTGCGCATCACGGTATGCCCGGACAGGCTCGGGACAATCAGAATAAACTGTTCGGCGTCAAAATGTAGACATTCGGTTGTCAGGTCCGGCACATGCGGGAAGATGGCCCGCAGCCATGAGGCCTCAAAAAAAGTGCGGTCCAGCGGCATTTTCCATGTGGGGTCAACACGCACATGGGGGAGCGCCTGTTTCAGGCAGATGCCGCCCTGTGGACCTTCGGCCAGAAAAACCATGTTGAGGTTGCCATCACTGACTTCCCGTACATGCCAATCCTCCGGCGTACCGCCAAGACGACCTGCAATGGAGGGAAGAGACGCAATGAACGTCCGGACACCTTCAAGGTCCAGAGTGTGATAAGCAGAGGTCTGCTGCGGGTTGGACGTCGTCATGGTGACTCTGTTTTTCCGGGCTTTGTCATGCTGTGTGGGTGAAGGTGGGCCACACAGCAAAGAAGGCGGTCAGACAGGGCACAAAACCCTGTCTGTAAAAGACCTTAATCCAGACAGGCTTCTTTGAAAGCTTTAAACGCATGCGCCCGGTGGCTGATGGCGTTTTTCTCGGCCTCTTCCATTTCGGCAAAGGTCCGGCTTTCACCCGTTGGGGTAAAAATCGGGTCATAACCATGACCTTTTTCGCCGCGCGGGGGCCATGTGATGCTGCCATCCACGCGGCCTTCAAAACTGCGGGTGGTGCCGTCAGGATAGGCAAGGCACAGCACGCAGATAAACCATGCGTCCCGCTCGTCTGACCCAATGCCGTCTTCAATGCGGGCCATGGCTGCCGGGAAGTCTTTGTCCGGTCCAGCCCAGCGGGCTGAGTAAATGCCCGGCGCGCCGCCCAGCGCGCTGACGCACAGGCCGGAATCGTCCGCCAGAGCGGGGAGGCCGGTGGCTTTGGCAGCCGCCAATGCCTTGAGGGCCGCATTGCCGGCAAACGTGGTGGCCGTTTCTTCCGGTTCTGGCAGATTGAGGTCGCCTGCGGAGAGTACAGTCACCCCAAAATCCGCCAACAGCGTGGAAAATTCCGCCAGCTTGCCAGCATTGTGGCTGGCCAGAACCAGTTTGCTGCCAGCCTCCAGCTTGTGGGCCTCCAGTTTGCCGTGCGCCATGTTAGCGGTTCTCCGCTGTTTCAACGGCCAGCGTCTGGGCGTCAAACAGGACAGAAACGCCGGTGCGGGCGAGGGCGAACAGGTCATTAAACGCGTCTTCGGTGAACGGAGACTCTTCTGCTGTGCCCTGAATTTCCACAATGCGGCGGTCGGCGGTCAGCACGAAATTGGTGTCGGCGGCGGCGGCACTATCTTCTTCATAATCCAGATCCAGCACCGGGCCAGCTTTGGTCAGACCGCAGGACACAGCGGCAACCTGCCCGCGCAACGGCATGTGGCTCAGCACATTTTTGGCCACCAGTTGGCCAAGGGCCAGACGCATGGCCACCCATGCACCGGTAATGGAGGCGCAGCGCGTGCCGCCATCGGCGTTCAGAACGTCACAATCCAGCGTGATGCTCATTTCACCCAGTGCGGCCAGATCCACTACAGAGCGTAGGGAGCGGCCAATCAGGCGCTGGATTTCCTGCGTGCGGCCAGACTGCTTGCCTTTGGCGGCTTCACGGCTGCCACGGGTATGGGTGGCGCGGGGCAGCATGCCGTATTCCGCCGTGACCCAGCCGGTGCCCTTGCCGCGCAGGAAAGGCGGTACCCGGTTTTCAACACTGGCAACGCAGAGCACTTCCGTGCCGCCTACGCGGATAAGGGCGGAGCCTTCCGCATGGTGGGCAAAGCCGGTTTCAATGGTGACGGGGCGCATCTGGTTGGGCTGGCGGCCGGATGGGCGCATGGGGAAACTCCTTAACTCAAGAATGGTCTCTGCACATAAAGCGGTTTTGTCAGGAGCGAAACCGTGCAGCGGCGGCATTGTTTTTCTTGTCATACTAAAGCGGAGATGGGCAGAAGCAGAAAGGTCCTGTTGTGAAGGAGGAGCCTGAACGCTCATGAAACGTGGTCTGCGCCCCGCAAAACCCGGTCTGCCACCGGGGCTTGATTCCCGGTCTGCCACCATTCTGCGTGAGATTGTGGAGGAATATGTGGCGAGTGGCGAGCCTGTCGGCTCACGCACGCTGTCCCGCAGGCTTGGGCTGCCGCTCTCTCCGGCCACGATCCGCAATGTCATGGCGTCGTTGACGGAAGCAGGGTTGCTGTTCTCTCCCCATACCTCTGCGGGACGTCTGCCGACCGAGGCTGGACTGCGCCTGTTTGTGGATGGCCTGTTGCAGTTTGGCAGCCTCTCGGAGGAGGACAGGCGCGGGATCGGTCAGTCACTAGAAGCGCGGGGGCGTTCTTTGCAGGATACGCTGACTGAGGCGTCCTCCCTGCTGTCCGGTATGTCGGATGCCGCCGGATTGGTGATTGCCCCTAAAGGTGAGGGCGGCGTCAAACATATCGAGTTTGTCGCCTTGGGTGGAAACCGGGCGCTGGTTGTGCTGGTCGGCACGGATGGGCATGTGGAAAACCGGGTGATTGAAACCCCGGCCGGGATGCTGCCTTCTGCGCTGGTTGAGGCCGCCAATTATCTGAATGCGCACGCTCTTGGTGCAACCCTGCTGGACCTGCGGGCACGGGTTGGGGCGGATATTGCTGAAAACCGCAGTGCGCTGGATCAACTGACCGCGGATGTGGTGGAAAGTGGTCTGGCCATCTGGGGTGGTGGGGATGAAGAGCGGGGCGGCACCCTGATTATCCGTGGGCAGGGCAAGCTGCTGACGGATGTGGACGGGCAGGAGCGTCTGCTGGCCATTCAGGCTTTGTTTGACCGTCTGGAACGGCAGGAAACCATGCTGCGGCTGCTGGAACTGGCGGAAAACTCCGAGGGTGTACGGATTTTTATTGGGGCTGAAAGCGGATTGTTTGGCGGCACCGGCATGTCCATGGTGGTGGCGCCAGCCCGGAACGAGGCGAACAGGATTGTCGGGGCGATTGGCGTGATTGGCCCCACGCGCATCAATTACGGCCGGATTATCCCGGTTGTGGACTACACAGCACGGTTTTTAGGCGAAATGCTGGGTTAGGCAGAAAATTCGCCATCATCTGGTCAGGAAGAGCGACGAGAATGAAGACGGCAGTGCATGAGAATGGTAAAGGACCAGCATGACAACAACTCCGTCTTCTGGTGAACCCGGGTCGTCTTCCAACAAGAATGGGGGTGGCAACGCGTCTTCCCGCAATGGTCCTGCATGGCGCAGGCCGCGTTTCCGCCAGTGGCGGGGGGTGCTCGGCACGGTTGCGGGGCTGGCGCTTGTCGGCACGACCGGGGCAGCGGTTCTTGTCTGGACCCAGTATGAAGGCATTGTGGCGGACCTGCCAACGGTTGAAGGCTTACGGACCTATCAGCCACCGGTGATGAGCCGCCTTTATGCGTCGGATGACCGGCTGATTGCGGAATTGGCGGATGAGCGCCGGGTTTTTGTCCCGTACAGCGCCATTCCGGACCGCGTGAAGAACGCCTTTATTGCAGCGGAAGACCAGAAATTCTGGAGCCATAAGGGTGTAGATCCCATGGCCATTGCTCGCGCCGGGCTGACGGACCTCACACGCGGCAAGGGACGCAGGCCGATTGGGGCCTCGACCATCACGCAGCAGGTGGCGCGTGTGATGTTGCTGGGCAGTAATGCGGTTTCCATGAAGAGAAAGGCCAAGGAAGCCTTCCTTGCCATGCGGATTGAGCAGGTTCTGCCCAAGAGCAAGATTCTCGAAATCTATCTTAACGAAATTTATCTGGGCAGCGGGGCTTACGGCATCGGGGCTGCCGCGCAGACCTATTTTAATAAGCCGCTGGACCAGTTGGATGATGCGGAGGCGGCCTTCCTTGGGGCGCTGCCCAAATCCCCCACCAATTACAACCCGGTGCGCTACCCTGATGCCGCCCGTGGGCGCCGCAACTGGGTGCTGGAACGGATGGCGGAAACGGGCGCGCTGACGCATGAAGCCGCGCGCGCGGCAGAGGCGGAACCCTTGATTCCGCATAACTTTGTGCGCCCCGGCCCGGCTCCCGGCTCCGAATGGTTTGCCGAGGAAGTGCGCCGCCAGCTTCTGGAAAAATATGGTCAGGACATGACCATGCAGGGTGGCTTGGACGTGCATACCAGTCTGGACCCGTCTCTTCAGCTCACAGCGCAGACAATGCTGCGGCAGGGGCTGATGGCGTATGACCGTGCGCATGGCGGCTGGCGCGGTCCGGTCAAGCATGTGCAGACCGTCAGTGCCTCCTCCTCTCAGGAAGAATGGGCTGCCGCTTTGCAGGCGGAAGTTGCCCCGTTGGGGATGCTGGACCAGTGGCGTCTGGCTGTCGTGCTGGACCCGGCCCGCGGGCGGGTTGGCTGGCTGGAAGGCGCTCTTGTGCGCCGTAATGCCGCCATGCAGGGCGGCACGCCGCAGACGGGGGAAATTCAGGACCGGGATCTGAGCTGGACCCGGCGCTTCAGGCTGCTGAAAGCGGGTGATCTGGTTATGGTCGAACCCCAAGCCGGAAGCAGCCGCGTCGCCCTGATGCAGGTGCCGCATGTGGAAGGCGCTGTGGTGACGCTGAATGCCCGCACCGGGCGCGTTCTGGCGCTGGTCGGGGGCTGGTCTTTCCAGACCTCGCAGTTTGACCGCGCGACACAGGCGCTGCGCCAGCCCGGCTCTTCCTTCAAGCCGTTTGTGTATTTGCAGGCGATGGAGCAGGGCATTTCGCCCTCTCAGTCGTTTGACGATTCGCCCGTGTCCTACGGCACATGGCACCCGAATAACTATGAGAAAGATTTCTGGGGGCCGACCTCCCTGCATGATGCGTTGCGGGAATCCCGCAATCTGGTGACCATCCGCCTTGCGGCCCATATCGGCATCAAGAATGTGGCGGATCTGGCAACCCGAATCGGGCTGGTGGACTCCATGCCGCATGTGCTGCCCGCAGCACTTGGGGCCGTGGAAACCACGGTGCTGAAAGAAGCGGGGGCCTATGCCTCCCTCGCCGCCGGTGGGCGCAAAGTGACCCCCACCCTGATTGATGACGTGCAGGACCGGGATGGGCGGGTGATCTGGCGTCCGGAGGGGATTGCTCTGACCTCCGCGTCTGCTCAGGCCGCAGCGACCACGCCTCTAGCCCAGACACCAGACGCGGATGCCGTTTTTCCGGATGCGCCCAAGGGGCAGGACGGCGCGAAGGCACCCGCGCCAGCAGCTCCCGTGCCAGTGCAGGAGCCTGCGGTAAAGCTGGTCATGCCGGGGCAGGATGATCTGCCAGAGGTGCAGGATAATCGCCCGCGTGTGGCGTCTGAGCAGAGTGCCTTCCAGATTACCACCATGTTGCAGGATGTTATCCGGCGCGGCACGGGCGTACAGGCCGGGCAGGGGATAGACTACCCGTTGGCCGGGAAAACCGGCACCAGCCAGAATTTTAATGATGCGTGGTTTGCCGGGTATTCGCCTGATCTGGTGACAGTGGTCTGGATTGGGTTTGATACGCCGGAATCCCTCGGCAAAAATGAAACCGGCGGGGCGATTGCCGGGCCGATCTGGAACAAGGTGATGAAAACCGCGCTTGAAAATCGCCCGAAGCTGGATTTTGCAGCGCCGGAGGGGGTTACGCTGGTGCGGTATGATACGGGCCGTGGCGTTGCGATTGATGCCTTCAAGCCGGGCCAGATTCCGGGCGTGAGTGTCAGTCTGGCGGACAATGGAGCATCCCGTGAGCTGACAGCCGCCGATACCGGGGCTGAAAACATGCCGGATTCGGAAAGTGATATGGCGTCTGGACCCGGTCAGTCAGGTGGCGCAGCTGCCAACCCCGGCCAGTCTGCGGCCCCCGGCGCGCCAAAAGCGCCTCCCGCGGCCTCCGGGGGTGACATTGGCATGGGTGGCCTCTATTGAAGCCGTTCGCGTTTAAGACTTGTATAAAGACCTGATGGAGAGACGGCCCGATGTCGGCTGAGACAGAAGCCCTTAATGACCAGATCAAGCAGTCGGTGGCACTGCTGAGGAGGCATCTTTAACTGGGATGTCGCTCAGGCCAGACTTGCCGAACTGAACAACCGGGCTGAAGACCCGGATTTATGGAATGATTCCGAGGCCGCCCAGAAGCTGATGCGTGAACGCACTCTGCTGGCTGGACAGGTTGAAGGTGTGCAGAAGCTGGAAGCCAGTGTGCAGGATACCTGTGAACTGGTGGAACTGGCCGAAGCAGAAGGGGATGCGGACGTGGTGGCGGAAGCCACGGTAGCCCTGAAGGCGCTGGCGGAAGACGCCAAACGCCGTGAGACCGAAAGCCTGCTGTCTGGTGAGGCCGATAGCAATGACTGCTATCTGGAAGTCAACGCCGGCGCTGGCGGGACGGAAGCACAGGACTGGGCGGAAATGATGCTGCGCATGTACACCCGCTGGGCGGAAGCCCATGGGTACAAGGTGACGCTCATGGAAAGCTCGGAAGGGGAACAGGCGGGGCTGAAGTCCGCCACCATTCTGGTCTCCGGACCGAATGCGTATGGCTGGATGAAAACAGAGGCCGGGGTGCATCGTCTGGTGCGTATTTCCCCATTTGATGCTGCTGCCCGTCGGCAGACATCCTTTGCGTCTGTCTGGGTTTATCCCGTGATTGATGATTCGATTGAGATCGAAGTCAACGATTCAGACCTGAAGGTGGATACGTTCCGGGCATCCGGCGCGGGTGGCCAGCACGTCAACAAGACGGATTCAGCCATTCGTATCACCCATATCCCCACCGGGATTGTAGTGGCGTGTCAGACAGACCGCTCCCAGCATCGCAACCGGGCCACGGCCATGCAGATGCTGCGTGCGCGCCTGTATGAGGCGGAATTGCAGAAGCGCGAGGCTGCGGCTGCGGCAACGGAAGCCGCCAAGACAGAGATTGGCTGGGGGCATCAGATCCGCTCTTACGTTCTGGCACCGTACCAGATGGTCAAGGATTTGCGGACCAACGTGGAAACAGGAAACCCCAGCGCGGTACTGGATGGGGATCTGGATGCCTTCATGGCAGCGGCCCTTGCGGCACGGGTGGGTGCTACACGTTCTGAAGCGAGTGCTAACGCGCAATAAACTGCACATTTACCCTTAACGAAAAACGGGCATCTTCGGGGCCCGTTTTTTTATATTGCGCACAAGAAGGGAACCGCGACAGATTCAGGAACGTTACAAAGAATTTTTTTTTAAATAACATTGGGTTCAAAAACAGGCACACGCAGGGTCATTTCTGGAGAGTCA
>NZ_LHZV01000059.1 GCF_001581005.1 Acetobacter orleanensis
GCTCTGCTCTGCTCTGCTCTGCTCTGCTCTGCTCTGAAAGAGCTATCGTCTGGCTAAACAGTTTTCCAGAACTCAAACAACGCTTCCGGTAAAGATAATGTCAGCCGCGCACGAGTGCAGGCCACATAGAGCAAATTGATTTCCTGATCACAATTATCCAGATCACGCTTCAGCTTTGCCTTCAGGCGCGGGGAAAGCGGGCCGTTTTCCTGCTCCAGCTTTCTCGCACGGTCCTGAAACTGCGTGCGCCGCCTGCTCCATTCTTCGGGGGAGAGGAAGTCATCCAGCATGATAACCGCATCAAACTCCCGCCCCTTGGCCTTGTGCGTGGTAGAGCAGACAAGGCTGACCTCATCCGCGCTCTCGCGGTAGAGCGTCTGAATGGTTTTTATTTTTTTATCAAGCGTATCCTTGTGTTTTTCCACAATACCAAACAGCCGTTTGGCAACCGGGTCCGCATCCCGCCCTTCCGCCGCGTTTTCCAACTCCCGCCATGAGCCATACTCCAAAGCTGCCCCCTCCGGCTTGAGAGAAGGCTGAAACTGGCGTTGATACAGGCTATAGGCCGCCAGAATTTCCTGCACCATATCATTAACCCCGCCTAGCACATGGAACGGACGCGTGCTGTCGGCCAGCCCTTCAAACAACCGGGCATTCGTGCGGGCTAGAACGAGTGTATTATGCTCGGGCTTTACGCCTTTACGGTGCAACTGCACCCGGCTTTTTACCGCAGGGTTACCGTGTAGCAGGTGTGCTGGTTTACGGGAGTGGTGCGCAAGAATAGCGTTAGCCATACGCGCCACAGGTTCACCAAAACGCCAGCTATGGGTCAGCGGCAGGCATGGACCTTCCAGATCACGAATGGCTTCCACCGCGCCGCGAAACGCATAGATGGACTGGTTCGGGTCCCCCACCGCAACAATAGGCAGGCCGGATTTTTTCAGGATGGAAATCAGAACCGGGTTCAGGTCTTGCGCTTCATCCACCATAACATAGTCATAACCGGTAATTTTTTGTTCACGCTCGAACTTCTTCAGGTAAAGATCATGCGTGATCGGCAAATCATGTTTTTCAAACGCAACCAGATATTTATAAGCCTGCGCCACAAACTGGCGAACAAGCCTGTTACGCCCACTATCTGGCTCCGGGCAGTGATCTGCCGTTATTTTGGAACCTTCACTAATCAAAAAATTGTTCAGCGTTTTTAGCACCACATCCGGCGCACCGCCTGCCTTGCTGCCCAGCAGTTTTTCCAACCGCCAGAGGTCACGCGCCATGTAGCGTCCCTGCACCTTGCGGCCAAGTTCCCCAATATTCAGGCTGCGATAAGCGTAGCTGTTGGCCGTGCGGGCCTCAATCTGGCGGGAAAACCGAGCACGGGCCTCTTTGGCAATGGCGGTGTTAAAGGCCAGATACAGCCCGCGATGGCGCGTCCATGTCTTGCTGAACCATTCCAACGTGGACGTCTTGCCGCACCCGGCCCCGGCAATCACGCGAAAGCTGGACGTCGGTGCCGTGTCCAGAATGGCGGTCTGTTCCGGGGTGATGGCTATCATCGCGCGTCTCGGGCCTCGTCTGTCAGCAGTTGGGGGCGTATAGCGCACTTTTTCGTGCGCAGATACGCCGCGCAGCGCAGAAAACCGTCCCCCGGCCTGCCTTACCCCGGCGGACACGGTTGCCTATCGGCCATGTTCTCGCGTTATGGTGCGGTATGACTTTAACAAACCCCGACATGACCGCTCTGCGCGCTACCGCCGGGACGGATTTTGAAGCCTTCACTACAGCAGACGCCGCCATTGACCGCCTGTGCGCCCTGTATGACGCCAGCGTCCAGCGGCTCCACGGCGCATTCCGTGACCGGCAGGGCTGTCCGCCGGATCAGGCCACCTATCCCTGCCTTGCGTTGGAACTGCCCCCCGGCACCCCCATCAAGGGTCGTCCGCCGTTTGATGTGCTTCTGGACCCCGGCTTCTACAGCACCACCATCACCCGCCCGGCCCTGTTCCGGGACTATTTGCGGGAACAGATTACGCCGCTGCTGCATCACTACGGGCAGCCGGTGCTGGTTGGGTGCTCGCACCACCCCATCCCGCTGCCTTATGTGCTGGAAGAGACCGTAACCAGCCTGACAGAAGCGGACTTGCCCCTGTTGCAGGAACAGTTCGCCCTACCCAACCTGCACACCACGGATGACAGCATCGCCAACTGCGAACTCCTGCCCGACCCCACCCGACCGCGCCCGCTGGCGCTGTTTACGGCGGAACGCACGGATTATTCTCTCGCCCGCCTGCATCATTACACCGGCACCACACCCGGTTCTTTCCAGCGATTCATCCTGCTCACCAACTATCAGCGTTATGTGGATAGCTTCCGTGATTACGCCCGCACGCAGGTGGATGCCGGAGCGGACTACACCGCGTTTATCGAACCCGGAGAGCATATCTATACCGGCCCCGGCAGCGCTGCCCCCCACACGCCCTCCGGCAGCCTGCCGCAAATGCCCGCCTACCATCTGTGCCGCCCGGACGGCGACGGCATTACGCTCATCAATATCGGCGTCGGCCCCGCCAATGCCAAAACCATTACAGACCATCTGGCCGTACTGCGCCCGCATTGCTGGCTGATGGTCGGCCATTGTGCAGGCCTGCGCCGCTCCCAGATGCTGGGGGATTATGTTCTGGCCCACGGTTATGTGCGGGATGACCACGTTCTGGATGCCGACCTACCTCTCTCGGTGCCGGTGCCCCCCATTGCCGAGGTTCAGGTAGCCATGCAGGAGGCCACCACGCTGGTGACAGGCCTGCACGACTCCGCCATCAAGACCCGCCTGCGCACCGGCACAGTGATGACCACCGACAACCGAAACTGGGAACTCCGGCTGGCGCAGCTCTTTACCCAGATCAACATGAGCCGCGCCATTGCCGTGGACATGGAATCCGCCACGATTGCCGCGAATGGCTTCCGCTTCCGGGTGCCCTACGGCACGCTGCTCTGTGTTTCAGACAAACCTCTTCACGGAGAACTGAAGCTGCGCGGCATGGCCAATACGTTCTATCGTGAGCGCGTAAGCCAGCATCTGATGGTAGGGATAGAAACCATGCATCTGCTCAGGCAGCAGGGGGTAACCCGGCTGCATTCACGCAAACTGCGCGGTTTTGATGAACCTCCCTTCCGATAACACACCCTCTGTTTTTTTTACTGAAATAAGGACCCTCAACATCATGGCTGACGCTTCTGCTTCTCATTTGCCCAGCGGTATTCCCACCATCCGCGTGGTCGCCATGCCGAGTGACACCAACCCCGCGGGGGACGTATTCGGCGGATGGATCCTCTCCCAGATGGATCTTGCCGCGGGCACCACGGCGGCCATCCGAGCCAACGGGCGCGCCGCAACGGTTGCCATCAATGGCGTTATCTTTATGGAACCCGTGGTGGTGGGGGATGAAGTCAGCATTTACACAAACATCACGCGGGAAGGTCGCACCTCGCTCACCATCCATGTGCAGACATGGCGGCGCGCACGCCACACGCATCTGACCTCCAAAGTGACGGAAGGGGATTTCACCTTTGTCGCACTGGATGAAAACCGTCGTCCCCGCCCTCTGCCCCCGGCAACAACCTGTAACTCCCCCAACATTACCCCGATGGTCTGAACAGCACCCCCGCCCCCTCTTTCTGCCCGACTGGCGCCGCTGCTTCTGTATTTTTTTTGTCATGGCATTCCGTCTCGGCGGGGAATGGTCTAGAGCAACAGTCTGGGCCATCTCGCGAACATGCGCACCGCGCAGGCGGCCTGACGCCTACAGGTTTAAAGAGCAGCAGGACGGGAGACCCGGCGCAGATGAAACATTGGCAGATTGACCAGCTACCATGGGATGAGTTTGACCCCTCCCGCGTGGACCCTCAGCTTGTGCCCGCCATCAAGGCCGCCGCCGTGGTGGAACGCAACAGTGTGGATTACGCCCTGTATCTGAACAATGTGTTTCATGATGACCCGGACTTTAAACAGGCGGCGGACCACTGGGCCGTAGAAGAAATCCAGCATGGAGACGCGCTAGGCCGCTGGGCGATGCTGGCCGACCCGGAATGGGACTATCAGGCCGCTTTCCAGCGTTACCGGGAGTTCTATCATATCCCGCTGGAAGTTGAGGAATCCGTCCGTGGCTCCCGCACGGGGGAACTGATTGCCCGCTGCATGGTGGAAACCGGCACGTCCTCCTTCTACTCCGCGCTGGCTGACGCCGCAGAAGAGCCCGTGCTCAAAGCCCTGTGCAAACAGATTGCCGCAGATGAATTCCGGCATTTCAAACTGTTTTATGACCATATGCACCGTTATCTGGAACGCGAGCGCATCAGCACATGGCAGCGTGCCCGCATCGCACTGGGCCGCGTGACGGAAAGTGAGGATGATGAACTCGCCTCCGCCTATTACACCACCAACGAGCCCCCCTCCCTGCCTTACGACCACAATCGCTGCATTGCGGCCTATATGTCCCGCGCCATGAAGAACTACCAGCCGCGCCACCTGCGCCGGGTGACCAGCATGGTGTTCAAGACCATCGGCCTCACTCCGCACAGCAAAGTGCAGGATCTGGCCTTTTTCGTCACGGAAAAGCTGTTCTTCAGCCGCCAGCGCAAATTTGCCCGCGAGGCCGGGATTTCCTGAACGGCGCTACAGGCCGTTACTCGTTCCGTTTTCGTCTTATTTTCACCATGAAAGCCCGCCAGAACCGTCCGGACATCATTCTGGACAGATCTGCGCATGGCCTCCCAGCTTTCTGAAACACCGCCTGTCACCCCCGGCCTGCGCAACCGGCGGATCGACCTTCTACGCGGCATTGCCATCCTTCTGGTGCTGTTCCACCATTTCTGCATTGCCTATCCGCTCGGCCATTCCGCGCTGGCCGCGGCACTGACACCGGAAGGCGTGCGGGCTGTGGCGCGCAACGGCAATTATGGAGTCACGCTGTTTTTTGTGATTTCCGGCTTTCTCATCACCAGCAACGCACTGGCCCGCTGGGGCAGTCTCGCCGCCATACAGGCCCGCGTCTTCTATAGTTTTCGCATAGCGCGTATTGTACCGTGCCTGTTGCTGCTGCTGGTTCTAGTTAATGGGCTGGCACTTGCCGGGGTACCCATTTTTGCCACGCATATTCCGGGCGTTTCCCCGCTGGCCGCCATGCTCCGCGCCAATCTGGCCGCCCTCACCTTCAGCACCAACATCTTTATTGCCCATTATGGCTGGGCCAATTACGCGCTGGGCGTGCTGTGGTCCCTGTCCGTGGAGGAAGTGTTTTACCTCACCTTCCCGCTGGTCGCCCTCACGCTCCGTCGCCAGCCGCTTATCATGCTGTTCTGGGGGTTAATTGCACTGGTAGGCCCGTTTTACCGCATGGCGCATCAGGATGATGAGGCCGGTTTCCTGTTCGCCTATCTGGCGTCTTTTGACGGCATTGCCATCGGCTGCATGGCCGCTGGTCTCGCCACGCGCTGGCGGCTGGACGGGCTGATCGGACGCCTGCTCCAGCCTACTGTTCTCCTCGGGATGGCCACACTCTACCTGTGGCGGTCCATCGGGGCCACCAATATCTGGGGCGTCTCCGCCATGGCGCTGGGGACTGCGGTGCTGCTGATCGCTTCCGCCCATCATGAAAACGGCCCGCTTGCCACCCGATCCCGCCTGCTGCGTGGACTGGAATGGACAGGCCGCCTGAGTTACGAACTCTATCTGTTCCACCTGATTATTCTGGGCCTGCTCCGCACCCTGCTACCCCCCGCGACTGTGCCCGCAACCGGATTTGAACGTCTGGCTCTTCTTGCCGTCTTCTTCATCGGCTCCGGTCTGTTGGCCAGCGCGATCAGCCGCACGTTTTCTGAACCGTTAAACCGCATCCTGCGCCAGCGTCTGAACCAACTTGGAAAACCCTCCTCACCGTGCGGGATTTCACCAGAACAACCCAGACCTTGACGCTGCACAGTTATTTTCAAGCACGAATGGTATAAGAAATGATTTTCAGAAATAGTATTTCATAAACAAAAGAGTCATCCCCACACGCCTTTCAGGTCCACCCTTTAAACTGAACTCTTATTGTCCCTTTAGGCGGATATATAAAAGGACTTTTAGGAGCATGACGCCATAAAGGAACCACTTCGAAAAAACACCTCTTTAAATCTTAAATTTTTTCTAGAGAGAATATGTAGTCTGCTCCCATAAACTGTCCGTCCGATATGCGTTTTATTGTGTCATATCGTACACGCGCAACATCCGTGAAGTGAGCAATAGCATTATTGACTATACATAGTCCTTTTCCATAAAGGCGAGACCTTCGATATCGCCTTTTTTGATAAACTAACGTCAAAACACCACCCTCAAGCATCATTTTTGTCCGGAGAATTGTAACGCCATCATCCGAGCAGCCTACGATCAGGCACACGTGGCCACCCTCCGCACGCTTTGCAGCAATGGGCAGCAGAGGCAGTTCGATCATCACCCAAAGAGCATCACAAACAAAAGGGGTGACGTTGCCCGCACATTGGTGAACCAAGAATCAAATTTCCGCAGAAACTTCGAAAGATGCCGCTGTCTGTGCCTGATGAAGAACGGGGGCAGGCTTTGCTGGACGCCATGGCGCCGTCTGAAGGCTATAACGTGAAGCAGCCTGCCTCTAAACCGCCTGCGCAGAAGTCGCAAAGCTCAGCCGAGCTGAGACTGAGGCTGGAACTGGGGCTGGGACTGGCCTTATCGGTGAACCGTGACAGGGCCCGCCTTTTAGGCGCATGATGGGGTAGGATTTCGCCATGTTATGGAGAAAAGAGCAATGACACGTCCTCTCAAAACAGTTCTGATAACGGGTGCCACGGCAGGGTTTGGCCATGCCATTGCGCTGCGGTTGGTGAAGGATGGATACCGTGTGATTGCCACGGGCCGTAGGCAGGAACGGCTGGATGCGCTGGCGCAGGAGGCTGGTCCCGCGCTGCTGCCGGTCCGACTGGACGTAACAGACCTTGCGGCTGTGCAGGCACTCCCCGCCTCCCTACCGGAAGGTTGGCGTGAGGTGGATGTGCTGGTGAATAATGCCGGTCTGGCACTGGGTCTAGAAAAAGCGTGGGAAGCAAAGCCGTCTGACTGGGAGCGTATGATTGCCACCAATGTAACGGGCCTTGTGGAAATAACCCGTGCGCTGCTGCCGGGTATGGTGGCGCGTAACAGCGGGCATGTCATTTCATTGGGCAGCACAGCAGGCACGTATCCCTATCCCGGTGCAAATGTTTATGGGGCGACCAAAGCATTTGTGGACCAGTTCATGCAGAACCTGCGGAGTGACCTGCTAGGCAAACAGGTGCGGGCGACCACCATTGCGCCGGGCCTGTGTGGTGGCAGTGAATTTAGTGCCGTGCGTCTGGGTGATCAGGCAAAGGCTGATGCGGTTTATACCGGGACCAAGCCTCTTTTGCCGGAGGATATTGCGGAAACCGTGGCGTGGATTCTGGCGCTACCTGCGCACGTAAACATTAATCATGTGGAAATGATGCCCACCTGTCAGGCGTCCGCTGGCCTTGCTGTGGATCGGACAATGGCTGACTGAGCAAAACGAGGCGTCTGTGTGCTGATTCTGAGAAGATAAGGCGCCGTGCCCTACGGAGGGAGCACGGCATTTCGGCATCAGGGCAATCAGACTGCGTGGCTGAACAGACCATGACGCTCCATTGGCAGCACGTTATGCTGGGCAGACTGTGCCATGGCATGGTTTGTGGCCAGCACGGCAGCGGCTGCGGTCTGAAGTTCCGGCTGTGCGGCGGCACTCGCCCATTCAGGTACGGGAGCCTGTGCGGCGGCAACAGCGGCAGGTTGCGCCGTGTGGGGGGACGCAGCAAGGAAATCCGCCATGACATTGGCGGACAGCGCCTTGAGGGACGTCTGTGGTGTCGTGTTACCGTTACCCAGCTTGGAAATAACGGCATTGACCAGAGTGTTATGCTCGTTAGCATCCTTACCGGGGTTAAAAGGCTGCGGATAAGGCTGGTTCGGCAGTTCCATATAGGTGCCGTCCGGTTTTTGCAGTTCTGAAGGAACTGGAATTAGGCGGTGTGCGCCTTGTGCAATGGCCTCGTAAATATTGGTGGCACCATTCCCTGAGCGCGTGTCCTGCTGGGCAATGCGGGTGGCGCGCAGGCTGTCTAGCTGGTTGGTAATCCAGCCATCTTTCAGGGACAGATGCACAGGGGATGTTACAACCCCGACCGTCGGCACCCACTGGCTGTGGCCAAACAGGTCTTTCCCCAGATACACATAGCCATCAATCATGTTGGGGTTGCCTGCGGCACTTCCGCCGAAAAACTCAACATCCACAGCACGGGCAATAATGTCGGCTTTGACGTTAATCGGGCACGAGGAATTGACCAGCGTTGGCACGCCAACATTGAGTGCATTAACAAAATTATCGATCAGAACTGGAAGAGAGCCAGATTGCACGGACAGGCCAAGCTGTTCGATAACCTGATTGCCCGTTACGCACAGCGCATTGGCGGTGGTGGCGACAAATTTGTCATATTCCTGCGGGTTTGCCAGAATTTGCTGACCAACGGTAATTTTCCCGTCGTATGGCGTATTCCAGTAATAAAAAGACCCGCCCCAACCACCCAGAGTCATGTGCCCAACGTTCAGAGAGGCCTCAATATCATCCCGCAGCATGGTGTTGATCTGCTGGAGTGAGCCGGATTTTAATGCATCCTGAATAACGGAGCCCGCAATAATGTCTGACAGCGGCTGAAAGGTAACGGACCCGCCATCCCAATGTGATCCATAAGCAGTCGCGGCGTGGATGAAGATGTTGCCAAAGCTCGTCATGTCATTACCATTGATGGTAATGGCCTGCTGGTACCAGAAGGTGCTATCTGGGCTGAGGGTATTGCTGCCGGTGCTGTTAGCCTGCGCAATGAAGGATACAATATCCTGATAGCCTTTAAGAACATTTTCCGTGCCGCCATTTGTATCGGCGCGGAGCTTTGCAAGCTGTTCTTCTGTCAAGGCAAGGGGAGCATATGACATGCGGTAATCCTTTGTTTGAAAGGATATTTCAAAGTAAGGCCATGAGTCAGGGCGTGACAACTCCGGGGTAGAAAACTGGTGTAGACGCACGTCTCCCACCCCGGAAAAGGCTCGTTTTTACTCACAGGTCTTTTTGAAACAGCCTGTGTTTTTAGTGTAAAAAGAAAAGAGAAATGGAAAGAACGGGATTAGTTGATTCCGTGGATCCATTCATTTTCGTAGTGATAGTCCGGCGCGATGGTACCGCCGAGAGTCTGAGCAAAGGTGTTCAGGCCCTGCGTGGCTTTGTAGATAACGTAATCGTTAAACTGGTGCAGCGCGCCTGTAATGGGTCCGCTGAGTGCTGTCAGCACCACGCCAATGGGGGCAATGGCGTCCTGAAAACTGTTGATCGTGTTATCAATGCCGATGATGGTGTTTCCAGCCAGTGCGCCAATGCCTACAAGCGTGGGGGGAATGAGGAAAGAGCCGCCACCGGAGACGTCATTCAGTTCGGATTCAGAAAGTGTGCGCATGAAAATGCTCCAGAAATATGAGGGCTATAGTTGGGGTTTTGATAAGCTCATCAATGATTAAAATCATGTAACTAATCTTGAGCGGAAGTCAAAAGACTTTTTCTCGAAAATGAGACAATTGACGTTAATAAAACATCAAATGAGTACACGTTTTTGAAAGAACTCTACTTGCCCAGCGTCTAAACAAAAAAAGCCCGACGCATGGAGATGCGCCGGGCAAGAAAAAGTCTCACGGTGGAGGCCGCTATCGGGTGGGGGAAATTTTGTCCGCAATGGCCTGCTGGCGGTCCCGCATTGCCTGCTCCTTGGCCTGTTTGGCAGCGATTTTTTCCGCAGCTTTGGCCGCCTTGCGAGCGTGCATGCGCTCTAGACGTTCCCTTAACGCCATGCGTTCATACCGGATGCGCTGACGGATCCAGTTGAGCAGCCCGGAAAGGGTAACAACCAGAATCCCCACAAACGTCCAGCCATCCAGCGGTTGATGGAAGACCAGATAGCTGAGCGCCACGCCCCACACCATCTGGCTATATTGCGGCAGGGCGACGCGGTTGGCCGGGGCGCGGGCGGTGGCCATCATCATCAGAAATTGGCCAAAGGCGGCCAGAAACCCGTATCCGAACAGATAGACCCACATGGTCACGCCGTGCGGCCATGTCGCGTGGGCCCACATCAGCAGCCCGTTACCCACCAATGGGCCGACTAGGCTGGAACCAAACAGGGAAAGCCGTGCGCTATCCTGCCCCGCCAGACGGTAGGCAATGACACTCACAGCGTTGGCAACGGCGGCAATCAGGGCGCACAGATGCCCAAAATGCAGGGCACGCACACCGGGGCGCAGCACAATCAGCACACCAATAAAGCCGAGCACCACGGCCAGCCATGCCCATGAGGTCACTTTTTCCTTCAGCAGCACGACCGAGAGGATGGTGACAAACAGCGGCATGAGGAACATCAACGAAAGCGCTTCTGGCATAGGCAACAGCATGAAGGCTTCCACGCTGGCTGCCGTGGCCGTAAAGGTGCAGAACGCCCGCAACACCCACATGCCGGGCTCCTGCGTGCGGAACACATCGCTGTAAGACTCTTCAGGCTTACGGATAAAAGGCAGCAGAAGGAGACCGAAGACCCCGCCAGAGAAGGCAACCTCAAACGGGTCAAGCTGCCCGCCAAGCAGTTTGGAGAAGGCATCACTGATAGCGAAGGAGGCAAACGCCCCCAGAGCCAGCGTAATGCCGGAGAAAAGAGTTTTGGGGTCCATAGACTGCCTGTGCTGTTCTGCTGGTTGCGTCGGTGGGTGAAAGGTGTGGTTCTTGCACACCGGCATGTTCCGGCTTCTGCCCGCGCACTAAGCAAAAAATGGCGCAGGTTGGAAGTACATTTGCGCCTGTTGGGCTGGCAGAGGTGCAGGGTTGCATTTCTCTGCCAGCTTGAGCCGTCGTGGCGAACGCCTTATAAAAAGCCGCAAGGGGATGGGGTTCACCCTTTAACCGCCCCAGTAAGGGCTGATGACTCCTGCCGTATCCATCTGGCGGGAGACGTGCGTCTTGTTCCCGCCGCAGCGTGGCGGGCTTTCAGCACCACCCGCTGGAATGAAGGGCTCTGGGAATGTCTTTTACTGCTTGTCTTCTGGTCATGCTGGGCGGTGCGTTGGGTACGCTGGCGCGCTATGGCGTAACCCTGCTAACGGCCCCTTTTAGCCGAACCATGCCGTGGGGAACCATGGTGGGGATCAATGTCGTGGGGTCTTTTATCATCGGGTTTTTCAGCACACTAACGCTGGCCGACGGACGGTATCCGGTGTCTGACAACATGCGTCTGTTTGTCATGATGGGCCTGTGTGGTGGCTACACTACTTTTTCTTCCTTTAGCCTGCAAACGCTGGATCTTCTGCGTAGTGGCGCGTGGGGACGGGCACTGGCGACTGTAACGCTCTCTGTCCTGCTGTGTCTCAGCGCTGTCTCGCTCGGCCATCTATTGGCCACGCGTCTAAACGGCCAACCCGTACCGCTCACACAGGCGGAGGCGCAGAGTGATCTGGAAGGGGAGATGGAAGGCTGAGACCCTCTAACTGCAAGTGTGTGAAGTGGGAAATTCCCGTCCTAAAAAAGGCAATGAGCCTCCCTCAGTAACGGATAAAGACGGACTTCTGGCTCCTTTTAGTCTTTAAAGATGTGCTTTAATCCTTGCATTCCATCCCGGATAGGCGCATGGCTTAGCTCAGCGGGTGCTTTTATCCGGGTTTTCGGCGCGTGTTGCGTTCGGTATATCTCCTTAAAAGTTATGATTTCGTGTGTGTTTTGTGCACGACCGCTTTTGTTTGTGAAGGAGCCTTTGTTATGGCAACAGGCACCGTAAAATGGTTTAACCCCACCAAGGGTTTTGGTTTCATTCAGCCGGAAGATGGTGGTCAGGATGCGTTCGTTCACATCTCTGAACTTGAGCGCGCTGGCATGCACACTCTGAACGAAGGCCAGAAAGTCTCTTATGAGCTCGAAGCTGGTCGTAACGGCAAGACATCTGCGGTAAGCATTAAAGCGCTCTAACGCTTTAAACCGCAGATTTGCTGTGTGAAAAAGCCGCCCTTTGGGGCGGCTTTTTTGTTGGCGCGGGGTATGCTTCCACACCGGATTGGTGTTTTCAGGTATTACGCGGGTCTACGCTTTGAAAGCCGTAGGTTTCATAACGTGTTTTTAAAGCGCCATTTTTGACATCCACCACCATAAAACCTTCCGGTGTGCCAAGACGTGTGCCATGCCACCAGTTACCGCAGACCGCGCCGCCGGTAATATAGGGCACACCATGCCATTCCACGCGTTCCAGAATATGCGTGTGACCCTGTAGCACGCCAATCACGTTGTATTTGTCAAACAGCGGCAGCACCTCATACGCATTGACCACACTTATACCGTGGTGTTTCTGCGGTTTTTCCGGCGGGGCGTCATAGTCCTCAATTGCTGTGACCAGCGGAATGTGGGTGACAATAATAATGGGCATACCTTCCGGCTGGCCAGCAAGATCGCGGCTTAGCCACGCAATCTGCAGGGCATCAATCCGGCCTTCATACATCCGGTCTACCGTAATACCGATGGAATCCAGCACTACAAAATGCACGCCTTTATGGTCAAAGGAATAATAGAGCTGGCCGAACTGGTCCTCGAAATATTTTTTGCCGTAAAACGGGTCCGTCGGCTGTGCGCCGCTTTTGGTATAAACGCCAAAACAGTCATGATTGCCGATGGTGTGATGCACCGTCATGGTGAGATCATCCGCCGTGCGCTTATAGAGATCCATCAGCATTGTGGCGCGGCCCGCATTCACGCCGAGGGCATCAAACACATGGTCTCCGCCCTGAATGGCAAAATCTGCCGGAACGGTGCGGGCTTTCAGAAAGGCGCTGTGGCAGCCTGCGTTGGCGTTCAGTTCAGGCTGAAGATGGGTGTCCGTAATGAACAGGAAGGTAAATGGATCATGCTTGCGCAACGGCGGCCGGTTAGGCACGGCGGCGAGGGAGCGGGTAAGCGGAGCGAATGTCAGGCCCGCGGTCAGCGAGAGAAATGTGCGGCGGTTGAACTGGACCATGAGCGGCGGTTTCCGTATCCATTGAGAGGGTGAACTGCTGGCCTCCACTGTGCGCAAAACGCCGTGCGCTGCCAGATCTGTCACAAATGTTTAATATATGCGCGGCCGTGTGGACGGATTTGGCGCGCATAGCATCTGCGGGAAGGATAGCAGACCCCATGGCGACAAAGCCGAAGCCGATGAGCCAGACAGGACAGGGTATTCTCTGTGCGGCAGGCGCTGGAGCCTTGTGGGGGGTGGCCTTGCTTGCGCCCGAACTCGTGCGGGACTTTAACCCGCCACTGTTGGCCACCGGACGATACCTTGCATACGGGGCGATTGCCGGGTTGCTGATTCTGCCGCGCTGGCAACGGATTTCCGGCGTGCTAAGCGCACGGAACTGGAAGTCTGTGGTCTGGCTCTCTCTAGCCGGAAACACGATTTATTATATTTTGCTGTCTCAGGCCGTGCAGAGCGGCGGAATTGCTCTGACATCCCTCATCATCGGGTTTTTACCCGTGACGGTCACACTGATTGGCAGCCGCGATCAAGGAGCGCTTCCCCTCAGAACGCTGGCGCTCTCGCTAGCCCTGTGTGCCGCCGGGGCGGCGTGTATTGGCTGGCAGGCGCTTATGGTGCCGCAGGCGTCCGGGCATACGGTGCAAGGTTTGTTTTGCGCCGTAGGGGCGCTGGTTTCATGGACGGCGTATGCCGTAGGCAACAGCCGTTGCCTGACCCGCCTGCGCGCTGTGTCTGTGCATGACTGGAACCTGCTGATCGGTGTCGTGACCGGCGCACAAGCCGCCCTGCTGTTACCGTTTGCTCTGCTGGCAGAACGGGGAGGGCATTCGGCAGCCGCGTGGAGTCGATTTTCTGGCGTGTCCCTTGCGGTGGCGCTGCTGGCTTCCATTGTCGGCAATGCGTTGTGGAACCGCATGAGCCGCCTGCTACCGCTGACCATGACAGGACAGATGATCCTGTTTGAAACGCTTTTTGCGCTGCTTTATGGATTTTTGTGGGAACAGAGACTGCCCCGCCCGCTGGAACTGGCGGCGTTCGGACTGGTGGCCGCCAGTGTGCTGTCTTGCGTGACAGCACATAGGAAACAGCCTGCTCCTGCCACGCACCCCGGCTAGACCGGGCAAGCCAAGCACGGGCGCGCGTAGTTCAGGAAACTTCTTTATTCAGAGGGGATGTTGAAAAGCGCGCATAGCTTGTTTCCGTCCGGGTCACGCAGATAGGCCAGATAATAGTGACCACCATCGGCGGAGTTGCGGATGCCCGGCGGATTTTCAATAGCTTCTCCACCATTGGCAACGCCAGCCTTGTGCCAAGCATCTGCCTCTTCCGGGCTGCTTACGGCAAACCCGATGGTGCTGCCATTGCCTGCGGTGGCAGGCTGGCCATTGAGCGGCTTGGTAATAACCAGACGACCACCGCGATGCACGTAGGCCAGCCGCCCTTTGGCATTCGGTTCCACCGGGCCGCAGCCCATGGCCCCCATAATGGCATCATAAAACCGTTTGGAGCGGGCGATATCGTTACTGCCAAGCATAATATGGCTGAACATGACGTGTTTTTCTCCTTACCCGATATGGGGCGGTGCAGACTAGCCTGATACCTGCTTCCGTCAAACTCTGTTGCGGTGAGCGTGCCGTGCTGGCACTCTTTGTTATGGAATGAAAATAACCGGGTGCGTTGCAGTAAGTACGCTGTGTCACCGGCCAGAGTCTGAGGGCGCGGAGTATAAGAATGTCTGAAATACCGTCTCTGGAAACGGAGCGTCTGCTGTTGCATGCGCCTTGCAGGAAAGATTTTGAAGAATTCACGGTGATGCGGGCTGACCCGATTGTGGCCCGCTACACGTCCCGCCAGCCGGAAGATGGTAATGCCACATGGCGCAGGCTGCTCCATTATCGCGGACTGTGGGGCATCATGGGCTTTGGCTTCTGGATGGTGCGGGAAAAGCAGACTGGCCAGTTTGCGGGCACTATCGGTTTTAATGAAGCGCATCGTGGGGTGACACCGTCCATGGATGGAATATCGGAAGCCGGTTGGGTTCTGGCCTCATGGTGTCACGGGAAGGGCTTTGCAACCGAGGGCGTAAAAGCCGCCTGTGTCTGGCTGGATAGCGAGACACCTTACAGGCGCTCCGTGTGCATTATCGCTCCGCAGAATAAAGCGTCGGTTCGTGTTGCCGAGAAAAATGGATTCACGCTGTTTACAAAAACAACTTTTATGAAGGAAGAGGTTCTAATGTTCGCGCGTCAAGCGGCGGAACCTTAAAAATTTGCAGACAAGCGAGCCATCAGACTGGGAGAACACATCCGTGCGGCACCAGTTCTAACATGGAATAAGCAACACTCAGCCCGCTGGTCATTATATCAAAAATTCATGACGCCAGACAGCACAACTGTTGTGCCAGCCTTAAGCAAACGCATGTCACTGACCGTCACCACCGCGTTGGCGGTATCATAAAACTCGTTCACAAATTCCCAAAAACACATACCAGAAGCCGACATACCAGCAAAGCGAGGATAGAAAGGAGGAGTCCAGCGTGTTTAAGCCTCTGGCACGACTTTTTCCTGCTTTGGCGCAATGGCGCGCAGAGTCTGCATCTCATAAGGCCGTAGCAAATCGGCCAGTGTCAGCTTGTCCAGCACAGCCATAAACGCGCCGAGAGCCTCCCCTAACACGCCGCGCAGAGTGCAGGCTGGAGCCAGAATACACCGCTCCCCGGCACGGCCACTCTCCTTACCGGGGGGAGCCATACAGCCGACAAGCGCCATATCATCCTCCGTATGCCGCACCACATCGCCCACATTGATCTGCTCCGGCGGTCGGGAAAGCATCAACCCGCCATGCCGACCACGCAGCGTATCCACAAAGCCACCCCGGCCCAAATGATGAATGACCTTCACCAGATGGTTTTCTGAAATGCCGTAGGCCTGCGCCACCTCACGGATGGAAACACGGCGGTCAGCATGCCCCCCTAGATAGAGGAGCGTTCGCAGGGCGTAATCTGTGTACAAGGTCAAGCGCATAAGGCCGTGTGTACTCCACTTGACAGGCTTTTAGCCAGCATCCTATAAGGTGTATGAAATATACACCTTATTGAGCAGGACTCCTTCCCATGACTGCCTCCCTCGACGACAAAACCCGCGCCATCGTCACCGCCTGTGTTCCCGCACTGGAAGCACATGGTCTGGACATCACCACGGAAATGTACAAACGCCTGCTGGCAGACCCGGCCATCAGCGCTCTGTTTAACAGCGCCCATCAGAAAAACGGTAGCCAGCCTACTGCTCTGGCGTTGGCGGTTCTGGCCTATGCCCGCAACATCAACAGCCTCGATAAGCTGGGGGATATGGTGGAACGCATTGCGGAAAAACATGTCGGGCTGAACATCCTGCCCGAACATTATCCGCATGTCGGCACCGCTTTGTTGGGTGCTATTGCGCATGTGCTGGGAGATGCCGCCACACCCGAGATCATGGATGCATGGGCCAAAGCCTATGGATTTCTGGCCGACGTACTAATCAATCGGGAAAGCCAGATTTACAAGGCGCATGAAGCCGCCCCCGGTGGCTGGGCAGGGTGGCGGTCCTTCACCATTCAGAACCGCACGCAGGAAAGTGCGCTGGTCACCTCCTTTGAACTCATGCCTACAGACGGCAAACCCGTTATGGCGCACACACCCGGCCAGTATCTAAGCTTCTCACTTGATGTGCCCGGCCATGGCAACCAGCGGCGCAATTATAGCATTTCCTCCGCGCCCAATGGCCACAGCTACCGCATCAGCGTGCGTCGGGCTGATAATGGGCTGGTGTCCGGCTGGCTGCATGACAGCGCACAGGTCGGCACGGAACTACAGGTCTCCGCTCCGGCTGGTTCCTTCACCCTGCCCTCCCCCCAGACAGAGCCTGTTGTGCTGCTAAGTGCGGGTGTTGGTGTAACGCCGTTTATTGCCATGCTCGAATCCCGCGCTGCCAGACTTGCCGCAGCCGCACAGGGCTGCCCGGCTGGCGCACAGGGTCCGGTGCATTTTATCCACGGCACAGACACACCGCAGACGGAAGCCTTTGGTGCACTCGTGCGTTCCCTGTCTGCCAAAAACGTCGCGAATGCGGATATTTTCTACACCCATACCCCGGCGGATGCACTGGCCAGCCAGACCACATCCGGCACCACGGCCCACGCCGGACGCATCACACCTCAGTGGGTTAAAAACAATAGCCCGGCTGATGCGTTCTATTACATCTGCGGGCCGGAAGCCTTTATGCAGGACATGATTGCCGGCCTGCACGCTGCTGGTGTTCCAGAGGACCGCCTGCGGCACGAAGTGTTCGGCCCCGCCACCACGCTGGATGATGCGCTGAACGCAGCGTAACACCACGCCACCTAAAGAGGAGACCTGTAATGTCCACACTGTCTGACACGCACCACCCTGCGTCCACCCACCACGGTGCGGGCATACAGGTCCGGCGTATTTATGATGACCCAGCCCCCACAGACGGCACCCGCGTGCTGGTGGACCGCCTGTGGCCGCGCGGCATGAGTAAGGAACACGCCGCGCTGGACCTGTGGCTAAAGGACATTGCGCCCTCCACGGAACTCCGCGAGTGGTTCGGGCATGACCCAGCCCGCTGGGCGGGGTTCTGTGAGCGTTACCGGGCGGAGCTAGAGTCCAACCCCGCCTGTGTGGAACAGCTTGAAACACTGGCCAAGAAAGGCCCGCTGACCCTGCTGTTCGGCGCGAAAAACACGGAAGAGAATGAGGCCGTTGTGCTGGCCGCGTATCTGCTGGAACGTTCTAGCCAATAGAGAAGAACAAACCGGGAAATGTGAAAAGAACGCACTGCCTATCTACACTCCACAAAACTATCCACAGACTTTTCCCACAGTCTTTCCCCGACTTCTGTGGATAAACAAAGCCCAAGCCCTAAGGTCAGACCTACCGCAAACGGCGGTTTTCTGCGCCTTAGGGCTTTTTTTACATTTTTATGATTGACATAGCGGCACATTGAACAGTCCGAGCGATTCGAGAAAAAGCGCGAGTCATCCACATCACCCCTGCCGCCCCCGCACACCGGGCAGTCCTGCGGCAGTTGCGGGAGAGCCCCGAGCTTGGCACACTTTGCGCCTCCCTACGCCATGTCCTTTCCGGCTGGCCTGACGACACAAGGACCACTGACGCGCCATGCACTTTACCCTGACTTTTTCGTGCCCAGACCGGCCCGGCATCGTGGCCGCCATTTCCACCGCTCTGGCAGAAAAAGGTGCTGATATTCTGGAAACCCACCAGTTTAGTGATCAGTCCACCCGGCGGCTATTCATGCGGCTGGCTTTTACCGCTCCCGCACCCGGCGGCCTTGAAGAAATTCGCGCCAGTCTGTCACCCGTGCAGGCGAAATTTGGCATGACCATGCGCCTGCATGACAGCGCCGTGCTGCCACGCCTCATCATCATGGTTTCCAAGTTTGATCACGCCCTGCTCAACCTGCTGTATCAGGTTCGCGTCAACTGGCTGCGGGCAGAAATTGTGGCCATTGTCTCCAACCATCAAGAGAGCGCCACCGCCGCCAAACAGGCAGGTATTCCCTACTATTACTGGCCGGTCACCAAAGACAACAAATCGGAACAGGAAGACCGCCTGCGCGCTTTGGTCACGGAAACCAGAGCGGACCTGATCGTGCTGGCCCGCTACATGCAGGTACTGTCCGACGCGTTCTCCACCGAGATGAGCGGCCGCATCATCAACATCCATCACTCTTTCCTGCCCTCCTTCAAAGGCGCACGCCCTTACCATCAGGCTTTTGCCCGCGGCGTGAAACTCATTGGGGCCACCGCCCATTACGTCACGCCAGATCTTGATGAAGGCCCGATTATTGAGCAGGAAACCGCCCGCGTTACCCACAGCCTATCCGCCGAGGATTATGTGGCGACTGGCCGTTCCGTTGAATCTCAGGTGCTAGCCCGTGCAGTCAAACTGCATGTGGAACAGCGCGTGATGCTTAACGGCCACCGGACCATCATCTTTTCCTAAAAGCAAAGGCGCACGCATGACACCTCCTGACAAGACAACAACAGACATCACGCCGACAGACATTCCGGGCACGATCGCACAAAACCAAAGCCGCTTTACTGTAAACTGGTTTTACTGCCTGCGCTGTCTGTGCGCTCAGGCCTCACTCAGCACTCTGAGCATGATGATTGTCTTCCTGTCCGGAGCGGTGAGCAAAACAGCCACCCCCGCGTCCATCCCGGCTTTTGCTCTCGCGGCGATTGTGATTGCGCCGGTGTTCGAGACTTTTATTTTCTTTTTTCTGCCCTACTGGTTTTTCGGAAAATTTATTAAAAACCAGACGTGGCGATGGGCCTTGTCCTTTATAACAACGGCTATATTTTTCACGCTAGACCACCATAGCCGTGGGCACGGCATTACCCCACAACGGAACTGGTCCATGGCGCTGGCGGTCGGGCTTGTCGGGTCGGTCTGCTTTTTTGCCTGTTTTTATCTGACCACCAAATCCCGCCGCGGCAGCCCCTTCTGGACCACCGCCTGCTGCCATGCGCTCTATAACACCGGCGTTTTCGCCATTGTGATTTTGCAGATTGCACTGACAGTCCAACATTAAGCAGAAAAGCCGTTTTTATAACTTGGAGCTTTTCAAAGCTCCCGCGTATGCTTCATCGCACCAACAAACAAAAACAGGCTCAATAAACAGGCCATAACCGCTACCCCCGCCCCAGCCGTTATGCGCAATAAATACGCACCGTGCAGGCAGAGCATGAACGGCACACATGCCGTCACCACACCCGACGCTGCCAGCAAAAATCGAACCCCACGTTGACCCGGCAAGCAGAACGCCGTGACAACAAACAGACAAAACACACTGTAATAGACAGTGGAAACTGCACTATAAGTACCTCCAGAAGGCAACACTGGCACAGCGCAGAACACGGCAGAAAGACCTGCCACACAGCCTATGATGCAGCCGCTTGTCAAAGCCGCCAGAAATTTTGTGCCGCGTGTTTCCACCACGGCACCATTCTGCCGCTCCCGCCGCCTCCGGCTGACAATCCAGAGTTGGTTTCCCGTGTAAAACAGAAACGCCCCACCCAACCCCAACAGCACATACCCGCAGCGCACAGGCATCCCGCCATAACTGCCAAAATGCAGCGCAAAAAAAGAAGTCAGAATAGAGAATTTTACAGGTTGATGACCCGGCATATACTCGCCGGACTGTACTGCTCCGGTATGAGCGTTGAGCACAACAAACCCGCCCGTCGGCCCCCGTGTAGGGTAGCGCGCATCATGCCCAAACACACGCACCACATCTCTACCGTGTGCAAGCTGCCTATAGTTCAGCGTCTCTGGTACAAATCCCGGAGCCTGCCGCGCCATAAGCGCAAGAATGTCTGTCGGCGCCAACACCGGAGAAAGAGTAGGCGCGGCGTTGGTCGGGGCAGAAACCATGAAAGAACCCGCCACACCACCGTGCCGAGCCGCAACAGGGCGCGCAAACAACAGATGTTCAACCGTGAAAATCTGATCATGAAAAGCAAAAACAACGGAGGAAACCGCCATAACCAGATGAAAAGGCAACGAGAACAGGCCCAGCAAGTTATGTAGATCCAGCCAGCGTTTGCGCACACTCTGGCCCAGACGCACCGCAAACAGCGTTTTGAAGAGCGCAGGCAGATACGCAATAACGCCTGACACAAGAGCTATGGTATAAAGCAGAGCGACAAGACCCATCAACACCATAGCGGGCGTATGCGGCAAAGGCAGCCCAACCTGCTGGTGCAGAACATCTATAAAATGCGCTGCATCAGAATCTGTTTTGGGAACAACGATAAGGGATCCCTCCCCGTCCAGACCCGCCGCCATAACCGGCGTCGGTGCACGGTGCGCCTGCCCGCCGCTACCACCCCATGTCACGCGGGCATTCTGCCCATCCTGCGGGGCGACAGTAATGGTATAGTCCGTTCGGGCTTCCGGGTAGGCCGCCAGCACTTTCTGCAAAAGGTCCGGCGTGTGTTCAAGGCTTACAGGCGGCGGGAGGGCAACAGGAGAAGAGGCCCAGTATTGCAGAGGCTCCTCAAACATCGTGATAGAACCGGCATAAAACGCCACAAACAAGAATAATCCGGCAATAACTCCCACCCAGCTATGCACATCGCGGTAAAGCTGCACAAAATCAGCGCGCAGTTTCATGCCATGACACTCCGTAGCAGAGAAAATAATCCCCACGCCGCACTATTGGCTAAAGCCAGAACGCCCCATGCCTGCCACCCGGAACGAAAAAGAAAACAGCCGCTTAACACGACACTCCAGACAAGAGCGGCCATCCACATCAGATATTGGGCGGATGCTGTGCGTGGGTTGCCATCAGTATGACACACCACCCCCACAACCCCCATCATCCCACAGACCAGAAGTGACCCCAGAAAAACCGAAGCCAGAACCTTAAAAAACCACTGATCTGTGCTGAATTTTCGCACCTCTCTACTCATGATGCCCCTTGCCTCCGGCGCAACAAAGCCACGCAGAGCGGCAGGAACGACCAGACGCTCATCAGGACAACCACCAGTGCAAACACGCTGGTCAGCACACCTGCCACCTGACAAAACAGCCATAACGCCATCACTGCGGAAACGCCTGCCAGTCCAAGCCCTGTTCTGGCAGGCAACGCCTTGCGCACCATCATTTGACGCGGGGCGGACAAATAAACGCTCACCCCAGCCAGCACACTCCATAAGACGGCCAGAATACTTACTGAGACGTCAAAAATAACAGAATTCACCAGCGATATTCCAAGCGACCAATTACACTCCGCCCCTGCCCGTAATAGCAGGCGGAAATAGCAGTACAGGTCGCTACAAACCGCTTGTTGGCAATATTGCGCATGTTGATGGAAAAGGTCAGCCCCTTCCACTCTGGTCGCGCTTCTGCAAAATCATACCGCAAGAACATGTCAAACACCGTATATCCGGGGATGGAAAGCGTATTGGCAGTATTCCCGTAACTATGCCCGGTATAGCGCACGCCGCCGCCAGCGCCCACACCGCGCAACAGCCCAGAACGGAAGCGTTTGTCCACAAACAGGGAAGCCATCCATTTTGGGGCCTGCGGCAGATAGTTCCCGACCTGAGCCGCAAAATTGGACCGCGTAATTTTGGCATCACTCCGCGTGCCGGTAAAAATAACTGAGGTATCCCACACAAGATTTGCGCGACCCTCCAGTTCCAGACCCCGCACCCGGCCCTTGCCTGTCTGCACAAGGCAGGTCGCCGTGCCGCACTGTGTGCCTTCCGGGTCCGGCGTGGTCATGTTTTTCTGGGTAATCTGGTAACCACCAAAGGTAATATAGATGCTTTTACCGTACTGATAACGCAACCCGGCCTCATACTGGTCCCCCTTGGTGGGTTTAAACGGCAAGCCGTCCCGCGCGGTGGATGGGTCAGACACCTGAGGCTGGAAGGACTGCGCATAACTGAAATACGGGGCTAGTCCGTTATCAAACAGATACACCGCCCCTGCCCGCCAAGTGAAGGCATCGGATTTTGTGATATAGCGTTTTTTGGTCAGCACATTCAGAGTATCGTCCCGCGCCCAATCCTGCCGACCGCCAATGGTAACACGCAGGCGGTCAAACTTGAGCTGATCCTGAAAATAGACGCCATTTTGCTGACTTTCCGTAGCGGTATAAACCTGTGGCCCCAGTGCGCTTTCATATCCCGCCGCCCCACGGGAATGCGGATCAAAAATATTCAGCAGAGGAGCAACAAGGGAGGAATTGACCAAATCCCGTGAATGGTTCCAGTCAGTATAAAAATAGTCCGTGCCCGCTAACAGCAAATGCCGCACCGGACCGGTTATGACATGCCCTTCAATCTGTGTATCTGTCGCTACGCCCTGTGAACGCCCCCGTCCTTCCACTGCCCGGCGGTTAACGGTTTCTCCCGCCACGCAGCCTTTCAGTGATGGCGGGCATTTGCCCAGCGTGTCACCAGACAGAACCGTGGCGCGGTAAAGAGTATCCAGATAGGTATAGCGGGTGTTATTCCGCACCGTCAGATATTTGCTGAATTTATGCTCCAGAAACGAGCCAATCAACGCCTGATTACGGTCAAACGTGTCCCAGTCCGGCTCTCCGATATTGGCATCGTTCTTGATATAGCGACCATGAGATGGATACAGCGTGCCGGTAGCAGGCAGGAATTGGAAGGTGGAGCCGCCCTGATCGCGCTGATACTGGGCCAGCAGCGTCCATTTGGTGTTGAGCGTGGGCTGCCATGTCAGACTTGGAGAAATATAATAGCGCCCGGTATTGACGCTATTCACCTGTGTACCGCCATAGCGCGCCAGAGCCACCACCCGGCCCATGACCGTGCCGCTTTTATTCAGCTTGCCGGAAACATCACCCGACGCCTGCCCCTGCCCATTATTGAGGTTGGTAAAACCCGAGCCCTGCACAAAAAACTCACCCTCACTTTTGGCAGTCGGACGTTTGGTGACAAGATTGACCACGCCCCCCGGTGCCGTCTGACCATACAGCGCACCAGAGGGGCCTTTGAGCACTTCAATCTGTTCCAGCGCAAAGGGGTCAAACGAGGTCCGGGTCCATTGCCCCCCGGACGGTAGGCGCAGGCCATCCACAAAGTTGTTGTTGGAGGAAAACCCGCCTGCGCCAAAACCACGGACTGAAACTTCATCCACACGGCTATCAATACCAGAGGGTTCCGCCTGCACACCGGCTGTGTAGGACAAGGCGTCCGCCACGGTGGGAGACGCCCGGAGTTCAATTTCTTCTCGGCTGACAATAGAAATTGTCTGAGGGGATTCAATAATGGGCGTACGGGTTTTGGTGGAGGCCGAGGCACTGGAGCGGCCTGTTGCCGTAACAATGACGACTTCCGGATTGGCACTGGCCTTGCGGGTGCGGATATTCTCTACATTTTTTTCCGTATCGGACCGGCTTTCCGGCACGGGCACGGTTTCCGCCATTGCGCTGGGTGACGTGGCCACCCCCGCCAGAAAGAGCACGGGGAATACACCCGTCACAGAACGCGAAATTCTCATAACGACCTTGCCGCCTGCCCATACGTTACCGATATGTGCCGCTTACATGATAATGAGAATTATTGTCAAGTAGAGATGGTGCGCAGGCTCTTAACGCAAGTTGTCTGCTGCCTCACATGGAAAATCATGACCATGCCGAGACCGTCTGTTCTGAGATTTTGTTCTGAAAAATACAGGCAAAAACTCCCTTGCGATGGCCACATCAAAAACACGCAACCTGCCATGGAGTGTGGCCATAATGCTTGAAGGCGACCGTATTTTTGTCAACAACACGGCCGCCCAAGTTTCTTATCGTCTAGTGTTTTCAGTCTTGCATTAGTGGCTGTCAGCCGGAAGAGCGTAGACAACCAGCGCATCACTCACAGGTGTCATCATAAAGTGATGTCCGCCTGCCATAATGGCCACATACTGCCGTCCATTCACCTCATAAGTCATCGGATTAGCCTGCCCACCACCGGGCAGCACGTCACTCCACACATCCTTGCCGGTCTTGATATCAATGGCTCGAATTTGATTGTCGGTCGCTGCGGCAACAAACACCAGACCACCCGCCGTCACAACAGAGCCCCCGTTATTAGGCGTGCCAATATTCAAAGGCAGACCAGTCGGCAGACCCCACGGACCATTCGCGCGTGCTGTGCCCAGTGGCCGCTGCCATAGGACCTTCTTCGTCTTGATGTCAATTGCTTCAATCATGCCATAAGGCGGCTTGTTACACATCATGCCCGTAAAGCGATTCCAGAACGGCTCCACAGACACACCAAAAGGTGTTTCCGCCATAGCACCAGCACCTTCGGCACCACCTGCGGACGGATTGAAGCCGGGCGCGTCAACCGGCATCAAGCCCTGCTTCACAGCCTGTTCACGGGTCAGCAACTGGTCATACATCGGGGTATTGTTCCAATTGGCAATAACGATACCCGACTGAGGATCATACGCCATGCTGCCCCAGTCCGAGCCGCCGTTATAACCGGGATATTCGATTGTCGGACGGTGCAGGCGCGGCGGCGTGAACTCCCCTTCATAATCAGCCTGCCGATATTTGATACGGCAGAACAGCTGATCAATGGGAGACATACCCCACATGTCGCTTTCCTTGAGCGGCGGAAAACCGAGACGCGGGAACGCGACCGACCAAGGCTGCGTGGCAGAGCGAGGGTCACCCTGCACTGGTCCCGGTGACGGAGCAGCCCGTTCCTCAACCGGAAACTCTGGCAGCGGCTTGCCTGTGCGGCGGTCCAGCACAAATGTCTGGCCGCGTTTGGTAGGCACAAGCATGGCAGGCGTCACGGTGCCATCCGCTGCCTTGTAGTCAAACTTCGTCACCTGAGAACCGATATCATAGTCCCAGACATCTTTATGGACTGTCTGGAAAACCCACCGGGGTGAGCCTGTCTTGACATCAAGCGCCACGACTGACGATGAAACAGCATTCTCCTGATCTGACCGAAGAGCACTATAATAATCCCCGGCCGAATTGCCTGTCGGCACGTAAACAAGCCCGAGTTCATTATCACCCGTCATCGCAGCCCATGAATTAGGCGTGCCACGACTATAGAATTTGCCCGGACCGGGCTGATGATGATCTTCAGGGTTGTTAACGTCCCACGCCCAGACAAATTTGCCCGTCTCAGCATCATACCCGCGAATAACGCCACTGGGTGCCCACCGCCGCTGGCCATCAAGCACTTCATGATTAACGACCACAATGCCGTTAATAACAGGCGGCGGAGTTGTCATGGAGACAAAGCCCGGAACCGATTCACCCATCCCCTGCATCAGGTTAATCTGGCCGCCAAAACCAAACGCCTCACAGGATTTTCCCGTTTCCGCATCCATCTCCATCAGGCGCATGTCCAGCGTGGAGGCGATAATACGATTATGGCAGGGCTGCCCTTCCTGAACGGTGGAGGACGTATAGTACGTCACACCCTTACAGGCGGCAGTATAGGGGATCGACTGGTATTTGACCCCGGATGCATGTCTCCAGATTTCCTTCCCCGTCGCGGCATCAATGCGCATAACGTCATTCAGGGCGGAGCACATATACAGAGAGTCTCCCACCTTGATGGGTGTCGTCTCGGCTGCCCATTTATTCTGCTGGCCGGGAGCAGGCTTGCTGCCTGTATGATAAACAAAAACCCGCTGTAATTTCCCCACATTTTCCGGCGTTATCTGAGCCAGAGGGGAATAGCGATTCTGCGCATCACCGCGACCATAGGCGGGCCAGTCCGCCGGGGCAGGATTTGCACTGGCCTGCGGTACCATTGGCGGGATGTCGGCAGCGTTTATTTCCGGATTATCCGGCAAGTTCGCTGCATTGACCCCCGGCGCCTGCGGTGCTGATGGCGGCGGTGCCCGAAACTTTTCGGGTACGTTCTGCTGGTCATTCATGGTTTCAGAAGGCGCACCGTCTGACGTCCTGACCTGAGCCACAGCGGGCTGGAACAAAGCACCGCCCAGAAGAGCCGTCGTTGCTAACGCTATTGATTTACGCATGGTCAAAGCTCCCACTCCGCAGGTCCTGATTTTCCTGCCGACGCAGGAGCGGAAGGCAGGCCACAACCAATGCCGCTATAATCGTCGGGCCGAAATCTCTGGGCAGCCAAGCCCACCAGTCGAACCCGACTTCATAAATCGTCCACAGAATTGTCGCAGCCCAGCTTGCCAGATAGAGCCACGCGCCACGGATGTCCCCGCTGCCCAGAAGATACCCGGACAGCAGGAGTGCGGTCCCCATCAGCACATAATACGGGCTCCCTCCAAGAAACAGGAGATACGCCCCGCCGAGAAAGAGAACCAACCCCAGCAACGCGATAAGAAGACCGAGAAGCGGCACCAGTATCCTGCCTGCTCCCGACGTTTTGGAAAAACTGACCATCATACTATTCCATTCACAGGAAATTATTTTTCAACCTTTAAAGCAAAGCTCTCATTTACTAAGCCTTTAAGTTAAAACTATACAACAGTATTCGTTAGGAATTATTTTCACACATTCTAGAGAGAGCAAAAAATCCATAACCAGTTATAGTCTTGGCTTGGAGTTTTTTGGCATCGTGTAACACGCTCATTCCCTTTGGGCGTTTATACCTTCTGCCGCATCGGCCGCCCGCCACTGCACCCACCCTGCCACTGCCAGCGCGACAAAGGCGGCGTAGAGGCCCGCTGTCAGATACAGCTCGCGCACCACAAACAGGCCAGTATAGAGCACGTCCACCACCAGCCACACGACCCAACTTACCAGATAACGCCGGGCCATCCACACCTGCCCGAGAATACTGAATGCACTCAGCAGCGCATCCAAAATGGGATTAGGGTCATCCGTCCAGTGCAGCAGGGCGGCCCCCATAAGCAGTCCGGCAACAAGGCCCAAGGCAACACCGCCCACCACCGCATTACGTGGGGGCTGCACACTCCACACTGCGCCGTCATGCGCCACACCGCGCAGCCAGCCCCACCAGCCATAGAGCGACAAGGCCGCAAATACCCCTTGCAACGCTGTATCCGCGTAGAGATGCGCCTGCCAGAACACCACGCCATACAACACGGAAGCAACCAGCATAACCGGCCAGCACAGCATGAGTCTGCGGCCCGTTAGCCACACGCCTGCCGCGCTGAACAGCACGGCAAGCACTTCCAGCAGACTCATTGCGGAGCAGCCGGAACGCGGGCCAGTTCAGCAGGTAGCCAGTCCAGCAGGTCACGCCCCTCCGCTGAGGCAAACCAGCGGGCATGGTCCAGAAGATATTCGGTATAGGCGACCTCGGCGGATGCCGCGTCCTTCAGCAACGTGCCGAAATACGCCACTTCCGAAAAAGCAAATTCCACATGCACCAACGGCATAAACGCCACCAGCAAGGCGCGCTCTACAGCACTCAGCCGCCGCACACTCTGGTAGCCTTCCATTACGGCCCGCATCTGCTGATAGACCACAACACCCGGCGCGGGCAGGTCCAGCCACTTCACCCCACTGCGCTCCAACGCTACGGCGAGATCAAACACCGCACAGGTGCGGTCTGCCATGCCAAAATCCAGAACGCTGGTAATGCCCGCCTCATACCCCGTCGCCCAGAGAAGGTTGGAACCGTGCCAGTCCCCGTGCCCCCAGCAGGGTGTTACATGCGCCAGCAAGGGGCGCAGTTTTGCATGAAACGGCTCCAACACGGCCTGCACATCCTGCTCCCACGGGCGGCCTGCCAGTTGTGGGGCCAACCCCGGCTGCTGCGCGCACCATTCCCGCAAGGCAGGCAGAAGGTCCGCCTGCCCCACAGCCACCATGCTGGAAACCAGCGGACAGGTGTTACCTCGCGCCGGGGCGTCAAACCCCTCCGCCGCCTTGTGCAGCCGCGCCAGTTCAGCTCCAGCCACACGCGCGTGGTCAGCAGACTGATAGGGCTGCCACGACATGGTGTCCCGATACAAATCCTCCCCATGTGCGGGTAGAAAAAGCTCGTACGTCCAGATGCCTTGCGTAACCGCCGTGGTCCCACTGCCTGTGCTCAGCACCGTGCTGACAGGAATGGAACGCTCCCGCAGATGCTGCATAAAGGCGTGCTCTACCTCCAGCGCGGCCACGCTCCGCAACTGCGCATGGTGGCGTTTGACCACGACCGTCTTGGCGCCAACGCCTTTTAGCAACACAATCCCCGCAGCGGAAAAAGGCCGCATACTATGCCAGAGGATAGCCGTAACAGGGGGCAAAGAAGGATAATGCGCCAGCACGGACGCCACTTCCTCCTCTGTTAAAGGTGGCCAGTCGCGCTTGTCCTGCACACCATGCACACCAAACTGGCCGGGCGCATCGGCCTTTGGTGACTGAGGGGATTGGCCGCTAAAAAGACGTGCGAGAATACCGCTCATAACGGTCAGAACCCCGTGGACGCGGTAAATAACGCAGCAAACCCACCGCCGATGTAATAATCCGGTGCACTGCCAGCAAGAGTGCTGCCGTAGCGGCCTGTTGTGCTTTTTGCATTCAGCGTTGGGTCTGCCACGCCGGACAGGTAATGCTGGTTGCTGATATTGATAAAGTTCATACGGAACTCCGGCTTGTGCAGCATGGCCACATCAGAAAGCCGGTAGCCCACGGCCAGATTGCCTGTGACATGGTCGGACATCCGTTCATCATTCATGAACGTAGCATATTGATGGCCGGTATATTTGAGGGTCGCGGTGCCAAAAAAATGCCCGTCATCGTAAGTCAGCCCGGCTGCGGCCTGAAGTGTCGGGCTGCGCACAGCCGTTTTACCGCGTGTGGGCAGCAGATCACCATTAGAGGCAATGTCATTATCAATCGTGGCATGCAGATACTCACCGGACACATAGGGGCTGAAATGGTGCCATGGCCGCAAACCAAACTCCACATCCACGCCCCGGCTGGTTTGTCCACCGGCATTCAGGGTAGATTGCACGAAGGACCCGTTTTCTGAAACCAGTGTAGCAACCTGCCTGTTTGTAAAATTGTAGTTAAACAGAGTAACGCTCCCCACAAACCTGTCATCCGCATAACGGTAGCCGAGGTCTTCCGAGATGGAATACTCGTTCTTTACATGCGTGCTACCCTTGGTTTCCGTCTGGCCGGATGTCGGGTCAAACACATCATACAAAGCAGTTTCCGCCGGGGTGCGAAAATTGGTGGTTGCGCTGAAAAAGACCTGATGATGCGGTGTAATCTGGAAACGGGCGGCCAAACGCGGCAGCGGCACCTCGTTATTTGTATTCGCATGGTAGGCCGCACCGGGCATGGCGTTGGTGCCGGTACGCGTCATCATTACTTCCTTAAAACCGGCTGTCAGCAAAAGCCGGTCATGCAGCAAGGAAATTCTGTCACCCAGAAACAGCGCATTCGTTTGCGTCATGGTGTGGTTATTGGTGCCAAGCAGGGATGACCCATCGGAGAGATGAATCCCGCTGCCCTCTCCACTGCTCCAGATGCTCGCGGCATAACCGGCATCCGAGACAGCAGTAAAACGCTGTTTTTGGTTATCATCTGAATAATCATACCAATATCCGATAACCAGATCATTCACGCCGCGCTTCCATTCCAGCGCAGTTGTAAAGCCGGAACGATAACTGCGCTGTGTGTAATCGGACCGCACGGTGGCCCAACCATTTTGCGTGCTGGGTAACGTCAGCTCATCCGCCAAAGGCTGCGTGCCATTGTATAGGCCGGAAGTGGGCAGTTGCATACCACCAGCGGCGTTGCCGTAAGCTCCTTGGGCGTACGGCGTCGCTTTTAGGGTCAAACCGTGTGCCAGATGCAACTCCACCGGGGCAGCCAGATACAACGTGCGTTCTGGTTGCCGGTAGAGCCGCCAGTAATCCGAGCCACCGGCTGCATCAGTCAGGTCATAATGTGAGGCGAGATTATTCGCGCCGTGAATACCGTCCTGTGCCCAGCTCTCTTTGGAAACCTGCGGATAATAGCTGTCAATCGCCTGATTCCATGAGCCGAGCAGAGAAGCCGTATTCCCGCGCCCCCAGTCCTTTTGCAGTTTGAAGTCCACATGCTGGCGCACATCCCGCCCCGGCCCGCGCCAGTTATCCGTGGCACCATGAGAGTAGGACACAAAGCCGCGCAGACCAGTCTTGCCAATCTCGCCGCTATCCAGACGGATAAACTCGCGGTTGGTGTCATAGGAGCCGTAAGAGATATCCACCTGCCCCCCGGCTTTTTCCGCCGGGGTACGAAAGCGCAGGCTCATCAGCCCGCCAGCAGCGTTCAGAACAGGACTGTCCAGATCGGCCGCCCCCTGCTGGAGGGCGACGCTGTCATAGTTCTCACTATCGGCAAACTGACTGGGGTAGCCGGTATAATAGGCAATATCATTCAGCGGCGCGCCTTCCAGCACATAGCCAATGGCATCACCGTTCAGGCCGCGTACGGAAATATTGGTCTGTGGCGAAAACCCCAGCGGATCAGAAGACGCGACGTTGGCTCCGGGCAACAGCGCAACCAGATCAAACGCCGTGGCGGAGGGAGCCTGACGGGCAATAAAATCCGCCCCCACAACACTAATCGCCTTTGGCGCATCCTGCGGGCGCAGCAATCCCCCCCAGCATGGAGGGCCACTGGATCCGCATGGACCTCCACCTGTTCCGCGCCATGCGCCTGCACAGGACCGAGCGGGCGGGCGGCATTGCGCGGCACATCTTTAGCGGGCGAGCCGGAGGGGGGTAGGTGCTCTTCCGTTACGTTACGTCTGCCGACCACCCGCCTACTGCCGGTTTTTCCTGCCTTTGTCCTGTGCGCGGGATGGTCTACCGCATTACTTTTCTCAAGGCCACGCTCTGCAGCCAGACCACTTGTTTTCGCGCGCTCTGGCATAGTCTGCGCCCAAGCAGAAGCCGTGGCCGCTCCAGAGATAACAACAGTGGCCAGCAAAATCTGCCGTGTGTGCGCGCGCACCCGCATACGGGGTTATCCTTTCTCTCTTCCAGTCTGGCCAACAGGGTAAAATTTCTGCACCAGCGGCTTAATAGTCATCCCCTGTACAAGAATGGTGAAAACAACAACACTGTAACTGACAAACAAAAGCAGTTCCCGCTCTGGTCCACTCGGCAGGCTCAACGCCAGCGCAAGAGAAATCCCGCCCCGTAGGCCACCGCCCGTCAGCACAGCCAGAACCCCAAAGCGTTCCTGCCGCAGAACATATAAAGGCAAGGTGGCCAGAAACACGCTGGCTCCACGCACAAGCACCGCAAGCGGCAACGCCAGACAGGCGGCAAGCATGACAGGCAGGGAAAAACTGAGTGAGAGAAGCTGAAACCCGATGATGACAAACAGAAGGGCGTTCAGCACTTCGTCAACATGACTCCAGAATCCCGCAAGGTCTACGCGGCCGTGCGGAGTAAGAGCCGCCTGCGCAACGGGTGCGCCAAAGATAAGCCCAGCCGCGACAACCGCAATCGGGCCGGACATACCCCATACAGCAGCAACGCTATACACGCCGCTGGCCAGCGTGAGGGAGATCAGCAGTTCTACATGCTGGTCCTGCACAGCCCGCAGGCCCAACACAGCCAGACCGCCCCCCAGAAGCCCAACGAGCAGACCTCCGCCTACTTCCCACAAAAAGGCTTCCGCAAGGCGCGTGGCATGAGCGGACCCACCCTCTATGGCGACACTGAGTGCTACTGTAAAAATCACCACGCCTACGCCGTCATTCAGCAGACTTTCTCCCGCAAACAGAGCCTGTATCGGGCCGGGCAGCCCCAGCCGCCGCAACATGCCCACAACGGAAACTGGGTCCGTAGGGGCCAGAATAGCGCCCAGCACCACACACCATGGGAAAGAAACGGAAAACCCCAGCAGGCTGAATACCACCCAGATGCCCAGAGCAAACAGCAAAACCGCCAGAAACGTGCCCAAAACGGCCAACGCAAGCACGGAATATCTGCGCCCCCACAAGGCCCGCACATCGACTGTCTGTGCCCCGGCAAACAGCAGGAACGCCAGACCACCGTCCAGCAAGGTATGCGGCAGATCAACCTGCGCCAGCACAGCACGGGCCTGCCCCGCACCGGACCATGGCAGCAACGCCTCCGCCAGCAACAGTCCGCCAGCGGCAAATAGGGAAAACAGCAAAATACCGATGGTCAGCGGCAGACGCAACAAGCGTTCGTTAAGCAGGGCAAACAGGGATGCCAGTCCAATAACCAATGCAAATAGGCCCAAAGACGTCACGCGCAGCACTCCCGCAAAACCTGCCTCCTGCTGAGCGGAAACAGCGCATCAAAACATTTAAGGTGCGGTCCGCCGCGTGGGGCTTTAACCGGCTGTATCACTCTGCGATCCCGTCGCTTTGGACTTCTACATCCACAAAAATCTGGTTTGAGATGGAAAGATTTTCCAGCTCTGGCCGTTGCAATGCTTCAGACGCGCTCTGGGTCAGGGCCGCGGTAATGCCCTTCAGGTCTGCCAGCTCCTCCCGCACGTCCGCAAGGATTTCCAGCAGGGTCTGATGGTCTTCCGCTGCTCGCTTGTCCGTTCCACGACTGAGAACCGCACTCCCCACCATGAGTGCTGGTAACGCTACAAGCTGGATACAGTTGCTGATATAAAGCAGCGTATTCTGCCATTGCGGTGCCAGCAGAGGGATAAGCGAGAACAGGAGAAACACATAAACGCACCAGATACTGCCAAACAGCACGGTCATTCGGACTGCGATACTTTCATTCGCCCGGTTCAGCATGTCCCTGAAAGTTTTTTCCACTGTCACTCCCATATCCCTGCCCGCTTTATATTACCCGGCCATGTGTTCATGGTCGCTTTGCCGGTCGGCAAGGACGGAGGTGTATCATACCATTTTCCAGAAGTCCGCAGCAGGATACGCGGAGCGATCACATACACGCACGAGCAAGACCCTTACTATGGACAGAACCCCGTTTTCGGCTGTGGCACACTGATTTTACAGGATAATAAAATTCTACTTCTGCGTCTCCTGCGTGCGCCAAAAAACCGGATGTAGGAGCCTGCCCTGCTGCGGAGGCGTTGCGTTTGAGACCATCCCTGCCGCTCTCGCACGGGAAGTTCTCGAAGAAACAGGATAGCGATCCAGCCCCCCAACTCTGCCCGGTGGGCCAGATGGGCGCCGCAGCGAACACATACAGGGTCGCCCCTGTTTGCACAGTATCGGTTTTACCGGACAGGCGCCAGACATGAGCCTCGCAAACATAGGCGTCTGGACTGGTTTGCGCTCACCTCCCTAGCCATATCGCTCACCCACGCCACAACTGTGGCGCTGGCAGCGTTAGGGGGTCAGCCCAGTGTCTGAAGCTTCCGCCACAGTAAGATGCAGACGGAAAAATGCGGGCTGTCCCTTCCGCGTGGCCGGATGCTGCTGGTAGACAGCCAGCGTGTATTTGCCGGGAAATGCGGCTTGCCCGGTCCACCTGTCGGGCTGCGGGCTTTCCGCACTCTTATAAATCACAGTCCCAGACGGGTCTTTTACAACAAAAAATACACCCTTCTTGCGGGAATGACACAATACATCCAGCCTCTGCCCTTCCCTGAGGGCGAGATGAAATGGCATGATCTCCGCCCCTTCTACCGTGCCGGAGACCACTGTGCTGGTGTTATAGGCTGTAAGATGTACCGTTCTGGCCTGCGCCGGAGCGTGTGGCTGAAGTGCTGCGCCTCCTAAAAGAAGGCTCCCTGCAAGCAGGACAATTTTTGCTTTTTTTGTCATGAATCCTGTCTGCCTTTTTTGGGATTATCCCACACGCAGCATACTAGAGCCGCACCAGACGGATCAAGCAGAACACACGGCAGCACGAAATCGTCATAAACAGCTTGTTTTTTGAATCTTCACTACAGTTTTTTAAGAAAATTACTTTCTGACAAACTGTGCCACAGGATGCGCAATAGCAGGGACACCTCATACTACGCATACCCCTCTGCACAGCCTACGGGATCCGTCATAATTTCTTTGCGCAATGCACTGCGCTTGCCTACCTGCACCAGAATGTCATGTATAATTTATGGATTGGTTTATAGTGCCCCGACCTGACACTCTTACAGCCGGAAGATACTCCATGTTTCACGCAAAGCATAAATCTGCCGGGCACACCCACGCTCGCCTGTCCAACGCATGATGACGACCCACCATAATTTTTGGGACACCGCACTTGCCTTGTCGGTTGCCTTTGCGCTTGGGACCATTATTGGTCTGGAGCGCCAGTATCGGCAACGTACAGCAGGCTTACGGACAAACGTCCTTGTCGCCGTTGGGGCCGCCGCATTTGTGGATCTCGGGATACGCATGGGGGGTGCGGATGGATCTATCCGGGTAATTGCCTATGTCGTGTCCGGCATAGGTTTTCTAGGAGCTGGCGTCATCATGAAAGATGGAGGGCAGGTTCGGGGGCTGAACACAGCGGCAACACTCTGGTCAACCGCAGCAGTCGGTGCCTTCTCCGGCACAGGTCTGCCGGGAGAGGCCGCACTGGTTGCTCTGTTTATTCTTGCAGGCAACACGCTGTTGCGTCCGCTCGTTGCATTTGTTGATCGCCGTCCGTTGCGTCCAGATACGACGGAAGCGCTCTATCGGATGCATGTGGTCTGCCACCCGGAACATGTCTCCACAGCGCGTGATCTCTTGGCCGATGAACTGGAGCACCATAACTATCCCATACAGGATATTGAAACCTTGTCTGAAGGGGATGATTACGTCGAACTGGCGGCTCTGCTCGTCCCCACCTCTGCCGATCCGAAAGAATTGGATACCATGAGCGAGCATATTGCTCAAAACCGCGACATTATCAGCGCCACATGGAGTGTCAGCACCACCAACTGAAGCAACCTCACATTCCGAACCATCTTGTGGCGGTGCGTAGAGCAGCCAATGCCTGCCTACCGCCCCAGAATACGCCACGAAACAGATGCTGCTCCCTTAGGGAATGGCATTAAGCGCCATCATCTTCCAGCCAGCGGACGTGTAAACAGCAGGAGTGTCATCATCGGCATCATAGACTGTTGTGCCAATGGGTAGGCCGCTCATGGCTTTAATCGCCACGCGGGAAAATGTGGGCAGGCGAACACCACCAGCCGGTGTCAGCGCGCCGCTCAGATTTTCATTCCCTGCCGTATCTAGGAGACGTAAAGCGGTGCTGCCGTTGGCGTCCCGCAGGCCGTTGGCGGTATAACCTGTTGTGATCACACCTGTGGGCTCCCACGCTATAGCTTGCCCGCTCCCCAACCTGAACGCCTGTGGTGTGCTCAGCCCAGACAGATTGACACCTATGGCCGCCGTTCCGGTAAGTGTCACTGCGCTGGCGGAGGTGTTGTTTACGTTCGTGGTCATACCGCTATTCAGACTGCTGCCTGTCAGGGTTTCGTTTCCGCCCTGGTCCAGCGTACGCAAGACCGTTCCACCCCAAGCATCCTGCAATTTACTATTTGCAAAACTGGTCTTTACAGTTCCTGTCTGCTCCCACGACACATTTTGCCCACCCGCCAGACGCAGCGCGTCTGGTGCGGTAAGGCCCGTGGTATCCAACCCGATGGCAGCAGTACCCTGCGCCACAAAAGCGCCTGCCGTGGGCTGGGTGAGGCTGACAATCGTTTGGCTATTATGAATAGCGCCCGGAATAGTCTCATTCCCCTGTGTGTCCAGCGTACGCGCTACGCCTGCGGCAACCTGATCTATCAGTTGTCCATTGGTAAAGCGCGTTTGCACAACAGCAGTTGGCTCCCATGACAGAGCCTGCCCCGCACCCAGCCGCATAGCCTCCGGCGTGTTCAGGTTTGCCAGATTCAGGCCTATGAGCGCCTGCCCGCCAAGGGTCCAAGCAATCCCACTGCCGGGGTTGGCGATTGCGGTTGTGATATCTCCATTCATCCCCACCGAAAAAAGTGGTGTGGTGTCATACCAGTAGCGGAGGGTATAAGCTGCGGAATCAAACTGAAAATGCGGCTTGTGATCATCGCTAAACGCAAGATTTCGATTTGCGCCGATATTCAGCACCGGGGCATTATTAACGGGTGTGCTACGTGAGAGATCAATACCCGCTGTGTCAAACCGACCGGCTGCGTCAAGCATGATGCCATAAGTGCTGGTGCTGTCATTATTGCCTAGCGCAATACCCTTACCGATACGACCCGGCGTTCCGCTGCTGCTCGCCCCGGCAATCTGGAGTTGGAGGCCAATGCGCCAGTTATTGGGATCATCCGCATTGGCATAGACATCAATCTCCCGCCCGACCAGACTACCAGCAATGTTGGAAGGCTGGCCGGTGTCATCACGGGTTTCATCATAACCAGCCCAGATCTGGGACCGAGAGCCCTTGCCGTCCGCCAGCGCATTGGCGGGCCGTTGGGCCATACTGGCCTGCGCCACATGCTGGCCGCTACCAAAGGCCGCGCTGTTCAGCACGGTGGAATGACACCAGACATAATCATTCAGCGCCGCCCCGACGGAGGGAATGGTGCAGTTCCCTTTTTCCAGATTCATCACAAAGCCTGTGGTGCCACCGGAATGGGTAATGTCCAGATCCTTGCGCAGCACGGGCGGCATGTCCGCCGCGGTCTGGCCTCGGGCAAAATATTTTCCGCCTTCCAGCGTACTTTCCAGCACGTCCGTGCCCAAACTGGTCAGCGGACCGCCATCAGCCTGCATGGTACCGTTAGCCTGCCACAAATTGGGCGCGTTACCCGTGGGCGGAGCCGTAAGAGCAAGTTTGCCTGCGGGAAGCCGAATGACTGCCCCGGACGAAGCCGCATTTTTAGCCGCCTGAAGGGCAGCGGTATCATCCGTTTTGCCGTCCAGCGCTAAACCGAAATCCTTCGCGTTCAACAGATCCGCAAACCGGGCGGCCAATGGTCTGCCCACCGCCCCTTGCGCACCAATTTTTGCTGTCGCGGTAGACAGATCGCCAGAAACCGGCGCGGTTACTGCACCGTTTGCGTCCAGAGCTGCCACACCATTGGGAGCCCCTTTGTCTGACTGCTGCACGCTGCCATCCGCCATGGCACCAATTTGCCCGATAGTGGCGTTCTGCCACAGAGCGGGCACGCCTGTTGCGGCATCCAACCCACCCGGTGGGTGCGTAGGCAGATAAGGCGGACTGCTGCTGGCCAGAGAGGAAACCGCCAGTAAGCTGCGCAGACGCACAGGTGGCGTGGCGATACCCTTTGGTGTGTTAAGGGCTTCCGTAGAAAACGAAGAAACCGTTGGATCAGTTTTGGAAAAATGCTGAGGCTGCCAGACGGACTGGTATTCCGGTAGCATATGGTTGGGCCGCGCTGATGCCGCAACCCCGACACCAACCAGAAGAGCGATACCCGAACACAGGCTGAGCAAAAAACGTATCTTTAGAAGAGTGCTCATGAAGACGTGCCTTGTGAAATACAGAGATAACCGCCATTGTTCCACCATACGCCCCGCATCTCGGGATCTGTGGTGGGAAGGTCCATGGCCATCAGTACATGGCCGTTTTGAACACCCAGACAGTCCAGCCCGCCGAGCACCAGATGACCATCTGCCGAGAGCGTGGCGAGGCCGTTTGGAATCCCCTTCTGCTCGGCAATGACGGCTGTGGCGGCGCCGGCAGCCTGAGAGAATGCTGTCTGCGCCTGTGTTGCGGCATCCTGCGCCTGCGTGACGAGTGTAGAGACAGTGCTGTTTACCTGCCCGCTTTGGGCATCCACATACGCCTTGTTTACCAGATGAGCGGCATCGGTTGGTACAAGGGCGCAACTCAGCAACCCTGATAGACTATCGCCTGTTTTAGAAACTGCGCCAGCCCAAATGGCAGACTGTGGCACAAACTGCCCTTGCCCGTTGAAAATACCAAAAACAAGATCAGCGGGTGCAGGCTGCGGCTGTACCGGCAACGCCGAAAGCGGCATACCACTGGGTGTGGATGCCGTGGAACTTGATGACCCTGACATGGGTTCTCCCGTTACGCGATAAGATAGGGGGTTCCGGACGGGCCGGTGAGAATTGCGCCACCCGGCAGTGCGATGGCGTTGGGCGGCACAGGTGTACCATCTGCCAGACACGGCACTGGTTGAGGCTCGGCGGCCGGTGCTTCCGCCAAAATGGCCACAGCGATGGGCTGCACAAGACTACGCCCCTGCTGGGTGGTAACAGCCACCCGCACCTGCTGGACCGTGCCGGGCACACCGCCGCCGAGAAAAACACATGCCATGCCGTGCAGAAGTGTTGTCCACACCACGGTAAGATCGGTTGAAGTGCCGGTAGCCGTTAAAACATCCGCTTGAACAGACGCCAGATAATCTCCTGTTCCACAAAGCCAGCTTTGTGGATCAAGCGTGAAATCCAGATTATCGCCACTGGCCTTGGGAGCCCATGCCAGACAGACCTCTTCCGCCACCAGTCCACGCAGACGCAAGCCCGGTGGGCGCGTGAGCGGAATAGTGCGTGCGGCAGCGGGCTGCCAATTGGGAGACGGCAGAGGCGCTGTCATGCTGGAGCCTCCGGCAATGTTGTGCTGCTGGTATCCTGTCCATCTGCAAGAGCTCGCAGGGCTTTGAGGTATGTCACCCATGCTTCGGGCGTAGGATCATTCAACACGCCATACTCCGCCCAGACTGTCTGACGCGCAGCGATGAGCGCCGTCTTGGCCTGTGCCGACAGGGACAGGGGCCGGAGGGGAGGCAGATAATCCACAATATTTCCATCCTGCACACCCCGGCCTGTAGGCAGGCGGAAACGGGTTGTATCGGCCCAATCTTCCGCACTGACAGCAATCAGGCTGGCTACGGGCGGCACGGTGGCGAGGCTGCCCATGCTCCATGTGTCATACCAGCCTGTTACGGCCGTGGGTTGGGGGTCTGTTGGGTTAAAAGCCGCATAATAACGGGCAGGATAAGCTGTTTTTGTGTCTATCATTACTTTGGCCCGATTGCGATGATTGACACGGTTTTGTTGTGATCACCGCTTGTAGAAGGAATATTGATGGCAAACTGCGTGCTGGACCAGTTATAAGTCCACACATCCATATCCCCGTCCTGACTGGTGTTGGCGAGAACCGCCACAGGAATACCGGAAAAAGCAACCGGAAAAGTCACATAATTTGTTCCACCAGCGGAGTTTTGGACATTTGGCACAGTAAAGGCCTGAATACGGTGCCCATATGCAAGATTGATAACGCGGCTGTCTTCTGTTCCGAAATCATTATTATACGTGCTGGAAGCAACATAATTTTTCAGATCAGACGCGTGGGCAACTCCTTGCAGGTCGGAGGTATACGCAACGTCTCCGAACTGGCTGTCATGAATACGTGTATTCTGGCCCCATCCAACAAAACGCCATGATCCATCAGAAAATTGTAGAGACATTAGGGCGCTGAACGTTGTGCCCACTTTTTCCTGAAGGCCGACATAAAACTTTCCACCCCGCCCCTCCGCTATGGAACCAAAGGTTGGATAGTTGATGAAGTCACCGGTCTGCGGGTTAGTAGGACTAGCCTGCGCGATAATTCCGCCAAAGCCTTCCTGCACCAGTTGCCCCGACACATTCAGCCACGACACTGTGCCACCTGAAAGAGGCAAATAGCCTGAAAACAGATTTTGCCAGCGTGCCCCGGCCGCACCGGGAGGAGAGACGTTATCGTCCGCCGTGGAAACCCAGAATGTACCGGGTGTAGAACCTGCCACAACGGCACCGGCAGGGTAGCCACCAATGGCCTGCGCAAACCCAGCATCAAACATCCCCCAGCATCCAGCCTGATAGGCCTGAAGAATTTTTGAAATGAGATTAAGCAAACCATTCATGTCCTGCCCGCGCGGCGGCACCCCCCCTGCGGAACGCGCTATGAAGGTTTCCGGTGGAAAACCTAGCGCGAGCGAGACTGTGCCATCTCCCGTACTGGCCTGTGTGGCAGGGATTGCTGAAACATCACTGGCGGCGGCATTCTGTGCGATGGGCACCGCAAAACGCTGTGGAAAATCAGACTGCTTCATGCTTGCCCCCTAATGGCATAAGAGACGGCGACACCGGCAGGACGTGGCAGGACGCCGCTGCTTTGAATGATGGAAGCCTGCACATCTGTCGGGATAAAATTGAAAACATAGGTCATGCTCATATCTCCGTGGTCCTCCACCCATGCATCGCCCTGCCCCACAAACAACGCCAACAAAATGGCATTCAGGCTGAGAACGGACCCATCCGTGATATTAGCCATAGCCTTGGCATAAATGAGTTGCCGGAACCCTTCATCCGACAGGCTCACATTACTACTGGTGGCAGTCCCTTTGTACCATGCCGCTGTGTTAAATCCTTGCTCGGTAAGGTCTGCTGCTTCTGCAAAACCGATAAAATTTTCAGAAGAAATTGTGAGCACGCGTTGCACGCCCACAATCCGCCCCCATACGTCCAACCCGTAGCCTTGCGCGGTGACGATATTCCATATCCTGTCATACCACTGGTCAATAAGCGCTGCTGGATCAAGCGCCTGATTCCACGCGGCGATGATGTTGTTGAGGCTAGGAGCACAGGCATATTGCGAGAGGATGGTTTTCTGTACATCCTGCATTACACCTGCTCCACAGCAATGGTGCTACTGTCCAGTGTCGGGATCTGGTCTGCCTGTATCTGCACAGTAAAGCCGGTGGGGTTTACGCCGGTGCCCACTGTAATTTCCGTAATCTGCACCCAAGGCCCAAGTGCTGCCACGGCGGCATAAAACCGACTGGCGTAGATTGTGCCGCCAATACGGACGCGTGTACCGCCATCATCTCCCAGAAAAGCAGACTGGATAGCCGCCTGAATATCTGTTGTCACGGTGGACGGCACCGCAGCGGAAGACGCAATACACACGGTAACATAAACCGGCGTGGCAACAGGCCTTTGAAAACTGACCGTATAGCTTGGCGGTGTGCCATATGTACCGGCAGGGTCCGTCACCGTAACGGTCGTGCTGCCGTTATATGCGCAGCCGGGTGGCTTTTTACGCAGGATGGCCAGTGCAATATCCGCATCCGCTCCGCCATTGGCACAGACATACAGGCTATGCGGAGCGAGTGTTACGCCACCGACTGTCACGCTCGCAGTAGTGCTATTGTCCATAACATATGCGTCCGTCACGCCAGAGACAGCCTGCACAGAAGCGGAAATAGCATCCAGAGGGCCAATAGCGTTCAGGGCAACGGATGTTTTACGCCGTGCCTCAAACGCTGTTCGACTCTCCACCGCACGACCTGTGACCCCCGCTATGGGGTTGTTAACCGCACTCCATCCTGCAACGGATTGACTAATGGTGACACTACCTGAAGGACAGACAACCTCCCCGACGCTGGTACAGGTAAAACTGCCTTGCACGGTGCCGGTAGCATCCAGTGTAAGGACGGTATCCGCCGTATAGCTGTTGCCGGACTGATCTGTAATGAGGGCACCTTGCGGAATGACCGTTCCCGCCGCCCCGGTGCAGACGCAAGTCACAGTGGTGCGTGTTGCTGGCAGGCGGGACATAAAATAAAGCCGCCCAATAGCATCCTGCATCCGGCCTTGCGCGCGCGCAGGATCTACACCGTTGGCAAGGGCCAGAAATTGATCATACGTATCCCCCAGAATAGCCGTGAGCGACATGGCAAGCTGGCCCTGCGGGGTGGAAAGGTCGGTATTTAGGGTATTGCCAAAAGCGGCGTTGATGTCGGCAAGAACGCCGGTGAGCATGTCTGCTTCCTCCGGCATGATAAAGCCTGTGGCATTCAGTATCGGAGCCGGGACGGAGGTGGTGCCCATAGAGGATACGCCTGTGATGGAATTAGAGGCTGACAACTGTGCGGCTCCCATCGGTAAGAGTAAGCTGGATCACGCCGGACAAGCGGCGGGCGGGACTGAGGCCAGTAAGAACACATACGGCTTGTGCGACGCCCTCTACGCTCAAGGCTATTTGCTCCACATCCGCCCTAAACAAGGCGGCGGACTGGGTGCGCCCCAGAATATTGGTGAGGTAAGGCAGCCCGAGCGCCGTGTTGTACCAACATTCCCCCAGAAACACGCGCACCGCACAAGCAACGTTCTGTGCGACGGCATAAGGGGCTGAGGCGACAGCAATGTTGCCTCCGGCATCGACCACCAAATCCCACGTTGATCTGTCGAGAAGCAGGGTTTGCATCTGGAGGACTCTTTTGCGTGTGAAGGGAGGAATATGAGCACCGTCATCAAAGAGCGGCGCGTACGTTGGCACTACGGAGGATGAGGCCCAGCATGTACGAACGCTAGGAATGACCACGCGCATACGCAACCAGCATATTAACGACAAAAGTGAATAGGCGTTATCCGGAAGCAGCCCGGAAGATCAGGCAACTTTGCCTTTCTGGTGGCGTTGAGCACACAGATACGCGACGGCGTGGGTTTTGAAGGCTACTGTCCAGCCCTACATTCTGCACGTCCTGTGAGGTGTGGTCGTGTTAAGGCTGGAGGTCACCACAGAAGCATCTGCTGCGGACCATATCTTGACAGTGCCGTCGTTTTTGATTTCAGAAGGCAGAGGGACAGCACCATGAACGCCAAATCAGCCCATACTGACCACACCACTGTAAAGCTGGGGAACGAAACCGTGCAGCGCGGGGCGGGAGGGGAAACCCATCAAACAGCCGGGGGTGACGTGCCTACCCTGACAACCCAGCAGGGCGTACCTGTTTCTGACAACCAGAACACCTTGAAGGCCGGTGTACGCGGCCCGAGCTTGATGGAAGATTTCCATTTTCGGGAAAAGATTTTTCATTTTGACCATGAACGTATCCCCGAACGGGTGGTGCATGCCCGTGGCTATGGTGCTCATGGCTTTTTTGAACTGACCCACTCACTGTCCAATATTACCAGCGCAGATGTGTTGCAGCGTGAAGGTGAGCGCGTTCCGGCTTTCGTGCGTTTTTCTACCGTGACGGGCAGCAAAGGTTCCACCGATCTTGCACGTGACGCGCGGGGATTTGCCGTCAAACTCTATACCAAGGAAGGCAACTGGGACATTGTTGGGAACAATATTCCGGTATTTTTCATTCAAGACGCCGTGAAATTTCCCGATATGGTGCATGCGGTAAAAGAAGAACCAGATCGGGCTTTTCCGCAGGCACAGTCCGCGCATGATAATTTCTGGGATTTTATCTCTCTCACCCCGGAAAGCATGAATATGATCATGTGGGTGATGTCTGACCGAGGCATTCCTCGCTCTTTCCGCTTTATGGAAGGGTTTGGGGTACATACTTTCCGTTTTGTGAACAAAGCGGGGCAGTCCACCTACGCCAAGTTCCACTGGAAGCCCAAGATGGGTTTGCAATCTGTTGTTTGGAATGAGGCGGTCAAGATCAGCGGGGCAGATCCAGATTTTCATCGTCGGGATTTGTGGAATGCTATTCAGTCCGGGGAATTCCCGGAATGGGAACTGGGTGTTCAGCTTTTTGACGATGAGTTTGCGGATAAATTTGACTTTGATATTCTGGATGCGACCAAGCTAATTCCAGAAGAAATTTTGCCGGTGCAACCCGTGGGCCGTCTAGTTCTGGACCGCATGGTAGATAACTTCTTTGCCGAAACCGAGCAGGTGGCTTTCTGCACGCAGAATATTGTACCGGGCGTGGATTTTACCAATGACCCGCTTTTGCAGGGCCGGAACTTCTCTTATCTGGATACGCAGCTTAAGCGACTAGGTGGGCCCAACTTTACACATATCCCAATTAACGCACCGAAATGCCCGTTCCATACGCTACAACAGGATGGACATATGGCGATGCACAACCCGAAAGGGCGTGCGAATTATGAGCCGAACTCATGGGGTGGAGAAGCCGGTGGCCCGCGTGAAAATCCGCAGAAAGGATACAAGACATTCCCGTCTGAGGTCAGCGGTGTAAAGGAGCGGGTGCGTTCCGAGAAGTTTGCCGACCATTACAGCCAAGCTCGTCAGTTTTACAAAAGCCAGACCGACGTAGAGCAGACGCATGTTCAAATGGCCATCACCTTTGAACTCAGCAAGGTGGAAACACCAGCGATCCGAGGCCGCGTGGTCTCACACCTGCTAAATATTGATAAGGATCTCGCCAAGGCCGTAGCGGATGGTTTGGGTCTGGAGAAGATGCCCGAAGCTGCTCCACCCGCCCGCGCTGTTCTGGACCTGCCGCCGTCCCCTGCGCTGAGCATTCTGAAGAATGGTCCAAAAAGCTTTGCGGGCCGCAAGATTGGGGTTCTGGCGACCAATGGTGCGGACGGCGCTTTACTTGAAGCCCTGCAGACAACCGCAAAGGCTGAAGGAGCGGAAGTGGAAATTATCGCGCCACAGATCGGCGGGATCAAGACCGCTGACGGCAAGCATATCGCTGCCGCACAACGCGTACCGGGTGGACCGTCCGTTTTGTTTGACGCAGTAGTTCTGCTCCCCTCAGCAGAGGGTGCAAAGCAGCTTGCACAGGATGCCGACGCACGGGATTTTGTGACAGATGCCTACGCTCATGCAAAATTTATTGGCTATGTTCCCGCAGCACTTCCTCTGCTGAAACGCACCGGAGTGGTGGACGATGCCGTGGATGACGGTGTCATTCCACTGAAAGCCGCGAAGGATGCAGAAGAGTTTATAAAATCCTGCCGTGCCCTGCGTTTCTGGCAGCGTGAGGCTGGGGTGCACGCTGTTTGAGAGAGACGTATGAGACCGTTACCGTTTATATGCGTGCCAATCTAATCACGAAGCTGCCGGGCGCCATAACAGCATCCGGCAGTGGGACGTTGGCAGACGTGACTTATGGATTGCGCTGGTCAATGTGCATTAACAGCCAACGCGCGTTAAACATAAGAAGAAACGCAACGATGGTTTAAATCTGTGGTCGCGTTTTTCTTTTATAAATCTGCATATGCCGATACCGTGCCGTCTAACCCTCCGGCGCACCCGTCATGCCAGAACCAGACTGTACGCCGGGGTGGATATGCTGGGTAAGAGAGATGCCTTGCGCCGTGGCGTCTTCTGAAACCGTGAGAGTACCGTCTATGGAGACGGGACCGGCAATATGGGTGCTCTGGGCTTCTATGCTGATTGTGCCGGCAGTTTTTATCGTAACGCCGTTTTCATTAAACCAAAGATAATCCTGTGGTGTTCCGTTGAGAAAACCGCCGATATAGAGGGCGTCTGCCATGTTCTGCTGCCTGAACGAGCCGGGGGCTGCGCTGGCGCGGGCGGTTTTGACGTTAAAAATATCGCGATCTGCGACAAGGGCGAGGCCAATATCGCCTTCTGCCGGGTCAAGAATAACAGCGCGTGTGCCACCCTGAAGGCGGAAATACGGGACATTATAAAGCACGCCATGTGGCATAACGCGGCCCGAGGCATCCTGCTGATGCACCAACGGTTGCACGTCCACCATGCCTACCGGGTTGAGCCCTACCCCGGAAACAGCCCGCACCTGCACAGGCACAATGGTGCGGCGGCCTGACAACAGGCGGTTGATAACGGCATTCAGAGCGCTGAAATCTGACGCAGCCGCATCTGCTCGGTTGAAAATAGGATAGCCGCTGGCCGGTGCCTGAGGGGTATTTTCGCTTATGGGCTGTGAAGCGGACCAGTCAGAAAAAAGGGGAGATTGGGTCATAGTGCTGGCTCCCGACTGGCTTGTGCGACAACATTCGTAAACCACGCGCCGTGGGGCGTTTGTGTTTGGAGGGTGTGATGCACCTGTGTAACGGTCCACAAACCAACGGGCACAGGTCCGTTTTGCTGACCCCAGCCGGCAGGCTGGTATCGACTATGTAGAGCAATGAGACTATTAAACGTGACAAGTGGGTTGAACAGCATTCGCAAGGCTAGTCCACCTGCGGACCACGCAGGATACCCGATCAGCCCGGTTTCTGCCGAGACAGACAGGGCTTGTGCGGGATTAACGAACATGGGGGGCGTAGGAGCAGAATGCAGAATGGTAGGGGAAAGCGGAGTACGGTTAGCAAACGCGCTGGTGGGCCAGACTGAAAGCTCACCACGCCCGAGGCCCGCGCATAAAGGCACGGTTTCCAGACACTGGCCGAGTTGCTGACCGGGACTGCCGTGAAAATAGGGGTCATGTACTATCGCTGTGACACCCTGACCGCGCAGGGTTAATCCTGCTTTATCTGCGATGGTTTTCAACACATGGCTGACGGGGATTGCACCACGGTAACCTGTTGGTGTGGCAGGCATGGCGTTGGGAAGCACTGTAGAAAAGGCCTGCGCAACAAAGGCGACATCGGGTGCTGTCGTGTAGTCCACATAAGCCAGTGTTACACCGCCCTGAAAAACGAGCGTGTTGCCCCCTGCCCCGTCACCTGTGGTGAGAATGAGTTCACTGGCACTCTGCCGGGCCGAATCTGGCGCTGCCATGCTAAGGCGGTTCATGACATCCGGTGTCATGCCCTCAATCCGCACTGTTGCGCTTTCTGCCGTGGGAAAACGCGCCTGCGTGATCTCCGCGTGAACACGCAAACCAGACAGAGTGAGTGTATCCTCCCCATTTGGACCAAAAGCCTGTGAAAGCAGGCGAAATGTGACATCCACAGCACGGTTCTGGAGCGATGTTTGCGACATGATGCGGGAAATCCGAAAAGAGTGAGAGCAGGTCAGGGCAAAGCAGACGCCCGATAAAGCAGAAGAAAGCGGGAGCCGAGACCAGAGGCGTCTGGGTCCTGCTGGCCCTGTGTATCGGTAAACAGGAAATCCCCTACCAGACCAAGCGCACTCTCCCGCACGAGCCATGTACGGTCCTGACACAGCACACCGGACAAAATGCGTGTACCTCCCGCATCAAAATCTGCATACAGGCCGGTGCTGCGTTGGCGCAGCGTGATTTGAATAAGGGCTCCTGAAAGCGAAACCTTTAAGGTCTGAGCAGGGACTGTGGACAGAGGCACTGCAAGCAGAGAAGAGGAAAAAACCGTGCTACTCTGTTGTGTAAAAAACACGCCGGACGAGGGCAGAGAGGGTTGTTGTAAGGCTGCGGACATAGGGAAGCCTCTCCGGTTTGCGGATTTTAACGATTGTCTTGACTATTTTACGAAAAACGCACGGGATGGTGTACACCGCTTCAATCAGCGTGGAAGCGAGTAAAAAAGCCTGCGGTATCCAATATTGTCTTGGGACACCGCAGGCGATTTACTCCTCCTAGACTGGAGGCAGGAAACTTTCAGAAGCTAAGTTTACTGAATCTGCATTGTATAACCGAGGAGTTTTGTTTTTAGATCTCCAGAGATCTTGAGCAAATCAGTATTTTTGCTGGCGACGCTTTCAGCATCAAGATGAGCGATTGTGGTCTTTGTGCTACTCGCCAGATAACGGACATAGTTTTTATCAAATGTCGCACCATGCAGATGCTGCATCTGGTCTATAACCTTCTGACTGTGCGTGAAGGGTTTTTCGGCCATCGTGGCTTTGCTGGTCGTGGCCAGTGCCACAAGACTCGTGCGATTGTCAGTCAGATTTTTGACAATGACGGTTCCGAGTTGTGCGATATCGCTACGGGCAGCATGCGTCTGGGCGAGCGTAGCTAGCGCGATCTGCGTCAGATCCGCATCGTTAATAGCAGCGGCGAGGTTAGTATCCGCAGCAACAAACGGCGTTGCCAGAGCGGGCAGAGGAGGAGCGGACGGCTGACCCGGATTCATGCAAGCAGTCAGCGCGAACAGCGAGACAAGAAGGGACGAGCAGGCACACACCTGATGACGGGACAAACGCAGCATGATCAGCAAATTCTCCTTTTGACCGCAGTGACCGTTTACGGGACGACGCGGACCTGAGATAACACTCTAATATACGTTGCTATGATAATAGCGTATGATACGGAAGAAAAGGCAAGATATAAGATAAGGCAACCTTCTCATTCGAGATGAAATGATATGGAACTTCCAACGTAAACATGATATTAATGGATCAGAATTATTTTTTATACGAATGGAAAATATTTTGCGTTCTTTCTGTCCTTCTGCATTGCAAGACAAGACAACAGCAGCGTAATAATTCCACATGGTTTGACTAAGAGCGTTTTGGATACGGTATAGGATAGTCGGAAAAATGAAAAGTCGTCTCTGGGGTTTGCTTGCTGTTACCTCACTTGCTGTCAGTTTAAGCGGATGCGGATATTTTGATTCCCGCGCAGCGCATAAGGCGCAGGTTACAATGATCGGGATGACATCCTACGATCTTCAGGCCTGTGCTGGTCTGCCTGCAACGACCAAACAGATTAATGATACGACGCAGATTTTTGTCTATACAGGCACGCAGCCAGCGCCGAGTTATGGTGGCTCAACCCTTATTCCGGTTGGCGACATTTCTACACTTGTCAACGTGCTGGGCGGCGGTGGCGGTACGGGCTGTACTGCTGTGATCCGTCTCGATAACGACCGCGTTTCAGACGTGCATTATACCGGCAATGATGATGAAATGATCGGCACCGATGGGGTGTGTTCCATTATCACCCGTGGCTGTGCGCGCCAACCGGAAGGCACCATGCAGCGCTCTGCAGGTGGTCTGCTTGGCCCAGTTTCAGCTTTCCATCCGCCGAGAACGCCGCAGCAGACCCCATCTGCGACTTATTCCACGCAGTCTGGCAACACGATGCTGAATACGGAAAAAAATTCCACGGCACCGGCTATCGTGCCACGCTCCCAGTAAGAAGCGGTTATAATAAACCAGCCCCAATGGGCTGGTGCAGAGCTTTGATGTTGGAAATCTGCTCTATAACTAACAAGGGAATGTTGCTTTGGCAGCGTTCCCTTTTTATTTTTATGATCAGCTTTTTGGGGCAACAACCGTGCTGCTGGGGCCTTGCGTGGCCTGCCTGAAGGCTTTGTCTGTAACCCAGCGAAGAGTTGTTCTGCCTTCATCCCGTGTCAGAACACCTGAATCGACATCCTGCCCCACTTTTAGCGAGGCCACATCTATTTGCAGAAGCAAGAAAGACTGTGGACCCAGAGCAGCCGGTCCATAATGAGAATGAACACGATAAATGCAGTTAAAGCGCTGATAGGCCGTGCCTTTCGCAAAGGGATAATGCACAAAGCAGTTGGAAACAGCGGCGTGCATATCGCCTTTCCCGCGATCATCCACACAGCCAGCCAGCAACATACAGGCAAACGCTACACCGAAGCATCGTGCCCAGAAAATGCTCGGTGGATGTTCCGCAGACAGATTTAGTTTTGCATGAACTGACTGGGATAGGTTTGAAAAAACTCTCATAAAACGGACGGTAATCACAAAAAGAAAACATTAAGCCTAATCATAAGGAAAATTATGAGGAAAGACCAGAGGGTTTCCCTCTTTCCTTCTCTACTCTACAGACGCGAATGCGGCAGATGTTCTGCTTCAGAGGGAGTTGCGCAACAGGTTGGCTATATCTGCCATAATATTCTGGCCGATACCGGAAGAGGAAGACAGAGAAGAACCTGAGGCTTGCAGAGGACGGGCAGACACCAAACCCGTGCAAACAATGCGGCTGCCTTGCGGTGCTTGTGTTTTGGTGAAGGTTTGCGTGCCTGTCAGCCGGACTTCCTGCAAAGTGATTTCCACTACGGGCATGGTAATACCGTGCCGGGCGTCTCGTACCCAGCGGTGCCCGGTAATGCTGACATTGCTATATTTTCGTTCAGGCGTGATCACAGCGTAAAGTGCCAGATCAGCTTCCAGTGCTGCGAGCATATTAAAAAATGTTTTGCGCACGTAAAGAGCTTCAACACCGATAAGGCGGGTGACATCAAGACCGGAGAAAAGCGTGGTATCCGTAGCGGACAGGCCGGTTTCCGAACCGTCACACACCATCAGAACGCGATGCTGCCGGGGAGTTTGCACTTTGCTGTAAGAGAGAAAAGCCCCATCTTCCAAAGGAGCGGTAGCAATGGGGCTGCTGCTTTCTGCAGAGACCGACATGACGCGGGCAGCAGAAAGGACGCAGGTGCCACCGCTAGTAAAAATACCCCACTGGCCTGCGGCCTGACTGATCATCAGATCATCCAACACTGTACCGACGCTGACGGACGCAGCGGCCCGGACGCCTGTGGAAACAGACTGGCCCAGTAGAGCGGGTACGCCTGCGGTGACGGGAATATCCCAAGCCGAAGGCAGCGTGACAGGCACCATAGGCATTGGAGATTTCCTTTTAAAACATGGCTATTTTCACGTGATATTTTTCAAACTGTGCCAATAGTGGCAAGACTGGTAAGCGTATGACTGTCACCGCCCCCCAGCCCTTGCAAAGCCTGTGCAATGGCCTGTGGGTTTCCTGATGGAATGGTGATGGTAATCGGGCCAATATGGGTCGTATTGATTGGCCGAACGGCCGGTGCCACAGGCGGAACGCTGTAAGGAGTTACCGCCTGCAACAATGGCGAACCGAGCAGATAAGGCTGCGCCGCCAACGTTCGCCCTGCGCGTGCATGGAAGCTGGCAAGGGTACGAGAAAGGGTTTGATTTTCTGCTTTGAGAACCGAGGGCTGCGTAACGTAGCGGGGAACCGCTTCGGAAAATGAAAAATAGGATGGCAGTTCGGATGGCGTTGTGGTGAGATTACGCTGGGAGCCGTGGCGCGGAAAAAACCGGGAATAACGAGACGAGAAAGAATGCGGATTGGCCGTGTGACCGGAGGCATTCTTAGCGCCTAGGTGCTGTCCGCGCTGGGGTTCCATGTCATTTTTAAAAACACTGACTTGAGACACACGCTGTGCGGCGTGTGTGATGATGCGGGCAACGATGGCGGAAAAATTACGTTCTGTCGGGAGAGAGAATGCTGCCCATCCAATAGGGATGTGAAGATCGGTCGCGTTGCTTCGAGAAGATGAAGAGGAGAAAATATTTCTGTCTTTTAAGGGTTTTTGAAAGAATTTGTTAGGATTACCGAACATGATCCGAGTTGTAAAAGGACGCTGGAGGCTGGACTCTGCGGGTTGGGTAGGGCGGCCTTGCAGATTGAGGGGAGTTCGTAAGACCGTAGTACTGTCTGGTCGGGCGGCGGATGCTGTGAGATGTGTACGGCGCGAAAGATAAGAACGAGTGCCCTGCCCTTCTGTCTGGACCCATGCCACTGGCGTGTGGCGTGAGATATCTTGACTGCCGGAAACCTGCCTTCTGACCGCTGTGCCTGATAAGGTGTTTACTGCGGCTGACACGGCTGGATGCTCTGAGCCTAATGGCCTCGCGAGGCGGTCTGCTGCGGTCGTGCGATGCTTGACAGGGGAACGCTCTGCATAAGGAAACTGAGCAAAAGCGCTGGCAACATGGGATGTTCTGAACCCAGAGGTGGAACTGGTCTGGTCATTTTGTGGGACTGGAACCGGCGGTGCCGAGGTTCGGCTTAAACTTTGGCCTGCGACCCGACGCTGCCTATCAACGGCGAACCGAGTTGTGGAGGATGTTGGAGCGGAGTCTTGCAGCACGGGACGTTGGCGGTTTCGCGCCCCTCCCATTGATGCCGCGGCAGGGGATGTGATATCCGTCAGCAGGCGGTTCAGGCCGCGACCACCGCTGAGAACGGCCAGCAGACGGACGGCTTCCCCCCGCATACTGGACAAAGCGGCGCTGGCCTGTGTTCCTGCCTGCCGGGTGCTAGCAGCGGTTTGCTCCGCATTTTGGCGGAGTTTATCCAAAAGCTGAGTGGTTTGCCGGGCATCGGTTTGCAGGGCGGCCGTGTCCAGCCCAAGCCGGACAACCAGTTCATCAATCAGCATTTCCGACATGCGCGGCGTTCCAGTTTCTGACAGACAGAATTTCCAGAAGATCATAAAGATCTTCACTGTCATAAAGGGTTTTTAACTCATGCAAGGTGGCAAGACCTGCTGTGATTACCGCTGCCAGAACGGGCGAAACATTTACGCAGCGGGCGGGCTCGGCGCCTCCTGCGCGGTATCTCCCAGCAAGGCCGCCACGACGGGAAAGAGTTGGTGTGCGGCGGCCAGCAAAAAACCCACATGCAGGCGGAAGGCTTCAGCCCGGACGAGACCGAGGGTTTCCGGTTCTTCAAAATCCGCGGTGATGACGGCGCGGGTTGTGTCCGGGTATGCGAGGTCTGGCCGCAGGGCGACGCACTGCATGAGACGCTCCAGTGCGCGGTCCAGATCGCTTTCTTCCATGAAACCGAAAATTTCGATGCCGAGACTGGCCAGACCAGCAACACCGGCTTCCGCCAGATCGGCCCCTACCCTCGCGCCGCCACGAATGGCGGCCTGAAGGATATGGCGAGCCCATTTGTCGGCCGAGAAGGCGTCCATACGTGTCAGAACAAACCGTTTACCGTGATCGGCTCCGTCTTTCGTATGCGTATAGTCGAGTGTTTTCATGCAGGTTTTCCTGATGCTGTGGAGCACGGACAAGGGAAAGAGAAACGGTGTGTTATCCCGTGAATGGTCGGAAGAGCTGACCACGGAACATCTGCCAGCCTGTTCAGCCAGCACCATGCGATGCAGGACTATGGGACCGAACGATTCTATGAACGGGATATTTGCCCTTAGATGGCCGCAGGGAGGACGCGCTCCCAGATGATTTCAAAATGACGGGCTTCCAGCACCCGGCCTGCGGTGGGCACGCCCACAATGGAACGCAGCAGGCCGCGCACCATGGTGTATTTGCGCCCGATGGCCGGGATCTGAATTTCCGCGCCCATGCGATACAGGCCTCGTCGGGCATCCTGTGCCATGACAATGGCCTCGAAAATCAGGGCACTTTCACTACTCGCAGCCAGAGCGATGGTCTGGGTGACAGGGTTGGGAATCCAGCCTGCGTTCAGATAGCCATCAATACTCATGGCGGTTTCGGCCAGTTCCCGCGCTTCGGTTTCAAACGCGCGGTCGGCGGCGTAATTTTCCAGTGTGATGGGGGCATTGTACAGCCCCGGAACAGTAATAGTGTAGACGGAGTTCGCGGCTGTAATGTCATAATCAGACATGAATGCGGGCTTTCTTGCGGGGATTTTGACGGGGCAGTTTGAAGGAACAGTTTGGCTGGGCCGTTTGCGGGGACAGGATGATCGGGCCCGTCTGCCGGGTGGGCTGTTGAACGGGCATCTTGCCGGATTTCCTGTCGAGCTTGCGACTCAGCGTCTTACTGGGCTTCGACAGAGGCCAGAGCGATGGACTGTACGGACTGCCCATCCATGTAGAAAAACCTTCCCTGCACCGTGCCGCGCGCGGCACGGACGGCGGCGGACGCGGTGGACGCGCCCGGCAGCAGATACCAGCCTCGAGTGGACAGGACGGCATCAATACTCCGCCCGGCATCCGCATTGACGGCCTGCTTCTGTGCATCAGACAGAGTGACGTTAGGCTGGATGGCCCCAAAGGACAGGGCGGTATCAATCGTGCCCTGTACCGCCGTGGCAATCAGGGAATCTCCCACTGCGTTATAGGGAATTTGCCCCGCATTGGAGAACAGGCTGATGAGGTCATTCTGGAAGCTGGCGTTCATCCAGATCTGGTTGATATAGCTGTCCGCCCATGAAAAAGGGCCGGATACAGCGCCATTATTCAGAAAGCTGAATGTGGTATCCGTGCTTTTGTAAGACCCGTAAAAACTGTAGCCATTGCCCAGAAGCGCCTGCGCTTGTGAGGCCGTAAGGCTGGCCGGGGGCACACCGCTATTATTGCGGAACATGAGCGTGGTGCGGCCACTGGCCCGGTTGGGATTGATGCTCGCGGCCCAGCCAAGGCAGAGGGCGGCGGCCAGCGTGCCACCAGTGCCGGGGCTGTCCGTGTTGCACACGCACGTCAGGCCCGGTGTGCTGGCGGCGTTGACTGTCGCGCCGAAACTTGCGGCCGCGTTGGCGCTGAGGATGGTGGCGTCACTATCCTGCACAACGCCCCAGTAGCGGTTGGGGTGGGCCGCCAGCCATGTGGCGATCTGGGTTTTGGCGGCGGCGTCCGGTTCCTGCGCGAATAGGAAGGGGCCCCAGTCCGTTGCCTGATCGGCTGCGGTGGAGAGGTAGGTGCCGTAGTCCGTGGCGACCGGAGAGGCCGGAATCTGGAACAGATACAGTTTTTCCGGCGTGTCCTGCGCGTTGGTGTAGGCCGAGAAATAGATACTGGCGGTGCTGGCTTCCACAGAGGTCGCGCCGCAGGTTGCGGCAACCTCCGCCGCAGAAGCGAATGTGGACACGCCTGACGGCAGAACGGTGTTCTGAGAAAAGACCATGCCATTCAGCAGGCTGACGGTGCCACCCGGAGAGAGAACGCCCGGAGTGACGGTAACAAGGGAGCTGATGGGGAGCGTCATGCGGAAGGGAAACCCTGTGGACTGGTGACATCTGCCAGCACAAGCCGGGCGGCAGAGGCCATTGGTTGCGGGAGTGTGAGGACGAAGCTGGCCTGAAGGTGGAGGTCGATCTGCCACTGCTCTTCATATTGTCGCTCCCCGTTGACGAACGGGATCTGGCGGGCTGGCCCGGCATAGAGCGGGGCGATGCGCGGGGGTGGCCCTGAAGCAGACTGGCCAGCGGACTGACCTGAAGACGGGACTGAAAACTGGGCCGCAGACGTGCCCGCAAACGGGGTGGACGCGGGCATGACGCAAGCGGGTGGGACAGCAGAAGACGCGGCGGACCGGGCGACCGGGAGGCAGGCTGGAGGCGGCTGGCAGGAAAACGAACTGGCGGGACCGGGTGTGACAGAGCCGAGGAATGAGGGATTCTCAGACAATGCGGTGAAAAATTCCGCCGCCCAGCCATTCTGGAACAGGGTGCTGAGAGCCTGTGCATTATCCGCAGCACCCTGCCCGAACAGGCTGACCTGCACCGTACTCTCCTGCTGTTGCAGAATGATGCGGCTGGTCGCGGTGTAGCGCGTGGCGCTTGTGGCGATGCGCTGGTGCAGCAGTACCGTCATGAGCACGAAAGGGCCGTTGGGGGCGGCCATGCGGTTCTGTCTGGCCAGCAGCACCGGTGTATCCGGCGGCAGGACGGCCAGCAGAAATGCCCGCAGCGCCGTGGTGATGGCCGCCGTTACAGGGGGCAGGCTGGCGGACATTGTCGGGTAACCAGAAGTTTCGACCATTGGCCGCCTCCCCATGTTTCGGGCTGACCTGTGACCAGCCATTCCGAGCCTTCGAACATCAGAAGGTCACCGCCGAACTGGTGGGCGCGGTCTATGCCCTTGAGTTCCGCAGGCAGGTACACCACGCGGGTGTCTGTGCTTTGATTCAGCCCCGCGACCTGCGCGAGATCCTCGCTGGGGGCGGGCTGCACCATGATTGGGAGCAGAACCTCCACATATTGAGGGACAACCGTACCATCGGGCTGTGTGATGTTGCCCTCCTGCGCGCGCAGGGTGGCGAGGACAGGGGGCGTCAGACCGCTGACCTGTGCGGCGGCGAGACGGAACAGGCCCTTCATCCCTCCACCTGAAAGCTGACACCGTTCTGCAATGTTCCTGTTTCCAGAAGCGGTTTATCAAACCCCTTATGCCGGATTGTGGCCGGGGCATTGGAGGGCGTGTGCGTCTGCCGGATGGTCTGTGTGATATCCGCCTGCATGGTTTTCCCTACTGTGGTCAGCGCCTGTGTGGGAGCGCTGAGGCGCTGGACAAGGGTGTTCAGGGGCGGCTCTGTGGTCCCTGCCCCGCCAGCGCGGAGAGTGGCTTTGAGGGCCTCGGCCAGCTGGCGCACCCATGCGCTGCGCCGTTGCGCGACTGTCTGACGCAGGAAAGGGTGCGGCGGGATGATGACGCTGTGCCCGCCCCTGCCCCGCACCACGGCACCAAACTCCTGCACGGCTGCGATCGCGGCGACGGGGGTGCCGTCTGCTTCTGTAGCCGTTTTGAAAAATCCGGCTTTTACGCCGGGATTTCGGGGGGATATGGCGGGTGGCGGCGAAGAAAGGGGCATGGGAGACAGGCTTTCTCTGGGAAGAGAGTATGGGAGGGTCTGCCGGAAATGATCAGCGACCTATTTTTATGGCCATGACAGCGGCGTTTGCGGGAAACCCGGAACATATCGGGCCGTGCGCAGGAAGGCTGTGGCTGCCCAGTAGGCCGCGCCATAGGGGGTTTGCGCCCACCATGCCTGAGAGGCCGTGACCGGCCCCATATCGGCCTCGACCGCCACGCTGCCCATTCTGGCAGAGGTGATGCGGCCAACCAGTGCGGGTTGGTCCGTGCCGGGTGTCGCCACACCAAACCCCAGTTGCGCCAGATGGGCGGTGATAAGCCCCAGCAGAGTGGCGCGACGCGTCAGGTCCGGGACGGGCGAGGTGTCATCATTCGCAAGAAACAGACTGGCCTGATCAAAACAGGCCTGTGCGCCCTCCGCCCCGACAGTGGTAAACAGGGCAGGATAACGGACTTGCCAGACCTGCACGTCAAACAGCACGGAGGGCATGGGGAATTTCCTTACTCATTTCACCCCGGAATACAGGGAGTCCCGGTTTGGTTCTGAAGCGGGATGTGTCGCTGATGAGTTCAAGCGAAACGGAATTGGTATAAGTCCGAACACCAGACGTGCAGGACAGACTTGTGAGCGAACTGGCGGATTGGGGCCGGGCGTATGGCAGACGCCCACGCTCCGTGCCCGGTCAGACCGGTGTTATGCCGGGGGCTGGCGTGGCGGGGTTGAGAGGTTCCGTGCCTGTGCGGAGTGTTGCCTGCTCCCGCGCCTGTCCGGTGGCTTTTTCCACCGTATTCTGTGCGAAGATCAGGCCGTTTTTCAACGGTGGAAAATCCGCATAGGCGCGGGACCATGCGGCCCAGAATTCTGCCGGGACAGGGGTCAGCCCATAGCCGCCAACAACTGCGGACGCACGGGTACCTGCCAGTTCATGCCGGGCCGCCCCCAGCGAGAGGATGAGGCCATTGGGCAGTTTGCAGCCGATGGTGACAGTAGACGGTATGGCCATGCCGGGGGCTTCCTTGCAATAACATGTTTGGCAAAAAATCAGGTTTGCCGACGCGGTGGAGAGTGTCCTAGGACCGCGCCGGGCAGACAGGTGAGCGACGCTGTAAGACGCCGTTACAGACCCGTCATGGTGGCGATGCCAGCGGGGACATAGATGACGGCACCCCATGTGCCCTGAGACAGCTTCTGTTTCCATGCGGAAGCTTCCGTTACCACGGCATGGGTGCGGAGTTTTTCCGTAAAGGCTGTTTCCGCCGTTTTCTGCGCGCCGACATGCTCCGCCATAACCTGCATGGTCTGGACAGTGCTGCCCGTGGCGTCTCCATACTCGACAGCCTGCACAAAACGCAGGTTGGGGTATGAGTCTTTCAGCAGGGAGGCAGCAGATAGACCGAAGCTGTTACGGCGGGTGAGCAGGCCCATGCGCGTGGGGGAAAGGCCGACGACCATCGGGGTTTCCGTATCCACCAGCCCCGCCGTCTGGCTGCGCAACTGGTTGATGAGGGCGATGACGTCATCCTGCCGCTCTTCCGGCGTGGCGACTGTCCAGTCCGTCCCGCCAGCCGCCTTGACGGCGGGGGTGATGGCGGCAGGCAGGCGCGGGTCATTCAGATACCCGTACAGGCGCAGACCGCTGATACCGAAAAAGTAGGTCTGGTTCTGGAATTTGTTCAGCTTGAGCGCAGCGGCTTCCCGCAGACTGGCCGCCCACTGGAGGCGGGCCTGACCGGCGAGGGCCAGTTCCATTTCCCCCCATGAGACGAAGACCTGATAATGGTAGGACTGGCGATCCGGGTAGGTCGGGTTCAGGCTGACCTGCCCGTTGCCGTTCCAGTCCCCATAACTGGACACTTCGCCTGTGGTCTCGATCATCGGGAAAATGGCCGTGCGGGTCACCCAGTTCCCCTTGCGGACTTCCCCCAGCAGTTCCGCCGCACGCATGGGGGCGAACGCGACCTTGATGAGCGCCGGGTCCACCCATGCGCTCATGAAGGCCGGAATGCCGCCGCTGGCGGTTGTGGACAGCGCGGGCTGGGCATCCTGCGCCAGAGCATCTGACGCAAGCAGGCTGTTGGCGATCATGCCGCGTGCTTCCGGCATGATGAAGCCGAGGCGGTTGAGTTCAGCCAGATGTGTTGTGAAATCGCTCATACAGCGTGGCTCCAGCTTGAAGTTTTGACAAGTTCACCCGCAGCACAAGCCGAGGCGACGTAAAAGCGGGTCTGCACCGCGCCGGAGACCGTGCTTCCGGCTGCGGCGGTGCTGAGACTGCCGTTCGTAGTGGAGGCGAACACGGCCTGACCCGGTGTGGCGGCGGTGGTGGTGCTGGCCCAGAAATCTCCTGCCGTGAACAGGCTGACCGGGAAACCCTGCGGGATGATCTGGGTGCTTTCATCAAACAGGCTGCTGATCTGGCCTGTGAGATCCCGATGCACGAAGCCATCCGGGGCGGTGGTGGCACCGTTGGCGGGCGCGTTGGCCACGCTGCGGCCATCGGCCTGCACCCAGCCGAACGCGCCTATGGTGCAGCCTCCGGCAGCGGCGACCAGTGCGCCCTCCCCTGCCGGGAAAGTGGCCGTCGGGTTGAGGGATGCGAACGCCCCCGGCAGACCGGGAGCGGGCTGGGTGTTGATCTGTGTCTGAAATGCCATGGATTATGCTTTCACCGTAATGCGGCCAAGACCGAACGTGTCCCGAAAAGAGGTGGTTTTCTCTGCATCCATACCGAGCGGAGACGTGTGGAATTTCAGGCGAGCGACTTGCTGGAACAGCGGTTTGTAAGCCTCTTCCGGCAGGCCGGTGAGGTCCACGCCCTGCTCACGCAGCGCAAAGCCATAAACGGCGGTCGCGCTGTCCATTGTGACATCCCCTACAAACGGACGCACTGCGGCACGAGCCGCATGAAGAGCGTCCATCCGGCGAATCACTTCTGCTTCCGCCTGCTGCACAGCCTGCGTCAGGGCGGCGTCCATGGTGGTGGGTGCTGGCGTTGTGGACGTTGAAGTACCCGCCGTTGATATAGATAGTGCTCCGGACGGCTGTGGTGTGGGGGGAAACTGGGTAAGCGAGGCTGAAGCAGCGGTCGGGCTACCGGAGTGGGGCTGTGTACCGGCGGGAAAGGTGGTGGGACACGTGGCTAGGGATATCATGGAGGATAGAACAGGCTCCGTGACGGAGGATGATACCAAAGGTATTGAGAAAGCGTTTGGCCCTGCCAGAGTGTTTTCAGTCTGCCCGAAGAAAGGTCGGGAAGGGTCGGGCTGCGGAGGTGTGGGCTGTGTCATGAAGGCATGATCCCTGTGCGGGGCGGAGGCGGAATCACCAATAATGGCGGTTGTCACACGCGGCTGGGTGACGAGGGCGAGGTGGTTAAAGGTGATGTCTGTCATGGTCAGGCTGTACGGGGTGCCGTCCTGCACACCACTTTGCGGGAGTGCGCGGTAGCGATAGCCTGCGGAGACGGCGCGTTGCTGCCCGCTCTCGATTGCGGCAATGGCAGCGTGGTCCCATACCGTCAAGCTGCCGATCAGATCGGGGCTTTCAAACCGGATATCGCTCCCGACAGCCCCGACGGTGATCTCTTTTGGGTGGTCTTGCGCCGAGACCGGCTGGTGCTGCATGAGAATGGGTTTGCCCGCCATGCTGGCGGCGGCGCGGGCCAGTGCCTGTGGGTCCCGATACACCTGATATAGCCTGTCCGGCTCTAGCCCTAGAGCCTCCGCGCCGGGAATTTCCGACCCGTAATAGGGGCAGACCGTGGCGGCGGAGAGGATGCAGCGGGTGATATGCAGATGACCATCGACATCGGTGTGGCGCACGGAGCGGTCCAGCGCCAGAACGACGGCATCCCTGCGCTGGCGGGGAGTGGCACTCCTGGTCATGGCGGGTGGGATGCCAAAACTTGAGGGGATGCTGTCAGAAATGCGGGAACCGGGGGCTGTGGTATACTGGGGAGAGGACGGGTCAGGAGGTGTCATGCGTTGTCCTGTCTCGGGATTTTGGAACTGTGGCATAAGGAGCCGGGAGCAGATGGGCTGCTTTTTGCGGCGCGAGCTTCCGAAAGCGGGCGGTCAGGGTGCTGGCGGATTGCGCGCGGCGATGGATGGTCTGACGGTAGCAGGCACAGAAATAGCTGGGGCTGGCGGACCAGATCCGACGATCTGGCAAGAACAAACCCGGCGGCGGACGGGTCAGGCCGCTGGCGGTGTGCCTGCGAGATTGACGGCAGCATACTGGCCACCAGCGTCATGCGCGGTGCGGGACCGGGCTTCCGTGGGGGTGATGATGCCGGAGCGGATGTTCTGGGCATCGATATCTGCACGGGTTTTCTGAAGTGTGGCGCGGGCGAGTTCATCCATCTGCCAGAGGGAGACGAAGGTAAAGTCGATATCCGGGTCGATTTCACCCCACAGGTTCAGCATGACCATGTGCAGGATGGTGGTCAGGTTCCTGCGGTAAAATGTTTCCTGAAAAGCATGCACACGATCATAAAAAACCCGGATTTCACCATCGGCTGAAGCGTTCAGGCCGCTGGGCGTGATGCCGGTGAATTTGACCAGAGGTTCCTGCGCCACCGCGCACATCTGCTCCTGCGCCTGTGCCTGAAGCCGGTCTAGCCCGGCAAGAGGGGCCGCCAGAAGCTCCAGTTTCTCCCTGTCCTTATCCAGAACGAAGGTGCCGCGATTGGAGCGGAAGCGATTGAAGGCTTCCACACGGCTCAGCAGCCCTTCCGGGTCCTGCGCATAGGCGGACATGTCTGTCGAGAGCGCCACGATGGAAAACGCATTGAGCAGGTCCGACACAGACTGACGGGTGCGCAGCCAGTTATCCACCGCAGGGCGCGCCATTTGCGAAAGAGACAACCCGCCAAAATTATAAGCAGGTTTGAGAAGGTCCGGTACCGGGCGCGATACAAACTGCAACAGCCGTGTGCTGTGCAGCAGGCCGCCCTGCACCCACCAGCGGCTAGGCTGGTAGAACTCTGCGCTGAGGGGATTTGTGGTGTCATACTGGTCTGGTGTGGTCCAGACGGGTTCGATCGGCACGAGCGCGCGGAGGGAACCTTTACGGAAAGTTTCCGGGCGGAGCAGCAGGGGTGTTTCCAGCGCGCCGCCAGTACGGGGCTGGCCGGTATCCACATAGAGCAGACCCATGCCGTAATAGCCGTCATACTCCGCCATGCGGCGCAGGACATCCCGCACGTTCAGGCGGAGGAAGTCACGTTCCAGATCCGCAAGGCGCTGCTTTTTGTCCGCCGTGCCCCGGGCGCGGAAGGTGATCCATTCCCGCGTGGCTTCAGCCGCGATGACTTCCACCATATGACGGTATTCAGCCCGCTGGGACATTTCCGCCAGACGAGGATAGCCGGGAAAGGCCACGCCCTCCGCCACGGCCTGCCGCAGCCAGCCCAGCAGACCGGGATTGGTGGCTGCGGCACTGTCCATGACCAGATGGGTCCGGCCATCCCCGCGAACACCTTTGGGCGGCTGGTAGGGGCGGAAAATATCCGCCTGCCCCATGTGGCTTTGCGGACGAAGAGTTTCCGCCAGCGCGCGCGGGCCGATGCCGGTGGAAGCCGGTTGAGTCGAAAGCACAGGATCGCAGGGCAGTCTCAGGCGGGGTTCTTTACGAGAAGTGAGCTGAGAATCTGGTGTGGTGGCTTTTGTGGAGGCTTTGCTGTGCGCGCTTGCGGAAACGAGCGTCGGGCAACTGCTTGCGGGGAGGGACATCGCGGCGCTGGTCGGCTGGGAAGAACGCGATGTGCGCAGGCTGGTTGGAAGGCGACAAGATTGCGAGGAAAACCAGCGGGAGAGGAAGGAATTACGAAGCACGAGAAGGACACTCCAGAACAGAGGGTGCGCGGCAGTAAGAGAAACAGGCGGTGCGTGCTGGGTGTTGCTTTGCGATAGTGGCGCGGGGTTGCCGATGGTAGAGTCCACGGCAGCGGCAGTTGAGCGACATCACAAAAGCTACAGACTGTGGAACCCGGAGCTTGTATACGGGTTACGGATTGCGGATTGTCAGAATTGAAGGAACATCCGGTATGAAAACAGGTTTGACGAAGGCGCTGGCAGCTGGGCTGTTGCTGGGTGTTATGGCCTCACCACTCGCCAATGCGGCGGATACGGCCACGGGGACGCTGGTGGGCACAAAGGGCACGGATATCGGCACTGTGAAAGTGACGAACGCGCCCGGGGGTGTAGTGCTGCGTGTAAGCGTGCATGACCTCACACCCGGATGGCATGGAATGCATTTCCATGAGAAAGCGAGTTGTGAAGCTCCGAAATTTACTAGTGCAGGCGCGCATGTGCACACCACCAAGCCGGTTGTGCATGGACTACTGCATGAGAATGCTAATGATGATGGAGACTTGCCGAACCTGTATGTCGGGCCAGACGGTCAGGGAACGGTGGAACTCTATTCCACGCTGGTGTCTCTCAAACCCGGTAGCCCACGGGCTGCTTTGCTAGAGAACGGTGGGGCGGCTCTGGTGATTCACGCGCATCCGGATGATTACATCACGCAGCCGATTGGCGGCTCTGGGGACCGGGTGGCCTGTGCGGTGCTAAAAGCTGGGTCTTAAACGCGGGAAGTGTGCAAAGGCAGGGAGCGCCTGTGAAACGCTCCCTGCCCTGCTTGACACGGAAAAGATGTGTCTGAAGGTATGACCTGAAAGATCAGGCTTCTTCAGTGTCCTCTTCCGGGTCTTCATCGTCTTCATAGACCAGTTCAACCGTGATGGTTGCGCTGTCACCTTCCTGAAGGGATTTGGCGTCCGCGTTGGCTTCGTCCTCGCTTTCGTAGAACTTACCTTCGTTGGGGTCTTCCTGCCACTCATTGCGAGGGTCCCAGAAGGTTACATCGCCGTCCTCGTCCTCGCGCTGGACGAGGTAGCCAACGATCACTTCGTTTTCATCGCTCATGATGTCATCGCTCATGGTCTTTTAATCCTTTAACTGACCCGTCACCTATGCAGCATGGACAGAAAAAAGGAAGAGCCTCAAGTGACGATTCTGCGTCAGCCTTGCCCTAAACGTCTGGCGGACCTGCTGAAAAAGGTTTCCTCACGTCTGACATTACACTGTGGAACAGGTGTGTGACACAAGCCTTTATGCCTTATGTTACTTTCCAATGACCTTCGGAGTTTTATGATGAATCGTGCTCTGACACCGCTGCACCGCCTTGTGCGGATTGCCCTTCTGACCCCTCTGCTAGCCGGTCCTGTGATGATGGCAACGCTGGCAGCCCCTGCCGCCCACGCCGCGCTGGCGGACGGCGTAACCGCGCCGGACTTCACCCTCAGCGGTGCACTGGGTGGAAAGCCCATCACCTTCTCGCTTAAGGAAGAACTCAAGAAGGGGCCAGTGGTGCTGTATTTCTTCCCCTCCGCCTTCACCAGTGGCTGCACGCTAGAAGCCCACGCGTTTGCTGAGGCGATGCCGACCTTTCAGAAGCTCGGCGCTACAGTGGTGGGAGTGACGGCGGGTAATATCGACCGCGTGTCCGAGTTCTCCAAAGAGGAATGCCGCAGCGCGTTCCCCGTGCTGGCAGACCCCGGCGCGAAGGTGGCCAGACTGTATGACAGCCAGAAAACACAGGGATCTTTTGTGCTGTCCTCCCGCACATCCTTTGTGGTGAGCCCGGAGGGGCGGATTGTGCTGAGCTATACCTCCAGCGACCCGGAAACCCATGTGCAGAAAACATTGGAGGCCGTGCAGGTCTGGCGGGTGGCACAGCCTGCGAGAAAAAAAGATTGAACACTGAGTAAAATAAGTTATCAGAACGGAAAATTCTGAGATTGCAGGTCCATGATCCCCAGACAGAGCGCGACACTGACAGGCCTTCTTGCCGTTTTGCTCTGGAGTGCCGTGGTCGGGATGATCCGAAGCATTACGGAAAGCTTTGGCCCGACCGCAGGCCCGGCCATGCTGTACACCATTGCCACGGGCCTGCTCTGGCTTACGCTAGGGGTGCCACGACTGCGGCGCTTCTCCCCGTCTTACCTATGTGTAGGCACGCTGCTGGCGGCGGGGTGCGAGCTGTGTCTGATCAACTCCATTGGCTATGCCAGATCCGAACAGCAGGCCATTGAAGTCGGCATGGTCAACTATCTGTGGCCGACGCTAACCGTTGTGGCCTCTATCCTGTTTAACGGAAAGAAGGCGAATGCCCTTATCTTTCCGGGCGTTTTTCTTTCTCTAACCGGGATATTCCGCATTCTGGCCGGGCAGAGTGGACTGAGCCTGTCCGCCTTTGCGCAGAATATTCAGGGTAATCCGCTCAGCTTCGGGCTGTCCCTGACCGGGGCTGTGCTATGGGCGCTGTATTCCTCTCTGACCACGCGCTCCGGCCGGGGACAGAATGCGGTGACGGTCTTTTTCCCATTGCTGGCTGTGCTGCTCTGGGGACATCTGCTGCTGACAGGCAGCACTGTCTTCCCACCCGGTAGCCTGACATTGCATGGGGTGGGCACCCTGGTGCTGGGCGCCGCGGCGCTGGGGTTTGGCTATGCCGCATGGAATGTGGGCATTCTGTACGGCAATATTACCGTACTGGCGGCGGCTTCCAACCTGATACCCATTTTTTCCGCCGTGCTAGCGGCGGCCCTGCTTCATACCTTTCTGCCGTTGGCCTTCTGGGAAGGAAGTCTGATTGTCTGCATAGGCTCCGCCCTGTGCTGGCTGGCGACACGCAGGCAGCCGTTACCTGCGGTGACGTCGCCGACACTGCCTCGCCCCTTGTCCTGCACGGGGGTGAAGGAGTAAGTCTGGCAACCTGATCTGATCCCGATTGCGGCAGGGCATGGTGTGTGGACTGGCATGGAAGCTGGCACGCGGCAAGCCCGGACTGGTCTGCAATCACACTTCTAGACTGGGTGTTGCCGTGACTGAGACCGATTTGCCGATTTGCGTTGCTGCGCTGTATCGCTTTACCCCGTTTGAAAATTTTGCCGATCTGCGTGGCCCGTTGCAGGCTGTGTGTGATGCAAACGGTGTGCAGGGCACACTGCTTCTGGCGCATGAAGGCATTAATGGCACCATTGCTGGCACGGATGCCGGGATCACGGCGGTACTGGAGCATATCCGCGCCCTGCCCGGCTGTGCGGAAATCGAGGTCAAATTTTCCCGTGCGCCGGATATGCCGTTCCTGCGTATGAAGGTCAGGCTGAAGAAAGAAATTGTGACCATGGGCGTGCCGGGGCTGGACCCGCGTTCCGACGTGGGCCACTACGTGCCTGCCGAGGACTGGAACGCGCTGCTGGAAAACCCAGACACCATTCTGATTGATACCCGCAATGATTATGAAGTCGCGGCGGGCACCTTCAGAGGCGCAATTGACCCGAAAACCCGGACATTCCGTGAATTTCCCGAATGGTTCCGCGCCCATCGGGCGGAACTGCTGGCGGACGGGCGCAAGCCGCGCATCGCCATGTTTTGCACCGGCGGTATCCGCTGTGAAAAGGCGACGGCCTTTGTGAAAGCCGAAGGGCTGGAGGAGGTTTATCACCTTCAGGGCGGCATTCTGAAATATCTGGAAAATGTTCCGGAAGACCAGAGCCTGTGGGACGGCGAGTGTTTTGTGTTTGACCAGCGCGTGACGGTGAAACACGGGCTGGAGCCGGGGTCTCTCGATCAGTGCCACGCTTGCCGGATGCCTCTGACCGCTGAAGAAATGGCCGCTCCAGAATATGAGCACGGGGTAAGCTGCCCGCATTGCTACAATGAGCGGGATGATAAACAGCGTGCCCGTTATGCCGAGCGCGAGCGGCAGGCGCAGCTTGCGGCGGAACGTGGGGAGGCGCATCTGGGCGCGCATATGGACGAAATTCGGGAGCGCAGGCGGCGGGAACGGGACGAGGAAATCCGTCGGCAGAATGAGAAGCGGCAGTCTATGGGCTGATTTTTCTCATATCCGAGAGAGGAAGTCCGGGGCGAAATGTGGCAGGGGTGTGCTGTCCGCTAGGGCGGTGAAGGCACCGGCGGCGGCGTCGACCTGATCGTCATGTCCGCCGCCGGGGAAGGCAGCGAGTTCTTCCAGAAACTGTGGGGTCCATGGGGCGCGTACGGCGAGAACGTTGCCCGCGTTGACCTGTGCAGCGAACGGGGCGGCGCGGGTGGCTTTATCGCCTGTTTCCCGCACGGTGCTGACCTGATATCCCGCGAGACGGCCTGTGAGGTAACGGGCCTGTGCGACACCGGCCTGCCCCGGGTCCTGCGGCAGGATGATGCGAGTTGCGGGACCATCCTGCGCGGCGGTTGCCAGAAGAGTTGCTTCCACCTGAGCGGGATCGCCCCGAAAGCGGGTGACATCCAGCACGCAGAAGCGACCGTCTGGCAGGCGGGCGAGTTTGACGCCGACTGTCCAATCCGCATCGCGCCCGGTGCCCTGCCGGGTGGCGGCGAGGTCCCATCGTCGGACCATTTGACCACCAGCGGGGGCGGCCTGCTGCACGGTGATCATGCCGGTCTGGAACAGGGTTCCCTCAGGCGGAATGGGGGATTGCTGATAGAGCGCGCCCCACTCCCGCGTGCCGATGGCAAGACGGATGCGGGCGAGTTCCGGCTCTGGGAAAGCCTCTGGCCAAAGAGCGGCACCGGAGGGGCGGTCGAGAGGATCTTCCGCTTCGGCAAGGGCTGGCAGGCGGAGAATGTCCCAGTGTTCTCCTGTGCCATTCTGCATGTCATCCAGCAGGCGGCCTGCGAGGTCATCCGGTGACCAGCGTGTCATGACCAGCACGATAGCTCCGCCGGGCATGAGACGGGTGCGTAGAACGGCGCGGTACCAGTCCCACACTGCGGCACGGCGAACGCGGCTTTCAGCTTCCTGACGGTCCTTGACGGGGTCATCCACAATGGCAAGATCAGCCCCTTTACCGGTCAGCCCGCCACCGAGGCCCATGCTGGTATAAAAACCGCCCTGCCCCGTGTGCCATGCATTCCGTGCGCTGCTATCTGCTGCCAACGTGACCGTGGGAAACAGGGAGCTAAAGCGACGGGATGCAACGAGGTTGCGTACGTCTCGCCCGAAATCCTGTGCGAGAGATGCCCCGTAAGAGGCGCAAACGACCTGCTTTGTGGGATTGCGCCCAAGATACCATGCCGGAAAACGCTTGCTGGTCAGCTCAGATTTTCCATGCCGTGGCGGCATGAAGACCATGAGGCGGGTGATGAGTCCGCGTTCCACCGCGTTCAGCTTTTCACAAAGTAAATGGTGATGGGCACCGGCGTTATAACCCGGCATTGTGTAGCGTGTGAAATCAAGAAGCCCCTCTCTGGCCGCGCTGCGGCGGGCAAGTTCAGTCTGGGCCGCTTGCTGGGCCTGTTTGCGCAAGAGTACTGAGCTCATCATCCGAAAACTCTTCAACACCACGGCGGACAACCGCATTCATGGACAGACCTGCCAGCTTGGGATGCAGGTAAGGAGCTGCGACCTTGGCGGCGTCAAACTGCCGATCTGTAATGGTCTCGTCCCCCAGCATGACACGCGTGAAAATATCCAACGGGGTGACAGGGGTGGATTTTCTGGAGCGTCGCTTTGGAGTTACTACTTTTTCTACCATGAGTTTTCAGAAAAAATGTAAGGCACGGGGTGAGCGAGGCTCCGCACGGTGTACTGGCACACGATACGCACCACTACAGGAAACAGCCTCATAAAATCTGCTATTATGTCTCTGCACTCTGCCAGTGTAACTCTCTTCGCAAAAATTCTGCTGGGTTGCTTCTTCCTGCCTGCGATCCCTGAGTTCCGTAAGCAGGGAGTAGACAAGTCGATCTGTCAGATTGGGACTGAACTGGCCGCGCGCCGTAAGCCCACGCGTGGAGCGCCGTAACACCGGGCGGCACCGGATGCGTGCGCCATCCGGGCAGCCAGTCTGCAAGGCTTCCGCCCATGGGATGGAAAGATCGGCCCGGTGGTGGTTTTCTGCCTGCGTAAGAATGGGACAAAACACCAGAAAGACGCCTTGACGTGCCGCCAGAACCCACCATGTGGCGGCGGAACAGAAAACGGCACCCGCACGCAGGCCTGAAGCCGGGGATACACCCGCCATGAGGACTCCTGACACGTTCTGCTCGGCTGCATGAAAGCAGCCTGCTTCCGAATTATTTTGAGAAACTTATGTGCTGCGGAGGGTTTAAAAAATCCCCCGGGCAGAACTGTTGTGATGATGACAAAGGAATAGAAGTGACCACGCGCACAAACAAGCTTTTCTGGCGGAAAAAATAAGGACCGTACGATGGTGCAAGAAATAGAGATTGATAATGAAGGGGTTTTATAACGGACGTGAGTGCCTTCAATAAAAAATCATTAACTCTCCCGATGTCTCTGTAATTCAGTCTAAAAATGCATCAGCAAGATGCCCGGAACCTAAGAAAAAAAATTATCCAAAATGATCTATTTTGCTATTTTTTCTGGTTGAGACGGTTCTGCCGCCCTGATACGTGCGGACAAAGTGCCCACGGCTTTCATCCTACTGAAGTCTAACATGCGCTGTTATACCCAGAGGATAAAAACGTTCAGGCTGCTCTTGCTCTCATCCTTGAAAAAATGCGGCCTGAATGAACTCCTTCTGCGCGCGCGTGTTGAAATGAAATAAAAAGAGCTGCATGACAGTTTTACTTGCGTGCCAACCGCTTTATTACATAAAATTCATCTTAATGAGGCTCCGGCACGCTTTCGTGACCGTGTGCCAGAAGGACGGGATAGACACACGATGACACGGACACGCCGTTACTTACTTGGACTAGTGGCTGTACTGGTTCTTGCCGGAGCCGGAACCTACAGATTTGTACTCCGACCGGAAGCTGCTCAGCTTCCTGTTTCCGAAGGTGTAGGACCACACCCCAAACTGCCGCCGCCCAATGCTACCCTGATGCCTACGGTCAATATCGCTCGACCGCTTGGTTGGAAAAACGGTGAGATGCCTCATGCCTCTGAAGGGTTGAGTGTGAAAGCCTTTGCAACCGGGCTGAACCACCCCCGCTGGCTGTATGCCTTGCCGAATGGAGATGTGCTGGTGGCGGAAACCAATTCCCCCGGCACAGATAAAACGACTTTTAAAAACCGGATTGCCAGAGCTATTCAGGGGCTTGTGGGTGCGGACGTTCCCAGCCCGAACCGAATTATCCTGCTGCGGGATGCCGATGGAGATGGGGTAGCTGAAAAGCAAAGCGTGTTTCTGGAACATCTGAATTCGCCTTTTGGCATGGCGCTAATCAAGGATACGCTTTATGTCGCCAATGCTGATGCAATCTGGCGCTTTCCCTACCAGACCGGGCAGATAACGCTGACCGCACCGGGAGAAAAAGTGGTGGACCTGCCCTCTGGCTACAACCATCATTGGACCAAGAATATTCTAGCGAGTCCAGACGGGCAAGCGCTCTACGTGACAATCGGCTCCAACAGTAATGTTGCAGAAAATGGCCTGCATGCGGAAGAAGGCCGTGCACGGATTGACAAACTCGACTTAACAACTGGAAAACTAACACCGTTTGCTACAGGTTTGCGTAACCCTAACGGAATGGCGTGGGAACCGCAGTCTGGTGCATTATGGACCGTAGTCAATGAGCGGGATGAAATCGGCAGTGATCTGGTCCCGGATTATCTGACGTCCGTGAAGGAAGGGGCATTTTATGGCTGGCCCTTCAGCTATTATGGCAGCCATGTGGATGTGCGAGTTAAGCCGCAGAATCCTGAACTTGTCGCTTCAGCCATTGCGCCGGATTATGCACTTGGTCCGCATACAGCAAGCCTTGGATTGGTCTTTGCGGAAGATAGCACCCTGCCCGCCGCATGGCGCAACGGGGCGTTTATTGCACAGCACGGCTCTTGGAACCGTAGGCCCAAAAGCGGCTATAAAGTGATTTTTGTGCCGTTTTCAAATGGACACCCATCCGGCGCGCCGGTTGATGTGCTAACGGGTTTTCTGACTCCGGATGAAGACCATGTGCATGGTCGCCCTGTAGGGCTGGCGCTGGACCAGACGGGGGCGTTGCTGGTGGCGGATGACGTTGGGAATGTGGTTTGGCGGGTCTCTGACACACAGCTTGAACAGGACTTCCCGGCGCATGATAATGCGCCGTGACTGGAAACTATCGGCCTGATGCGGATTTAATCAGGCCGCAATAGCATCATACAGACCCACTCCAGAGAGACGGGAGAGGGTCTGGCGATAGGCTTCGACGGCCGGAGGATAGAGAATCCCGCGAATAAGCGAGAGGCTGTGCAGGTGAGCAAACAAATGAATATCATCTGTTGAGAGTACACCGTTGACAGCCTCCGGGCTGTGGATCAACGGAGTAAGCATTTTCAGCATGACGTTCAGGTTTCCGATTTCACCTTCATTGTTCTTGAAAATTTCAAAAAATGGACCTGTGGAGGCTTCCTTTTTTGTTAGGAAATAGGCACGGGCAGAGGTTGTTGCAAATTCCGGTAGCGGCGCACAAGCCACGCGCGGCAGGAACAGGCGGTAGAGCGTGCTGCTGGTCACGCTAATCCATTCCGTAATGGCCGGGGTGGGCGTGCCGGTGAGGACGGGCGTACCCTGTCGGTCGATATGAGTGACAATATCCATACTTTCGGGCATAAAATGCCCGTCTTCTTCCAAAATGGGCAGGGATTTCCGGCCGACCATGCCGATGGGCGTGGCTTCATCATCATTCAGCAGGATGATGCGTTCGTAAGGCAGGTTTTTCAGGCCGAAAATCATCTCTGCTTTCACGCAGAAAGGGCAGTGGTCATAAATATAGAGTTTGCGGGACATACTGCTCGGCTCCTTACTGGTGCGCTGGCTGGCGCGGTGGGTTACCCCTCTGCCCTGTTCTAAAATGCCCCTACGCGTCAAGCCTGTTCTGTCCGAGCGACGAGTTCCATGTCTGGTTGGGGGGCTTTGTTTCTGGTTGCGCGGTCGGCTTTGGTGGCCTTGCGTTCGGCCTCCTGCCGTGCTGCGAGCTGTTCAAGTAGCAGCGCGCATTGGGCAGCTATTTTCCGTTGAGACGACCCTGCCGAAATGGCTGGAAACAGTGCCTCACCCATGGCGCGGAATGAGAGTTCATCCACTAACAGCATCCGCAGGCGCTGATGTGCGCACAGGCCCAGAGCGTCCCGCACGGCGGTAATGCGCGCCATGGCGCGGGCTCGCACGAGTTGCCATGAGACGGCATCATGCCGTGTCAGAGTACTGGGGCGGTGTTGGTCTGAAAACTCCACGTAATCACAGTAGCCAAAAACGTAATCCCGGTACCAACGCTCGGCGGCGTCCGCAGCGAGTTGGGTAATGTCACCAACCTGAAGGAGTGCCTGCACTGTGCGTAAGACACGAGGAGGTGCTGTGCCGACAAATTCGGAACGGGCGCGGCGTTCCGGCGTGGGGCCGTTTTCTGCACAGGCGTCGAGCAACGTGTGGCGGGACACGGTTTTAGATTTTGCCATGAAAGTTCCATTAGAAAAGCGGTGTTGCCACGTGTGGAAAACAGAGGACGCCGGTAGTTCTACGGCGAGGCCACTGTGACGGCAGCGAAGAGTGCGTGGCAGATGCCAACGGGAATTGCGTCGGCTGAGAAGAAGCCTATATCCGGTTTCGCAAGAATGCGAGGGGGCGAACCAGCAGAGCACGACTGGCAGCGTGCTCCGGCACAGAGTATTGGCGAAAAGCAACAGGATACTCTCCGTTCATTCGGCGACCTTCAGCGTCTGAACGGCGAACGAACAGAGGCGGAAAATCGGGTCCTGCTCATAATCCTGCCATCAGAATTTGGCTCAACGACGCTTGCTCATACAACATCCCTCCACCGCTCAAGCCCGTGCCAAATGGCTTGTGTGGCAATGGGATGACCAGCAGGAAGTGGCTCAGGGTCCCGCAGCGGTTCGTGCCACTCTTCTTCCTGCGCGATATGCGCCGGGGTTTCGGACCTAGCCTGTTCATAACGCAGTAGCGCCTGCCGCACACTTTCCATACAGCGACCTGTCTGCCGTCCGATCTGGCGCAGGGATTTTCCGGAGCGGCGCAGGCCGACCATCTGTTCCAACAGCGCGGCATCCGTTTTGGGACGGGCCGCTGCGTGGAAGGCTGTATCCGGATGTGGCGGGACGGGCGTGGCCGAATTAGCGCAAAGGATTACTGAAGGTTGGTCCGTTTGAGGCTCAGGATGCGGATTGACCGACTCGGAACGAGAGAGGGATTTATCACATTCATGCCACGTGCAATCTTGCGGGGATGAGCTATGTAGAGAGCGATGTGTGAGTGGGGGATATGGAGGGATGGAAGCGTTGGAGGTGACGAAAGCTGGATGAGCAAGGGTTCGAGCCGGTGTGCAGACCATGCTGGCATGACCAGCATGGCGCGCGTAGGGCGAACAGGCCAGCGAGGCAGCAGGAAAGTCACCTTTCTCTATGATTGTAATAGAGGAGGTATTGGACTGTGAGGCCGGCATGGGCACTCTTCCTTTGAATAAGCGATCAAAAAAATAGCCTCAGCACGAGGAAAAGGCTTAAAGGGACGGTAGGGTGACTTGTCACATTTCGTCAAGGGATGTTGTGGTGATATATCCCATTTGATCTTTGGGGGATGACGTGGGATACTTCCCCCATGGATCGCTCATCTGTTGCCAGAGAACTAGAACGCCGCATGGCCCTGCTGGGGTTGACGCAAAAAGCACTCTCCCGCAGCGCAGGTGTGGGCGACACGTATGTGCGCGATATTCTGAAAGGAAAATCTCGCAATCCGGGAGGCGAAAAGCTTGAACGCGTGGCCTCTATGCTGGGCTGTACAGCGCGGGATCTGCTTTTTCCCGCAGGCGGACAGGCCATGGCGCGAGAAGCACGCACGCCTTATATTACGCCGCCTGACCAGCCGGAAATCACGCTGGAACTAAACCCGCCGGGCTATGTGGCCGTGCCCTATATCTCGTTGCGGGCGGGTATGGGGGGATGCGGTTATGTGGAAGACCGCCTGTTGGGACGCCCCAAATTTTTTGAAGAAGAATTTGTACGAGGCGCGTTACGGGCCTCTCCTGCGGATCTACGTGTGATTGAGGTGGAAGGCCAGTCCATGGAACCCATGCTCCAGAATGGGGACATGGTGCTGGTGGATACGCGCAAGACATCTATTATCGAACCGGGTATTTTTGTGCTGTTTGATGGGGATGGTGTGGTGTGCAAATGGGCGGAGCGGGCGCATGACGCAGCCGAACCGATGGTGCGCATCAAGTCCGAAAATCCACGTTTTTCCGCCTATGACGTGCCAGCCGAGCAGGTGCAGATTATTGGCAGGGTGGTCTGGTTCGCGCGACGGCTGTAACGGGCATTACAGGTCATCTGAGCCACACTGTTCAAGAACAAATAGCTATGGTCCAAATTTTAATGGATATCCCGTATTATTTATAAAGGAAAATTAATGGAATTTTTTAGAAAACACCTGAATGAAAAATTGCTTTATTTATATAAACAAAAAACCATGTAAACAATTACAGAATTTTCTATATAGATTCGTTAAAAAATCATAAGTTGAATAAATGGATAACATTGATATGAAAGGTGAACAAATTGGTTATAGAAAAAACCTAACACGACAAGGAGTTTATGATGGGAAGTTCTTATAAATCAACATATGTGTGGCGCGGCGGTGGAGACAAGGGGAACTGGGCCGACCCCAAAAACTGGACCTATTATGGCCCGGACGGCACCCCCGCCGGAACCCTCGCCCCCTCCGCCACAGATTCTGTGATCTTTCCAACGGGAAAGAATGTCACTCTGGCTCAGAGCAGCGACGGGGTCACCAATCTGACCTATGCGTCTCTTACTGTTGAGAACGGTGCAAGCCTTACTTTTCCGTCCTATGGAACGGTAACAGTCAATGCACTGGTCTCCAATAATGGCACGCTTGATGCTGGAACCTGCACATCCATTGAATTCAAGCAGGTAATTACCGGAAATGGAATTTTAAATAATTTAAGCAATGTGGCCATTCAACTAGATGCGACGTCTTCATTCAGCCAGATAAATATCACGGGCAGCGGCACGCTCACAGCATCTAAGGATCTGAAGGCAAACACAGTCTCCGTGACAGGCAACGGTAGTGTTGTCGTTGACGGCAATCTGCTTGTTTCTGGCAAACTCACGGTTGCAAGCACGGTCACCGTCAAGGGCGACATAGAACTCGGCCAGCCCGGGTCTAAAGAGACAGTCCTTGAACTTAAGGATGGTCAGAATCTGACCGCCGGAAACGGATTAAGCGTTAACGGAACTTATGTCACTCAAGACAAAGTTTACACGGCGTCCGGTGTTTTTGCTCCCTCTTATATGAACTCCGGCGTGACCATCGCCTGCTTCCTAACTGGCAGCATGATCCGCACTACAGACGGAGACATTGCTGTAGAAGATATTCGGGTTGGTGACCAGCTTGTCACCCTCGCCCCGGAAAACGGAGCAAATGTGACCCAGCCTGTCATCTGGGTTGGCAAGGCCCATGCAAGGGTCCGCCCTGAGCTGCCTGATGACGAAGCAGGCTGGCCGGTACGGGTGTTGAAGGATGCTATTTCTGACGGTGTCCCTTACAAAGATATGCTGATTACTGCCGAACATTGTCTGTTTTTCAGGGGCAGTTTTATGCCGGTTCGGATGCTAGTTAATAATGTCTCTATTTTTTACGATAAATCCATCACTGGTTATGACTACTACCATGTGGAGACAAGCCAGCATGCTGTGATGATGGCTGATGGTGTGCTGACGGAAAGTTATCTGGACACGAACAACCGGGGCAGCTTTGCTCAAACGGGCAGTGTAGCAACACTGAGCACAGGACGCAGGACCTGGATGCAGCATGGCGCGGCCCCACTGACTGTGGCGCGGGAAAACGTGGAGCCAATTTTCCACGCTCTGATGGCGCGGGCTGTGACACATGATTTTCCAGATGCCGTGCACAGACCTGAGCTGACGACTGATGCAAACCTGCATCTGGAAACGATGGACGGAAAGATCATCCGCAAAATCCGTGAAGAGAACGGCAGGGTTTCCTTCATGCTTCCGGCTGGTGTGACGCAGGTCCGCCTTGTCTCCCGCGCCAGCCGCCCCAGCGATGTGGTCGGGCCGTTTGTGGATGATCGGCGGATGCTCGGTGTTCTGGTGGGGGATATTGTCGTTCAGAACGGCAATCTTGCCCCGTACCATGTGATGCTACACCCCGAATCCGGCTCCCTACCCGGTTGGTACGCTGCCAGCCCCGGCGAGACCCGCTGGACGAACGGCAGTGCGCTGCTACCGTTGCCTACCGCGCAGCCACAGGCCTTACGCATCCTGACACTCCATATTCTATCCGCCGGACCTTACCTGCTGCAAGGGGAGGCATCCCACCTGCAAAGCCGTGTGAGTGGCTGAAATTTTCTGACAGTCTGAGACTAAGAAAAACGGAAACACCCAGCGTGTCTTCCGTTTTTTAGCCAAAAAAGCAACAATCTGACATGGTCTGGCTTACACAGGATTCTAACCGAACGATGTGCGAGTACTGCTGATGAGACTGCCGTTCCCCCACCCTGTAATCCTTCCGGAAAACCGGCGTGCCGTAACCTCCGCATGGTCACCTTTGCCGGGCAGTCCTGCTTTCTTGCACCGCCAGGCAGCACTGGACTACGCCACGCTTACACAGATTGCAGCGCATCTACGCAAAGCGGCCCGCGATATGTCTCCCTTGATTGATACGCTCTATTTCAGAACAGCTCCTTTGGCCGTAATGGAGTGCAGCACCACGCTGGAGGCGCTGGCACAGGAAATCGAGCAGGATGACAGACGGACTATGTCGGAATGGGCGCAGAATGCGATATGCAATTTTTGAAACATATAACCGAAAGAATATTTAAAGAAGAAACGTGACATGAGCAACACATGAACAGAAAACGCCATATGTTGCTTTATCGCAACATAATGAGCGTTCTTTTGGGCCTTCTTATTTTTTGTAATGGTTTCAGAACGGTTTTGGGGCACTCTGTGAAAGAGCGGTTCCGAATTGACGGATAACCGTGATTAAGAAGCACGGATCATCCTATGAGAGTAAAGCGTCGTTTCTCCCTTCTTGTTACAACGGTTTGTACTGTTGCCCCCTGCCTGACGGCCGAGGCGGCAACATCTGTTTCTGGGAAAACCACGCCGACGCGCCATCACGTAACGGCGCATTCCGGCACTGCGCATGCCACGGGCGCACGCGCAGCGGCAAACCCGGCAACAGCGCCTTCCGTAAAGTCTGTAGCACATAAGGCTCCGCGCAAAAGCAGCCCAGTTTACGCCGGGGAGGCTGAAACCATCAACGTGACGACAGGTACCCATTCCACAAACCGCAAGGCGAGACAAAGCACATCTCCCGTAACGGTCGTGTCCGCCGCCACGCTGCGGCGCTCGGGCATGATGAACTTAGCGGATGCGCTGACACGTACCTATGCCTCCATTAACGTGCAGGCCATGGGCGCGGATTCCGCCGCTTTGACTTCCTCCATCCAGATGCGCGGTCTCGGCCCGAATGAAGTGCTGGTGCTGGTAGATGGCAAACGCCGCCATAATACCGCGAACATTACCGCTGATGCCGGGCCGCAGTTCGGCTCCACCGGGGCAGACCTGAACACCATTCCGGCAAGCGCCATTGACCATATTGAAGTTCTGGAAGATGGCGCGGCAGCCATGTATGGGTCCGACGCCATTGCCGGGGTAGTGAACATCATCACCAAAAAGCAGGATCACGGGCTGCATATGTCTGCACAGACGGGTGCCAATGCTTATAATGGCGATGGCTGGCAGTATCAGTTGAACGCCGATGGCGGGCTGAAGCTGGGACAGGACGGCTACATGCATATCAGCACTCAGATGTACCATTCCGACCATATGGTGGTGGGCGCGCATGACCATCGCCTGCTGGGAAGCTGGCCGACTAATGCCACCACGACGGGCTACTATACCGGCATGGTCCCCGGTGCGATGAACGTGCCGTCTGATTCCAATAAGATCATGAGCACGCCGGAAGAAACACGTGAAAGTCTCGCGATTGATTTTGGAAAAAAGATTACGGAAGGCATCAATTTTTACGGTCTGATCACCTACATGCACCGGCATGGGGAGGCGTATGAAAACTACCGCACACCTAATATTGCGCCAACCATGTATCCGGCCGGTTTCTCTCCGCTGGAAACTTCCGAAGAAAACGACTACGCGGCAACCCTTGGGCTGAAGGGCGACAATTTCTTCGGGTTTGACTGGGATCTGAGCACGACCTACGGCGCGGACGGCAACAAGATTGGCAACAAGAACACCGCCAATACCGGGATGCTGGCCAGCACCTGCTCCTCCGACCCGTCTTCCGCATACTTCTCCACAGACGGATGTGGCTGGTCTCCCGCGACGACCCGGGCGGAAACATACCGCATGGCGCAGTGGACCAATAATCTGGACTTCCGACGCAACTTCAATATTGCGCATGTCGTGCCGATGACGCTGGCCTTTGGCGGTGAACACCGTCTGGAAACCTACCAGATCAAGGCTGGCACGCCGCCCTCCTACCAACTCGGCGGGACACAGGGTTACGCGGGTCTTGGCCCGAACAGCGCTGGCAACTGGGACCGTGACATCTGGGCCGGATATGTGGATGGGGACTTCCATCCGCTCAAACACTGGGATCTGGATTTTGCGGGTCGGTTTGAACACTACACTGACGTTGGCAATACGGAAAACGGCAAGGTGTCCACACGCTATGACATCAATCGCTTTATTTCTGTCCGCGGCACCATCAGCACCGGGTTCCGCGCGCCAACACTGGCAGAACAGCATTACAGCGCCATGAATGTGGACCCGACCGGGGCTTCCGGCCTGCTGCCTGTCAGTTCCTCCGCGGCGCAGATTCTGGGGGCCAGCAAGCTAAAACCTGAACGCTCCGTGAGTGAAAGCGGTGGGATTGTGCTGGAGCCTGTACGGGGCTTCCATGTGGAAGCGGACGTCTACCAGATCAACCTGCGTGACCGCATTGTGGGTGGCGGCACGGTCAAGGGAGATCCGGCCATCAACGCAATTGAGGCGATGGGCTATTCCCTGCCGCTGAACAGCATCACAAAAGATAACGTCTCTGCCTATTACATGACGAACGGTGCCAGCACACGGACGCAGGGGTTAGACATTAAAGCTGACTATACCTTCCACTTTCAGAAGGCCGGAAACCTGACCTTGAGCATGGCGCTGGACCTGAACCGCACCCGCCTGCACCATAACGGCGTAGACAATAAAGGGAACTCGCTGCTAAATGCACAGAATATTGGATACATCACCACGGCTTACCCGCGCAGTAAAATTATCTTGAATGCGCTCTACACTTATCGGAACTGGGACTTTAACGTTCGTCAGACTCGCTATGGGCAGACGACCGATATGCTGACCTACTATGACTGGACGGATAAAACGCTGCCCTGCGCCAGCGGTGGAAAACTCGCTTATTCTAACTCCTGCTTTGCGCAGTTTAAAAATTCTCCGCGCTGGCTGACGGATATTGAAATTGGCTATCGCTTCACCCCGCACTGGCATCTGGCGGTGGGTGTAAACAACCTGCTAAACGTGCGGCCACGCCGGGTTCCACAGATCAACAACTCTCGTGGTGCGCAGATTTACGACCAGTATTCTCTCCAGATCCCGATTACCGGTGGCTATTACTATGGCCGACTGGATGCGAGTTTCTGATTAAGACATAAGATAGTTTAGAAAACGCAGAGCTAATGCTCTGCGTTTTTTATAGGACAGAAGTGGACCCGTTTGTTCGGAGAGTTTTGTGAACTTGATAAGCTATACCCGGTTGTTGTTATGTCGCCATTCTGACGGCGCGGCTATTGTCCATCTGGTAAGCCCGGCCCTCAGCTCTGATCTGGTCTCAAACGCATGCAGATAGACGCATTCGTATTTCAACGACCGCCACAGACGTTCGATGAACACGTTGTCCAGCCATCGTCCGCGCCCGTCCATGCTGATGCGGATCTGGCGCTCTTCTTCGACAGACGCAAGGACAGGATCTTGCTCGTGAACCAGTCCATAATCTCCATAAGTATAGAGAAATCCCCTTTTCATGGGGATATACGTGATATTGGAACACCAAACCCGGTTAGGCCAATCGATGACCCGCCCCCGCAGCAGATACGGATATTTCCGATGCTCAGGATGCGGCTATCCGTGCGTGGCTTCTGGTAGATCGCCCGCAGCCCCATGATCGCCATGAGCCGCCGACACGTTTGCGGCCCACTTCATGCCACATGCGACGCAGATGCCGTACCATCTGCCGTGAGCCATAATACGGCGTAGCCGCATCAACTCCAGACAGGTCTCGCTCTATGGCACAGGCCGATAGGAAACGCCCGACCGGTTGAATTGCAGCAGCCCGGATGAGCGGCAGACGCGCTCGCTTCGGGTCAATCATCTGCTGCTTCTGATCACGCTCAACCGAGCAGAGACATCGCATAAAAAATCCCCTTCCAAGGGAAGCTCGCCGCCATCCCCTTTATTGCTTCCAGAGCAATCTCTGATTTGAACTCCGCCGTATACCTCTTGCGCATAACTTCGCCCATAAACCCTGTTCTCTTTCTAAGCCTAAACTTAGTTGCCAGATCCGTCTATATATATGTATATATAGATTAGAAGATTAACGTATGTGGTCTGACAACTGAGATGTTTTGGAAAGAAATTTTATTATGTGGCTTGTTATGCGCCTCAGGGAGAAAATTAATTACAAGTATTACTTACCTGTTGGTGTTTTAACTTACGGCGCTATCATGGTCGTGCCCGCAAGCGCAACTGATACGCCTGAGATTATTACAGTCCGTAGCCAACTTCCTTCCGAAGTGTCAGATTACCGTATCATTTCTACAACTTTAGATTTGTTTCGGGGAAATTCTAAAATAGACGCACCTTACAGTATTGATGCTGTTCCTGAAAGTCTGGCTCGCAATCAAACCCTGCTCAGTGTACAAGAGGCTTTTCGTTTTATTCCGTCTGTACAGGGGGAAAATATACGCCCGCAATCTCGAGGGATGCAAGCTGGCGTTGTGCAAAACACATTTATTAACGGATTAAACATAGCGGCGACAACGGACTATCCAATGGAACAGTTTGAGCGCGTTGAAGTGCTTAACGGTCCATCTGGGGGTCTTTTTGGGGCCGCTAGCCCCGCAGGGACGTTTAATTATGTTCTAAAGCGTCCGACGGAAAAACCGCTTAATCGCGTGCGTGCAGAGTATCTTTCTCATGATGATTGGATGGGACATATTGATCTAGGCGGGCATTTTGATACGCAACATCACTTCGGCTATCGTCTGAATCTGGTCGAGCAAGATGGCGGGTATTACGTAAAAAATAGCCAGCTTAAACGAGAACTTTCTAGTCTTGATCTAGATTTTCATCTTACTGCTAAAACCACACTGGAAGTAGATACAAGTGCCTATCACTATATCGATAAAGGCCTGCCCGGCACATTCTCTCTTGCAAAGGACGTGATATTTCCCTCGGCACCTTCGCCGTCCCGGCGAGGTTATGGACAGCCTTATGCGGGCGACAATAATCTGACCGTCCTGACTCAGGGACGTATTACACATAGATTTAACAGTGACTGGACAGTTATTGCGGGCATTCTGCATGAAACAAATGATCGTGCATCAACAGCCGTAACAAATACATTATTAGATAATTCAGGACATTACCATACAACAGCCGCGAATACGACCTATAGTCTGGATGCCGTCCTGAGCAATAATGTCTATCTCAATGGTCATGTGAAAACTGGTTTTCTCACGCATGATGTCGTTGTCGGGACAGCCGGTTTTTCGTGGGATCGCTATACACCCTATAAAACGGGAGCCATTTCATTGGGAACAGCGTCGCTTTCCAATCCGGTAGAGTTCGCTGAACCTGATTTTCCTGACTTTGGCAATCGTTATCGCTCAGTACATACTTTCCAGCAGGCTTTGACATTTGGGGATAAAATCAGCTTTGCTAGACACTGGAGCGTACAGGCTGTTGCCACACAGACATGGATCGATACTAAAAATTACAACAAGACGAGTGCGAGAACTGCACATTACAAAGCAGATGGCATCGGCCCGACAGTAAGCCTTGTTTACCAGCCAGTCAAAAATATGAGTGCGTATTTTACGTATGCAAATAGCCTCCAGCAAGGCGATAACGCACCTGCCGGGGCTGCCAATGCGGGGGAAAGTCTTGCACCATACCGTAGCCAGCAATGGGAGCTTGGCTATAAGGTCCAGTTTGGACGGGTTGATTTGCGTACGGCCCTCTATCAGCTCGAACGCCCCTACCCTTATATCGACGCAAACAACGTTTTTGCAGTGCAGGGCAACCAGAAAAATCGTGGGTTTGAAGTGATGGCCAGCACTGTCATAGCGCGCTCACTCACGTTATTTGGCGGCATCGCCGTGCTTGATCCGCGTCTGCACAATACGGCGTCGGCCTCGACAAACGGGCGGAAAGTTTTGGGTTTAGCTCCGGTCACACTCAATGCTTTGGCAGAATATAATTTTCCTTTTTTCCGTCCTCTCACACTTACCGCTGATGTTAATTTTTCTGCTCGACGCCCCGGAAACTATACCAATACAATGTACGCTGCTGGTTATCTTATTGGAAACGTGGGTGTGCGTTACACGCGCCCCGTGTGGGGCAGGAACATGACGTGGGTGCTTAATGTGCGTAACGTCTGCAATGCTCACTACTGGGCAAATATTACCCCTAGCAGTCAGAGTGGTTACAACAGCACAGGCAGCGGTACGGGTACGCTCGGCACACCCCGTATGGTCAGACTCTCCGTTCAGATGGATTTATAATAATGCGATATTTTTCCAAATTCTCGTCTATTGTGTGTCTATTGGCTCTTCTGGTGCAACCAGCCGCCGCACAGGAGGCACGTTTTCTCAATATTTTTGCTGCAGGAAGCTTACGAGGTGCACTGGATGATATTGCGACAGAATTTACGCGACAGACAACAATAAAGACGCACATCACATATGGACCGGCAGGACAACTGAGCCGCAGTCTGGCAGCAGGGCAGCAAACAGATATTTTTCTTTCAGCCAATGAGCTTTATCCTTTGCAGCTTGAGAAAGCCGGCCTTGCCGACAAACCATTTGCTTTTATCGGGAACAGCATATGTGTACTTGCTCCGCAGTCTCTTGGACTGACTGAGGAAACACTGCTCCCATTTTTGTTAAAGCCCACGACAATTATAGGTATTTCGACACCAGGGATTGATCCGGGCGGAGATTATGGCTGGCAGGTTTTGTCAAATCTGGAGCATATACAGAAATTGGCTGCGGGCAGCGTGCTTTACAGAGCCCGCGCCCTTGTGGGGGGTACAATTCTGGCGCCGACCGCCCCAAAAGGAGTTAACCCAATTTCTTATTTTCTACAGTCAGGAATTGCAAATGTTTTTCTTGCGTATTGCAGTCGTCACGAGCGTGAGGTCTCAAAAGAGAGTGTCCGGCTTGCCATTCCTCCGACCCTGAATATTACGGTCTATTATGGCGGAGTCCTCATGACCCAAGCCACGCATAAACAGGATGCACGACGTTTCATTGAGATGATTTATTCTGAAAAAGCACAATCAATTTTCAGGATTTACGGATTTTCCCCTGTTCAAAAAAATTCTTCTCTTAAAGTTTTTCAGTAAATGTGAACTGTTACGTGAAGAGGTCGAAGAACTATTGATTTAAGTCGTTGTATACTGATTTTGGGTTCAACAAACCTGTCTTGATGGGTTTGGGATGGTAACTTCCTTTCTGAATCAAGTGAAGAACAGGGGTATTGACGCTAGATTGCTACTCAGCAGTAATAATTCGCTCATAGACAAGAAAGCGGTGCATATTATAGCCAATATTGGCTAGCCCTATCCTCATGGGGGCATAGGCAATAGCCTGTCAGGAAAACCGCAAGCAGAACGGATTCCTCGAAAGTTTCAATGGTCAGGTCAGTGACAAGCACTTCAACAAACATCTGTTCCGTAACATCGTCCATGCCCGGACGGTCATCAACACATGGGAAACGACTATAACGTTGTCAGGTCCAACACTATCCTCAAGAGTATGACGCAGATGTTTTCGCTCAGTTCCTAGGCAAGGCATACAACAACCCGCAGACCCGAACTTCAAACTGAGGGCACGTCGGGGGCAAAGCCAACAAGCAGGGCCTCATAACCAGAAAGTTTTTCGAACCTTCCACGTCTACTTTCAGCAGGCGCTACATTGATAGCGCCCACGGCTCCGGATAACGATGTGCTCATGCCCACCGCAGGCCGGGCATTTAAAACCGACTGGACGACGCCGGGTAAAAAGCATCGCACGACACGTCTCTTCGCTTCCATAAAGATCGTCGAATTGTGGTTCGCTCAACCCTGTCTGAAATTAAACCGTGCTCCAAGCCATCAACTAAACCTCTCGAAAATCGAATAATATTCGTTTTTTGTACCAGAAATAGACGACTGAACAGAGTGCATAATTAGGAAAGTATTTGCGGAATAAGATCGAAATGGGATATGCAGAAAAATAATACAATTCCTGTCAGGTTGATGTGACATTGGCAGCGTGTCGAGTTAGGTGAACCAAATATGTTTAAGGAAAAACCAAGCATAGTTAAATTTTTTCAAATATTAACTTTCTTAATTTCGCTCACAACAGGAATAATTTGCTTTGTGGGTGGACTTTTTCTTCTATATGCTGGGGGTGTTCCTTACTATTTTATAGTTGGAATTATTTACATAATATCTTCAATTCTTGTAATTAAGAAAAATATCATCGGATCTTATGTAATAGCCGTAGCATTTATATACACAATCGTATGGTCAATATCAGAAGTCGGTTTCGATTTTTGGATGAGTATCCCGCGATTGCTTATCCCTGCTGTGATCACCATTTTTGGATTCCTATCGGCACCACTTCTTGAAAAACCCCTATCGATTCAATGGCTTCCAGTATCGCGTGTAATCAATTGGTCAGGGGCTGGCATAACAACCTTATTTTTCACTGTAATGCTGGGATTGATGTTTGTGCCTCATGGTGTTGTTCGACCCACACTGAATGAACCATTTAGTTTAGCGACGGCAGATAATACGCCAAGCACATGGGAAGCATATGGACATACCAATTCAGGTGACAGATTTACCAATTTTGATCAAATCAACAGAACAAACGTCAAGAATTTAAAAGTTGCTTGGATTTACCACACAAAATATCGTGACTCGAACCCAGGTGAACGCAAGCAGTCCGATGTTAATCAGAATACTCCATTGCAGATTGGCGACACATTATACACCTGTTCACCTAACCACCAAATCGACGCTATCGACGCGGATACTGGTCAGATGCGTTGGCAGGCATCCGGTAATAAAGAAGCACCATGGTGGCATCGCTGTCGTGGTCTAGGCTACTATCGCAACGCAACGGCGAGTGTAGGGCAGATATGCCGAGATCAAATCATTGATGCTAATTCAAATGATCGTTTACGAGCGTTTGATGCTGGTAATGGACAGCTCTGTCCCGAATTCGGTCACGCTGGAGAGGTTGATCTGCTTGAGGGTATGGGAGTTTCTGCCCCCGGATATTACATGCCCACATCTGCGCCAATGGTTGCGCGCGGACTTATTATCGTAGGCGGCTGGATCGCTGATAACTTGCACTCGGACGAACCTTCTGGCGTTATCCGGGCTTACGATGCGAAAACGGGCTCACTCGTTTGGGCGTGGGATCTTGGAAATCCTCAATTGACGACAGCACCGCCTGAAGGGAAGACATATACACGTGCCACACCCAACATGTGGTCGACACCGAGTTATGACGACAAACTCGGTCTGATTTATGTGCCGTTGGGTAATCAGACGCCAGACTACTACGGTGTCAATCGTTTGAAAGCTTCGGAGCGATATAGCTCGTCGGTCGTGGCTCTCGATATCAAGACAGGTCGAGAAAAATGGAAGTTCCAGACTGTTCATCATGATATCTGGGACTATGACCTGCCTTCCCAGCCTGAGTTGGTCGATTTATCTGATGAATCAGGCAAGACAGTGCCAGCATTACTTCAAGCAACCAAGCGTGGTGAGCTTTTTCTGCTAAACCGTGCAACAGGCGTTCCAATTGCTCCTGTTGAAGAACGTCCTGTACCGACCAAAGGTAACATAGCGGAGGAAAGCCTTTCGCCAACTCAACCTTTCTCGTCTGGTATGCCACGCATAGGGGGTGAACAATTTACAGAAGCGAAGATGTGGGGAGTGACGATGTTTGATCAACTTGCCTGCCGCATCAGTTTTCGCCGTCACCGATATGATGGACCGATGACACCGATTGGACTGGACCCAGCTATCGACCAGCCTGGAAATGCTGGTGGTTTGAATTGGGGTAGTATGACGATCGATTCACACAACGGGTACGCATATATGAATGATATGCGACTCTCGAGTGAGTTTTGGTTAGTGCCCCGAGGCAATTGGCAGAAAGTCGACTCACGCTTGCCCACAGATGTTGATACGCATGGACCCTCACCAATGATTGGAACCCCCTACGGCGTGGTGACATTACCTTGGATGAGCCCACTGATGATTCCCTGTAATCATCCTCCCTATGGAACGATTACGGCGGTGAATTTAAAAACGCGTAAGGTGGTTTGGTCAGTTCCTGCGGGAACGGCTGAAAAAATGGGACCTCTAGGTATCCCAAGTCACCTACCAATGCCGGTTGGTGCTCCAGCTTATGCGGGAACATCAGGAACTGCAGGAGGACTGATTTTTTTCTCTGGATTCCAAGATTATTATGTCCGCGCTTACGATGCTCAAACTGGGACTACACTTTGGCAGCATCCTCTGCCAGTAGGGTCAAGTGCAACACCGATGACGTATATCTCACCCAAAACTGGGAAAGAATATCTTGTTGTAAATGCAGGAGGAGCGGGTCACTCCCCCGAAATTGGCGACTCTATCATCGCTTTTACTCTTCCATGACAACACTAGTTTGGAAAATTCGACATGCCTTCGCTATGCGTAGCACGTCGTATCGTTGATCTTGTGCTTGCGGCAGAGGACCGCCACCCGTGCCCGCCTGTGCTCTTTCAGGATCCTGATAATATGGTCCCGCGTGAAACGTGATCTCTCCATTGCCTGTCTCTAGTGGACAAACCTTGCTTCAAATCAAGGGCCTTCCATAGGCAAGATCACAGGCCAGCATGAGTATCTAAGACAGTCAGGTCGGATTGAGTACACGCACTCTGTCCCACCTGATCCTCTGGGAAAATAAGTATGAGTTCAGCCGCTGGCACCGGCAACTCTGCATCATGATCGCAGTGAAATGGCTGACGGTTGGCATGACAATTCAATAAGTCGCCGATGATCTGGGTTGCCAAAAAATTCCAAGATTCGTAACCATGTTTCGCAACATTCTAGGCACACCACATGGCTGATATATGACTGAAAGACACCCCGAGACTAGGCCTCTAGAAAAATAGGGCATACTCAATCAGCAGTTTAATTCTTTCCCACCCAAGTCTCGCATGAACTTATACGATGATCTGATTAACTGATCCTGTCTACATTGACGAAAATACTTGATTATGCATTGGTTTTCCTAAATAAACAATTCACCGATGACAAGTCTTCTCACGTACGCATACGCGCACGATAATGCCCCAGAACATGCTCTACTCCTTTAGATGAGAAAACGCTTCTTAAGCCCTGTGCCGCCCCTTCGGCTGCCACCGTTGCACGTGCACACACAATATGCTCATACCGACTGACTGACGACCAGTCCTCGACCGAAGTCAGAGCATCCGCCAACTCTACGGCATCAGCGAGTGCCAGATTGACCCCTTCACCCGAAAACGGAGACATGAGGTGCGCTGCATCACCCAGTAGGGTCAGACCGGCCTGACTTTTCCATGAATGCCCCACGGGCAAAGCGTAAAGCGGCCTTGCACCAATAAATTCTCCCGTTTCAATCACGTCCCGCAATTCCGGCGCCCATCCGGCAAAAGCGTCTCGCAGTGCCTGCCGCACGCGCTCGCCGGACCACTTTCCCCACTCTCTGGCTACACTCTCCGCCACCCTGACGCCAACATATCCACGAATATGGCCATACCCGTTTCTTTGCGTAATCAATGCGCGATTATCCCCTACTGCGAGCATCTTACCGCTGCCGGTCAGTTTACTGATCCGGGGATGACGGGCCACATCGAACCCCAATTCAACCAGCGTAACGCCCTCATAAAACGGCACGGCATCGCTCAGCAAAGGCCGAACACAAGACCACGCACCATCCGCACCTATGACACCGTCAAACTGTTCGGACCACCCATCGCCATACACCAAGAAACCTCCTTTTTCAGAAGCAATTCGGGTTATTCGCCGCCCCCAGCGAACAGTCCCCGGGGCTAGGGAGTTCAACAGGATTTGACGCAGCACGGATCGGTCGATTTCAGGCCGGTCGTCCGTAGGTTCATTGCGATCGAACAGGAGCGTACCCTCGGCATTGTAAAGACGATCTCCCTGATCTTCTGGACGGGCTGCCGCAACAAATGCCTCTCGCAGCCCGGCCCTCTCCATCGCGTACTGGCCGGTCTCTCCATGCATATCGAGAGAGCCCCCCTGAGGACGCTCCTGTGCATGCTGGTCTCGCTCCAGCACTACAGGACATTTCCCCTGACGTTGCAGTAGACGGGCAAGCATCAAACCACCCGGACCACCCCCTATAATCGCAATCCGCTCCGTTGCCATATCTTTGCGCTCCATTTATATAGGAGCCTATATACATAAACATAGGAGCCTATGCAATGGAGCGTTCTGACAATTGGGATCCTCTTCGTCACCCCGGTCACTATTTCAACCGGATATCCCGCGGACTAACCCGGATAGGTGACGTGCGATTGCGACATTTGGGATTTGCGACCGCGCAACTTCCGGTTTTGACAGCTCTCAAAGACGGGACAGAGTTATCACAAAAAGAGCTGGCAAAATGGGCGAAGGTCGAGCAACCGACCATGGCGCAGATGCTGTCACGTATGGAGCGAGATGGACTGGTGCAACGTGTGCCAGACCCCGAGGATAAACGCTCAAGCCTGATTTCATTGACAGATATGACCCTGAAAAAACTTCCGGAAGGACGAACTATCCTCCGTCAAGGCAATTCCGAAATGACGAAGGGTCTGACCGAAGAGGAGATTGAGACGCTGGTGTCCCTGCTCAGGCGTGTGCTTGAAAATGTTGATTCCATGGAGCCGTGAACAAAAATCTCTTTCTATCTGCCGACGTCAGGATAAAGCCTGAATATGACATTGGTGACAGTCCCCCAATCAGCGCAATACAGACGCTGAGAAGGCCGATCTGGAAAGTTCGAAAAGCCTTTTGGTTATGTGGCCTGCCCGCGTTTCCATCGTTTATCTTACGATGATAGATGGATGATGAAGCCGCACGGTTTCTTTGATGCTGAAGAGCGGCTGGCTCGTCTGAGTGGGCTTGGCAACCGGCTTGAAACGTTGTCCCGGATTGTGGATTTTGAGGTGTTCCTCCGCCCTGATCTGGACAAGACTCTAACCTCTTCAGACGGGAGCAAAGGTGGTCGTCCAGCGTTTGATCCGGCGCTAGAGCATTTTCCTCTCAATCTGGCTCATATCCAGCAGTTGTAAAGAAGTTTGCGCATTCTTCTGGTGAGACCTGATTGATCAGTGTGCCGATCCTGTCCCAGAGAGCGTCGCGTGTGCGTTCTGCGGCTTTACGGAGATGGGCTTTGAGTTTGGAGAAGGCTTTCTCGATTGGATTGAAGTCCGGGCTGTAGGGTGGGAGATAGCGCACGGTCGCTCCCGCAGCTTCGATGGCGGCCTGCACGCCGGGGCCTTTGTGAGAGCTGAGATTTTCCATGATGACAATGTCGTATGGCCGCAGATCGGGTATCAGCACGCGGTCGACGTAGGTCTGGAGGCTACGGCCATTGAACGGACCGTCCAGCACCATGGGAGCCACGATACCGCTCAGCCGCAACCCGGCGACGAACGTCGTCGTTTGCCAGTGACCGTGTGGCACGGCGGAACGCAGTCTCTGGCCGCGCCGACACCGCCCGTAGCGTCTTGTCATATTGGTGGAAGCCCAGGTTTCATCAATGAAGACCAGCCATGTCAGATCGAGATCGAGATCGGGCTGGGCATCGAACCAGTCCTGTCGTCGTGTCAGGATGTCCGGCCGCTCCTGTTCCGCCGCGTGAGCGGTCTTTTTTCCATGTAATCTTATGACGGGCGAAAAAAACGCCAGAGTGTGCCAATGGCAAAGTGATGTCCGTCATCAGCCAGATGGTTACGGGTTTCCGCCAAGGTCAGGTCATCTTTCCCGGCAATCAGCGCATGGATACGCCTCGCCTGCGCCTCGATCCGGTGAGACAGACGATCCCTGCCACGCGGTCTGGCGGCAGTGCTGCCGGTCGTGACAGCAAGAGCGCACCAGCGAACCGCACTCGCAGGACTGACGCCAAACCGTTCAGCCGCCTGACGACGCGACAGACCATACAATACAGCAGCGACAACACGTTCGAGAAGATCCAGAGACAATGTGCGTGATGACATCCACAACCAGCCTCCATTCCGGCTCTCATCTTGAATCAGATCACAACCACTTTGGGAATCCCTGATGATTCGTTCAGCGTGGAAAACGCTCTAGACTTCCCCCCCGTATTGCTGCCGATACTATAGGAGCGTTCATAACTATCAACTGAACCATCCGCATTCAGATGTTGATTAAGCCAGGCGGAGTTTTGCGGTCTAAAAGTGGTATAACCAACATTGGATCCACCAGTTTCAGCACAGCTCGGCACACGGAAGCCACGAGAAAACGTTCCACGCAGTGCAAATTGCTCTCCGGATTTGAAAATGAGGCCTGCTTTGCAATAAATATTTAGCGGACCGCATCTTAAATTTCTTCGCCTAAAGCGGCGCGTTATCGAACCACCATGCGGCATCGACAAATTGCGTGAGATATTTCTTATAAAGTTACCTCATTCTAAAATAATTTTTCGATATAAGTGAAAAATTAATATCCACTATAATGTAATCATAGAATATTCTAACGTTTAAGAATGAGCGCATAAAAAAGGGTCATCCCTTTCAGGATGACCCTTTTGTTGTTTCTCAGTCATATCTCAAAGCGTTTATCTCGCTCTGAGATATCGTGCTCCTTAGAACTCCACCCCAGCCTCAACCTGGAAGTTTCGACCGATAATGGCATCCCAGTAGCGATTGGTGCTGCCCTGATAGGGGAACTGCGGCTTGGCATCAAATACGTTGTTCATCATGAAGCTGACATTGTAGTGCTTGGCAAATGTATAGCCGATGGTCGTGTTAAACGTGAAATACTGCTTCATGGTATTGTTCGGATAGACACCGTCAGCAACCTGAAGTTTGTATTTTGACTTGCCGTAATACATCATCTGCCACTGCACAAACAGCGGGCCACGCATATAGTTGAAGTTAGCCGTAAAATTATCACGCATATCCTGGCTCGTGCCCAGATATTCGTACTGGCTGGTCAGGATTGTGCCTTTATGAATAAAGCCATGCTTGTAATTGACGGTTGTCTGAATCGCACCATCATCATCCGAAAGACCAAGGCGTGAAAGCGGCAGATAATATGACAGGTGCGCCTGCAACCCACGATAATGCTCTGTGCCGACGTTAAACAGCCCTTCCGTAAATCCTTCACTAATCTGACTGTTGCTATCACGATGGAAGGCGCTGCAATACTGGCTGTTCGGATAAGAAGTTGAGTCATAGCAGGCAGCCAGAATGTCTGTCATACCCAAGCTGGCAATTTCATTTTTTACGCGCACATCATATACGTCCGCGCCCAACGTAAAGCCCTTGACCCAGCGTGGCTGCAATGACGCACCGGCGGTAAACTGCTTAGCCTGCTCGTTTTGCAGGTGTGGATTACCACCCGATAGGCCTTTGATGGTGAACTTGTTGAAATTGGACTGAAAACCTGCTGGCACCTGCGCTTTGCGGCAGTTTGCCAGACGCACAGCCGGATTTGGCCCGGAGTTGATGGCCGTTACGTCGCACGGGTCCGTGCCATCATCAAATGTTGTGCTTTGAGGAGAATATAGTTCGGAAATAGACGGAACACGGAAGGATGTTGTGTAATTGCCATGGAACACAATGTCCCGCACAGGGGCATAGCTGCCCCCACCTGAATAGGACCAGTATCCACCGTTCGCACTATTGTTCACGTAACGACCGGAGCCTGTAGCTGTCAGCGCGTACACGCCGGGAATGTTCATTTGTGGGGAAACCAACGGAATCATGGTTTCGCCGTAAGCTTCATTCGTATGGTAGGATCCGGAACCATTGGTGACAGGTGCCGAGTTACCATATTGCTGGCGTGTACCATCAGCCATCAGCTCACCACGGTAGAAGTTCCCTGCGTTGAAATCCATACCTTCAAACCGGTGTTCATACCCAATGTCATACGTCCAGTCTCCAGCAGGAAGCTTAACAACCGTGCTTCGCACGTCCGCGTTAAAGTCCCACTGCTGATTGATGGATTTTGTCCGTGCGTCTGTCTGGATATAGCGAGAGGCCGCGCTGCCACTCTGATTGACGCCAAAAGGATTGAGCGGAGAACAGGTAGAATTGAGAGACGGATAGGCTGCGTTAGTATAACCAGAAGCGCAGACAATATTACCGCCCGGACCTTCCACCGCGTTCAATGCGTTAATATAGTTCTGCGTCAACATTTCGCGCTGCGTGGTTGAAGAGCGGTATTCCCCATATTCCGCACTGCCTTTCCACTCAAATTTGCGACCGGCAAAATGAAAATCACCCTGAAGACCGCCGACAAAACGGAACAGGTTGGTATCTGTTGTATATTTTCCAGTGTAATAATCAGTATTGGCACGAGCCATGTAAAACTTGTCTGTCGGCAGGCCTGCCGCAGCGAGATTGTTTTTAATAATGGCACGCTCGGATGACGTGAGGAACGGGTTATCCGTGCTCAGCTCAAGTGCGCCATTAGGGTTTGTAACATCCGTCATGGCATCGTTGAACATCTGCGTATTGTAATAGGGCTGATTTGCCATGTTGGAAACGGAAGACCTGACATACCAACCTTCAAACGATGCCCGGAGATGTTCCGTAATATCGTAATGACCCAGCATCGTGAGATTCAGACGCTGCTGGTTTGTCAGCAGGTTGTCATAGTTTGAAATCGGGAAGCCGTTGCTACTGCCCTTTTTACCTACCGCTGTAATGCCATCCCCTGTCAGAGTGCCATAGCTGAGCGGCACAAGAGACTTGCCATCCTGACTGAACACCAGCGGCTGCCCTGCCTGATTTGTAATGGCTGTACCAATATTCTGCCCCTGATAGTTTGGATAATCATACAACGCGCCGGACATGGACGGTACACCGGCTGTTGTAAACGGCAGATAATAACGGCCGCCACGCGCCAACTCATACCCGCTTCCATCGGCATTTCGCACATATTGCAAGCGTTTATCGCCTGCGCCGGTATAGTTGGCGCGATCAGCCGTGGTCATACCGAAAGTCTGGTTATATTCAGTATCAAACACGATGCTGCCACGGTCATGATCAAAGTGACGACCGACCTTGCCTGCAAGACGATAGCTGATGGCGTCCTGACGCTGGCTGAAGCCGGTCTGGCCGTCCATCTTCACGCCCTGATAATCATCATCCAAAACGAAGTTCTGCACACCAGCGATAGCATCAGACCCGTAAACCGGGCTGCCAGACCCCACGACTGTTTCCACTTTTTTGATAAGCAGCGAAGGGATATTAGCAATATCCACCGGCGTTCCCTGCACAGCACCACTGAGGGACCCTGTTGCAGAAGAAACAAAGCGGCGGCCGTTTACCAGTGTAAGGGTACGTTGCGCCCCCAGAGACAGCAGGTCTCCATAAGTTTGACCTGCGCCAAATGAGCCCTGCTGAGGGCCAAGTGTGCTGTTATCCGGCACGCCGTAGTTCGGGTTTTCACGCATCAGCGCAAGCCCGAGGTTGGTGTAGCCGCGCGCCTGAATCTGGTCGGCACCCAGATCCATTGTGGCCATTGTATTGGTCAGACGGTTCTGTAAGAGGCGGGAACCCGTAACCGTCACGTGTTCGGTGTTGGATTCCATACCAGCACTGACAGTTTGAGCCTGCTGAAGCACTTTGGAAGACACTGACTGCTGGTCAGTCGTAGCCGCTTTGGTCTGCGTGACTGGAGAAAGCGGAACAGTAGCCTGAGATGAGGCTATGGGGCGCACCGAAGTCCCCGCAGTGCTTGCAGCCTGAGATGATGTCGCTTTCGCATGCGCTTTTTTGGCTTTACCGGATTTACCATGTGTACCAGAAGCAAGAGGCACTTTGGTCTGCGCTGCCGCGGTACCGCTTAATACAGGCACACTCACGGCAAGAACGGGCAAAACATACAACAACGAAAACGATAGAGAAACGCGGCTTTTTTTATTTTGTCCGTGCTTCATCACTCTGCGATGTCTCTGCATCATCAAACTTGGTCCCGACGCGTAAGAAGTGAAATAATTTTTACAAAGTCATAATGCTTTTCTGGACGGCTTTCCTGTGAGACCGAAAGCCCAAAACAGAGCGGAAAAACATTTTGGATAAGGAATGATACATTTTCGACACACTCATCCCACATCAATGCATAATTATTGCATAATTATTGCATTAGACATGCGTAAATCACATGCATTGTATCTTTTTTGAAATGTCGCTCTTTCTCGAAAAGCTACATCCCCACGGAATCGGGCGATCTTTCAGAGAGAAGATGTCCATATTAAACTGATGAAACAGAAAGATTTTGAGTGCGCCTCTTCTCAGGCAAACCATTATCGCGTTGCATCCCTGTATTGTGCATCCTGCATTCGCAAGCCACTCAGCGTAAGTTTCTTTTAAGTCACAGTGAAAAGACACACCCCTAGCTGTTTCCTATAAAAAGCTGAGAGGCCGCGTTGAGCAGCGCAGAAATAATCCTTCTCCTAACAAGTAACGTTTGTAATAAAAAATAAGAATTTATTCAAAATTGAGACGATTTTTTAGCGGTTAAGCTCCTGTTCACAAGATCGCCTTAGAGCGATATACAGCTTAAAATTTTATACATTTAAAAGGATTACTGTTTTGCGTTCTAACTTCTTTGCAAGGAGCGTTAGTCTGATCGGCCTTCTAGTGCTGGGTGGCTGCGCAACGGAATCCTCTCGCACATTGCCGGTGCCGGTCGTTGCTGTGGCACAAACGCCTTATAACGGCCCCCGCGTTAACATTGCCGCGGGCAAGTTCGCCAACCGCTCCAATTACATGAATGGCATTTTTTCCGATGGCATTGACCGGCTGGGCAATCAGGCGCGCACCATTCTGCTGACACGCCTTCAGCAAACCGGCCGCTTCAACGTGATGGACCGTGACAATCTGACGGAAGGGCGTCAGGAAGCTGCCTTTCTTAAACAGGGCCAGAACATTCAGGGGGCCAACTATCTGATTACGGGCGATGTCACCGCATTTGGCCGTAAAGAAGTGGGGGACGAACAGCTATTTGGTATTGCTGGCCGTGGGCGCAAGCAGGTTGCCTACGCAAAAGTCAGCCTCCAGATTGTTAACCCGCTCACATCCCAGATTGTCACGTCCAGTGAAGGCGCTGCGGAATATGCCTTGTCAGACCGTGAAGTGATCGGCTTTGGCAGCACCGCCAGCTATGATTCCACTCTGAACGGCAAGGTGCTGGATCTGGCAGTGCAGGATGCCGTCAATCATCTTGCACAGCAGGTGGATGCTGGTCAGATCCGCTAACAGGCGGCCTCATTTTCTATCTTTTTAAATCTCAGACTGGATTTTATTTTCTATGTTAGTGTCCAAAAAAGCTCTGGTGGGCCTCGGCCTTCTGGGGTGCCTGACGGCCTGCTCCAATACAGACCGCACGCCGCCACTCTATAGCTGGCAGGATTTTTCTGCTCAGCAATATCTGTATCTCAAAGGGCAGACAGACCCGCAGGCGCAAATTATTGCACTGGAAAAGGATGTGCAGAAAGCACAGGCCAAGGGTCTGGCGCTGCCCCCGGGCTTCCATGCTCATCTGGGCATGCTCTACGCCACAACAGGCCGGACCGATCTGGCTCAGCAGGAATTCAGTCAGGAAAAAACCCTGTTTCCTGAATCCGCCACTTATATGAATTTCCTGCTGAACAATCTTGGCCAGAAGGCGCAGTCCTCCTCATGAAAGTCTCTCACCTCGCCCGCCTGTGCCTTTGCGCCGCTCTGCCGCTGATGGCCACAGCCTGCACCACACCGGCCAAAGCACCGGACTATACGGCATTCCGCTCCGCCAAACCGCGCTCTATTCTGGTTCTGCCGCCGGTTAACCACACGCCGGATGTCAACGCCTCAAACGGCCTGATTGCGCAAATGACCCAGCCACTTGCCGAAGGTGGCTATTACGTGGTGCCCGTAACGGTGGAAATTGAAACCTTCCGCCAGAACGGGCTGGATACGCCCGATGACATCATGCAGACACCGGCTGCAAAGTTGCAGTCCATCTTTGGTGCGGATGCTGCGTTATACACCACCGTTACGGCCTATGGGTCTGTTTATCAGGTGATCAGCAGTAACACGGTGGTCACGGCAACATCCAAACTGGTGGACCTGAAAACCGGCAGCGTTCTGTGGAGCGGCACTGGCACGGCCAACAGCAGCGATGTCGGAGAGGCACAGGTCAATGCGGGTGGTCTGATTGGCGCTCTTGTTGGCGCGGCCATCAAGCAGGCCGTGCATAGCCTGACGGACCAGAGCTTTGACGTGGCGCATGTTGCGGCTCACCGTCTGCTGCATGTCGGGCCGCCGGATGGGCTGCTGTACGGTCCACGTTCCGTGAAATACGGCACGGACTGACTTTTCCGCATTGCGGGGAACACCCACACGTAGAGAGACAAAAAAAACCGGGAGAGCCGTCAGGCCATCCCGGTTTTTCAATGCTTGAAGCTAAGAAACTTCAGACCCCGGCGAGCGGTTTCAGCACATGGACTGTAACCGGAGCATCCAGAAGGTCCTGCACACTGGCAATCATCGCCTTGAAGTGCGGGGTTTCCATATGCTCGTTCAGGCTCTGGCGACTGACCCAACGTTCCACAAACACAAAGGTCTGCGGATCATCCTGATCCTTCTGCGGCACATAAGACAGGTTACCCGCTTCCTGCCGGGTTGGTGCTACACAGCCCTTCATGGCGTCTGCCACCTGCTGTTCCGCACCCGGTTTGGCTTTTACAAAGGCGACAACTGTAATTTCTTCACTCACGGCGACTATCCTTTACTCAGATCGCTTTCAACACAGGCACAAAGTATAGCGGTAAACAAACTCTGCAAGGGAAGACCCTGCTGCACAGCGTTACCATGAATTTTGTGATCCACCGCCGCCGGAATCTCCACCACCTCCACTAAAGCCGCCACTGCTCCCGCCCCCTCCGAACGAGCCGCCGCCGCGGCCACCCCCACGGCTTTGCAAAATGATGGAAAGCAGGTTGAGGACCAGATTCAGGAAGAAGCTCCATTTCGCACTCCGCTCAGCCTGCACTTCCGGCGGCACATATCCCCCCGGATAAAGCGCTGCGCGGCGGCGGGACCGGCGAATGAGCCAGATGGGCAGCAGAACAAACAGAAGACCAAGCACAACCAGACCAATCAGCGCCTCCATGGCATCTGTTTGGGAATCTGGCTGTTGGCTGGCGGACGTGCCCCCGCCAATATCGGCAGGGTCCGCATGGGTCAGCACATTAGCCAGCGCATCCACAATCCCATTAACAGCCTGCGCATACTGGCCAGCCTGAAGGGCTGGTTTGGCGGCTTGCAGGATCTCGTTTGTTTGCAGGTCGGTCAGCGCGCCTTCCAGCCCGTAGCCGACTTCAATACGAGACTGGCGATCTGGAATATCCAGCACCACCAGCAGGCCATTATCCACGCCCTTTTTGCCAATGCCGGTTTTATGAAAAGCCTCATTGGCATAAAGGCTGATATCATCAACATGACCGGGCAGAGAGACTACAATCTGCGGGTTGCCCGGCACGGTCTGGGAAATCTGGTAGAGCTTGTGGGAGAGTGCTGCGTTCTCATCGGCTGAAAGCACATTCTGCGGGTCCGTCACCCATTGCCGCAATACGACCCCATCATCCGCCGCTGCCGGAACAGCCAAGGCCGCACCAAGCCCACACAACACCAGACAGACAAACGCGACCAACCTGATGACACAGGCCAACCGCGATAACTCACGCCCCTCCGCGCACACGACAGGCTGGCTGGCATAGAGAGCCGCCACACGCGCAGACATGCCAGCACCCTTATCGGATTGAAGGCCCAGACCACCCGCGCACGGAAGATCCGTCTGCCTCCAAAACCGCGCAAGGCGGGATACGGGATGATACTGCCGCATGGTGCTGTGCCTCAACGCGCTAGGTTTTAGTGTTTGGAGAAATCAACAACCGGCGGGGTCTGTGCTTCAGGAGAAGCCTGATAGTACACGCGGGCATGGTAGCCCATAATGCCAGCCACCAGATTACCGGGGAAATGCATGACAGTCTGGTTATAAGACAGAATGGCCTGCTGCAAACGCTGGCGCGCCACGGTAATGCGGTTCTGTGAGCCTTCAAGCTGCACCATCAGGCGGGAGAAGTCCTGATTGGCTTGAAGCTGCGGGGACTGCTCCACAACAGCGTTAATCGCGCTGATTTCCTTGGCGTTCCGGCTCTGGGCTTCCAGAATTTTCTGCTGGAGGGTGGCGTTGTCCACCGTGCGCGGGTCAATGCGGTTCAGCGGGGTCTCGCCAGAACGTGCGGCGGCGTAATCCGTCAGCGTATCATGCTCGTGGGTCGCGTAGCCCTTCACGGTGTTGACCAAATTGGGGATGAGGTCAGACTGGCGCTGCACTTCATTCTGCAACTGACCTGTCTGCTCTTGCACGTTCTGGTCCGCCGCCATGAAGCGGTTGTAGCTGGACCCGAAAATCGCCAGCAGGGCAACGATCAGAATCGCAGGGATGAGAAGCTTCTTCATCAGGGTATCCTTAATAAACGCATCAAAACAGATCCGTTTTGGGGGCATCACCCCAACCCTCACGGTTCTGTGTGTCGTTTCTCTTTACGCGAAAACGCTGACTCGATGCTAAATATTTCCGTCCTTATAAAAAGACGCAGCAAAAACCGCCTTACATCTTGGAGGGAGAAGCCGCGCCCTTTATAACTCTCTTCATGATTATCATTACCGGTGGCGCCGGTTTCATTGGCTCATGCCTTCAGGCTTCCCTCGCCAGACGCGGGGAGGAAACCGTGGTGGTGGACTGGCTGGGTTCCGACCTCAAATGGCGGAATCTGGCAGCCCATGCCCCCTCCCGCGTTGTGGCCCCGGAAGAGCTTGAGGCTTTTCTAGCCACAAACCCGAAAGTGGACGCCGTGTTCCACATGGGAGCCATCAGTGAGACTACTGCACGGGACGCCGACCTTGTGTGGCGGACCAACGTGGCCCTGACCCAGACCCTGTGGGACTGGTGCGCCCGCACAGAGACACACTTTATCTATGCGTCCTCCGCCGCCACCTACGGCGCGGCGGACAGGCCGGAATTGTTCTCTGATGATCCGGCAAAGCTGGACCAACTCACCCCGCTCAATCTCTATGGCTGGTCCAAACATACGTTTGATCAGCACGTCATGACCGGGCTGAAGAAGCACGCCCCGCGGCCGCCCCAGTGGGCCGGGCTGAAATTCTTCAACGTCTATGGCCCGAACGAATATCACAAAGGCAAAATGATCTCTGTGGTGAAGGTAAAGTATGACGAGGTGAAGGCTGGCAACCCTGCCCGCCTCTTCCGCTCCGACCGCCCGGACATTGCCGACGGCCAGCAGATGCGCGACTTCATCTGGGTGGGAGACGTAGTGAATGTCATGCTGTGGCTGTATGAGACGCCTTCCGTCTCCGGCCTGTTCAACTGCGGCAGCGGCATCGCCCGGTCCTATCTGGATCTGGCCCATGCGGTGTGTGACGCCGCCGGATGCCCGCGCGACGTTGACTTTATCGACATGCCTGACAGCCTCCGTGGCCAGTATCAGTCCTACACGCAGGCCGACCTCACACGCTTGCGGGCGGCGGGCTATACAGGCACCTTCACGACGCTTGAAGACGGAATCCGTCAGTATGTGCAAGGCTACCTCGCCACGGATAACCCGTATCTCTGACTTCCCCTCTCTCTGCCCCCTGTCCGGACACCCTGACGCATGCTGCCAGTTCTGATTTTTCCACAATTTGACCCTGTGCTGGTGCATCTGGGGCCGCTTGCCATCCGGTGGTATGCACTGGCCTACATTGTGGGCATTGTGCTGGGGGTGGCCCTTCTACGCAGGCTGGTGCGCCTTGTCCCCCGCGTTGCCACGGTGGAACAGGCGGATGATTTTCTGGGCTGGGTCACGCTGGGTGTGCTGCTGGGGGGGCGTCTGGGCTATGTGCTGTTCTATCAGCCGGAGGTTTACCTCGCGCATCCGCTGAGCATTCTGGAAGTCTGGAAAGGCGGCATGTCCTTCCATGGCGGCGCACTGGGCGTGATTATCGCCATGGCGCTGTTTACGCGGCGCTATAAACTCAATTTTCTGGCCTTTGCGGACCGCGTGACCGTTGCTGTGCCGGTCGGGCTGGCGCTGGGGCGCATTGCAAATTTCATCAATGGGGAACTCTGGGGCCGGGAAGCCCCTGCCACACTGCCTTGGGCCATGATTTTCCCCAATGCCGGACCGATCCCGCGCCATCCGTCCGAACTGTATGAAGCCCTGACGGAAGGGCTGCTGCTGTTCATCATCATGTTCGTGGCTTCCCGCCGGCAGAGTGTTCGGGAACAGCCCGGCTTTCTGGCCGGACTGTTTCTGGCGGGCTATTCCTGCGCGCGCACCTTCTGCGAGTTCTTTCGGGAGCCAGATGCATTTCTGGGCTTCCTGCCCGGTGGTGTCACCATGGGGCAGGTCCTGTGCATGCCCATGCTGCTGGCCGGGGTCGCGCTGATGGTCCACGCCTCCCGCAGCCCGGTTTACACGGGCCTGCCCGCCACCACTCCTGATACCGGGGCCTGATGGGGACCACCTGATGCCCGGTCCAGCGCCCAACGCTCAGTGCTCGCCCCTGCCCGACCAGACGGAGCAGGCCGAGCGGCTGGACCATTTCATGGCGCGGGCCAATGCGCAGTATTACGCCACGCACCCGCTGCTGAGTGATTTTATTACCGCGCCGGAAATCTCGCAGGTTTTTGGCGAACTGCTGGGCGCATGGGCCGCCACCGTTTGGGCCAGCATGGGGTGCCCAACCCCTGTCATTCTAGCAGAAGCCGGACCGGGGCGCGGCACCCTGATGGCCGACATGCTCCGGCTGATTACTGCCCGTGTGCCCGCTTTTGCTCAGGCTCTTGAGGTGCATCTGGTGGAAACCTCGCCGCTCATGCGGCAGGCACAGGCGGCCGCAGTTGCTCCTTTCGGGGCACGCTGGCCGAACCTTTCCCCCACATGGCACGCCACACTGAACAGTCTGCCGGATGGCCCCCTGATTCTGGTGGCCAATGAGTTTCTGGACGCACTCCCCATCCGCCAGTTTCTGCACACGCCCGAAGGATGGCAGGAACATTACGTGCAGAACGGCGCTTTCTGCTGCGTGCCCTGCCCGCCTCCCGCACTACCTGATGGCCGCGCGCTGGACCCGGACTGCGTGGTGGAACTCTGTGAACCGGCTCTGGAGCTTGCCCGTCTGCTCGGCCAACGTTTTGCCCGTACCACCGGAGCCGCGCTGTTTCTGGATTATGGCCACAATTCCAGCCTGACTGGAGACTCCCTGCAAGCCCTGCGCCACGCCCGCCCGGCAAAACCGCTTGACGCCGCGGGTGAGGCCGATCTGACCGCCCATGTGGACTTTACCGCCTTTGCCGCCGCCGCCAGCCAAGCGGGTGCGGCCATCTGGGGGGCCGTCACACAAGGGACGTTTTTACGTGCTTTAGGGCTGACGGAACGCACGGAACAACTCGCCGCCCATGCCAGTCCGCACGATGCGGCAGAATTACGCAGCGGCGCGCACCGACTGACCGCACCGGAAAAGATGGGGCATCTTTTCCGGGTTATGGCCCTTGCCTCTCCCTCACTCCCCATGCCCCCCGGCTTTATGAAAGGACCGGCTGAATGACATCCGGCCAGACTGCCCAGACACAGCCCTCCCCATTGACCAGCCCTCTGCTGTCTCCAGCCCGCCATGGATTTTTTACGCGCGAAGGTGGCGTGTCCACCGGCCCGTATGCCAGCCTGAACTGTTCAACCCGCTCAGGGGATGGGGCCGCCTGTCTGGCCGAAAACCGTCGCCGCGTGGCAACCTGCCTTGGCGCGACACCGGAAAAACTGCTGGGCGTGACGCAAATCCACTGCCCGCGCGTGATAACGGTAGAAACCCCTTGGGCACCCGGCGCGGGTGAACAAGCGGACGCTATGGTGACACGCCTGCCGGATGTCGCGCTGGGCGTAATTACGGCTGACTGCGCACCAGTTCTGTTCACATCCAAGGATGGCAAGACTGTTGGAGCCGCTCATGCTGGTTGGCGCGGGGCGCTGGCCGGTGTGCTGGAAGCCACGCTGGACGCCATGCTGGCTCTGGGCGTGCAGCTTGCGAATATCTCCGCCGTCGTTGGCCCTTGCATCGCGCAGGAAAGCTACGAGACGGGTGAGGACATGCATGCTGCCATTACCTCAGCCGATGCGCAGGCCGTCCGCTTTTTTACACCCGGCAAGCCCGGCCATTACCAGTTTGATCTGGCAGGCTGGTGCGTCTTCCGGCTGGAACGCGCAGGAATTGGGCAGGTCGCCGCCCTTGGCGTGGACACACTGGCGGACGAGAAACGGTTTTTTAGCCATCGGCGACGTACATTGGCCGGAGGCGGGCCGATTGGGCACCAGATTTCAGTGATTGCAACAGGAGTGCAGAACGGATGAGCGGCTTTTTCCGGCGCACGGTTCTTCCTCTGTCCGGGCTTTTCCTGTTGAGCGGCTGTATTGATGTGCCGCATCCTTTTTCCAATCCGGGTAAGGAAGCCACGCGGCTGGCCGCCAACGCCCCGCCGTCCCGGCTGGATATTCCCGTCTCGACAGAAAGCCGCCTGCCTGCTGAGGCCAGCCGACTATGGAGCAAGGATGTTGCGGCAGAACTGCTCCAACAGACAATCCCCGCTATGGCGCAACCTGTCCGCCCCGGAGACTGGTGGCTGAAAATGCGGGCCGACCAGCGAGGGGACCAGATTGTACCCGTCTATATGGTCATGACCCCCAAAAACGAAATTCGTGCCACGCAGGAAGGTGAGCCGATACAGGCCCTGCTCTGGACTGCGGCAGACCCGGCAACACTCAGCCTTGCCGCTCAGGATGCCGCCCCCAAAGTGGCGTCCGTACTAACCGGTATTCAGGCGGATGACATGGACAAAGACCCGCATAGCCTGAAGCACCGTGCCGCCCGCGTTTATTTTAAAGGAGTGACGGGGGCACCGGGGGACGGCAATATCTCGCTCAGCCGCGCCTTTGCGGCCTCCTTCCGCAACACGGCTGATGCACTCCAGAACTCGGCGGAAAACGCAGATTTCTCCGTCGCCACGACGGTTAAACTCAGCCCCGGCCCCGTTGGCACAACTGGCCACCCACAGCAGCATATTGAAATTATCTGGCGCGTGACGGACAAAACCGGCAAGGAAGCCGGTGCCGCCACACAGCTCCATGATATTGATGCCCACTCTCTTGATGGCTACTGGGGTGATGTTGCGGTCGTAGCCGCACAGGAAGCCGCAGGGGCCGTCCGGCAGATTATTGACCGTTATTCCGGGCGTGATAATGCGCCGCTACCGCCGCCTGTTGATGCTGGGAAAAGCCATAAAAAACAATGATGAACAGTGATCCCAACCCCATAACGGAAGACGCGAATAACAAAAACATGTCCGAAACGCTCTCTATTGGGGTTGTTATCCCGTCATATAAAGTAAAACAACATATTCTAAACGTTATTTCACGCATTGGATCAGAAGTAGAAAAAATTTATGTCGTAGATGATTGCTGCCCGGAACATTCAGGACAATTTGTTGCGCAAAACTGCCACGATCCACGAGTAACAGTCCTCTACCACACCCAAAATCAAGGGGTGGGCGGTGCTGTGATGACCGGTTATCAGGCCGCTGTCGCTGATGGTCTTGTAACCATTGTCAAAATTGACGGTGATGGACAAATGGACCCGGCGCTTATTCCGGAATTTGTCGCACCTATTTTTTCCGGCCATGCCGATTATACAAAAGGCAATCGATTTTTTAATCTGGAAGGGCTGGAACACATGCCAAAAGCAAGAATCTTTGGTAATGCTGTCCTGTCTCTTCTTACTAAAATCTCTTCCGGGTACTGGAGTCTTTTTGATCCAACCAATGGTTATACCGCCATACACCGAGATGTTGCCGCCATACTCCCAATGCACAAAATAAGCTGCCGCTATTTTTTTGAAACAGACATGCTGTTCCGGCTGAATATCTTGAAAGCAACGGTTATGGACATCCCCATGACTGCCGTTTATGGCGATGAGGTCAGCAACCTGAAAATCAGAAAAATCATTCCTGAATTTTTACGAAAGCATTTTGAAAATTTTATAAAACGTCTTTTCTACAACTACTATCTTCGAGATATGTCCATCGCCTCGTTCCAACTCCCGCTCGGCATCCTGTTGCTGGTTATCGGGGGCAGTGTCGGAATTATCCACTGGCTGCATAGTGTGCAGGACGGCATCTATGCCTCAGCCGGTACCGTCATGCTTGCCGGACTACCCATTCTGCTGGGAACGCAGTTTATTCTTTCTTTTCTATCTTATGACATCAGCTCAGAACCCGGAAAACATCATGGGTTACCGCTCCATCGCGTTCTGAACACGTATCAGATCCAGAAAGACTTCCCAACACTGGCAAAGAAGGACGTAGCCTGATGGATATTGTTTACACGCTTTTATGCGTGACAGGTATCGCATTCGGGCAAATCCTATTTAAACTCAGTGCAACCGGGTTCCAGAAAGCCGGAACGCTGCTTGACCCTGCCAGCCTTGGCATTCTGACAAGTGCGCTGGTTTTATATGGCCTCACAACCATAGGCTGGGTATGGATCCTGCAACGTGCGGAACTGGGACGGGTCTATCCCTTAATGGCCCTTGCCTTTGTGATAGTGCCTGTCCTGAGCTATATTTTTCTCCATGAAAGCTTTAATAGGCAATATGCATTTGGCGTTCTTTTAATTATATCCGGCATTCTAGTTTCTCTGGTACAAAAATCATGAAATTTATTTTTTTACCGAACTCTATTTCCCCAAAACTTTTAACCATTCTTGCCGCTCTCTTTATCGGCTTTTTCTGTTTCCTAGAAACGGGCATTATTCCACCCCTGCAATCGCCGGATGAACGCGATCACCTCAAACGCGCTTACTGGCTCTCAAAAGGCGAATTTTTCCTGAAAACACCAGCGGGTGAAGTTTCCGGCGGATTTGTTGATTCAGGGCTTGAGAACTACCTTGAATACTGCAGTAGATATGACAGACACACAGACAAAAAAATTGCACAAAATGATTTAAATATCATAAGAAATTTTCAGTGGACTGCCGATAAAACGTTTACTGTTGCGCCGGGAACAGGATATTATTTCCCCATCCTTTACACACCACAGGCCATCGGCCTGTCGATTGGCGAATACACACATCTCTCCATCGACAACTCATACAGGCTCGCGCGCCTGATGAGTGCCATAATAGCGTGTTTTATCATCATTGCTGCTTTTGCCATCTCTGCGCCCAACGCTCTTGTTCTTGCACTTCTGGCAATTCCCATGACTCTGTTCCAGATTGCTGCTGCTAGTCTGGATGGTATGGCTACGGCAGTCACAATACTGGCGCTTGCTGTTTTCTGTCAGACCAAACGCCTTGCAAGCCATACTCCGCCTGCGCTGCTGTACACACTCTCCATTTCTGTAACGCTGGTTGCCGCATGCCGGCTCCATGCGTTACCCATTCTTCTGCTTCCGTTCATGGCATGGATTTACACAAAAAGAAAAAACGTCCTCTGGCAGACTCTTAGTTGTACTGCCTTTGTAATAGGGTGGACACTGCTTGCCATGAAAATGACAATCAGCAACCCTCATCCAGATACCTCTGTCCATGAAAAACTTCTGGGAATTTTCCTGCATCCGCTTCATTTTGCACATTTGATTGTCAATACAATAGCAGACCCGGGTAAGCAGAATTTCTATATCTGTTCTTTTCTTGGCGATCTTGGATGGCTAGACACGCTCTTTCCCACGAAATTTTACGAGGCCCTGACGCTTTTACTTCTGGTCATCACGCTATTATGCCTCCCATGGAAAAACCAACGCGAGACATGGATTTCGTCCGGTATTATGGCAGGTATGAGTCTGGCGTCCTGTCTGCTGATTTTTATGGCTCTTTACCTTGCATGGACCCCAGCTAACGCGTCCGAAATCGAAGGTATTCAGGGACGGTATTTTCTAATCCCTGCTCTATTTCTGGCTTATGCCTTAGGTGAACTAAAAATAACCCGCCGGTCTCTCTGCGCATTTTCCCTGTTTGCAGTTCTTTTTCTTTTCTCTACTTATTCAATGATCTCTGTCCTTTTAACACGATATTATATCGTGTCCTGAATTCCGAAAAAATATCTAGCAACCGCGTTCAGGACTTGATGTGCATGTCATCGCGACAATTATCACGATGACAGCAGCATGCCGCCCGAGCAGTCCCAAGCACCGTTCGATCAAACAGAAGCGGATGAGACCGGATAAAGACATCAACCATAACAGGAAGCGTGGCTTAACCCGTAAGTCGATGTGAACGGATACAAAAGACTTCTCGTCAGGACCGCGAGTCCGGAGAGACCACCACACACCCACTCAGGCGGCGGCAGGCGGCGACAGCGTCTGTGTGGGACAGGTTGGTTAGGCGCGCGCGGTAAAGGCGGCCTTTCTTGACCTGCACGGCGGCAACCTGCGCTCTGGCACCAGAAAGCGGTGCGTGATTACGCGCCTGCCCCGTGGCCTGCTGCGCCATAGAGGCGGTATTAAACGCCCCGACCTGAATGGCCCAGTTGCGCGGCTCTTCCGCACGAGATTTTTTGCTAAGCAACGGAGCAGGCTCCGCCATAGCCGGGGAAACCAGACGGAAAGACCGACCACGGCTTGGTGTTGCCGCTGGGGTAACCGCCGCAACACGTACCACATGGGCCTGTGTCGGCATGACAGGCTTGGACGGGGTTATAGCGGACTGTGCTTCATCCGCTGTATCTTCAACGGGTTCAGATGCATCAACTGCCTGTGCAACCTGTACCGGCGCTTCAGACGCAGCAGCAGCCGCGCCGCCAGAACGCGCGAGACGCTGCGCCCAGACAGAACTGACATCACTCCGCGCGGAAGGATTTGCCGCATGCGCTACCGGATGCCAGTCAGCTCCGTAGGACGGTGTATCCCCTGAACTGCTTTCAGCAGCCTGAGCCACTTGCACCGGCTGGCTATCCTCGCTCAAGCCAGACTGCTTGTGCTGCCACGCGGTGCGGACCGAACTTGTTTCCGTATTGGACTGCACTGGCTGATAGGCCAAAGCCATGCTGTCATGGCTGGCCACCAGCATATCCGCCTGAGAGCGGTTCGCCGGCCAGATGCCCACAATGCGGCGGCCAATGGAGGCCACATAATTGCGGGTTTCACGCGGGAGTGTACGGTTACGTGTCAGGAAATCCTCAAGCCGTCCGGGGCCTGCATTATAGGCCGCCAGAAAGCCGGGCGAGCCATAGACGTCATACATCTGCCGGATATAAGCGGTGCCAGCCATGATGTTGTCGTGCGGTTCATACGCATCATCGCCCAGATTATAGGCATAGCGCAGGGCATCATACGTTGGCGGCATGAGCTGCATCAGTCCCATCGCACCCGGTGCGGATGTGACAAACTGCCCGTTATGGAAAAGACGACCACCAGATTCCTGTTGCATGACAGCACGGACCCATTCTTCCGGCACGTCAAACCTTTTGGACGCTTCTTGAATATACGGTCCCCATGGATCTTCCGGCGGACCGGGAGGAGCATAGTAGGATCGCGCATGTGCGCGATACTGCGCAGCCTCTTCCGCCACCGGGACGGCGGGAGAACCACCTGTGCCCGGTTGCCCTGCGCAGGCAGCCAGCAAGGCCAGCAAGCCAAAAGCCGGAGAAGTCCGCACAGCACGACGCAGCGCCTTACGCCGCTGCGGGGCGAGGGACTGGTAGAAACGGAAGGGGGGTCGTCTGGATGTCATGGATTATATCCGCCCTGCCCACGTATGGAAGCACCACTGGCCTCCCGGGGATTCTCCTGAGAGTATATGGAAAAACTCTTCTCTAAGTCTCTATAACGCCAGCGTCTCTCACGCAACACATCATCCCGGCTTCTGCCGTGCACCAGCGGGACTTTTCCACACAGGCCCCGGGCGTCCTGAGTGAGGCGGGAGTTGCGGGCCGCCGCGTGATCGGATAGGCGAGAAGGCATGATGGTCAGTTCCGGTTCTTCTGAACACACAGGCTTTACAGCCCCGGCCCCACGCACGCGCTCCCACGTGGCAACTGCCTGCAAGGATATTGCAGATGGCTTCCGGCTGTGGCGACTGGCGGCAACGCTCGGCTGGCTGGATATCAGGCTGCAATTCAGCGGGTCCACACTGGGGCCGTTCTGGCTCACACTGACAACGGCGGTCATGATCGGCTCCATGGGGTTGATCTATTCCCAGCTGTTTCATCTTGTTCTGAAAGATTACCTGCCTTACCTCTCAATTTCGATAATTCTATGGCAGACTGGCCTTTCAGCCCTAATTCTTGAGAGCTGTTCCACCTTTACGCGGGCGACGGAAACCCTACGCTCGGTCAACATGCCCTACACGGTGCAGGCGTTGCGAACCATGATGCGCTGCGGGATTGTATTCAGCTACAATCTAGTGGTGCCAGTCGCGGTCTTCCTGATTTTTGGTATCTCACCGGGAACAGAAGTGGTGCTGGCCCTCCCTGCCCTGCTGCTCTGGCTGGTGGATAGTGTGGCACTGTGCCTGCTGCTGGGCTGTGCGTGTGCGCGTTTCCGCGATATTCCCCCCATTGTGGGCAGCGTCATGCAGATTATTTTCTACATTACGCCCATTATCTGGGAGCCCAAGCAGGTGGGCGCTCATGCTTGGTGGCTCTATTTCAACCCCTTCTATTCCCTGCTGGAAATTGTACGCAGGCCGTTTCTGGGGCAGAGTCCCACTGAGACGTCATGGCTGATTGCTGGAGGGATCAGCGCGGTTTTCTGCTTGCTGGCTTTGTTTGTCTTCTCACGCTCCCGCAGCAAACTGGCGTTCTGGGTATGAACCAATCTATTTTTGATGCCGGGCGCGTACCCTCTGGCACGTCTTCCATCAGCATCCGGGATCTCTCCCTTAATTTCCCGATTTTTCATGGCGGCGCACGCTCGCTCAAGAAGCTACTGTTCAAACGCGGCAAGGCAGCCCTTACCAGTTCTCGCGGACTGCGCACGGGCGGAGAAGTCCGTATGGATCGCCCGGACGGTGGGCCTGTGTATGTGCAGGCGCTGAATGCGGTATCCGTGGAAATCCGGGCTGGAGAACGCGTGGGGCTGATCGGCCATAATGGTGCTGGCAAATCCACCCTCCTGCGGGTGATGGCAGGCATTTATATGCCGGACGCCCCCAATGTGCATATTCGTGGACAGGTGGCCGCCCTGCTGGATGTCAATTCCGGCATGAACCCAGAATTGACGGGGCGTGAAAACATAACCCTGATGGGCCGCCACAAAGGGCTGACCACAGCGCAAATCCGCCAGCTTGAGCAGGATGTAGAAGAGTTCGCCCAGCTTGACACATTTCTGGACCTGCCCGTGCGGCTCTACTCCTCCGGCATGATCGTCCGGCTGGGCTTTGGTCTAGCCACCGCAATTACCCCGCAGATTCTGCTGATGGATGAATGGTTCATGGCCGGAGATTTCCATTTTCAGGAACGTGCGGAAAAGCGCCTCTCATCCGTGGTGAACAAAACGGATATTCTGGTCATCACCTCCCACGCGCTGGATGTGCTGGAAAAATGGTGTACCCGGCTGATCTGGATGGAAGGCGGGCAGATCCATAGGGACGGCCCGACTGCCGATGTCATGGCGGCCTATCGCGTGGCCATGTACGAGCCTGACCACCACACCTGAGCCAGTCGCATCGCATCGCATCGCATCGCATCGCATCGCAT
>NZ_LHZV01000067.1 GCF_001581005.1 Acetobacter orleanensis
CCAGCAGCCGCAAATCCTGCTGCTTATCGCCTGTATCAGGCAGCACCATTGGGGGTTCAACCACAATCCGTAAACGCGCCGGACCAAGCCGCTCGACATAGCCCGGAATAACCGCGCACCGATAACGCAACGCCATGGCCGCCAACGCTGGTGCCGTCATGGCAGGCTGACCAAAAAATGTGGCTTCAACACCGTCATTCATTTTCTGGTCCACCAGCATCCCCAGTCGCCCCCCTTTGGAGACGTAGGCAAGCGCTTCCCGCGCCCCGCGCGCGCCTTTTGCAAAAAGCGGCATGGGAGTAGGCGCCATAGCTTTATCCCGCAGAGCGCGGATCATACCGTCAATCAGGGGATTACCAGCGGCCCGATAGAAAGATGCAAAAGGTGTTCCATGCCGCGCCACGCCGGGAGGTAGCATTTCCCAGTTGCCAATATGGCCAGATACAAACAGCACCGCACCGCCATGACGGGCCTGCTCTTCCAGATATTCCGCGCCCTGAACCTCAAAACCCGGCCCGCTGGGGGTATTTTCCCGCAAGCAGGACAGGTGCGGCAGTTCCCCCACCGTGCGGCCGAGATTTTCCCAAACGCCTTTTACAATGTCAGCCCGCTGCGCGGCGTCCAGCTCCGGCATGGCCATCTGCAAATTTTTATCCGCTATTCTGGATGGTCGCAGTAAAGGCCCGATGACCCGACAGAGCCCCCCAGCAAAGCTGGAGGCCCGCGCAGGGCCCATCCATAAAAACAGCTTGAGAAAAGCCTGCGCGGCATACGCTTCCACACGCATCAGGCGGGTTATGCGTATCTCGCTCATGCGGGCCTCTGGCTTAAAAGCTCATCCAGTAATGCCTCGGGGGCTGAGGCATCCTGCCAGACAAGCCCGACCCCTACGGTCTTAAGTTGTTTTCTGAATGAGGATGGGAAGCGCACCGTGTCTTTGGGGGTTGTCACAAGCTGCGCGTCGGCCCGCTGGGCCAGTGTGGCAAGATGGGTCATATCCCGGTCTTTATAAAAATAATGATCGGGAAAAGCGAGACACTGCACCGGCTTCACGCCCGCCTGACGCAAGCCCTCAAAAAATTTGGAAGGTCGGCCAAGCCCGGCAAACGCAAGACAGCGCTGCCCTCGCAAAGCCTGTACATCATCGCCTGTGCGCAGATCAGCCCGCAGAACAGCAGGCATGTTCGCGCCATAATGTGTCAGGAAATTTGTTTGATCCGCACCGATCAACAGCACCGCCGAAGCCCGCGCCAAGGCATTCGCCGGGCGCTCACGCAGGGGGCCAGCAGGCAGAACATGGCCGTTGCCGAGCCCTACTACACCATCCACCACCAGAAGAGAGACATCTTTGTAAAGACCGGGATTCTGAAAGCCATCATCCATGATGAGGCACATTGCCCCTGCGGCAACGGCGGCACGCGCTGAGGCGGCGCGGTCTCCTCCCACCCATGTCGGGCATTGCTGGGCGAGGAGCAGGGCTTCATCCCCCACATCACGAGCAGAATGGCAGGCAAGGTCCACCTGTGTGGCCGTTTTAATCCGCCCGCCATACCCGCGCGTGAGGGCATGAACGGCAATATTCCGGGCTTTCAAGCGTGCTACGAGGTCAAGCACGACAGTCGTTTTGCCGGTACCACCCGTTGTCAGATTACCGCAGCATAAAACCGGAACAGGGGCTTTCCAGCCCATTCTTTTCTGCCTATTCGCCGCATAGGCTCCGACTAATGTGGCGACCGGAGAGAGCAGCAGCGGGAACACTCTAGCCGCAGGGTCCGACCAGAAGCGGGGAGGGCGGATCATGAGGAGAGAAGAGCCAGAACTTTATCTGCGAGCATCTGTGGCAGATCCATATTGGCGGTAGCAACGGCCTTTACCTGCGCCGCGTAAGTCTGCTGACGGGCAGGATTATCCAACATCAGCCGCACCCAGTCCGCAAGGTCCGCTGGTATGGACACCGTCGTAACGCTCTCACCCAGAACAGTAAAAGCCTCCTGAAAATTCTGAACACGGGGGCCAGTAGCCAGCGCACAGTCCAAACGGGCCGGCTCAAACGGATTATGCCCACCACCACCCGTACGCACCTCCGGCAAGCTGTTACCTAAGAAAACACTCCCTGCCAGCCGGTAGAATAATCCCAGTTCACCCAGCGTATCACAGACCCATACCGGGTCAGTCTGCGCAGGAACCTGCCCCAACGCCCTGCGTGATGCACCGCCAAACAGGGCGCTTACGGCCGCTCCGCGTTCCGGGTGGCGGGGCACAATAAGCGTCAAAAGGGATGGAAAGCGTGCCTGTAAGGTCTGGACAACCGGACGGAGCGCCTCTTCCTCACCATCATGCGTGGAGGCCGCCAAAAAGACAGGCCGCCCGGCAAGCTGGCACTCAACGGAGTGTAACGCCGCCTGATCGACCGGCAACGGCGGTGCTGCTGTTTTAAGGTCTCCCGCCTCAATCAGAGATCGCGCTCCAAGCTGGCGGAAATGCTCTGCATCTTTGTCAGACCGCGCTGCAATCCATGCAAACCGCTCCAGCATTCGCCGCGCTACGGGGCGAAACCTGCTCCAGTTTTTGAAAGAGCGTTCCGACATCCTGCCATTCACAAGAGCCACCGGAATATTCTGCTTGTGGCATAGGCCAATCAGGTTGGGCCAAAGCTCACTTTCCGTAAAAACCACGGCCTGCGGTTGCCAGTGCGTCAGAAACCGCTGGCCCCAGCGGGGTACGTCCAGTGGGACAAACTGATGCACAAGCCGGGGGTGCGCCAGACGTTGCGACAGGAGGCGCGCCGCCGTGACGGTCCCGGTTGTCACCAGCGCCGTCAGAGCCGGACTTTTATCCAGACAGAGTTGCACCAGCGGCAGGATGGAAACCAGTTCCCCCACACTGGCGGCATGAAACCAGATCAGTTGACCTGCCGGACGGACCTGAGATGCAAAGCCCATCTTCTCCCGCACACGGTCCGGCAGTTCCTTCCCGCGCGTCTGCCGCCACCTCAGCAGGAACGGCAGGGCAGGGGCAAGCACCGTCGCCACCCAGCCCCAGATCCACGAGGGTTGAAGAGACAGAGGGCCAAGGCTGATTTTTTCTGCCTGACAGCCCGCGTGATCCATTCCGGATTGCTCTGCTTCCGTAATAACTTTTGTAATGGCTTCTGACAGCAACTGGTCCGCGCTGCGCTCCGCCAGAGCATCTTGCTTTCGAGACAGAAAAAGCGGCGCCCCACACACAAAATGACCACGCCCGAAAGGCAGGGGGACAACCATTTTATCCCATGACTTCAGACGGATACCCCGGCACGTTGCACCAATCGGGATAATCGGCTTTCCGGCATGGCTGGCAAGAGCCACAGCTCCCGGCTGCGCGCACCTGCGCGGCCCCTGCGGACCATCCGGGGTAATGGCAACAAGGCCACCATGTCGCTGCAATATGGCACGCATGGCACGCAGCGCGGCAGCACCGCCCTTGTTTTTACGGCGCGTATCGGATGAGCCAGCGATAGACCATATTCGCCATTGATTGATAATATCCGCAATCAACCGGCCATCACGGTTCCGGCTGATCAGTACATGGGCGCGCATAGCGGGATTCTGGCCCTCAGACCACCACCATAAAGCGGGGATAAGCGGTAGCGACTCATGCCAGAAAGCAACAATAATAGTGCCACCACCCTCACCAAACAACGCCTTCCGGGCCTCAGGGTCGATGCGTAACGTCCAGCGCGTTGTGCGCAAAGCAAAGCCCAGATAGCCCCGGATTGTACTGACGAGAATCTTTCTTGCCAAAGACCCGGCAGAGAAGGAAAAGCGCGCCACAGTCCCGGCCTCCCTGCGCTAGGCCAGCCGCCTCCGGAACGCAAATCCCTCCGGTTGCTCATTCAGAATGGAGGGCTGATAAGCCACCGTGAACGCCTCATGGGCATGTTGCCAGACAGACAGGTCTACTCCCTCAGGCAAAGATACGGTGGTGACACCACACCGCAGCAGAAATTCATACTGGTCCGGCAGGATATGCCCGCCAGCCCGGATTTCACCCTTGAAGTGCAGATGCTCGCGCAACGCCCGTGCCTGTGTAAACGGACGACCATCCCGAAACACCGGAAAACTCAGCACCACAAGGTCCAGACGGGGCAGGGCCTCCCGCAGGGCTTCAATTTCATCAGCAGAGTTCAGCACAACGCCAAGCCGGGCCTCTTCATTCCGGCCAAGCCCTTCAGAAAGACGTGCCAGCGGCACCAGAACATCACCCGCTGGAAGAGGGGTATCCTCAACAGCAATCTGCCATGTGTCCTGAATAATCTGGCCGTTTTCAAGCAGGGGCATATGCGGCGTCCTTGAATGGTGCTGTGCCTAAACGGCGGCACGTTTCAATAAACCGCTCACCCGCCGTTCGTCTGGAAAGATACGTATCAATGATCCGGGCGATTGCATCAACCGTTTCATCTTCCGACATGGCAGACCCCAGAATTTGCCCGATGGAGGCATCCTCTCCGCCAGAAGACCCGCCCAATGTAATCTGGAAAGCTTCTTCCCCGCGTTTATCAACACCCAGAATGCCAATATGCCCCGCATGATGGTGCCCGCAGGCATTGATGCAGCCGGAAATATTCAGCCGCAGCGGACCAATCTTCCGCTGGAGGTCCGCACTCCCGAAACGGGCACTCAGCTTCTGAGCAATGGGGATGGAGCGTGCATTGGCAAGAGCGCAGTAATCCAGACCGGGGCAGGCTATAATATCGGTCATAAAGCCGATATTGGCCGTGCCAAGTCCGTTCTGCGCCAGCGCCTGCCATACTTCATACAACGCATCCTGCCGAACGTGGCCCAGCACGACATTTTGCAGATGGGTAATACGCAACTCCCCAAAACTGTAGCGTTCCGCCAAGTCCGCCAGCAGGTCCATCTGCGCTGAGGTCACGTCCCCCGGAATACCGCCCGTCGGTTTGCAGGAAACCGTAACCGAGCAATAGCCGGGCTGCTTGTGCGCGTGGGTATTGGTTGCAACCCATGCGTCAAAAACCTGATCGGCCTTGCGCTGAGCGTTCAGTTTTTCTGCGGCATCCCCCGCAGGCGCAAAATCCGGCGTGCCAAACCGGGCACGGATGGCCTCCACGGTCGCTTCCGGCAGGCGATAACGTGCCCGATCCATGGCCGAAAATTCCGCGTTCACCTGATTGAAGAATTCTTCCGCACCTAGTGCCTGCACCAGAATTTTGATCCGGGCCTTGTAAATATTATCACGTCGTCCGTGCGCATTATAAACACGCAGGATAGCTTCCAGATACGCTATCAGGTCTTCTTCCGGCAGATCATCCCGCAATCTGGTGCCAATAGCGGGTGTGCGGCCAAGCCCACCGCCCACAAAAACTTCAAAAACCGGGCGACCGTTTTCACCCTCCCGTGCAATCAGCCCGATATCATGGAAGCGGGCTGCCACGCGGTCCTGCTTGCTGCCGGAAATGGCAATTTTGAACTTCCGGGGCAGAAACGTGAATTCCGGGTGCAGCGTAGACCACTGCCGCAGAATTTCCGCATACACACGAGGGTCCAACACCTCATCCGCTGCCGCACCAGCAAACTGGTCTGCCGTAACATTGCGAATGCAGTTCCCGCTTGTCTGAATGGCGTGCATATCCGCCTCAGCCAGCACAGTCAGGATTTCCGGCGTATCTTCCAGCCGGATCCAGTTGAACTGAATATTCTGGCGGGTGGTGAAATGCCCGTAATCCCGGTCATAAGTCCGGGCGATATGCGCCAGCGTACGCATCTGCGCCGCATCCAGCACACCGTAAGGAATAGCGACCCGCAGCATATAGGCATGAAGCTGAAGATACAGGCCATTCATCAAGCGAAGCGGCTTGAACTCTTCTTCCGTCAATGCGCCAGAGAGACGCCGTTCCACCTGATCTTTAAACTGCGCAACGCGCTGTTTGAGAAAGGTGCGGTCAACCGAATCATAAGCATAGTGTCCAACGGGCAGTGCGGGTTGTGTCATCACGTGAGGCATGGAGGAAACCCAGTTCTGGTCGTCTGTTCAGGCGTGTAGAGCTGGCTGATGCGTGGGCCAGTCTGGCGTAAAATCTGGATGGACACTGGGGCCTGCGGCGCGAATACGCTCACGGCTGGTAACGGGTTGTAGCCCGGACACCGTGCGCGTGACCTGCACACCATAAATGCCGACCAGCGCCTCCTGCTGCGCACGGGCGTTGCAGCGTTGCAAAACATCCTCAATCGCGCTGTTGGCGTAAGGTTCTGCATCCTGAATCACGGTTTTCCACTGGCCGTCAGCACCCAGCCAGACAATGCGACCATCCAAAAGCCGGTTGGCGGTGACAACACTTATGCCCTCTGCATCCCGACGATTATTTCTCCGGTCCACAGCATGGTCCTTTCCAGCATGAAGTCTGAAGTGAAAAATTACACCAACAACGTCTCAGTCTCAATATACCACGAATTATTTTGCGTGATATAAAAATTAATTACGATATTCCGTGACGATATAGAAATCCCGCCGTGCCGATGCCGCTTAAACGCACAGTACGCCATCTCGGAACAATCTGGCGCGGCTGATATTCAGCATCACAGAATCCTGATATTTCACGCGTCCTTCCGTATAATCCGGCACACAGAAGGGTATGGAACGCTCCAGCAGTTGCGCCCGGTAATGCCGATATCCGTTCCGCACACCTTCCGCCACAAGAGAGACTGTGGCCTGCGCCGCCAGTAGATCCGCACCTGTGTACACCTGAATCTCATAAGGCCGCGCCATGGCAGTAATAGGGCCGGGCGGCACCGTATCCGGCACAGAAAAAGGCAGAATACCGGCTTCATCCGGCACCATCAGGCCATCCCGCACAGTGCCGCTAAAGGAGGAGGATTCTCCCAGAAACTCCATCACAAACGGGGTCTGCGGATTTCGGTTCAGGTCTTCCGGTGGTGCATCCTGCACAATCTGCCCTTCCTGCATCACCACAATGCGGTCTGCTATTTCAACAGCTTCATCCTGATCGTGCGTCACCAGAATGGTCGTCAGCCCCAGCCGTTCGTGCAAATCTTTCAGCCATGAGCGGATGGACCGTCTAACAATGGGATCGAGAGCCCCAAAAGGCTCATCCAGCAGCAAAAGTCCGGGGCCCGTGGCGAGCGCCCGCGCAAGTGCTACGCGCTGCCGCTGCCCACCGGAAAGCCGCGCCGGGTAAGATGCGCCCGCATCTGGAAGCTGCATCAACTCCAGCAACTCCTGCACCCGTGCCGCAATGGCGGAGCGGGACGGACGCTCAGAACGGGGCAGGACATCCAGCCCGAAGGCAATGTTTTTCGCCACTGTCATGTGCGGGAACAGCGCGTAATTCTGAAAAACAAAGCCAATCTTGCGCGCACGGTCTCGCATGGAGCCCATAGGCTGGCCGTCTAGCAGCAAAGCGCCCTGTTCAAAATTATCCAGACCAGCAATGGCCCGAAGCAGCGTGGTCTTGCCCGCGCCAGAGGGGCCGACCAGCGCCACAAAGGCCCCACGCGGCACGTCCAGAGAGACATCATTCAGCAGACGCCGCGCACTCCCCGGCGCATTGCGCACCAGATGCTCAACCCGCACACTCATGCCTGCGCCTCCTTCCGCCGCGCCAGCCGCTCCGGCACGGAGCGCAGCAGAACAGCCATCATCGCCATACCCGCCAAGAGTGCTGCCATACTGAAGGCCGCAACCGTCTGGTATCCATTATAAAGACTTTCAATATGGAGCGGCATGGTCTCTGTCATGCCGGGAATATGGCCGGAGACAACGGAAACCGCGCCAAACTCCCCCATGGCCCGCGCCGTGGTGAGCAGGATGCCGGAAAACAAGGCAACCCGCGCTCCGGGGAGGGTGACACGCCACAGAATATTCCAAAAACCCGCACCTGCCAGCATGGCGGCCTCTTCCGCATCGCGCCCCTGCTGCTCCATCAATGGGACAAGGGTGCGCACAACGTAGGGCAGGGTGACAAAAATGGTGGCCAGCATGATGCCCGGAACCGCAAACGCAATGTGGATGCCAGCCTGCTCCAGCACCGACCCCCACCAGCCCTGCGCCCCAAACAGCAAAAGCCAGACAAGGCCAGAAACGACCGGAGAAATACTCAGCGGCAGTTCAACCAGAACCAGCAGGGCAGACCGACCGGGGAAGCGATATTTTGTCAACACCCATGCGGCCAGAATACCAAAAAGCGTATTGACCAGCACGGAGACAGCCGTGACTTCAAGCGTCAGCCAAATCGCCGCCTGTGCATCAGGGTCAGACAAGGATGCCAGAGCAGGCTGTAATCCGGTTTTTAACGCCTCGGCCACAACCACGGCAGGTGACATAAGCAGTACGAGTACAATCAGCGCCCATGTCACAGCCCAGAGGGCATACCGACTCATGCCTGTTCTCCCCACACAGACAGCCGCCAGCGCACCAGACTGACCAGAACCAGCGCGAGAAGGGACATGAGCAACAGAATCAACGCAATCGCCGTGGCCCCCGCATAGTCAAACTCCTGAAGCCGCACGACAATCAGCAAAGGCGCAATTTCACTCTTAAACGGCTGGTTACCCGCAATAAAAATAACAGAGCCATATTCCCCAACGCCCCGCGCCAGCGCCAATCCAAACCCGGTGAGCAGAGCGGGCAACAAAGGGGCAATAATCACGCGCGTGACCACCTGCCACGGTCTTGCACCTAGTAGAACAGCGGCTTCCTCCATATCGCGCGGCAGGTTTTTCAGCACAGGCTCAACGGTGCGCACCACAAACGGCAGCCCGACAAACATCAAAGCCAGCACAATACCCGTGCGACTGTAAGCCAGCACCAGACCTAGCTTTGCAAGCGGCGCGCCTAGCCACCCTTGCGGGCCATATAACGTGGCCAGTGTGATACCAGAAACGGCTGTCGGCAGCGCCAGAGGCAGATCAATCACCGCATCCGCCACGCGGCGACCCGGCAAATCTCCCCGCACCAGTGTCCATGCCAGCAGAAGCCCCAGAGGAATATTCAGCAAAGCCGCTAGAAAGGCACAGGAAAAGCTGGTCCAGAGGGCCGCAAACATACGCGCATCATGCAGCGCCGCCACCATTGCCCCCACGCCATCCTGCCATGGCCGGATGATCAGCGCGCTGAGAGGCAGGAGGATGAAAAACCCAGTCCAGACAAGTGTTGCCGCAAGGGCCAGCCGATAGCCGGGCAGGGCTGAGCCACCACCTCGTAAAAAGGATAAAACCGCCTGCTTCATGCTGGAGGCGAAACCTGACCGGACTTCATGCTTACTTGTCTCCTGCCACCCTGCGCACGCACAACGCGAAACGTCATGGGCCAGAACACCGGCTGCCTACGGCAGCACACTGTTCCGCCCCCGCGCGTAGTGCCCGCCTTAAGAACGGGCTTTTAGCGCGCCAGATAATTTGACGGTTTCTTTGATGAAGGATGCAAGTGTTTTTGTTTCGGACTCAACACTTCCTGCGCTGGTTTTCAGGTGCAGGGCAGGGCGCACAGGTGCTTCATACGGGCTATCAATGCCCGTAAATGCGCTGATTTTACCAGAGCGTGCGGCTGCATAGAGCCCTTTGGGGTCTCGTTGCTCGCAGGTTGCAAGGTCCGCATCCACAAAGACTTCCGCAAATTCTTCCCCCAGAATCTGGCGCGCCAGAGCGCGATCAGACTGGAGGGGGGAAATCAGCGCCACCAGCACAACCTGCCCAGCATCCCGCAGAATACGGGCAACTTCCGCCGCGCGCCGGACATTTTCAGTCCGATCCGCCTCAGAGAAGCCAAGGTCCTTGCACAGGCCAGCACGCAGCGTGTCACCGTCCAGAACGGTCACATCCACACCCTCGGCAAAGAGGGCTGTTTCCGTGGTCCGGGCCAGTGTGCTTTTGCCCGAGCCGGAAAGACCCGTCAGCCAGAACACACCACCCCGATGCCCTCTGGCCCGTGCGCGGTCCTGCTCTGTTACAGTGCTGCCAGTCGGGTGAATGAGCTTATCACCCTCGGCAATGGCGGCGGGGCCAAGGAGAGGAGCTCCGCCAACAATCCGCTGTTGCCGGTCCACCAGCACGCCGCGCCCGTCTGCCGTGCCGGGTGCAAAGGCGTCAAACAGGATCGTTTCCGCAGCGGCAAGCGTGATTTCCGCAAAGCCTTCCGCCGGAACTTCTTCACCCGCATATTCCGTCAGGTCATCCAGATTAACCACGGAGTTGATTGCAGCCACGGTGACGGCATGTTCCGCTGTTGCCAGACGCAGATGGAAACTTTCCCCCACACGCAATGGCTCCTGACGCAACCAGAACAGACGGGTGCGAATACGGGACGCAGCAACCGGCGGCGTGTCCTGCTTGTGCAGAAGGTCGCCACGGTCTGGGATCACATCCGGCTCCAGCGTGACCGCAACAGACTGCCCAGCAGCGGCGGACACCTGCGGAGCCGTATGCCAGCTTGCAATCGAGGCGATTTTCGCAGGAGTCTTCTGTGTGCCGATAATCACCGTATCACCAACACGCAGGCGGCCACGCTCAATGCGGCCTGCCACGTAGCGTTTATCCTCAAAGCGATAAACATCCTGCACGGGCAGACGTAACGGCAGATCAGCGCGGGAGGCAGGCAAGGGGACCTGCGCCAGTGCTTCCGTCAGGGTCGGGCCTTTATACCAAGGCATCTGATCAGACCGGCTGGCAATATTATCGCCATCCCGCGCGGAGGCGGGAATGGAAAGAGCGACCTCCAGATCAAGCTTTTTCAGAAGTTCGGCGACAGACTTTTCAGCCGCCTCAATCTTCGCCTGATCAAACGCCAGCAGATCAACCTTGTTCAGTAGAACAATGACATGCCGGATCCCGATCAGATGCAGGAGCATGGCGTGCCGGCGGGTCTGTTCCCGCGCACCTTCCGCGGCATCCACCACCAGCACGGCGGCTTCCGCATCGGCGGCCCCTGTAATCATGTTCCGCAAAAACTGTCGGTGGCCGGGGGCATCCACAATCACAAATTCCCGCTTATCCAGCAGGAAGGGGATACGTGTGGAATCAACCGTTACACCCTGATCCCGCTCAATCTGGAGTGAGTCGAGCAGAAAGCTCCACTCCGTCTTCAGTCCACGCTTTTTGGAGGAGGCAATGATCTGGGCAACCTTGCCATCAGGCAGATTATCCGTGTCATGCAGCAGGCGGCCGATCAGGGTCGATTTGCCGTGGTCAACATGGCCGACAATAACAATCGGCGTCGCAGGTTCCTGATGCACAAAAGAAGTCAGGGACGAGGGGAGGGAGGCTGTCATGTGTCTGTTCCTGTCCGCTAAGGCTCAGAGATAGCCGGCGACGCGCAGCCGCTCGAAGGCATCTTCGGATTCATGATCCATGGCCCGGCCGGAGCGTTCTGACGTTCGGGTGGTTTCCAGTTCGGCAATCACTTCGGCCAGTGTGCTGGCGTTGCTCTCTACCGGGCTGGTAATGTCCTGATCCCCAAGAGAGCGGTAACGCTTGCCGTTTTTTGCAAAATACAGGTCCACGAGTGGAATGCCCTCGCGCTCAATGTAGCGCCAGATATCAATCTCCCGCCAAGACAGCAGCGGATGCACGCGGATATGCATGCCCTCTTCATGCGGGGTGGCATACTGATCCCAGAATTCTGGTGGCTGGTTGCGGATGTCCCATTTATGGCTGGCCCCACGTGGGCTGAAGACGCGCTCCTTCGCACGGGTACCCTGTTCATCACGCCGGATGCCCGCAATCACGCCCTGTAGTTTATGCGTCTCAATCATCGCTGCCAGACCGGCCGTCTTGCGGGCGGCTGAGCGGGCGGCAGGCGGTAGGGACGGGTCCATTTCCTCAACCGGCGGACAGGTGCCCAGCAGCAGGTCCAGTTCCCACTTTTTGGAATATTCATCCCGAAATGCGTACATTTCCGGGAATTTCTTGCCGGTATCGACATGCATGACAGGGAAGGGAACACGGCCCAGAAAAGCCTTTTTGGCCAGCCAGACCATGACGTTGGAATCTTTACCCAGAGACCACAGCATGGCGAGGGGCTTAAGCTTGCGATAGGCTTCCCGGAGGATAAAGACACTCTGTGCTTCAAGCTGATCAAGATGGTCCATGTGTCTGCTCAAACCTGTTCTGAGAAAAAGAATTAAGAAGTCCTGATCTGTCAGGAAGCCGTGTGAATGCCGCACTCTGTCTTGGCCAACCCCGCCCATCGCCCAGAACGTGGGTCAGCAGATTGGCCAGCAGGGCGCGTGCAGGGGGCACACCCGATAGAGAGGTACCCCTCCGCGACCAGCGGGTGAGCAGGCAAGCCGCGACGCGCCATTTCTTGCGCGATGTCCTCGGCGGTCCAGAGTGCCAGAGGGTTGAGGCGGATCTGCCCGTCCGGCATTTCTTCCACCACAGGCAACGCCGCGCGCGTGGAGGCTTGGGAACGCTTACGTCCGGTCACAAGAGCCTCATACGGCAAGGTCGCAAGGGCCAGTGGCTCGACCTTACGCAAACGGCAGCAGGCATCCGGGTCAAACGCCCAGAGTTCACCCGTAGGGTCGCGCTCCTGCACCTCTAGCGCCGCTGGATGAATATCAATGACAGCTTTCAGCCCCAAAAAGCGCGCCAGTTCCGCCCGATAGGCCAGAGTCTGCGGGAAATGTTTGCCAGTTTGCAGGAAAAGAACCGGTATCTCTGGGTCAGCTTCAGCCACAATCGCCAGCAAAAGAGCGGATTCCGCCCCAAAAGACGACAGAACAGCCATCTTCTTTCCAAGCTGGGCTGATGCTGCGCTGAGAAGCCTGACAGGGTCCTGAGACTGTGAACGCAAGGCTGTCAGAACAGACGGGACGGCTGACATTGAGAATTTCACCAATATGTTCGTTATATGCTGTTAAGCCAACTATTGCACGAAAATTTTTGCGCAATCAAGAGAATTCTACACGAGTTTTTTGGTGTTTTATATGGAACATTTCACGATCTTGTGTGATATTTTTAACTGACGCACAAATGAGCACGGCAAAGCGACGCTCCGGCTTCCCCCTCTCTCCATGCAAAAGGCAGAGATTTTCGGCGTGACAAGCCGCAAAAAAGAGGAAAAAACGGCGAGAGCAGAGAAAATGCTGTAGAGAGGCACAGAGCGTCAGCCAGTGTTTGCGAGACTAAGCATCACAAAAAATGCTTCAGTGCGTTCTACGGGCATCTGAGAGCTTTTCCCCGCATATCTGGCGTGACGTCATTGAGAAAAAACCATTCTGGAACACTCAACGGCCAATGGAAGCCTTGCTAAGCGCTGGAACCCGTAGCAGGCGCAAACGCTTCTGCATGCATGGTCCACTTGGTCGAGACGATGACGCCAAGCGTGGCCCATCACCGAACACAGCCCCGTAGATATGTTTGGTTGGCATAATATATCTTATGCGATTTATATCTGCGAGGATGATGCATGTGAGAGGTACTACGTTATCCAATCCCCTCGACATGCCCATAATCAGGCCGCGTATGACTCCGCACCAGAAACCACACCCGCATGCAGTTTCCGGTGCGTCTACACTGCCGTTACGCATAGACCGTTAGCCACAGAGGCTCGCATCTCACTGCGACCCCATCAGAGCCCTACCAACGGTCCTGAAGAGTATTTATTTTGTCGGGCTCGGATTATCCCGGCGGAACAGTGCCCATTCATCCATCACAGTGCCATCAGGCAAGTGGCAATAGCCCACCTGCCCTTTAGCGGCATCCTGCTGCATGCTCAGCGTGCCGCCTTTTTTGACGCAGTAGAGCGCTGCCGGATTGGGAATGCGCAGCGGCCGGACACTGTTGCGGCTCTGATCCTGCGAGGAATGCTCACACCCGGCCAGCATACCAAGGGCGCAGACGGCCAAAGCGGCTTGTGTCAGACGTGAAAACGTAAAGGCCATAATCCCGGATCCCCTTTTAAGTATTTGACGCTACTCTCCTGTATGAAAGCGAATTTGTCACGCTTCACGCCGGTATCGGAAGATTTTTCGGGTAGTTTTATGCTGTTTTTCTCTTATCTGCCGTCATGCAGACACGGCTCCAGCAGCGCGCACAGCCAGTCCGCAAAAACCTGCAAACGGTGAGAGAAATAGCGGCGATGCTGGTAGAGCAACGTCATGGGCATTGGCTCCGCCCGCCAGTTTGGGAGAACCTCTATCAGTTCCCCTGCCTTCAAATGCTGCTGAACATCATAAGCAGGAACTTGAATCAGCCCCAGCCCGGCAAGGCAGCAGGCTATAAGGGCTTCAGCACTATTTACTGTTACGCGACCACCCATCGTGCAGGTGTGCAACTGCCCGCCTTCCACCCACTCCCAGTCTTCCATTCGGCCTGTAAACGCGGAGGCGTAGCGAACAGCCAGATGGTTCGGTAGGTCCGCAGGCGTGCTTGGCAGGCCGTAATGGGCCACATAGGCAGGACTAGCGACATTGATTAACGCCAATTCCCCAACCTTGCGGCCAATCAGGCCGGAATCCTGCAACGGGCCGATGCGCAGCACGCAATCAATACCGTCTTCCGCCAGATTTACCGGCCTGTCCGTCACGCCCAGTTCAATATCAATTTCCGGGTAACGGTGCAGGAATTCTGGCAGGGCTGGCGCGACAATCAGCCGCCCGATGCGCCCCGGCATATCTACACGCAAAATGCCTCGTGGAGCGGCTTTGTCCCGCCTGAACAGGCTTTCGGCTTCTTCTACGTCCGCCACCAGCCGCAGGCAGACATCGTAAAAAGCCCGTCCATCCGCTGTGGTTGAGACAATACGGGTGGTCCGGGAGAGCAGGCGCGCCCCTACTCGGCTTTCCAGCGCCTGAATGGCCGTGGAAACAGAGGAGCGCGGCATATTCAACGTGTCTGCCGCCCGCGAAAAACTGCCGGTTTCAACAACACGCAGAAAAATGCGGAAAAGATCTATCCGGTCCAAAGCCCCCTCAGAGAACATGCCCTATTGTTCGTATTACACGACAAGTGTTATCTGAAAATACTTATTTATTGAGAAAATTGAGATGATACTGTCTGCCCTATGAAAGTCCGCACCCTGCGGTGTCTTTCATGGAAAGGACAACCGGATATGGCAGACCATACTCTCAAAGGAAAAACAGCCCTGATTACGGGCGGCGCCAAAAACCTTGGCGGACTGATTGCGCGTGACTTAGCCGCACATGGCGTGAAGGCCATTGCCATTCACTATAATAGTGACGCCAGCCGTGCGGACGCCGAGAAAACTCTGGCAGACCTGAAAGCCGCCGGTGTGCAGGCCATTGCCCTACAGGCAGACCTGACAACTGCTGCCGCCAATAGCAAACTGTTTGCAGATACCATTGCCGCTCTTGGCAAGCCGGATATTGCCATCAACACCGTTGGTAAAGTGCTGAAAAAGCCGATTGCGGAAACATCTGAAGCTGAGTTTGATGAGATGTTCGCCATCAACTCCAAGGCCGCCTATTTCTTCATCAAGGAAGCCGGGCTGCACCTGAATGACAACGGCAAAATTGTAACGCTCGTCACCTCTCTGCTGGGTGCTTACACGCCGTTTTACTCAACCTACGCGGGCGCCAAAGCCCCGGTTGAACATTTCACGCGCGCAGCATCCAAGGAATTTGGCGCGCGCGGTATTTCCGTCAACGCTATCGGCCCGGGACCAATGGACACGCCGTTTTTCTATGGTCAGGAAGCGCCCGATGCCGTGGCCTATCATAAATCCGCGGCCGCCCTGTCCGCCTTCAGCAAGACTGGCCTGACGGATATTGAGGATATTGCGCCGTTTGTCCGCTTCCTCGTCTCGGAAGGCTGGTGGATGACGGGCCAGACCATTCTGGTCAATGGCGGTTACACTACAAAATAAGCCGGTTTTTCGGGAGGGAGCCCTGTGCGCAAGGCTCTCTCCCAGAGACCTCGCCAATAAACTGTTGTGTTTTCATGTCGATTATTTATGAGAAGATTTAGAAGCATCAAGAGTCAGGCCGACGCCTGACACCAACCTGCCTCCGTGCAAGGTGGTGCCTTCCCTGTCTGACAGTGTGAAGGGATGTGGCCAGAAGACCGGCAATATACGGACCCATGCCACGCGCGTCGTCGCTTTGTCTTTTGGTCTCGCACCGTTTTGAAGAGATCAAACATGACACAGATCACCCAACAGTTTGCCAGCGATAACTATGCCGGAATCTGCCCTGAGGCCCTTGCCGCCATGCAGGAAGCCAATCAGGGCTACGTGCCCGCTTACGGCGAAGATATCTGGACAACCCGCGCGGCTGATACTTTCCGGACGCTGTTTGAAAAAGACTGCGATGTCTTTTTCGCCTTCAACGGCACAGCCGCCAATGCGCTTGCCCTCGCCTCGCTCTGCCAGTCCTACAATAGTGTGATCTGCTCTGCGCAGGCGCATGTGGAAACAGATGAATGCGGCGCACCGGAATTTTTCTCTAACGGTTCCAAACTGCTAACTGTCCCGACACAAGGCGGCAAGTTGACGCCGGATGCCATTCGCGCACTGGCCACCGGCCGCACTGATATTCACTTCCCCAAGCCGCGCGCCGTGACCATCACCCAGCCCACGGAAACGGGGCAGATTTATACACTGGCGGAAATTCAGGCCATTTCTGCTGTCTGCCGAGAGCTTGGCCTCCATTTACACATGGACGGCGCGCGCTTCGCCAATGCCTGCGCCGCGCTTGGCTGCTCCCCTGCTGACATGACATGGAAATCCGGCGTAGATGTGCTGTGTTTTGGGGGCACCAAAAACGGCATGGCGGTGGGGGAAGCCATCCTGTTTTTTGACCGCACTCTGGCGGAAGGCTTCGACTACCGCTGCAAGCAGGCCGGACAACTAGCCTCTAAAATGCGGTTTCTGGCGGCCCCTTGGATTGGTGTGCTGGAAAGCGGTGCATGGCTACGGAACGGACAAGCGGCCAATGCCGCCGCAGCGCATCTGGCGCAACAGATTACGGCTCTTGAAGGGCTGGAATTGATGTTTCCTGTGGAAGCCAACGCCGTTTTCCTGAAAGCCCCTCCAGCTCTGCTGGATGGCCTGCGCGAAAAAGGCTGGCGCTTCTACACATTTATCGGCGGTGGGGCGCGCTTCATGTTCGCGTGGGATGCGGATCTGGCACAGGTCGATACGCTGGCGAGTGACATTAAAACCCTGCACGCTGCCCTATAGCCGCAAAAGGACTCCTGCTTGGTCCGGGCTAGACGACGAGGTCGGGCCAGCCCTCCTTTTTCGCAAGGCTGGCCTTGCTGATGCAAAGCGGATATGTTCAGTCCACTTTCCACATAAAATCTGGTTCTTTGCGCATGCCTGACGGTTCTTCTCCTGTAACGCGTTCTTCCTCAGTCTCCCTGCCGGAAATCCGTCATGACTGGACGGTGCCGGAAATTCAGGCTCTGCTGGACCTTCCGTTTCCAGAACTGATGTTCCGTGCGCAGGCCACGCACCGGGCGCAATTTGACCCGACGGATATGCAGATTTCCACCCTGCTTTCCATCAAGACCGGCGGCTGCCCGGAAGACTGCGCCTATTGCCCGCAAAGCGCCCTGCACGAAAAAAGTGTCAAGGCCGAGCGGCTGATGGCTGTGGACGCCGTGCTGACGGAAGCCCGCAAGGCGAAAGACGCTGGCGCGAGCCGCTTCTGCATGGGGGCCGCATGGCGTTCCCCCAAGGACCATGATCTGGAAACCGTCTGCGCCATGATTGAGGGCGTAAAGGGGCTGGGCTTAGAAACCTGCGTGACGCTGGGCATGCTCGATGCCGGACAAGCTGGCAAACTGCGTGACGCCGGGCTGGACTATTACAACCATAATCTGGATACCTCGCCGGAATATTACGGTGACATCATCACCACCCGCACCTATCAGGACCGGCTGGATACGCTGTCCAATGTGCGGGATGCGGGCATCAATGTCTGCTGCGGCGGTATTGTCGGCATGGGGGAAAATGAAACAGATCGCGCCGGGCTGATTGCCGCCCTCGCCACCCTGCCAACACACCCGGAAAGCGTGCCGATCAACCTGCTGGTTCGCGTAAAGGGCACCCCATTAGGCGAGTCTGAAGAAGTGGATCCGCTGGATTTTGTTCGCATGATTGCCGCTGCCCGCATCACCATGCCCAAAAGCCGCGTGCGTCTGGCCGCAGGCCGTGAGGATATGAGTGATGAAACACAGGTTTTGTGTTTTCTCGCGGGTGCCAATTCCATTTTCTATGGCGAACGCCTGCTGACCACGCCAAACCCACAGGCTTCGCGTGACCGCAAGCTGCTCGACAAGCTGGGTATGCATACAACCGGCATTTCCGTCTAAAATGTTTCTTGCATTCCGCTCCTGATCTGCGTCAGGTGCTATCGCATGTCGTATATGGTCAAGGAAATGTTTCTCACCCTACAGGGTGAGGGTGGACAGGCTGGGCGGCCAGCCGTCTTCTGTCGTTTTGCAGGGTGCAACCTATGGTCTGGTCGGGAAGCTGACCGGGCCGAGGCCATCTGCCAGTTCTGTGATACCGATTTTATCGGCACGGACGGAGAAGGCGGTGGGAAGTTTGAAACGGCTGAAAAGCTGGCTGACACCATCGCCCGCTTCTGGCCGGAAACCGGCAAGGCCATGACGGTGCCGGGTCTGGTCGTCTTTACCGGCGGCGAGCCTCTGCTCCAGTTGGACGCCCCGCTGATTGAGGCCATGCATGCCCGCAACTTTACCATCGCGGTGGAAAGCAATGGCACCCTGCCCGCGCCGGATGGGGTCGACTGGCTCTGCATCAGCCCCAAAGCGGGCGCGCCACTTGAACAGACCAGCGGCATGGAACTCAAACTGGTTTATCCGCAACCGGGGCTAGACCCGGCTACGCTGGAGCAGCTCAATTTCAAGCATTTCTGGCTGCAACCCATGGATGGCCCGAACCAGCATGAGAATACACAGGCCGCCATACGGTACTGCCTCACCCACCCCAAATGGGGCCTTTCTTTACAGACCCACAAGCTGACCGGTATCCCTTAAGCTATGTCCAAGCCTCTACGCGCCCTTGATGAAGCCGCTCTGGTCCTCTTCTCTGGAGGTCAGGATTCCGCCACCTGTCTGGCGTGGGCATTGGCCCGCTTTGGGCGTGTGGAAACACTGGGCTTTGACTACGGGCAACGCCACGCTGTGGAACTGGACTGCCGGGAAACACTGCGCGAGGGCTTGCGTAAACAAAATCCGCTCTGGAAAGAGCGGCTAGGCATGGACCACACTCTCGCCCTTGGCGCGCTGGGCGATATTTCTGAAACGGCTCTGACCCGCAACGCCGAAATCACCATGGAAAAAGACGGCCTACCCAACACGTTTGTGCCGGGCCGCAACATTATTTTCCTGACATTTGCCGCAGCCCTCGCCGCCCGGCGGGGTATCCGCCATATCGTCACCGGCGTTTGTGAGACGGATTATTCGGGCTATCCCGACTGCCGGGATGACACCATCAAAGCCGTGCAGGTCGCCCTTAATCTCGGCATGGACTCGCGCTATGTCCTGCACACGCCGCTGATGTGGATTGATAAAGCCGAAACATGGAAGCTGGCTGAAGAACTCGGCGGCCCCGCTCTGGTCTCGCTCATCAATCAGGAAAGTCACACCTGTTATCTGGGAGACCGCGGGACCATGCACCCGTGGGGTCATGGCTGTGGGGAGTGCCCGGCCTGCGCCCTGCGCCGCGCTGGGTGGGAAGAGTATGTGGCGGAGAAAGCCCGTGCCTGATCTGGTTTTTACCCGTCGCTTTTCCATGGGCCACCGCCTGATTCACGGAGCGAGCGAAGCCTGCGCCCTGCCCCATGGGCATAATGAGTTTGTGACCGTACGCCTCAGCCCCACTCACGCAGCGCGGCTGGATGGCAAGGGCAATATGCCCGTCTCTTTCCAGCGGGCAAAAAGCACATGGCACCGCTTTGTGGATGAAAAGCTGGACCACGCCCTGCAACTGGCGGAAGACGACCCTCTGCTGGCATGGTTTCAGGCGAATGAACCCGCCCGCGCCCAGCGTATTGTCATCACCCCCGGTGACCCGACGACCGAACTGATGGTCTGCCTGATGATGGCAAAGCTCAGCGCGTTTCTAAAAGCGGATGGGGATATGCTGCGCTGCACAGAAGTCTCTCTACAGGAAACACCGACCAACACAGTGACATTCAGCGGTGACCCGGCGGACATGATTCCCTCCGGACGCGCCCCTGAATCCTGCTGGTGGCACCGGGCGGATATGTCGATTTCCGACTGACCACCACACCCGCTCCCAGCACATAAAGTTTCAGCCGCACCGGCCCTGCCCGTCCATCTGGCTAGATGGCGGGCAAGGCCCGAAGGCGTCTGGCGTCAGACGTCTCCCAGTTGCAGGGTTTTTGTGGTTTTATCCCGCAGTTCAGCACACAATTCCGGATTGTTAGCCAGCGTCTGGCCATAAGACGGGATCATGGCTTTTAGCTTCGCGTCCCATTCCGGCAGTTTCTCGGCAAAGCATTTTTTCAGCACCGTCAGCATGATGGGTGCGGCAGTCGATGCCCCCGGAGAAGCCCCCAGCAGTGCGGCGATAGAGCCATCCTTGCTGGAAATTACTTCTGTCCCAAATTGCAGCACACCGCCCTTTGCAGCATCTTCCTTGATAATCTGCACGCGCTGCCCGGCGACAACCAGTTCCCAGTCCTTGGAGCGGGCGGTCGGCACAAAGTCGCGCAACGCGTTCATCCGCTCACTATTGGACTGCATGACCTGCTGGATCAGATACTTGGTCAGCGGCCAGTTATCTTTCGCAACGGCAAGCATCGCCTTGATGTTATTCAGCCGGATGGAACGAGGCAGATCCATAAGGGAGCCAAATTTAAGGAAACGGGTTGAGAAGCCCGCATACGGCCCGAACAGTAAGGCTGGCTTGCCGTCAATCATCCGGGTATCCAGATGCGGCACGGACATGGGCGGCGCGCCCACAGAAGCCTTGCCGTAAACTTTTGCGCGATGCTGCGCCACAATTTCCGGATTGGTACAGCGCAAGAACTGGCCGCTGACTGGAAAGCCGCCCACACCTTTTGATTCCGGAATACCGGTTTTCTGGAGCAGAGACAGCGCCCCACCACCAGCACCAATAAAGACAAAGCGGGCATTAACCGTGCGCTGCGTGTTCTGGCGCAGATCCTGCACCAGAATCTGCCACCGGCCATCCGGACCGCGCTTGATGTTCAACACATCATGCTTGGTGTGCAGGGAACATCCGCCAGACTCCGTCAGATAGCTGAACAGCAGGCGCGTCAGCGCACCAAAATTAACGTCTGTCCCATTCAGGCTCCGTGTAACAGCCAAAAGCTGCCCCGGCGGCCGGGCTTGCATGACCAGCGGCATCCATTGCGCCAGCTGCGCAGGGTCTTCGGAATACTCCATCCCGGCGAAAAGCGGGTGTGCACTCAACGCCTCATGGCGCTTACGCAGGAAGGCAACATTGGCCTCCCCCCACACAAAACTCATATGCGGGACAGGCGTAATAAAATCACGCGGTGAGGCAATAATCTTGTTTTCAACCAGATGAGACCAGAACTGGCGTGAGATCTGGAAGGCCTCATTCACAGCCACGGCTTTGCTGATATCCACGCTACCATCGGCTTTCTGGGGCGTGTAATTCAGTTCACACAGCGCGGAATGGCCAGTGCCCGCATTATTCCACGCATCCGAGCTTTCTTCCGCCACGTTGTCCAGACGCTCGAAAATGCTGATACGCCAGTCCGGCTGTAACTGGCGGAGGAAAACCCCGAGGGTGGCGCTCATCACGCCTCCACCAATCAGGACAACATCAACGGATGAAGAAGAATCGGTCGTGGTGGAACTCATCATGGTCTCCGCATTCTCAGCCCATTTCTTCCCAACGGCAGCAGGAGGAAGGCAAAATGCGCTCCGCTCGCCGTGGTGCCTGCTCCGGCGCAAGAGCAGGTGTTAAGGTAACCCGTGTGGTTATGGACTTTATCCTATGCCACAACTTCCGCCTGACGCAGTTCTCATCTCTGCGAGAGCGGAGCAGCATTGCATGAACTTAACGGCAGGAGGAGCGTTTCATACACTCTCATCCCGACAGAGAATAAAGGATTGCAGTCCATGGCGATTAAAAAATACGGCACTGCCCACTGGGAAGGCCCGATTAAAGAAGGGCATGGCACCGTTTCCACTGAAAGCAATGCGCTGAAGAACCAGCCTTACGGCTTTAACACCCGCTTTGAAGACAAACCCGGCACCAACCCGGAAGAACTTCTGGGCGCTGCGCACGCAGCCTGTTTTTCCATGGCGCTTTCTCTAATTCTGGGGAACGCAGGCCTTACGGCAAACTCTATCGACACCAAGGCGGAAGTCAGCCTGACCAAGGTTGCCGATGGTTTTGAAATTGATGCCGTAGCCCTCACGCTGGAAGCCAACGTGCCCGGCGCCACGGCGGAGCAGTTTCAGGAACTGGCCAACAAAGCCAAAACCGGCTGCCCGGTTTCCAAGCTTTTCAAGGCCCGCATTACGCTGGACGCAAAACTGATCGGCTAAACCTCAGCCGACCTGCCCACGATGCCGCAACAGATGGTCTGCCAGCACGCAGGCCATCATGGCTTCCCCAACCGGCACAGCCCGAATCCCGACACAGGGATCGTGGCGGCCTTTGGTAATCACCTCTTTATTCTCACCATCCCGCGTGACAGACGGCACCGGGGCCAGCATCGAGCTGGTCGGTTTGACCGCAAACCGCGCTACAATTGGCTGACCGCTGGAAATGCCGCCCAAGATACCGCCAGCGTGGTTCGCGCCGAACGCAATCTCACCATTTTGCATGGAAAGCGGGTCTGCATTTTCAAGGCCGGTCAGGGCCGCGGACGCAAAGCCATCGCCAATTTCCACACCTTTGACGGCGTTGATGCTCATCAAGGCGGCAGCGAGATCGGAATCCAGCTTACCGTAAATCGGCGCACCCAGACCGGCAGGCACGCCCTCCGCTACAACTTCAATCACCGCGCCAATGGACAGACCCGCCTTGCGGATACCCGCCAGATACTCTTCCCATTCCGGCACACACGCCGCATCTGGGCAAAAAAACGGGTTGCGCGTGACTTCGGCCCAGTCCCAGCGGGAGCGGTCAATTTTATGCGGGCCGAGCTGGACCAGTGCGCCACGAATACGCACCCCCTGCCCTAGCACCTGCCGCGCAATGGCCCCCGCAGCAACACGGCACGCCGTTTCACGCGCGGATGAGCGCCCGCCGCCACGATAATCCCGGATGCCGTATTTCAGGTCATAGGTGAGGTCCGCATGGCCGGGGCGATAGGTCTGGGCAATATCGCCATAGTCACGGGACCGCTGATCCGTGTTTTCAATCAGGAGGGAAATCGGCGTGCCGGTTGTCTGCCCATCAAACACGCCAGAGAGGATGCGCACCGCATCCGGCTCTTTCCGTTGCGTGGTAAAGGCTGACTGGCCCGGCCGCCGCAGGTCCAGAAACGGCTGAATGTCCGCCTCGGTTAACGGCAGACGTGGCGGGCAGCCATCCACCACACAGCCAATGGCCGGTCCATGGCTTTCACCCCATGTCGTGACGCGAAAAAGATGACCAAAGCTGTTGTGGGACACAGTAAACCTCAGTCGCCTGATACAGAAATATCCGGAGCCGTGGGGTTTTTCATCCCCACAATATTGTAGCCGCAGTCAACGTGGTGGATTTCACCCGTGACACCGGAAGAGAGGTCAGAGAGCATATAAAGCCCAGCGCCACCCACTTCTTCCAGAGCCACGTTGCGTTCCAGCGGCGCGTTATACTGGTTCCACTTCAGAATGTAGCGGAAATCCCCAATCCCGCTGGCCGCCAGCGTCTTGATGGGCCCGGCGGAAATGCCGTTAACGCGAATGCCATCCCGGCCCAGATCAGCCGCCATATAACGCACGGAGGCTTCCAGCGCCGCCTTGGCAACACCCATAACGTTGTAATGCGGCATAACGCGCTCAGCACCCAGATAAGTCAGGGTCAGCAGAGATCCGCCGTCCTTCATCAGCGCGGACGCCCGCTGGGCGACAGCGGTAAAGGAATAGCAGGAAATATCCAGAGCCGTCAGAAACGCCTCACGCGGGGTATCCACATACCGCCCGCGCAGGAACTGCTTGTCGGCCCAGCCAATGGCATGCACCACAAAATCCAGTTTGCCCCATTCGCGCTCCAGCGTGGCGAATAGCTCGTCCAGAGCGGCATCATCCGTCACATCACATGGCAGGACCAGAGAGGCGCCAATGCTTTCAGCCAGCGGCTTAACGCGCTTGCCAAGGGCTTCCCCCTGATAGGTGAAAGCCATCTCGCCGCCCTGCGCCGCCACGGCCTGAGCAATACCCCAAGCAATGGAGCGATCATTGGCAACACCCATTACCAGACCTTTTTTGCCCTGCATCAATGTGCCCCGGGCGGGCAATGTGGTGTTGTGTGAAGACATGCTGTGACCTCGACCTGTCTATTGAGACTACTCTGAAACGTGTAGCGGTTGGTCGCATACCACAGCGTGCTAAACAAGACCAAAGCGGTTGCTAACGCTTCAAACCGTTCTTCCGTTTCGATACAAAGCGTGAAGAACGTCTTTTTTTTCGATGCTGAAAGAAACAGAGCATGACTGAATCCACGTCTTCTTCCGCTCTAGAGTCCTCATCAGTGCTGATCGACTTCACCGCCGATCCGTTCACCCTGTTTTCCGCATGGATGCAGGATGCTGAAAAATCCGAGCCCTCTGACCCGAACGCCATGGTCTTGGCGACCAGCACGCCTGATGGCCACCCGTCCGCTCGTATCGTTCTGCTGAAAGGCATGGATCGGCGCGGCTTTGTTTTCTACACCAATCAAGATAGCCGCAAAGGGCACGAACTGGCGGAAAATCCCCACGTTGCCTTGCTGTTCCACTGGAAAAGCCTGCGGCGGCAGATCCGGATTGAAGGGGGTGTCACCCCCGTCACGCCAGAAGAGGCGGATGCCTATTTTGCGAGTCGGAGCCGTATCTCCCGCATGGGTGCCATTGCGTCCGACCAATCCCGCCCGCTGGCGGACCGCGCCATTTTTGAGCAGCGCTTGAAGGATGTGGACGCACGGTATGAAGGGCAGGACCTTATCCCCCGCCCCGCCAACTGGTCCGGCTACCGCGTCTCTCCCAAGTGTTTTGAATTCTGGCAGGAAAGACCCTACCGCCTGCATGACCGTGCGACTTGGACGCGTGAGGGAAACAACTGGAATGTCACGCGTTTATATCCATAACTCTTGTGGAACAAGATTATCCTTTCGGCCAGCCCGATTCCTGTAGAGGCGGAGAATAAAAACAATGAAAGACGTCCGTAAAATCCTGCTCCCCATGGTGAGCACCTCCAATGGAGAAGCCGCGCTAACCCGTGGCTATAATTTCGCCCGTCGGTTTGGCGCGCATCTGGCTGTGCTGCATGTCCGCCCGGATGGCCGGGACATCGCACCGCTGGCTGGCGAAGGTCTGTCCGGTGCCATGGTGGAAGACCTGATGCGTACCGCTGAGCATGAAAGCTCCCGCCACGCGCAGGAGGTCCGCGCTCTGTTTGAACGCTTTGTGGCGGCACATCCGGATATTGAAGTCATCTCCCCGCACTCTTCCTTCCCGTGGGATAAGGCGAGCATCAGCTTTAACATTCTGAGCGGCGCGGAAAGCGAGATTGTCCCCGCTCACGCCCGCCTGTCTGACTTTACGCTGGTACCCCACCCCGATTCCGGGGCAGAGGTCTCTTCTTCAGAAACACTCCACGCGGTGCTTTTTGACAGTGGACGCCCGGTTGTCATTGCTCCCCGCACAACGCCTACGGGCATGATCAAACGCGTGTGCATTGGCTGGAACGGCACGGCAGAATCATCATCCGCCCTGCGGGGCGCTCTGGCATGGGCTCATACGGCGGAAGCTGTCCGTGTGCTGCATTGCGAGGATTATCAGCGTCGCGGCCCCAAGGCGCGGGATGTGATCGACTATCTGTCCTTCCACGGCATCAAAGCCGAAGCCGTGGAGTTTCCGCCTGTTGACCGTGATGTTGGCAAAGGCCTGCTTGCCGCCTGTCATGATTTTGGCGCGGATATGCTGGCAATGGGCGCTTATTCCCACTCCCGCCTGCGTCAGCTCATTCTGGGGGGGGTGACTCGCTACACGCTGGAACATGCCGACCTGACTGTGCTGATGAGCCGTTAAAATCGGCTTCCCAGCAGCCACATCCAACCTCCCCGTGATAACCCGTATGATCCGGGGAGGATATTAAGAAAAACTCGTCAGGTTTTTACAGAAAACTGCCCGTGAAAGGCCGGAGGATAGGTGCTGATGCCAGATTACCGGCTAGAAAGCGATTTCAGCCTTTTTCTGGGTCTGGCAGCGTAAAACTCAACCCATCCCATGCGGCCTCAACACCATCTGGCAGATTATCGCACATCCAAGCCCAGTCCATGTCTGGGCCAAGGTGGGTTAGAATCACCCGGCGGGGCTGAACGCGTTCTTTCCATTCCAGAACCCGGTCCAGCCAAGCATGGGCGCTGTGCGGCTGCTTCTGGAAGCAATCGACAATCCACGTATCAACCCCGGCCAGCACCTCAAAAGACGCCTCGGGCAATTCCACAACATCCGTGCTGTAAGCGAAATCTCCGCATCTCAGGCCGCCGGATTCAATACGACCGTGGTTCTGCGCGAACAGCGAGACTTTATATCCACCCATCACCACATCCCCATGCAGAGGCACCGGCTGCGCCTCAACCACCGCCCGGAAAAAATGAGGCGGTGTCCATGGCCGAAAGACATAATCAAAGCGTGTCTGGATTTCTTCCAGCACGAAGGCGGTCCCAAAGGCCGTGATTGGCTGTCCGATAACGCGGTTAATGCCCCGCACCTCATCCAGCCCGGCAATATGGTCCGCATGAGCGTGAGTATAGAAAATGGATTTGAAGGCGCTGATCCCGTTAGCCAGCAACTGGGCGCGGATATCAGGCCCGGTATCCACCAGAATTCCCTCGCCATCTTCCATCTGAATAAAGAGAGATGCGCGGCTGCGTCTATTCCGGGGCTCGGCAGGATCGCACTGGCCCCAGATGCCGTGGCCATCGTCGCCACCCAGCATTGGCACCCCAGCGGACCCGCCACACCCCAGAATTGTTACCTTCATGCCGTCTGCTTCCCTGTTCAGACCGCCTTGCGGAAGAGACGGAAAAAATTATCGGTCGTCATCTGCGTAAACGCGGCCAGATCCTGCCCGCGCTCCTGCGCAAGGCAGGCTGCGGTATAAGCCACATAAGCCGGTTCATTCCGCTTCCCCCGGCGTGGCACGGGGGCGAGATAGGGCGAATCGGTTTCCACCAAAATACGGTCCGCTGGCAGGTCTCGCGCAACCTCACGGAACTCCCCGCATTTCGGGAAGGTCGCAATACCCGAGAAGCTGACAGAGCCACCCAGTTCCACCACACATCGGGCCAGATCCACACCAGATGCAAAACAATGCAACAGAATGGGGAATGCCCCCTTTTCTGTCTCTTCCCGCAAAATCTGCGCCACATCGTCATCCGCCTGACGGGCATGGATGATGATGGGCACATTCAGCGCACGCGCTGCCCCAATATGCCTGCGGAAGCTCTCATGCTGAAGCGGCCTGATCTCTTCCGCTCCATGGAAATAATCAAGCCCGCTCTCGCCAATGCCAACCACTTCCGGCGCATCGGCAATCGCAACAATCTCATCCACAGACGGCACGGGGCCTTCTTCCACGTGGTCCGGGTGGGTGCCAACCGTGCACCACACCTTTACATCTGGTGTGCCAAACCCTGTCAGACGTTTCTGCTCATCCGCACGGGCCAAACGGGTGCCTATCGTCACCATCCCGCTGACCCCGGCATCTCTGGCCGCTGCCAGCAAGGCGGGCATTTCCTCATCCGTATAATGGTCCAGATGACAGTGAGAATCGATCAGTCCGGTCATAACGCTCTCAGAGGCTGTTTTTAACATTTAGAGATGAAGGCTGTGGGGCGTTCTGAAACAGGCGCTCAGTCACGCAGGGTCGGCTGCTTCCACATAGCGCGGGAAAATGCCCTGCGGCGCGGGCAACTGGCGGCCACCCGGCAGAGGCGTTTCCAGCGCGGCAAAAGTCCGTTCCTCTTCCGCAACACCAAGCTGGGTCAGCATCCGGTCCATGCTCTGCGGCATGTAGGGCTGAAGCATGGTGGCAATACCCCGTAGCGCATCCACCAGCACACGCAGCACGTCGCTCATCCGTTCCGGGTCGGTCTTTTTGAGCGCCCAAGGAGCCTGATGGTCGATATAGGCGTTACAGGCGCGGATAATCTTCCACACATCTTCCAGAGCGTCCGTCAGGGCGCATCGGTCCATCTGACTTGCCATCAACTCCGGCAGCACCGCCACATGGTTGAGAAGGTGTGTGTCCTCTTCCGTTAAGGTGCGCCGCTCCGGCAGAATGCCGCCGCAGTTCCGCGCCACCAGAGACAGCGTGCGCTGCGCGAGGTTGCCCAGATCATTCGCAAGTTCAATATTATTCCGCATGATCAGAGACTTGCGGGACAGATCACTATCTCCGCCAAACGGTACTTCCCGCAGCAGGAAGAAGCGCACGGTATCCAGCCCGAATTCCTGCACCAGATCACGCGGGTCCACGACATTGCCCAGAGATTTGCTCATCTTCTGGCCTTCAACCGTCCACCAGCCGTTTGCAAAAATCTTCTTCGGCAGTTCAATCCCGGCAGCCATCAGGAAAGCGGGCCAGTAAATGGCATGGAAGCGGGCAATATCTTTGCCCACCAGATGCTGGCTGGCAGGCCAGAAGCGTGCGCGAGGGGCTGACGTATCCGGGTAATCCAGTGCGCTAAGGTAGTTTGCCAGCGCATCGAACCACACATACATCACATGCGCCGCATCCCCCGGCACCGGGATACCCCAGTTGAAGCTGGTACGGCTGATGGACAGATCCCGCAGCCCCTGCTTCACAAAACTGACAATCTCGCGCTTCATCCCATGTGGGCCGAGGAAGTCCGGGTTGGCCTCATAATGGGCCAGCAGACGGTCCTGAAAGGCGGAAAGACGGAAGAAGTAGGATGGCTCCTTCACCCATTCAACAGGCGCGCCAGTCGGGGCGACTTTCTGGCCGTCCGGGCCGTCAATCAGTTCGTCCTCACCATAGAAACATTCATCACGCAGCGCGTACCAGCCTTCATACGCGCCCAGATAAATGGCGTCATTCTCCGCCACTTTCTGCCAGAGCGCCTGTGCGCCTTTGATATGGCGCGGCTCCGTGGTGCGGATAAAATCATCGTAGGAAATCGCCATGGCATCCGCCATGCTGCGGAAGTCATCAGACACCCGGTCGGCAAAGGCTTTTGGTTCCACGCCCGCTGCCTGTGCTGCCTGCTCTACTTTCTGGCCATGTTCATCAGTGCCGGTCAGGAAAAACACATCATCCCCAGCCAGACGATGGAACCGGGCCAGCACATCCGCAGCCACGGAGGTATAGGCATGGCCAATATGCGGCGCGCCGTTCACATAATAGATCGGGGTGGTGACGTAGAAAGGCCGGGTCATGCAATACTCGCAATAGTCATGGCTTCGAGAAGTGTTTCCTGTTTATCGAGATTAAAGCGTTCCGTCTCGCTTTGAAGACGCATGATCGCTTCCCACGCATCAGCCAGAGCCGTGCATATAGGGTTTCCCTGCCGCGCGGCCAAGCGCGCGCGTTCCTGAAGACAATCCGATAACAGGCTGAAAAATAAATTAAAACCGTCCTCTTTGCGGAGAACAACCTCCGCAATCTCATACCCTCGGCTTGCGGAAACCCCGTTCAGTGTTTCTTCCACCAGACCCGCAATCTGACCATTCTGATCAGCCAGAAACGCAACAGCCCGGCCCGGTGCGCCGTGCGCTGCCGCCTGCACGCGGCTGAGTTCTTCCGTGGAGGCTTCGGGCTGGCTCTCCCGCAGAACGGCCATCATATCCATAGGGGCCAGCGGTTCCAGTTCCAACCGACGACACCGGCTCCGTATGGTAGGCAGCAGACGCCCCGGCGCTGAGCATGTCAGTAACAGGACAGCCTGTGGCGGTGGTTCTTCAAGGATTTTCAGCAGCGCGTTGGCTGCACTCCGGTTGAGCCATTCCGCACCATCAACAAGAACAACGCGCCACCCGCCTTCCGCCGCCGTACGACGCAAGAAAGCGTTGATAGGCCGCACTTCATCCGCGACAATCTCGCCACGAAAGCGCTGTTTTTTTTCGTCAAAGCTGCGGCTGACAACCAGAAGGTCAGCGTGTGTCGCGGCTGAAATGCGGCGGCCTGCCGGGCTTTCTGGCTCTTCTCCGCCCAGAATAATTCGGGCGAGCCGAAACGCAAAAGTCGCCTTGCCAATACCCGGTGGCCCAGTAATCAGCCAAGCATGCGGGAGACGACCACCTTCAAAGATTTTTCGAAATGCCTTAAGGGGAGCCTCGTGCCCATGCAGGTGCAGGGAAGCCAAACGCGGGTCACCCACCACAGCTTAAACTCGCGCAAAATGAGAAAGAATATCTTTCACAATCAGGCTATTAAGAGATTCTTCTGCCTGTGTATCCGTGTTTAACCTACGGATACGCCCGGTGTTGTAGCGGGCAATTTCGCGGAACCCGGCGCTCACACGGGCGTGGAACGCTTCGTCAGACTGCTCATACCGGTCAACCGGGGCACCGCGCGCAGCCAGACGCAACCGTGCAATATCACGCGGCACTTCCAGCAGAAAAGTCATATCCGGACCACGCCCCAGTTGGCTCTGCAGGCGAGAAATCATATCCAGAACATCCGGATCTCCTTCCGCCCGCCCATACCCCTGATAGGCCATGGTTGAATCCGTGAATCTGTCACAGATCACAATCTGCCCTTTGTCCAGTGCGGGTATAATCATCTGATCCAGATGGTCCGCACGGGCGGCAAAATGCGTCAGGATTTCCGCCCGTAGGGAAAGCGGATTTTTGCCAAACAGCAAAAGCTGTCGCAAATCTTCCGCTCCGGGAGAGCCTCCCGGCTCCCGCGTTGTCAGAACATCATACCCCAAAGAGGCAAGAGCGGACTGAAGAAGCCGCAGTTGGGTGGATTTCCCCACCCCTTCGCTGCCTTCCAGTGTGACAAACAGACCTTTTGCCATAACTCAGAGATGCAGACGGCGCGCTGCACGCCCCAGCACACCAAGAGCAGGCACACTCTGCCCCGCCACAACCGGCACCAGAGCCTGCCGCCCACCGGGCAACATAACCGTCAGTTGCCCGACCGGCTGCCCTTGCTGAATGGGAGCAGCCAGCGGTCCCTGATAATCCAGAGACAGATGGGTGCCATTCCGCCAGCCATGCGGCAGCATCATCGTGAAGTCCTGCGCGGCGACCAGCGGCACGGTCTGGCTGACACCCATCCAGACAGGAGCCTGTTCCAGCACGTCCCCTTTGGAGACGATGGTAGCGGACTCGAAGTTGGCAAAGGCCCAGCCCATCAGGCGTTCACCCTCACGCGCGCGGGACCCATCCGTCGGCAGGCCGTTAATCGCCATAATGACGCGACGCCCTTCCCGCTCGGACGATGCGCAGAGGCCAAACCCACCAGCCTCAGTGTGGCCGGTTTTCAGGCCGTCAGCCAGCCCTTTGACCACCAGCGCATTGCGGTTCGCCTGACGGATTTTGTTGAAGAAAAACTCTTTTTCCGAGAAATAATGATAATATTCCGGGAAATCATGAATCAGCCGCAGCGCCAGATAGGCCACATCGCGGGCGGTCATGTAATGGTCTTCCGCAGGCCAGCCGGTCGCGTTCATGAAGTGCGAGTTGGTGAGACCAAGCTTGCCCGCCATCTCGTTCATCAGAGCGACAAACTGCTCTTCAGACCCGGCAATGCCTTCCGCCAGCACAATACAGGCATCATTGCCGGACTGGATGACCATGCCCTGAATCAGGTCCTGCACAGGAATGCTCTGGCCAAGCGGCACAAACATGCGCGAGCCCTGCATCCGCCATGCGCGCTCACTGACCGGCAGAGCCTGATCCAGCCGCAGGCGACCAGCCTTGAGCATGCTGAACGTGACATAAGCCGTCATCATCTTCGTCAGGGAAGACGGGGGCATGCGTTCATCCGCTGCTTTTTCCAGCAGGGTCGCGCCACTCTTATAGTCAATAATACAAGCCCAGCGCGCCAGTGTATCCACCGGGCCGACAGGCGTTGTCGCAGGCGTTTGAGCGACCGCATCCGCTTGAGGCGGCGCGGCAGCGGCCGCATGTGGGTGCGCTCCTTTTGGCTTGCGGGCAAAAGCAGTCAGAGAGTAGCTGCCTGAGAGGAGGGCAGCGCCCCCTGCGAGAAGTAACCGTCGAGTTTGCACGTTCTTTCCTATTCGACGACGATATGAGATCCGGTCAAGCCATCAGCGAGTGCGCGCTTCAGGGCCGCATCCGCGTCGCTTATAGTCGTAAAAGGTCCTTGTCGGACAGCCCACATCTTGCCCTGTGGCGTAAAAGAAGGCCAGACCACACCTCCATTCTGCGCAGCCAGCCTTGCAGCCGCGCCACGTCCCGTGAAATCTGCAAATTCAACCCAGAGTTGGGTGGCAACAGGCTGCCCCTGCCGCCATTGCACGGGCAAGTCCGGCAACTGGAGGGGCTCTGCACTTGCGACCTGCCCCGCAGACGCAGCGCGAGCCTCCGCCGCTGTCGTTATGGCCCTTGTTTGTGGAGATGCTGGCCCGCTGCCGAGGTCCGTTTGGGTCACGACACCCCGCGGTGCCGCACTAATTTCCAGCATTGGACCACCGGGCAGCACTTCGCCCAGATGGCGGCTTGCGGCTTCATCCTCCACAATCCGCACGCGCGCTGGCCCTACCCCCATCCCCAGCAGATCAGCCGCTTTACGGGAAAGCCCCAGAACCCGTCCGGCTTCTGCCGGGCCGCGATCATTCACGCGAATGGTTACTTCACGCCCGTTATCCAGATTGATGACGCTCAAGACCGCAGGAAGCTGCAAGGTCGGGTGACTTCCCGTCATGGAAAGCGGATTACGCACTTCTCCATCCGTCGTAAGAGACGGGCCGGAGTCTGCCTGCCGCACCGCCAGCCCCATAGCCTGATATGCAAAGTTTTCTCGCGGATACATCCACGCGGTTCCGGCCCGCCACGCTGGCCCCACCACATAATGCACATCAGGCTTGACGACGGGTTGCGGCCGGGAACAGGCCGCAACGCCCACACAACAGAGAAGAACGGCTTTTTTCACACCACGGCACTACCCAGAAGACCAACACCCAGAGCATAGAAATCAGACGGGTTATACCGCCGGATAACATTGAAGTTGTGGTACACCATATAGGCCTCCCCCCCAACGCCATCTGGCCGGATAACAGCGCCACTCAGCCCCATATTGGTAAAATCACCCCCGCCCTGCGGGCGCACGCCCTGCGTTGCCCAGTAGGACACCGGACGCATGATGGACCGCCCGATCTGCCCCTGCTCAATGGTCTCAGGCACATCAACGGCCTCCCCCCACGGCTGGCCAGCAATCCAGTGGCACTTGGCCAGATAGTTGGCAATGGAGGCGAAGACATCCCCTTCATTATTCCAGATATCGCGGCGGCCTCCGGCGGGGAAACTGGCCGCATACTGCTCATACGCACTGGGCATAAACTGCGGCTGCCCCATGGCCCCGGCATAGCTGCCCAGCATTCCGGCGGGCGTAATGTCGCCCTGCCCCAGAATCGTCAGCGCCTTGAACAGTTCCGCACGGAAAAAAGCGGCGCGCCGCCCGTCATAGGCCAGAGTCGCCAGCGCATCGACCACATGGAACGTGCCCATCTTGGTGCCATAGGCGGATTCGAGTCCCCAGATCCCGGCAATAACGCCCCGGTCCACACCGTAAAGCTGGCTGATCTTCCCCAGCAGCGCCTCGCGTTTGCTGACAGCCGCCTGCCCGTCTGAAATCTTTTTATCGGTAATGACCCGCGCTTTGTATTGCGCCCATGTCAGGGTAAATTCCGGCTGATGACGGTCTGCTTTCAGCACTTTCTGGTTGGGCTCCGCTGTCAGCGCCAGTGCCTCGTCCACTAGAGCAGCGGAAAGGCCATGGCTGATCGCTTCGCGCCGCACACCGGCGAGAAACGCGGCGTAACTGCCCTGCTCAGCCGCAGAGGAGGACCTTGCTGCCTTGCTTTTCGCAAAAGCGGGCGTCGCCACAGCGGCAGACACAGCCCCGCATACCAGAAACTGTCTTCTCAGCATTTTGTATCAGCCTTGCTATTCGTCACATGAACCCTGTGGGACAGACTAACACTTTATCCTCCCACATCCTGCCTGTCTCCCGGATACGGTTGCTCCGGGGGTTTCCTGCCCTATGCCGCGTCTATATCTGGCGTCGTGCTTGACATTCATGTGTGTGGAGCCTCCCTTTCTCCCCCACTTCCTGCTACGCCACCCTGCACTCCGACCTGTGGACCTTTCTGCTTTATGCCCGGATCTCTGGATCACTTTCTTGAACTGACAACAGCACACCCGCTTATTCAGGTTCTTATCGTTATCCTTGCCACGTTTATTCTTGAAGACGCGGCAACAGTTCTTACGGCCATTCAGGTCAAGCTGCACACACTCGCTCCGGGCACAGCTTTAATTGCGCTTTATGTCGGAATTGTTGCCGGAGATGTTGGGCTTTATGGCTTGGGCTATCTGGCTGCGCGCTGGCCACCGGCCCGCAGATGGATCAACACGCCAGAGCGGGACATGCAACGCCGCTGGCTGACAGAAAAGCTCTTCAGGGTGGTGTTTATCAGCCGCTTTGTGCCCGGCACCCGCCTGCCGCTCTATACAGCCTGCGGGTTTTTCAATGCTGGTTTGCATACGTTCACACTGGCCACCATTCTCGCCACCATGATCTGGACATCCGCCCTGTTTGCGCTATCGCTGCACGTTGGTGGGTTTCTGCTGGCTCATCTTGGAGCGTGGCGCTGGGTCGGCATTTTCGGCTTTGTGCTGGTCATCATCATTATGGGTCGCATTGCCACCCGCATTCAGAGGCAGGGAAAATGACCCATCTGTCCACATCCTCCTCCCTCGACGCGGTGCCCACATCAGCAATGCCGACAGCAGCAGAACCAACCCGGCGCAAATCTGGCTCGCCGCTTTCCAGTTTTGAATTCTGGCCGGGCTGGGCATTTTACACACCAGTCGTCATTTACTGGATTCTACAGGGCATCCGCTACGGGGATTTCAGCACGCCGACCGCCGCCAACCCCCGGATTGAAACAGGCGGCCTGTGCTGTGAGAGCAAAAGCAGCATTCTGGATATGGCTGGCAGCGTGGCCTCCCGCTGGATCGCGCCTTACACGACGATACTCACCGGAACGGACGACACACACCGTGCGCTGGATGCGCTGGCAGAAAAAGGCCTGAGCGTACCCGTCGTGGTCAAACCCGATATCGGCTGCAACGGCACGGGCGTCAAACTCGCCCGCACGAAAGCGGACCTGACCGCCGCTCTGGCCGCGTTCCCTCGCGGGATCAAACTGGTGCTCCAGCGCCTTATTTCTTACCGGCATGAAGCGGGCCTGTTCTATATCCGGCACCCGGACAGTCCTCGTGGTGAGATTTCATCCCTCACCTACAAGGATATTCCCATGCTAGTGGGTGACGGGCGCTCATCGGTTCTGGACCTGCTCAAACAGGACCCGCGTACCAGCCTGCTGCTCCATATCTATACCCCGCGCCTGCAATCCCGCCTGAATGAGGTGCTGCCCCGTGGGAAAACGCTGGACCTCGTTTTTGCGGGCAATCATTGCAAAGGGGCCATTTTCCGCAATGGTGCCGCGGACATCACCCCCACTCTGGTCAACCGGCTGGACGAGATCATGCAGGACATTCCCGATTTCCATTTTGGTCGGGTGGATGTGAAATTCGAGTCTGTTGAAGCCCTCCGTCAGGGCGAGAAATTCGAAATTATCGAAATTAACGGCGTCGGCTCGGAAGCCACGCATATCTGGGATTCCAGCACCACACTCCGCGAGGCCTATGCGGCGCAATTCCACCATTACGGGGAAACCTTCCGCATCGGCGCCAAGAAGAAAAAGGAAGGCTGGAAATCCAGCGGTCTCTGGCACGGTGTGCGCCTGTGGCGGCGACAGAAGCGCCTGCTGGCCTCTTACCCGATGAACGATTAACGGTTGACGGTCATAAACGCGCACAGCACCGCACCCATGACAGAACTTGCTCCGCCGATCCATCAGCGGGACACGCCCCTCAATACTCATAGAGCGTGACCGATCAGGTCACTACGACGCTTACCCGCAAACTGAAGCAGGGTGCGGCAATATGGACCGCGTGGCGATCTCCCTCACCAGCAAGGAAGCAACCGCACACTGCGCGATGCGCTACGGAACGATCCTTTTATACGATCGAGAGACTGGCCCTATATAGACTGGCCCGCGCATCGGAGAGAGGGAGAGAAAGCACCGATGAACCCGCTGGACGATATCCTGCCGCGCTTCGACTTCAGAGAACGGCACAGCATTGACATTTCCGCCCCGGACGGCCGCATCATGCAGGCTGTCACTGCATGGCGGAGTGAAAACGATCCACTTGTCCGCGCAGCCATCCGGTTGCGGGAACTGCCCGCCCGGTTACTTGGCCACAGGCGGCAAAGAACTCTGGACCTCTCCGATTTCACGCTACTGGAACAACAAGGCAATTCAGTCCTGATTTACGGCCTCATCGGCGCGTTCTGGCAGGCAGGGTACGGATTGTGCACCGTCCCTTCGACTGACGCATTTCTTGCCCCCCGGCAGGACGATGTCTGCAAGCTCGCCCTCGGCTTTACCATCCAGCCGGGGCCGGGGCGTTCCCACCGGCTGGTAACAGAAACACGTGTGTTCTGCGTCACAGACCGAGCTAGACAGCGTTTCATGCCTTATTGGTATCTAATCCGGCCGGTCAGCGGGCTGATCCGCCGTCGCATGCTTGCGGCCATTCGGGACCAGTCCGAAACTCTGCGCGGTCCCTAACCCCGAACAAAAGCCCCGGGGACACTTTGATATGGCGCTTTACACGACGCTTCACCTGAAGCGCCAATCCCGGACCGTCGGAACAGCCCTATCACTCTCACTGTCAGGCTAGAGAGGACAAACCAGAGAGGCCGCTCAGACCACCCCTTCGCGCTCTGCCTGTTCCAGCCCAAGGCGGGAATGTTTACGGCCATAAAACCGATAGCTGACCCAGCCGCAAAAACAGTAAACAGCCAGCAGGGTCGCGGGCACCGGATCACCGGAAAAGAGTGCAAAAATCATATCAATAAACAGGGGGGCCGCCATGATCAGGCAGAACAGGATGCCCATCAGCGGCACATAGCCAATCCACATCCCTTTTACGGTAAAACCACCTCCCGGCACGCTGAAAGCGCGTGGAGATTCCGGCGCGGTGTTGCGGATCCAGATGACCGTAAAGCAGACAATCCCAAACGCGGTGGCCGTGCCGAGGCTGACCAGATCACTGATGATATCAATCGGCAGCGTGGCCGTCGCAATGGCCACCACCACACCCAGCAGAATGGTGCCAATCCATGGTGTGCAAAAACGCGGGTGCAATGTGCAGAACAGAGGCATCAATAGGCCATCTTCCGCCATCGCAAAAAAAATACGGCTTTGGGCATAGAGCAGCCCGAACAGCACAGAACACAGACCGATGACAGCGCCAATCTTAACAAAAAAGGCCAGCCATGGCTGATGCATGGCATTAACAGCCACGGCCAGAGGGTCTCCCACATCCAGCAGCCGCCACGGCACGACACCAATCAGCACAGCGGCCACAATCATATAAACCGCCGTGCAGATCAGAAGAGACAGTACAATCCCGACCGGAATATCACGCCGGGGGTTTCGTGCTTCTGAAGAGGCTGTTGAAACCGCCTCAAATCCCACATAGGCAAAGAAAATAATGGACGCCGCCCGGAAAATACCCGGAATACCGTATCGAAACCCACCCTCATGCGGAGGGATAAAAGGCGTCCAGTAAGCCGGATGAATCTGCCACAGGCCCAGCGCCACAAACACAGCCAGAACGCCTACTTTCAGGAAGACAATCGCCGTATTGATCCGCAGGGATTCCTTGACCCCGAAAATCAGAAGAACCGTGACAACAAGGATGGAAAACGCGCCGACCAGATCCAGTTGACTACCACTGGAAATATGCCGCCCGGCGCTATCAAAAATCACCCGCAGGGTTGTTGTTGTCAGCCCATGTGGGATCTGAATCCCGAAATCCTGAAGGAGACTGACGGCATAGCCTGAAAAACCCGCAGCAACCCCCGCGCAGGAAATGCCGTATTCCAGCAACAGAAGCCAGCCAACAGCCCACGCATAGGCTTCACCCATAGACACATAGGCGTAGGTATAGGCCGAGCCTGAAACCGGCATGGCTGAAGCCAGTTCACCATAGGATAACGCCGTAAACAGGCAGGCCAGCCCGGCCACAATAAAGGACAGCAGAATAGACGGTCCGGCATAATTGGCGGCCGCCGTGCCGGTCATGACGTAAATGCCCGCCCCGATGGTGGACCCAACCCCCAGCATGGTCAGTTGCACAGGCCCCAGCGTTCTCTTCAGCCTTTGAGCACCATTTTCCTGCTCAATTCTCTCAAGTGATTTGCGACGAGACCGCCCTGTATCCGGGCAGGATGAAAACCCCATGAGAGCCTGTGTAACCTCCAACCAAAAACCGGGCCTGATAATCCAGCCCGGTCTGCCAGCATAGTATTAAGCCCGCGCCTGCACAGCGTAAGCGTTTTGTTTACGAAGAGAAATGAAAAATTACAGTCGAGATGGCACCCGCAGCTATACAATAATAGGCGAAGGGAGAAAGCGCCCATCTGTCATGATCGCGGAAATAGCGCATGAGGAACGCGGTGCTGGCCAGTGCCGTAATGCCGGACACAACGGCGGCAATCATGGCCAGATGCATCTGAGCCGGATCAAACGGTTCGGACCGCAGCTTGAAGGCCTCACGGACAGTGGCGGCGAGAATAACAGGTTCAGCCATCAGAAAGGAAAAGCGTGCGGCCGTATCGTGCCGCAGGCCACGCAGCAAACCCGCGCAGATCGTGGCGCCCGAACGCGAAAAGCCCGGAAAGAACGCAATACATTGGAAGAGACCGATAACGACCGCATCCTTGTACGTCATGTCCGCCACATTACGCACATCTGCATGATGTGAATCTGTGTGCCGGGAAACGCCCCGTAATTTTTCGGCCAGCAGCAGCATCAAACCATTTAGAAACAGGAAAATAGCCGCAGTGGAGGCCGAGCCAAACAGGCTACGCAGCATATGCTCAAACAGCAGACCGATAATAACGGCGGGAATGGTCGCGACAACCAGAAGGCTGAGGATATGCAGACTCTGCATTTGCAGGCTTCTGCCCTCTCCCCCTAGTGCGCCTTTGGCCAGCGCCATCCAGTCTTTCCAGAAAAAAATCAGCAACGCGACGGACGTGCCAAGATGCAGCATGACCAGAAATGGCAGAAAAGCTGGCGCATGCTGGTCAAAAGACCAGTGCAGCAGCGCTGGCAGAATGACGGCATGCCCCAGACTACTGACTGGAAAAAGCTCCGTCGCGCCCTGAAGAAGCGCAATGATCATCGCCTGAAAGAAAGACATCCGCTACAAACCCTGATCTGGCCGTCTTAAAGAAAAGAAGGTTGTCCTTGCACCATGTGCGTACGTGCTGCAAGCATTGATGGAGTCAGGCGCAACGCGCCACAGCAGGAGAAACGGACATTATGACGGGACGTGGCCGCGCAGGCGCCAGCATCTTTAGCGGTGCAGTATTGGCTGGCACTCTGGCCTTCGCGCTTTATGCCCGCGCCACCCAGATTGTGCCGGGACAGGACCAGTATGACCTTTCCGCGCGCTTCGTTTCCGCCAACGGGTTGAAGCATGGCGCGGATGTAGACCTTGGCGGCGTGTTGGTCGGGCGCGTTTCTTCCATCACGCTGGACCCAGTCTCCCAGATGGCCATTGTCCGTTTCCGGCTGAATGCTGAACTCAAGCTGCCGGAAGACAGCGTTCTGACCATTGGCAGCAGTACCCTCTCATCCGACAACGCCTTGCAGATCGAGCCGGGCACATCCCATACGCCTGTCAAACCCGGCACCATGATGACGCATACAGTGGAACCCTCCAGTCTGGAACAGCAGGTAAGCAATTACATTTTTGGTGGTGGGAATCTCGACCAATAAGACGGGTGGCACAATTTTTGTAATAAATTCAGGCAACATGTCTTGACGGGGTCTACCTCCCGATAGTAGATCACCTCCACCGAACGATGGCGGCGTAGCTCAGCGGTAGAGCAGGGGAATCATAATCCCTTGGTCGGCGGTTCAAATCCGTCCGCCGCTACCATCTTTCCTTAAAAATCAGGTTATTAGCCTTTGACTGTTTCACAGCTAAGGTAAACTGATTTTAAAGGGTTCGGTCTTTCCCCCTTTATAGAGTGCAGCCAACGGCCGACGCAGCGCCTCTGCTAAACAGGCAGACACAGGTGTTGCCACTCCATGCAACCCAAATAGCATGGAAGACATCGCGCCCTGCCCTTCCGCTTGCAAAAGCATCGGGGCAAAACACGGACTGTTTTTCTCAGTTATTCAGAAAATTCTGGCTGAGGCTCGGAATCATGCTGCGGCTGCGGCATCTCGTCCTGATCGTGATGGCCTTCGTTCGTGTCATCAGCGGAGTTCATGTGTCCACGGCTGGAATGACGGACCGCCTGACGTTCCGCACGCTCCTGCTGGCTCTGCTGAGCAGCCTGCGCCATGGCGTTCATGATGCGGAAATAATGTTCGGCATGTTGAAAATAGGCTTCCGCCGCAACACGATCACCCGCACCCGTCGCGTCCCGACCATGCTGGAGATATTTTTCAAAAAGCTGCTGAGCCGTCCCGCGCACACGGACATCGGGGCCGTGGCTGTCAAAAACGTGATTCCGGTTCATCGGGATCTGACCGTTCAGATGCCGGGAAGGACCACCACTCCCACCGCTGGAGCGATGATTTCTGGTTCGCATCCGTTTTACATTCATGAGCTATCGCAGCACTTTCCTGTTCATGGCTTTCCGCATGAAGAAACAGTCCAAGACTAGTGTGTTAAGACGCGTTTCCTGACTGAAGGCCGAATTGTCTTTCGGAACGGGCTTAATCCAGCGCAGAGGAAACCGCTGCTGAGTGAAAAGCCCCATGGCTTGTCCGGGTAGCGGCTAAAAATAAGACCATCGCTACCAAAAGGATAAGCTATGACTATGTTATCAACCAGACGCCCTAAAGCCAACCAGTTTTTTTATGCGCCCGTTTCACGACAGACCCGCAAAACCGCGGCTCTGGGCACATCCCCAAAATCTGAGCGAATTTCCACCACATCGAGCCCGGCTTTAACCGCCACGGCGCGCAGATCATCCCCCTGCCCGACACCGATTTCAAAAATCGCCACGCCACCGGGAGCCAGCAGATGGGGCATACGGGCACAGAGCACACGATACGCCTCCATACCATCCGCCCCGCCATCCAGTGCCGCCACAGGCTCATGCACCCTTACTTCCGGCATCAAAGCCGCAAGATCCGCTGTGGGAATATAAGGCGGATTACTCAGCACCACATCAAACCGCTGGCCATGGAGGGCGTTATCCCACACTCCGGCCATGAACATAGCCCGGTCCGCCAGACCACAACGCACAGCGTTCTCCTGCGCCAACACCGCCGCAGCAGGATTGATATCAACGCCTATCCCCCATGCCTGCGGATATTCCGCGAGAGCCGCTAGTAGCAAACAACCGGTGCCTGTGCCCAGATCGAGCATGGCTTTGCGGCTTTGTGTATCCGGGCAATAGTCCAGCAGGCAGGATAGCAACGTCTCACTATCTCCACGGGGCACCAGCGTTGCGGGAGAAACCGCCAGATCCAACGTCCAGAAGCCCTGACTGCCCGTAATAAAGGCCATCGGTTCCCGCGCGGCCCGCCGGGCCAGATACGTCAGAAAAGGCTGTTCGGGCACAAGATCACGCGGAGAGCGGGAGAGCATCTGCTCGGGTGTCAGCCCCAGCGCATAAGTGAGCAAAAGGCGCGCTTCCCGCCGTGGGCCTTCAATGCCCGCTTCCGCCAAATGCCGTGTGCCCAATGCCAGCAGAGAGTCTAGCGGCTGGCAGGTCTGGTCGTTTTCTGCTCTAGTCACAAGAGAATTTTCCTGTCAGCGGTTCGGGTTCCATGACGCATTTTTTCAGCCTTGCCCCCATCTCCCGCACGGCCTTAGCGGTTTGTCTGGCGCTTGTCACAGCGCCCCTAGCAGCAGTACCCGCGCTGGCTGACGAATTTACCGTAACAGACGGCAAGGCTAGCTCGGAAATCTCAGAAGTCTCCCGCCTTTATATTGATGGCACACTTGCCGCCACCATTCGGCTGGATGACCAGAAACAGGAAAAGACAGTCCGGGTCACCACGCCAACAGGACGCCTTAAACACACCTATACGTTGTGCGGTGAAATTACGATCCGCACGCCCGAAGGCCGCGTGGAAACGCATGAGGTCAATAGTGACGGCACCCTGCACAACCCTGACCGCCACCATTTTTACGCTTTAGGGTCAGACAACTTTACAGAATTTTTTCTGCAAGACCCGGATGACCCGGATGCGGCCGAGCACCACCCCGGCCAATCCAACGTCTGCGCCACGCCGGTCAGTTAAAAACCCTGCTCAGCTAAATAGCCTGCACAGGCGTTACAGACCTTCTGCTGCAAGCAAGGCCGCCTGCTCTTCCTGTGTCAGCGCATCTACAAACTCGTCAATCTCACCCAGCATGATGCGATCAATTTTGTAGAGCGTCAGGTTAACACGATGGTCCGTCACGCGCCCCTGCGGAAAATTATAGGTGCGGATGCGCTCGGACCTGTCCCCCGTGCCAACCTGAGAGCGCCTGTCCGCCGCGCGGGATTCATGCGCCTGCGCCCGCTGCTGCTCATACAGCCGCGCCCGCAGGATCTTCATGGCCTTGGCCTTGTTCTTGTGCTGGCTTTTTTCTTCCTGCATGGCCACCACAATGCCGCTGGGCATGTGGGTAATGCGCACGGCACTTTCCGTTTTGTTCACATGCTGTCCACCCGCGCCGGAGGCGCGATAGACGTCAATGCGCAAATCGGTTTCATCAATAGTGACATCCACCTCTTCCGCTTCCGGCAGCACGGCCACCGTGACGGTTGACGTATGGATCCGGCCCTGACTTTCCGTAGCAGGCACACGCTGGACGCGATGCACCCCGGATTCATATTTCAGGCGGGCAAATACGCCTTTGCCAGCAATTTCCGCAATGCCGCAGCGCAGGCCGCCCAGTTCGCTTTCATCATAATCCATGACAGAAAAACGCCAGCCGCGCAGGTCCGCATAACGGCGATACAGATCAAACAGTTCTGACGCGAACAGAGCCGCCTCATCCCCGCCTGCCGCAGGCCGGACTTCCAGAATGGCGCTGCGCTCATCCGCCGCATCACGCGGAAGCATGGCGAGGCGTACGTCCTGCCGCAGGTGAGGGAGCGCCTCACGCAAGTCCGCCAGTTCGGCCTCGGCCAGTTCCTTCATTTCAGGATCAGCCAGCAGAGCTTCTGCCTGACGTGCGTCCTGCTCCGCCGTCCGCAACGCGTTAATACGGGACACAACGGGTTCTATCTCCCCGTATTCCCGAGAGGCCTTTGTAAAGGCCTCCCCACTCACACCACTTGCCAGCAGGGCTTCCAACTCCAGCGCCCGGCTAACAATGATGTCCAGCCGTTCATCCAAAGTCATTGCGCGGCAGACTCACCTGCTTTTGCAAACACGCTGGCGGCGTTGGAAAATAGCGTCTCACGCGAGACCTCTGCCTCTTCACCCGTTGCCATATTTTTCACACGGAAGCTGCCGCGCGCCAGTTCATCATCCCCAAGGAACAGAACATGGCTCGCGTTTTGCTTCCCTGCCCGCTCCATCCGCTTGCGCAGAGAGCCCCGATAACCAATTTCCACGCGCACACCCTGCTGACGCAGCGTTTGCAGAATAGCCAGCACAGCATTTTCATCCGGCGTCCCTACCGGCACGATAACAACCGACTGCGGCGCGGCAGGCGTTGCTTCAAGCAGCATGGCGAGACGCTCGATCCCGGCAGCCCAGCCAATGGACGGCACTTCCGGACCACCCATCTGCTGCACAAGCCCATCATACCGGCCACCCGCCAACACGGTGCCCTGAGAGCCAAGGCGGCGTGTCACGAACTCGAAGGTCGTGTGGTTGTAATAGTCCAGCCCCCGGACGATGCTCGGATTGACCTTATAGGCAATTCCGAACCCATCCAGCGTCCGCCGCAGACCATCCCAGAAGGCACGTGCGTCCGGCGTTAGAAACTCTTCCATCATCGGCGCATCGGCCACCAAAACACGATCCCCCGCGTCCTTGCTGTCCAGAATACGCAGCGGATTTTTTTCCAGACGGGTCAGACTATCTTCGGAAAGCTTGTCCTTATGCCCGGAGAAATACGCGACCAGAGCCGCACGCCAAGCGTCACGGCTGGCGGTATCACCCAACGTATTCAGTTCCAGTGTGACATCATCCGCCACGCCAAGGGCTGTCAGAAGCTGGTGCGCCAGAGCAATGGCCTCAGCGTCGGCCAGCGGTTCCGCCGCACCCATCAATTCGGCCCCAATCTGATGGAACTGGCGATACCGCCCCTTCTGCGGGCGCTCATACCGGAACATCGGCCCGGCATAAAAAACCTTCTGGGGCAGAGACTGGGTCAGACCGTTGGTGACCAGCGCGCGGCAGATGGCCGCCGTGCCTTCCGGCCGCAGGGTCAGGCTTTCGCCGTCCCGGTCATTGAAGGAATACATTTCCTTGGATACCACGTCCGACGTATCGCCCAGAGAGCGAGAGAAGACGCGGGTTTCTTCAAAAATCGGGGTCGCCCATTCATCAAACCCATACAGGCCAGCAATATGGCGGGCCACAGACACCACATGAGCATGGCGGCGCTGCTGCTCCCCAATAAGGTCGTGCGTTCCTCTTACGGGCTGAATGCTGCTCACGAATGACTCCCGACGCGACACCCGTACAGCCCACAAGCCGCCGGATGCCCTGTCCTGCTCAGTAATAAAAAGAAAAACCCTGCATGGCGCGCAGCAGCCCGAAGGCAACCCGCGCGCCGTCAGACCTTATTTTGCGGAAGACATTTCCGGCAGTTCCGGCACAATACCTTCAGCCTTTTCCTTGACTTCTTCCGCCTGAATGGCGGCCACGCGGGCTTCCACCAGTTCCACAACATGCTCGATCATGTCCGCGCCCGGAACGGTATGGTCCTGCTTGCCTGCGGAATAGACCATATGACGGCCAGAGCCACCGCCGGTCACACCCAGATCGGTCATCAGTGCTTCACCCGGTCCATTCACCACGCAGCCGATGATGGAGAGGGTCAATGGTGTTTTGATATGTGCCAGACGATCTTCCAGCGTCTGCACCGTCTCGACCACATTAAAGCCCTGACGCGCACAGGAAGGGCAGGAAATGATCTTCACGCCACGGTGGCGCAGGCCGAGAGATTTCAGAATATCCCAGCCAACCAGCACTTCTTCTTCCGGAGCAGCGGACAGAGACACACGCATGGTATCCCCCACACCGGCCCACAGCAGATTGCCCAGACCAATGGAGGATTTCACGGTGCCAGCACGCTTGCTGCCAGCTTCCGTAATGCCGATATGCAGCGGATAGTCACACGCATCAGCCAGTTGCTGATAGGCGGCAACGGCCATGAACACGTCAGACGCTTTCACGCTGATCTTGAATTCACGGAAGTCATGATCTTCCAGAATTTTAGCGTGTTCCAGAGCACTTTCCACCAGCGCTTCGGGGTTGGGCTCACCGTATTTTTCCAGCAGGTGCTTTTCCAGAGACCCGGCATTCACACCAATACGGATGGAACAGCCATAGTCCTTGGCGGCCTGAACAACCTCACGCACGCGCTCAGGGCTGCCAATATTACCGGGGTTGATACGCAGGCAGGCCGCACCAGCTTTGGCGGCTTCAATCGCGCGTTTATAATGGAAGTGAATATCGGCCACGATGGGCACATTCACTTCCCGCACGATTTCTTCCAGCGCCTTTGTGCTTTCCTCATCCGGGCAGGACACGCGCACGATATCCACGCCGGCCAGTTCCGCGCGGCGGATCTGTTCGATCGTGGCCTGCGCGTCAGTGGTCAGAGTGTTGGTCATGGTCTGGACGGAAATCGGCGCATCCCCACCGACGGCTACCTTGCCGACATGGATTTTCCGTGATTTCCGACGCTCGATGTGCTGGTAAGGCCGGTAGCCACTCATGTTAGATCCTTTTGTCGAGACGACAGTTGTCAGGCAAACCGCGTTCCGCCGCGCGCCTGCCCTATTACGTTTGATGCCTTCCTGCCAAAATCAACGCGCATTGGCTACATGAAAGCACGAAAAACAGCCTTTCAGTGCCCGGTTATCCCCTGAAGCTGACGAGCATTCAGATCATCCGCACTGGATTCGGCCTTTTTCTGGGGTTTTGGCCGGGGGCGCGGCTTTGGCCTTACAGCAGCAGGCGCATCTGCTGACGGAGCCTCTCCCTGAGGCTGCCCCGCTAAACCGGGAAGAGGCGTAGCCTCCCCCGCTCCACCAACACCGGCGGACGATTTTTCTACCGATGAAGAGGGGGCTGTGAGTCCTTTTGCACCTGACGCAGCACCCTCTGAACCGCTCACGCCCGCCGATGGAGCCCCAGCCTGCGTGCCCGTCCCCAGAGAACCATCCGTGATGGCCTCAGGCGTCAGCACCAGCTTCCTTCGCACGGCACCCTTGCGCCCCAGCGGCTGAGTGGTGACAGAACCGGCGCTCAGCACAATGCCTCCCGCATTCCCGACTGTCAGGCTATACGGACCGCCCTCTGTCGGCACGGACCACTGGTCATCCACCTGCATGATGTGATCATACGCGACCTTACCGCTGGCGTCCTTCACCTGCACCCAACTGGGTGCGATGGCCTTCATGATTATCTGGTTATCTGGCTGATGACCCGGCACTCCCTGCGCGGCAACGGCGGGCGGCTCCGCCACAGGCTGAGTCGTGCTTGCCTGCGTAGTGCTTCCGCCCTCGGTGACGCTGGCTCCATCAGCAACAGTGCCCGCCGCTGGCGCACCGCTATTCTGCAAGTCAGAAGAAGGCTTTGAGAAATCCGGATTTTGGGCTGTCAGATCCGAAGGGGACTGCGCATCGCCCGGTATCTGCGCAGGCTTTACCGCGGCATCATGCGATGCGGCAGATGCCGCTCCGTGATCTGCTGCCTTGGGAGACGGCACAGCATCAGGGCCGGGAAGAATGGAGGCCACCTGCGGAGAGGGAGCGTTTTTTGTCTGTGCGTCTGGAATAATGGCCGCCACAGGCGGGACACGCTCAGGTGTTGGTGGCGCGTGCCCGATAAAATGATACCACCCGACGTAGCTGGCAAGAATGACAGCGAGCCCGAGAGACACACTCACACCGGGGGGAATGCGCCGGTCCGGAACTGGTGCGGGGAATGTCAGGTCCGGCTTCCCCCCGCCACCTTTACCTTCCCGCTTATACCGTAGCACCAGTGTTGAAGCATCAAACCCAAGAGCCGCCCCATACGTACGCAGGAAGCCCAACGCATAGGCCTCTGCGGGGAAGACACCTGCCCGCCCGCTCTCCAGCGCTTCCAGATAAGACTCCCGGATACGCAGCCATGCCGCGACATCCGCCAAAGACCAACCAAGCTGCTCCCGCCGCACACGCAACGCCGCCCCCACCCCGAGGCTTTCCACATCAGGTAAAGGAAGCGTGAAAACAGGAATTTCCTGCTCTGGAACAGAACCGGTTTCAGCCATTGCAATCCATGCGCCGCTGCTGGCGGACAAGTGCCGTAACAGCCTGCTCAACAAGGTCAGAAATAATTTCAGCCACCGGCTGAACGGCCTTCACCATACCAACAGATTGCCCGGCCATGACAGACCCGTTTTCAATATCCCCATCAATCACAGCGCGCCGCAAAGCACCAGCCCAGAAATGTTCGATATCAAGCTGGGCTTCCTCGCGCGTCAGCTCACCACTCTGGAAGCGGTTAATCACTTCTGCCTGATGCGCAATAAAGCGGCGGCTGCCCTCATTCACCAGCCCCCGCACGGGGATAACTGGGAAACGCTCGTCCAACTGGATGGATGTAATGGCATCTCGCGCGTTGGAGCGCACAAACGCGTTCTTGAATTTTTCATGGGCGATGCTTTCCGTCGCCGCGGCAAACCGTGTTCCAAGCTGACCACCGGAGGCCCCCAGTTCCAGATAGGACAGCAGCGCATCGCCACGCCCCAGACCACCCGCGACAAACACAGGAACCTGATCAATATGCGGCAGGATTTCCTGCGCAAGCACCGTCAGGGAAACCGGGCCAACATGACCACCGGCCTCAGCACCTTCGATCACCAGCGCATCAACACCCATCTTGATCAGCCGTTTGGCCAGCACCAGAGCCGGAGCAAAGGCAACCACCTTGGCACCTCCGTCCTTAGCCGCCTTGATGGCCGCACCCGGTGGAATACCCCCTGCCAGAACGATATGCCCCACACCCGCCTGCAAACAGACATCCACCAACTCATTGAGTTGCGGATGCATGGTGATAAGGTTGACACCAAACGGGCGGTCCGTCAGCGCACGGGTGGCTGCAATTTCTTCCGCCAGCCTTTCCGGCTGCATGGCCCCGCAGGCAATCACGCCAAAGCCGCCAGCGTTGGATATGGCCGAGACCAGAGTCCGCTCACTCACCCAAGACATCGCACCGCCAAGAATGGCGTAGTCCGTGCCCAGAAAGTCCGTGCCGCGCTTGCACAGATGGTCAAAGCGCTTTCTGGCGCGGGCTCTCTCGGCGTCCGTTGGGGGTGCATTCAGGTCAGAGGGGACAAGTTCAGACATTATCCAGTCCATATGCTGTGTGCAGGGCGCGCACGGCCAGTTCTGCATACTCGGCAGACAGCAGGACGGACACTTTGATCTCGCTGGTAGAAATCACCTGAATATTGATAGACCGCTCAGACAACGTACGGAACATGGTGGCGGCCACTCCGGCGTGGGACCGCATACCAGTCCCCACCACACTGATTTTTACCACATCGGCGTCTGTTGCCAGTTCTTCATACTGCACCGCATCGCGCACGGATTCCAGTGTGCTGATGGCACGGGGCAGATCGGTCTTGGTGGTAGTGAATGTCATGTTCGTTGTGCCGTCAGCGCCCGTGCTCTGCACAATCATGTCCACATTGACATTGGCTTCGCTCAGCGGGCCGAAAATCGCCGCGGCAATGCCCGGACGATCAGGAATACGCCTGACCGAAAGCTTCGCTTCATCACGGGAATACGCAATGCCGGTTACCAGTTTCTTTTCCACGATTTCGTCCTCATCCACCACAAGAGAGCCGGGCAATTCACCTTCAACCAGCGCCGGACCATCCACAAAGCTTGATAGTACCTGAACACGCACCTGCTCACGCATGGCAAGGCCCACGCTGCGCGTCTGCAACACTTTGGCCCCTACGGAGGCGAGTTCCAGCATTTCCTCGTAGGTGATTTTTTCAAGTTTGCGCGCTTTGGCCACAATGCGCGGGTCTGTCGTGTAAATCCCGTCCACATCGGTATAAATATCACAGCGGTCCGCCTTGATGGCAGCGGCAAGCGCTACGGCAGAGGTATCAGAGCCTCCACGCCCCAGCGTTGTCACACGGCCATCCGGCCCCACACCCTGAAAGCCCGCAACAACCGGCACCGTGCCCTCGGCCATGCAGCCCAGCAGGCGTTCCCCGTCAATCGTATCCAGACTGGCCTTGCCATGGACCGAGTCGGTCCGAATAGGCACCTGCCAGCCCGCAAAGGAGCGTGAGGATACGCCCAGCTTTTGCAGCGCGATGGCAAGGAGGCCGCTTGTCACCTGCTCACCCGTGGCAACAATGGAATCATATTCCCGCGCGTCATGCAGGTCAGAGAGACTATCACAAAAGCCGACAAGTTTGTTGGTTTCCCCGGCCATTGCCGAGACAACCACCAGCACATCACAGCCAGCGTCCTTCTGTTTTTTGACACGTTCGGCAACGGCCTTAATACGCTCAATATCCCCCACGGATGTTCCACCGAACTTCATGACGATCCGAGGGACGGAACCGGGCATAACTTTTTTCTCCACCAGACGCGCTGCAAATGGTTGCGAAGCTTCACAAGGCGCGTCACATACCCTTCCCGGCCCCCTCTCGTCCAGCGGGGGAGATTAGCAGGAAAGGAATTTGTTCCATGCATCCCTCCAGCCGAGACGCTGCTTCTTCCGTTTCCCCTGAAGAAATTGCCCGCTTCAGCGCGTTGGCCAGCCAGTGGTGGGACCCAACTGGCCCCATGCGCCCGCTGCATGCCATGAACGCCCTGCGCATTGAATGGGCTTGCCGCCACTTCCCCATGCGCGGCCGCACCACGCGCCATGTGCGGGTGCTGGACATTGGCTGTGGGGCTGGTCTTGCCAGCGAGGCTTTAGCCAAAGCGGGACATGACGTGCTGGGCCTTGATGCATCCGCCGATGGCATTTCCGCAGCCCGCGCCCATCTGGACGCGCACCCTCTGCTCGCAGGGTCTGGAACACTGGATTACCGGGTTGGCAGCGCTGAAGAACTGGTTGCGGAGAAGGCAAAATTTGATGCCGTTGTTGCCTTAGAAATTATTGAGCATGTTACTGATCCTGAAGCATTTATGAAAATGCTTTCCGATCTGGTCGAACCGAGCGGCATGGTCATTGTCTCCACCATGAACCGCACCCTGCGGTCACTGGCCGTGGGCAAGATTGGGGCGGAATATGTGCTCCGTCTGCTTCCTATTGGCACGCATGAATGGCGGAAGTTTCTCACCCCGGCGGAACTGGGCCGGTTTGGGCGGGAGGCCAATCTCCGTATTGAAGCGATAGCAGGCATGACCCCGTCTCTCTCAGGATGGAAAAAGAGCCGGGATCTAAGCGTGAATTACATCGCCGCCTTCAGGAAGGGATAGCGTCTTCCGGGCGTCTGGCGAGCGTTATGAATTCAAAGCATGTGGGACTTCCAGTCGGCGTGAAGTCCCATGTGAAACTGATCTTGCCAGTTGTCTTATCCACGCGGAATGACGTGATGGAGTCACTCCTCTGGTTTGCAACATAGAGGTAGCTGCCAGACGGGTCGAACATCAGTGACCGGCCATAATCGGCATGTGTCCAGATTTCATCCACCAGCGTCAGACTTCCATCTGTTTCAACCTGAAAGACCGCCAGCGAGTCCCCCAGCCGGTTGGACACATACAGAAAATGCTCATCTGGAGAGAGCACAATCCCGGCGGCAAGGGTACTGCCACGGAAATGGGCTGTCACGGTACTGACTGTCTGCTGGGGGGATATCTTGCCTGTCTGCGGGTCAAAATCCGCCACCACGACTTTGGAATCCTGCTCACACAACAGATAAAGCTTTTTGCCACCAGCCCCGAAAACAAAGTGCCGGGGGGCGGAACCGGGCGTCATGGTTGTAAACGGAACGGCCGCGGGTGAGAGCTTGCCTGTCGTCAGATTGATGGTCCAGACATAGACCCGGTCCAGCCCAGCATCCATCACCAGCACAAACCGACCGCTCGGATCTGTTTTGATCATATGCGGATGCGCGGAAGAATGGTCACTCACGGCAAAGTTACCGGACGGATTATCGGCGGCGCGGTCCGGCATCCGGGGGCCAGAATTATGAATGAGGTCCGTTATGCGCCCAAGAGAGCCATCCGCATGCACATGGATAATGCCAATGGTGCCGCCGGTATAATTGGCCACCATGACGTACCGGCCAGAAGGATGAACACTCAGGTGCGCGGGGTCAGCCCCGCCTGACGCGACGGTGTTCAGCTTTTTCAGGCCCCCCGTTGCCTGATCAACCAGAAACGCCGTGACCGAACCGCTATGCGCGGTATCAAAATCATTGATCTCACTGACAGCATAGAGAAAACGGTGGTCCGGTGAGAGCGTGATGTAGGACGGGCTGGCGATATCGGTAAAGGTTGTCAGATGCGTCAGAAGGCCGGTTTTCTGATCCATCTCAAAGACACTAATCCCTTCTCCATTCCCACCGGGCGGCCCGTGCTTGGTATAGCCGCCAACGTAACAGAGTGTTCTGTGCGCAGGCTTATCATCCTGAGAGGGGGCTTTTGCTGTATCATCGGCTGCCTTTGCTGGCAGCGAGACAGTCAAGGCACCTGCAAAACTACCCAGACCAAAAATACGTCGGGAAAAGGAGTGTGTCATCCTGTAATCGCCTTGTTCTTTTTATTTCAGGGCATTTTGCAGACAGGCCCTAATGTTCCTTCATAACGCGTCCATGTCTGTGTTTCACCAAAAAGTGGCAATCCTATATAGCCTCTCAACTTCAGCACATTTTTTTCGGGAGACCATATCTGCGCCTGATAGACATTCCCGCTATCCGGATCGAGAATTTTGCCATTCCAGCGTTTGTCATCGTCGGATGAGCGCCGAAAGCCGGTGAGCATCTGAATGCCGCATTCAGACCGCCCTTTGTGGTCTTTGGGAACATCGTTTCCCTGATAGCTCAACCCAACGAGTTGGCCGCACACCGTATCACCACACATGCCAATTTTAAAAACACCGTCATGCCCTTGGCTGAGCCAATAGCCCATAAAGACGCTCTCCGGCGCTTCCGCACGCGCCTGAACCGGCGCCAGCAGTGCGGCGCTGAGCAGAAACGCGCTGAGGGACGCCATCATCCCTGCGTTTTTGAGAGTCACGCTGCTCTTCCCCCTTATCCGACACACCATCATGACGATGTTGTGGGCAGAACCCCGCTGCAGGTCATGCCACGATACCGCCAGCCCTTCAACACTCACCCATCCGCTCGGCGCACCCACGGAATAGTCAGAGTCGTCACGCCTTCTTCCGCCAGCATGGCCCGATCTTCTTCCGAAGCCTGACCATAAATCCCGCGTTCTGGCGCTTCCTTATGATGGATACGCAGGGCTTCTTCCGCAAAGCGACTACCCATATTGTCACACCCGGCCTCAACGGCCTGCCGGATTTTCTGGAGAGCCGCGAGCATCTGGTCTGGCAAAACCGCTCCTGCGGGTTTCTCCGCCACGGTTTCTGCCTGTGCAGTGCGGGATTGTCTGGCGATAGCCGGGGCCATGAGGGCCTGCTGCACGTCTGCGTTACCGCATTCCGGGCAGGAGAGAAGGCCTCCCGCCTGCAACTGCGCAAATGTCGCACTGTCACGGTACCAGCCCTCAAACTCATGACCCGTGCGGCATCGCAAACGATAGCAGATCATCCTCCCATCTTTCTCCGTCAGCCTGCCAGACCCAAGGCGGCATCCAACTGCCCCTGCCGCTCCAGACGCATCAGATCATCACAGCCACCCAGAGGCCTCCCGTCCACAAAGGTCTGCGGCACGGTTGTGCTCCCGCCGGAGCGTTCAGTCGCCTGCTCGCGCTCCGGGGTGCCGCGCGGCGCATTGATTTCCTTAAACGCCACGTTTTTGCACTCCAGAAGACGCACTGCGCGAATGCAGTACGGGCAACCGGGCTGCGTATAAATTTCTATTGCGGGCATTCTGCCGTTTCCTCATTCTCATACTGGTCGCATAAACTGACCCTGTGCCGTGCAGGCTGGGCCGGACACCGAGCACCTCTGCTTAGACATTCGTTTCCATGACTGGAAAATCAAGATCAACTTCTTTTTGCGCGGGCACACGCCCCGCAACCAGCAAACTGACCGATGCCGCCCCGGCCTCTAGCAAAACCTGCGTGCAGACCGATGCCGTGGCCCCGGTTGTCAGAACATCATCCACCAGCACAACAGACCGACCTGTAATCAAACGCGCACGGCGGGGATGCAGCGTGATGGCATTGACCATTTCAGCTTTCCGCTCCTGCGGCGAAAAACTGGCAAGACGGGATGTGGCCTTTCTCCGCACCAAGGCATCTGGCACGCAGCCCACACCCACTCTCCGGGCCACGGCTCCAGCCAGAATGGCGGCCTGATTATAACGCCGCCCAAGCAGACGCCAACGATGCACCGGCACAGGCACCAGAACCACATCCGGTGCTAGAATATCCCGCCCCGCCTGCACCATGCGGTTTGCCAGAAAACGGGCGTTCTCAAGCCTGTCCGCATATTTCAGATGCAGGATGAGGTCTCGCCCTGCCTGATCATACAAAAACGCCGCACGTGCATGCGCCCACACTGGATGATGGCGCTCGCAAGCCGGACATAATCCCGCAGACCCGATATAGGCCTCTGCCACTTGTGGCGTTGCGCAGGCATCACAACAGGGCGGCACCATAGTGTGCAAACGCCCGAAGCAGTCTGCACACAGCAGACCGGCCTGCGCCACGTCCGCGTGACATAACAGGCAGGTGGGCGGAAACAGACCATCCAGCGCCGCGCGTCCTATCCTGCGAGCACGACCCCACCGCATCACAAAGCCTCGTATCGTGCAGATTTCCAGTACCTGCACCCTTGGCAAGACACACGGAAACGCGCAGATTTCACCATTATGGATGCCCCCGTCATTTTTGACCGCAAGGCTGTCAAAGCACATAGAAACCGCGCCGCCAGACTGCAAAGTTCGGTCATGCCCATTCTCGACGCTGCTGCGGATATTCTGCTGGACCGGCTGAGCGACGTCACCCGCCAATTTACCCACGCTCTGGATATAGGGGGGCGCGGGGTCATGGCGGAACGTCTGACGGCACAGGATATTTCTGTCATCTCGTCAGACCTCTCGCCCTCCATGGCCGCCTGTGCGTCAGGCGTGGCGCTCTGCGCAGATGAAGAGGCACTTCCGTTTGCCCCCCACAGCTTTGACCTGATTACCGCAAACCTGTCCCTACACTGGATCAACGACCTCCCCGGCGCGCTGACCCAAGTCCGCCAGTGCCTAAAGCCGGATGGCCTGTTTCTGGCCAGCATGCCTATCCTGCCTACCCTGCGCCCACTCCGGCAGGCTCTGGACGATGCGGAACTCGCGCTGAGCGACGGAATTTCCCCCCGCGTATCACCCCTGCCAACACAACAAAGCTGCGCGCATCTGCTCCAGCGCGCCGGTTTTGCCCTGCCGGTTGTGGATACAGAAAAGCTGGATTTGCGGTACCGCTCGCTTATGGCGCTGTTGCAGGATTTACGGGCCGCGGGAGAGACGAATGCTCTCGCACTCCGCAGCCGCACAATACCACCGCGCCTTCTTTTTCCCGCCGCAGCGGCTGAAATAAATCCGGACGGCGCAGAGTCATTCGCCATGCCTTTGCATATGGCTATCCTGACGGCATGGGCTCCAGCCCCCACGCAGCAGCAACCCTTAAAACCCGGCGCATTCACGCATAGTCTGGAGGCTGCCCTGACAGACACACCGCCTGCATCCTCTGCAACATCGTCTGGCAACACCCTCCGATAGCAACCCGGCTTAACCGCCTGTCACACTCATATGGCGGACGGGACCAGCTACCTCTCCGGGTTTTGAGCCGAGCATGAAGTCATGCGCCAGTGGCTTGCGGTCAATGGCGGCCTGTATGCCCGCCAGAATAGCAGCGTCATCCCCGCCAGACCGCAGAATGGCGCGTAAATCCACGCCGTCTTCATGCCCGAGGCAGGTATAAAGCTGCCCCGTGCAGGACAGACGCACACGGTTACAGGTTGCGCAGAAATTGTGGCTCATGGGGGTAATAAACCCGATCCGCTGCCCCGTTTCCGCAACGCGCATATAGCGGGCTGGCCCCCCTGTACGGTCCGCCAGCGGCTCCAGCGTCCAGCGGCGCGCAAGATCAGCCTTCACGTTTGACAAAGGCAGATATCGCGCCGTCCGGTCTTCACCCGTATCTCCCATCGGCATGGTTTCAATCAGACACAGATCCGCGCTTATTTCACCACACCATGCGAGCATGGCGTCAAACTCATCCTCATTCACGCCCGCCATGGCGACGGCATTGACCCGCACCGCAAGCCCAACCTCACGCGCCGCGCGAATACCCTCCAGCGTGGCCGACAGCTTTCCGCGTCGGGTAATGCGGGTAAAACGTGCATCATCCAGCGTATCCAGACTGACATTGACGCGCCGCACTCCGGCCTGAAACAGAGTCTGCGCATAAAGAGCCAGCCTGCTACCATTGGTTGTGAGTGTCAGTTCTTCCAGCGTACCCTGCTGTTCAGGATGGTGCAGCCATTGGCCCAGTTCTTCAAAAAACGGGCCAATATCACGCCGCACCAGCGGCTCACCACCGGTAATCCGCAGCCGCTTGACACCATGTTTTACAAACACCTGACACAGCCGGAGCAGTTCTTCAAAATCAAGAACATCCGCGCGCGGCAGAAAAGTCATGCGTTCGGACATGCAGTATGTACACCGCATGTCACACCGATCTGTGACGGAAACACGAAGATAAGAGATGCGGCGCCCCGCAGGGTCCACTAAACCGGACAACATAGGTCCTCTATATAGTCGTAGGAAAACATTTTGTCGAAGCCCAAAGTGGTCATGCAATCGGGAAACTTCAAGCCGGTGCGCGTTTCCGCTCGGGGTTGCACAACGAACCACTTACCGCGCGCACTCACCCTGCCCGCTCCCTCAGTGTTCAGCAAGCGTTAGTGACCAGCGTTGTTCCCGGAGAAATCTGGCGCTGAAAGCCCTGACTGCGCCAGTTGCGTGACTACGGCCTGCTTTAGTCGGTCCAAAGCCGCCTCGTCTGGTCCCTCAGCCCGCACCACCAGCACAGCCTGCGTATTGGAGGCACGGAGAAGCCACCAGCCATCAGGCGTGTTGACGCGCACACCGTCAATTTCAGAAACATCCGCCCCTGCTTTCCGTAGGCGGGCGGCAACTTCCTCAATCACGTTAAACTTGCGCGTATCATCGCAGTCAAAACGCACTTCCGGCGTTGAAACCGTGCGCGGCAACGCTTCTCTTAGGGCAGAAAGCGGTTTGTCCTGACGAGAGAGAATGCCCAACAGCCTGACAGCGGCGTACAAGGCATCATCAAACCCGTACCATTTATCAGCAAAGAAAATATGGCCGGACATTTCCCCGGCGAGCGGCGAGCCTGTTTCCGCCATTTTTGTTTTGATAAGAGAATGCCCGGTTCGCCACATCAACGGCTTGCCACCGGCCCCCTTCACTTCATCAAACAAAACCTGACTGGCTTTGACATCCGCAATAATCGTAGCACCCGGATGGGTTTTTAGAACATCACGCGCCAGCAGGATCAGAATCTGGTCTCCCCAGAGAATTTCTCCCTGATCATCCACCACGCCAATGCGGTCTGCATCACCATCAAACGCCAGACCGATATCAGCTTTTTGGCGGCGCACTTCCGTTATGAGTTGCTCAAGATTTTTCGCAACCGTCGGGTCCGGATGATGTGCCGGGAAATGGCCATCAATCGCACCATTCAGAACCGTATGCTCACCCGGCAATCCGGCCACCAGTTTTTGCAGGACGTCACCCGCGGCACTGTTGCCGCTATCCCAGACAACTTTCAGCGGCCTGCTGCCGCCATCCCAATCCCGCAACAGCCTGCGCACATAGTCTGTCCGCAAATCCAGCGCACGCACAGCACCCTGTTCCGCCGGAACAACATCCCCAGTGCTGGCAAGCACACCCAGTTCCTGAATCTGCGGACCGAAAAAAGGCTTTCCGGCCAGCATCATCTTGAAACCATTATAATCTGCCGGATTATGGCTCCCCGTCACCATCACTGCCCCATCGGCCTGCATGGTGACCGAGGCAAAATACAGCATGGGGGTCGGGCCGCACCCGACCCGCACAACGGTCAACCCGCAGGCAACCAGACCTTGAACCAACGCCTCTTCCATAGATGGAGAAGACAAGCGGCCATCATAGCCGGTTACAACCGTCTTGCCGCCACGACGCCTGACAACACTGCCAAAGGCACGACCGATGGCAAAGGCATCTTCTATCGTAAGCGTTTTCCCGACAATCCCGCGAATATCATATTCGCGGAGACTGGTCGGGTTGAACGTGTGGGTGAACCTCATCAAATCTGAGAGGTATATTTCTTCAGAAACGCTCTCACGTCGTCAGCAAGGTCAGGCCGTTCGAGAGAGAATGCAATCTGCGCTTCAAGGAAACCGATCTTGTTTCCACAGTCAAAACGCTCGCCTTCATAGCGCAGACCATGGAACGGCACATGCCCAATGGTTTTGGCCATGGCGTCCGTCAACTGCACTTCACCACCAGCACCTTTTTCAAGCTTGGCCAGATGTTCCATGACATCTGCGGTCAGCACGTAACGGCCAATAATGGACAGGTTGGACGGTGCATCTTCCGGCTTGGGCTTTTCAACAAGGCCCTTCACTTCCACAAGACGGCCATCATCCTTGCCAATGTCCAGAATACCGTAACGGTTGGTATGTTCACGCGGCACTTCCGTAACCGCCACAACATTTCCGCCAGTCTGGTTATAGGCGTCCACCAACTGCTTGACGCAGGAGGTGCCGGATTTCACGATATCGTCGGGCAGCAGAATGGCAAACGGGTCATCCCCGATAAAGCTGCGGGCACACCAGATGGCATGACCCAGACCGAGCGGTTCCTGCTGACGCACAGCAACCAGAGCCCCTGCTTCAATGGAGCTGGGCTCCAGAGCCTTCAGCGTATCCAGCTTGTTGCGTTCACGCAGGGTCGCTTCAAGTTCATACGCAATATCAAAATAATCGATCAGAGAATCTTTGCCACGCCCTGTGATCAGGCAGAATTCTTCAATTCCGGCTTCACGCGCTTCATCAATGGCGTACTGAATCAGAGGCCGGTCAACGACTGTCAGCATTTCCTTCGGCATGGCCTTGGTCGCCGGAAGGAAGCGTGTACCTAGCCCTGCAACCGGCAGGACTGCTTTACGTAAAGGCTTGGGCTTGGACACGAATACGACACCTTAAAAATAAGTTATAAACAAAGTGACCTCTGTGGCACGTAATCGCGGGAAGCCCCTTTCGTCAAATCAATCCTGCCCCCCATCAAAACTGAGAGCGCTTACACGAAAGCGCGCAGGATTCGTCTGACCGATACAGCAACAAAGCTCAGGGGTCTCTTAAACCGGGAAAGCTGGGCCTGAATATGGCCAAACGAGCCAGATTGCTGCTCTAATCTGTTAAAAATTTAATATTTTGAGAAAAAACAGCTCTCACAGAAATCAGAAGGATTTCAAACTGATTTTTGTGAGAGCTGAAAAATGGTGCGGTCGAGAAGACTCGAACTTCCACGGGGTATTCCCCCACAAGCACCTCAAGCTTGCGCGTCTACCATTCCGCCACGACCGCACGTGACAACCAGCATCTGAAAGGCGATACCGTTTGGTGAGAAGCCCTATAACCGAAGCGAGAACACGCGGCAATGACCAATGGATGTTTTTTATGGGAAATAAGCAAAAAGCCCGTTCCCTACCCTGCCGCACTGACACGGATGCAAACTTTGGCGCGGGACATCCGCGCTGATGAGGCAAAGGAACGGGTCTGGCTGCTGGAACATCCCCCCCTTTTTACGGCAGGCACCTCCGCCAAAGAGGAAGACCTCTTCAACCCGCATAACTACCCGACCTTTGAGGCTGGGCGGGGTGGGCAATGGACCTATCACGGGCCGGGGCAGCGAATCGCTTACGTCATGATGGACCTGCATAATCCGCATGGGGAAGTTCGTGCGCGGGATGTGCGATCTTACGTTCACGGGCTTGAAGAATGGGTCATTCGCACCCTCGCGACATTCGGGCTGAAAGGGGAATGTCGTGACGGGCGCGTAGGTGTGTGGGTGATAGACCCCGCAACCGGGCTGGAAGAAAAAATTGCCGCCATCGGGGTCCGCGTCTCACGCTGGGTAAGCTGGCACGGGGTCTCCATCAACTTGAATCCCCGCATGTCGGATTTTGACGGCATTGTGCCCTGCGGCATCCGTGAGTTTGGCGTTACCAGTTTTGAAAAGTTGGGGCTGAATGTCACGATGCCGCAGCTTGATGCCGCACTTGCAGAAAACTGGCGGACTGTTTTTGGCAGCACGCCGTCCGCGCTCATGCCTCTCCAAGACGAATAAACAGGGTCCGCTGCCGTTCATCCAGAATGCGAATTTCGTAGAGGTCTAGAACGCCGCCTGCATCCCGGAAAATCAGTGTCACCAGCCCTTGTGACGGATTTTCCGTGCGGGTGAGCGAAATCTGCAAAATCCCCGGCGGTTTTTGAATATCCGTCACCGTGACGGGGCCGGACAGTGTGATGGGATTTCCCATCAGCACACCCAGCGGATTATGGGCCAGCCCCATGCGTGTTTCAGAACCTGTCTGACTGTCCTTGAACACGGCGTGCGCACCGGACGCCTCAAGGTCCATTTTATGCGGCACGCTGTAGTTAAGGTGCAGGTAGCCAGCGTGATACGTCAGCAGCCCTCCGCCTGTCGCCCCGTTCGGCCATGTCTGCGTAAACGGCACATTCTCGAGTTTTGCGGCCCGCAGCCATGCTTCTACCCGCGCCGTATCACTGGCCTGTGGTGCGGTGCGCCCTCCCTGCCCGGTGGCGCACGCAGCCAGAAAAGCCGGAGCCAGCACCATCACTGTGCGGCGGCTCAAGCCAGACATCTTTTGACTCATGCAAGAGCGCTTTCTTCTTCCGGCGTGCGGAGTGTCAAAGCAAGGGCATGCAAACCGCTGCCAAATTCGTAGCACAACGCATCATGCACCATGCGGGACCGGTTGACCCGGCTCACGCCCGCAAACACATGGCTGACAAGATGCACGCGAAAATGCGTCTCCGTCGCTCCGGCTTCCGGGCCACGCGGCTTGGTCACATGGTGCGCATGGCGGCTGCTTTCATCCAGAATGTCAAGCCGCGCGGGTTCAAAGGCGGCCGTCAGAGTCTCCCGCACCCGACGGGCACGGAGGCCATCTGCCTCAGTCGTGGAAGCTGAATTGCGTTGCGTCATCCTACGTTCCCTCTTGCACTGAACACACCAGCACGCACATAACCCTCATGATGAAGCGAAGGAATACCCGTCACCGGGCGTTCGATCCGGACCCGGATGCGCCCCAGCGCTGCTGTGACATGCCTAATTGTGAAAAGCCGGCAGGCTACCGTGCCCCCCGCTCACGCGAGACTCTTAACCAGTATTACTGGTTCTGCCTCGAGCATGTGCGGGAGTATAACGCACGGTGGGATTACTACAAAGGGATGTCACCCGGCCAGATAGAAGCGCATTTGCGTGCCGATATCGCATGGGATCGGCCGTCCTGGGCGTTTGGCCAGAGTGCAAAGCCGGGCAAGCAGACGTTTCAGGAAGAAGACGTGCTCGACCCGCTTGATATTCTGGGCCAGAACCGCCGCTCCCGCGCGGAACGTGTTAAAAACCGTGGGCGGCCTGAAACGCCCGACGCGCTGCGTGAACCGCTGGCAACACTCGGCCTGCCATGGCCCGTCACGCTGGAAGATGCAAAAGCGCGTTACCGCTCTCTAGCCCGCAAGCACCACCCGGATGCCAATAATGGTGATAAGCGCTCGGAAGAGCGCCTGAAAAGCATCAATGTTGCGTTCACGGTCGTCAGGGCACATCTTACATCACGGGACCTCGAAAAAGCGGGGTGACCATGCCATGCTGCCAGCGTTATGACGGGGCAGCCCGGACACACCCTACACTGTGTCTGCCTGCTTTGATCGGAATGCTCCACCTACCAGACGGATAAAGAATGACTGATTCTGCCAGCCTGAGCCCTACAGGCGCTCTTCCCCCGATTTCAGCTCTTTCTGCGCCTGATCTTCAGGTTTCTGTGCGCGAGGTGTTTGGGCTCTATTCTGACATGATGGTTCCGGCCTTCTCCATCCGCACGGAGCATGTGCCCGAAATTGATACCGCCTATCTGTTTGACCATGACACCACGCTGGCCATTCTGGCAGGCTTCGCCTTCAACCGCCGCGTGATGGTGCAGGGCTTCCACGGAACCGGCAAATCCTCCCATATCGAACAGATTTCCGCCCGACTGAACTGGCCGTGTGTGCGCATCAATCTGGATAGCCATGTCTCCCGTATCGATCTGATCGGCAAGGATGCCATTGTGGTGCGGGACGGCCAGCAGATTACAGAATTTCAGGAAGGCCTACTGCCGTGGTGCCTCCAGCACCCCTGCGCTCTGGTGTTTGATGAATATGACGCAGGCCGCCCGGATGTGATGTTCGTCATCCAGCGCGTGCTGGAAGTGGAAGGTCAGTTGACCCTGCTTGATCAGAACCGCGTGATCAAACCGCATCCGTGGTTCCGCCTGTTTGCCACCGCCAACACCATCGGGCTGGGGGATACGACCGGCTTGTATCACGGCACGCAGCAGATCAATCAGGGCCAGATGGACCGCTGGAACATCGTCACCTCCCTGAACTATCTGCCCCATGCGCAGGAAGTGGGCATCGTCATGTCCCGCATGGGTATCAGCCCGGATGACAGAGAAGCCCGCCGCACGATTGAAAGCATGGTCGCCCTCGCGGAACTGACACGCGCAGGCTTTATGGCGGGAGACCTTTCCACCGTCATGTCCCCGCGCTCTGTTATTGCGTGGGCTGAAAACGAGAAAATTTTCAAGGACACGGCTTTTGCCTTCCGCGTCACCTTCCTCAACAAGTGTGATGAAGCGGAACGCGGCATGGTGGCGGAGTATTATCAGCGCTGCTTCAATAAAAGCCCCTTGCCCCGATAAGGGTGCCTCAAGCACGAACGGAGAGCGGCTTTAGCAATGGCTGACAGCAGGAAAGGAGCGCACGCTCCACCGTCTGGCCATAACCGGCCAGAAAGCGAGTCCGGGCAGACCAAAGTGGATGCCTTCAAGCAGGCCACGGCGGCAACGCTGCGGGCAATCGGCGGGCAGCGGGATACGGACGTGTCGTTCCACACAGGCAACATGCCTGTGGGACCGATCAGCCTTGCCGGAAAAATCCGCCTACCCCAGCCCTCCCGCCATATGGATGCGGAAGAAATTGAGCGTATCCGCGGGGCCGCCGATGCGCAGGCGTTGCGGGTGAAGCATCATGATTTTGACCTGCACCGCACCCACCAGCCAGACGATTCCGTGGCGCGAGAAGTGTATGACGCCCTTGAGCAGGCCCGTATCGAGGCTGTCGGCGCGCGGCACATGCGCGGGGTTGCGGCAAACCTGCGCCACAGGCTGGAAAATGACTGCAAAGCAGCAGGGCTGGACCGGATTACGGACCCTGCCGAGCTTTCCCCAGCGGTTGCGCTGGAACTGCTGGCCCGTGAGTATCTGACGGGCGAAGCGGCACCTGACGCCGCGCAAACCATTCTGCGTAAATGGCAGGCCACCCTTTCTCCACAAGCCCGGACGGCTCTAAAAAATCTCGCACTCAGTCAGGATGATCAGGCCGCTTACTCCAAAGCGACCCGGAAACTTCTGGCAGCCTGCTCTCTGACGGAGGATGAAAGCCCGTCTGACGAGATGGACGCCGATGAAAACGGTGCCGACTCTGCCGCCGGGGATGACGAAAACAACGCCCCGCCCCCGGAAGGACAGGAAGAGAACGTTCCACCAGAGCCGGACTCCTCATCCGACCCCGTCCCGCAGCCGGAACTGATGGGCGGCGGCGGAGAAGCCTCGCCCGAAACACTGGAAGAAGAGCGGGAAGGGCAAGGCTCGGATGGCACGGGTGAAGCCGCAGGGCCGGGCGGCAACCCGGACCGTGAACCCGGAGAAACTGCTGGAGGCTACCACGCCTACACCACGGCCTTTGATGAAGAAATCAAAGCCGAAGACCTGTGTGACCCAGAAGAGTTGAACCGCCTGCGGCACCAGCTTGATGTGCAACTGGCCACGCTGCATGGTGTTGTCTCCCGACTGGCCAACAAGCTGCAACGTCGCCTGATGGCGCAACAAACGCGCTCATGGGAATTTGACCTTGAGGACGGTATGCTGGATGCAGGCCGCCTCTCCCGCATTGTGGTGAACCCGATGCTCTCGCTCTCTTATAAGCGGGAACGGGAGACAGAATTTCGTGATACGGTTGTCACCCTTTTAATAGACAATTCCGGCTCCATGCGCGGACGCCCGATATCCGTAGCGGCCTCCTGCGGGGACATTCTGGCCCGCACACTGGAACGCTGCGGCGTTAAAGTGGAAATTCTCGGCTTTACAACGCGCGCATGGAAAGGCGGCCAAAGCCGTGAACAGTGGACCAAGGATGGCAAACCGGCGGAACCCGGACGCCTGAATGATCTGCGCCACATTATCTACAAAGCCGCCGACATGCCGTGGCGGAGGGCCCGCCCCAATCTGGGCCTGATGCTGCGTGAAGGGTTGCTGAAGGAAAATATTGACGGCGAAGCCCTGCTCTGGGCGTGGAAGCGCCTTAGAGGCCGCCCGGAAGCCCGCAAAATTCTGATGGTCATTTCAGACGGCGCGCCGGTGGATGACAGCACCTTGTCCGTCAATCCCGCCTCCTATCTGGAAGACCATCTACGCGCCGTGATTCATCAGATTGAAGAACGCAGCCCGGTGGAACTGACAGCCATTGGCATTGGCCATGACGTGGGCCGCTATTATCAACGCGCCGTCACGATTACCGATGCGGAAGAACTAGGGGGCACTATGCTCCAAGCCCTCTCTGGCCTGTTTGATGAAAAACAGAACAGGCCCGGTCGCCGCAATAAAAACAGACGGCGTTAAAAACCGTCTTTCTCTCTTTGAGGCTGTTTCAAAAGCTTAGCATTGAGCGCCAGCGGGATGGATTGGCAGTTGAAACAGGCAGTCTTGCAGCCCTAACACTGTAACGTCGGGACAAAAGACAACGCATTCAGACGCAAACATGCATACCGGATCGGCTTATGCGTCCCCCCCCGTTTAAACATCTCGGCCCGGACGCATGTTTTGCATCCGGGCCGAGAAAAAGCGGGAGTTCTGCCCTGTCCTGAACGCTCTTCAAAACGCTCAGGCCGCCTCACGCTCCAGTTTGGTCCCAAGCCGTTTGTCCGCTAGGTCCAGCAACGTCTCCAGCATCAGATCCACATCGCCTTCCATCGTGCGATGATTGACGATGGCCGCCCGAATGGCCCGCTTCCCGTGCACGATTGTGGCTGAGGGAGCCGCAACGCCGCTCTCATGCAGGTCTTTTACCAGATCCCCGTTCAGCACGTCCTCATCCGTACCGGGTGCCCGTACCCGAAAACAGACGATATTGAGCGTAACCGGGGCAAGCAGTTCAAGGCTGGGCGAAGCCTGAACCCGCGCCGCCAAATACCGCGCCACAGCGCAACAGTGTGACACCATCTGGCCAAGCCGCTCCGTGCCGAATGATGCCAGCGTGAACCAGACTTTCAGAGCCCGGAACCCTCGGGAGAGATCCGGCCCAAGATCACAAAACCACGGCGCACCAGCAGCCAGCCCGCGATCCTCTCGGGACAGATATGCCAGAGACTGCGCAAAGGCCGCGGCCTGCCGCCCCTCTTCGCGCACCAGAACGCACCCGGCGTCATACGGCGTTTGTGCCCATTTGTGGAAATCAAAGGCAATGCTGTTGGCACGCTCCATCCCGGCCAGAGCCGAAGCATGATCAGGGGAAAGACGTGCCATGGCTCCAAATGCGCCATCAACATGAAACCAGAGGTTTTCAGCCTCAGCAAAATCAGCCAAAGCCGCAAGCGGGTCAATCGAGCCGGTATCCACGGTCCCCGCCGTGCCGACCACCATAAATGGTTCAAGCCCGGCGGCGCGGTCTGCTGCCACCATCTGCCGCAATACCGCCAGATCCATGCGGAAATCAGCATCAACAGGCACCAGACGCAGCGCCTGGGTGCCAAGCCCGGCCATATCAAACGCACGGGCAATACAGCCATGGGCAGTCTGGGCGGCATAACCAACCAGCCTGCGGCCAGCCAGACCGTGAGAGCGTATGTCCAGACCACCCTCCACAGCACGGCTGGCTGTGATCACGGCAATAAAATTCGCCATGGAAGAGCCCGTTACCAGAACGCCCGTCGCGGTTTCCGGAAAGCCCAGCATGGTCGCGGCCCAGCGGATTACCATCCGCTCCACCTCGATTGGTGCGTGGTCCCGGCCGCCAAGATTGGCGTTCAGACCCGCAGCCAGCATCTCGGCCAACATCCCCTGCGCTGTGCCGCCGCCATGTACCCACCCCATAAAGCGGGGATGACGGTTGCCAGTGGCATACGGCACAACAGATTGCGCAAACTGCTCATATAGAGCTGTCAGTGGCGTTTCCTGCGTTGGCAGTTCAGCCTGCCGGAACTCCTGCCTGACAGCGGCTGGCATGGGCAGCCAGACCGGGCCGGAGGCCACGTTCTGCACGTTATCCAGCATCTCATCCAGCATGCGGTGCCCAAGCGCCCGCAATGCGTCCCAGTTTTCCGGATCAAGCCCCGCCACGTTTTACTCCTTTTGCGGCACTCCTACCGCTGGCAGGCCTTCCGCATTTTCCTGCGTCATACGGGCAAACTTTCTGGCCAGCACCGCACAGACAAACAACTGAATCTGGTGATAGATCATCAGCGGCAGGACGATAAGCCCGACAGAGGCTGCGGGAAACAGCACATTGGCCATCGGCACACCAGAAGCCAGTGTTTTTTTGGAACCACAGAACACAATGGCAATTTCATCACGCAGCGGCACCCCTGCCAGACGGCTGCCATATGTGGTTATCAGCAGCACACAGACCAGTAATAGGAAATCGACCAGTGCGATCATACCAAGCTGGCTAAGTGGCAGCCGGTGCCACAGCCCCTGCATGACGGCCTCACTAAACGCCGTGTAAACCACAATCAGAACAGACCCACGATCAGTCAGGGAAAGCAGCTTTTTGTTCCGGTGCGCCCACCGGCCAATCCATGGTTGAAGCAACTGGCCCAGAACAAAAGGCAGCAGAAGCTGGAATACAATATCCAGCACATTGCCGGATGTCCCACCGTGCTTACTCAACACCAGACCGACCAGAAAAGGCGTTATGAAAATCCCGGCAATGTTGGAGGCCGTGGCAGCACACACAGCCGCAGGCACATTGCCCCCGCCGATAGACGTAAAGGCAATGGAAGACTGCACTGTGGAGGGCAGGCAACACAGGAACAGCATCCCCACCCAGATATCATTCTCTAAAAGGCCCGGCATCAGCGCATGCGCAGCCAGCCCCAGCAGCGGGAACATCACAAAGGTGCAGGTCAGAATAATCAGATGCAACCGCCACGCCATGACGCCGTCCACAACTGCCTTGCGGGAAAGCCTCGCACCTTGCAGGAAAAACATTACGGCAATGACGATAATGGTAAGCCAATGGAAAACCGGCACGGCAGCCCCATGGCACGGCAGGACCGTGGCGAGAATAATTGTAACGGTCAGACCGATAAGGAATGGGTCCAGTTTGAGCATGGGCTGTGGCTCTTTGCGGATGGGACAGGGGTTTTCGTGCGGGGCACTATGAAATCTGTATTATTCTTAAGATGCTGATTGCACCCGGCACGCGCTTACGCCACCTTTACGCTCAAATGAAATACAACACCATTCCTTCCCCCGCTGGTCTCATACTTATGAGCCTTGGTCTTTGCGCCGCCGTTGCGCCGTTACGGGCAACGCACGCCGCCGCTCCTCCTGCCAGTTGCGCCGTCATTTCGCACGGCGCCGCGCAGGATAGTGCGCATGGCGTGACGTATGAAAACGTGGTGGTCCACACCCCGGACGGCAGCAGCGGCCTGACTGCGGGGAAAATGTCCTTTACCGGCGGCAGTGCTGGCAATGCGCATGATCAGGCGGATGCGGCTTCGTTGCTGCTGATGTCCGCCATCACCGGGCATCACAATGCCGCGTGCTCGGACTGGCTGGCACAGCAGGGGCAAACCGCTGCCTCCACCCTGAAAGCCGGTGGTGGGTATGATATCACATGGACCAACGCGGTATTGACCCATGGTTCTAGCCGCATAACCAGCAGTTCCGCGCATTTCAAAGTGGATGGCAGCACGTCAGCCCACACCAGTGCAGCAGCACTGTCGCTCTCAGGCATGAGCTTTCAGGGGCTCAGCAATGAAGCCCTGCTTCCCTCCTCCGCTTCCGCCACTTTCTCGCTCCCGGCCTCTGAACTCCCTGCTCTGATGGCCGCCATTGGTGGCCGGTCCTCGGCAGCCCCGGCTGTGCATGTCACCATTTCCAGCTTTGATGCCGTGCGCGACACCGTGCACCTGAAAGGGAATGGCACGGCGACTCTTACCGGGAACGTCAATGCCACAACGGCCTCCGGCCATCTGGAAATCAGCAATCTGGAAGCGCTGATTGAAAAGGCACGTGATGCCAGACAGATGAAGCTGGCAGCGGGGCTCGTATTGGCACGATTGGTCAGCCACACTCAGAATGATGCCAATGTGTGGAATACTATCTGGCAAGGCGGCGTGCTGACAGTAAACGGCTTCCCGCTTCCTCTACACTAAACGTTATAAAGACAAACTGAAGGGGCAGGTTTTCTGGAAGACGCGGTGAACCCTGCCCCGTTCCATCTTAATGGCGTTGTTTACTACTCTATTTTTTGATATCATTAATATATCAGAAAATAGGGCATGATCTGACAATGAGCACGACAGAAACCAGACCTTGGGCGCTCTACGGATTTGTCGGTGCGGGCGTTGTCCTCATCCTCGCGGCGGGAGGTCTGGTCTGCCAGCTTGCGGCCAGACAGACGCCTGTGGGCATAGCGGGCACAGTCCTGTGCTGGGGAGCAGCGGCCGTCCTGCTGCGCGGGTTTATGACCTTGCAACCCAATGAAGCCGCTGTACTGACATTCCTTGGAAAATATTCAGGAACCCTGACCCGGGACGGGTTTTGGTTCATCAACCCGTTTGCTCTCCGCACGCGCGTCACACGGCGGCTGGTCACACAGGAGATTGGTCCGCTTAAAGTGAACGACGCCTCCGGCAATCCTGTCGAAATTGGCATGGTGCTGACATGGCGGGTTGAGCAGGCCGCCCGTGCGATCTTTGATGTGGAAAATTATTCCCGCTACGTGACGGCGCAGGGGGAAACTGCCCTGCGTAGCCTCGCCAGCCGCTACCCTTATGATGAGGATGAATACGCGCAGAGCCACGCCGCACAGCAGGCTGAGCAGTCCCCCTTACCGGAAGGCGGCATTCTCTCTCTGCGTGATGGAGGAGACCGCCTGACAGCTATTCTCACGGCTGATCTGCGGGAGCGGATGGCGTTGGCCGGACTTGTTGTTCAGGACGCACGCCTGTCCCACCTCGCCTATGCGCCTGAGATTGCCGCAACAATGCTCCGCAAGCAGGCCGCAAGCGCAGTGATCGCCGCCCGGCGCACCATTACATCCGGAGCCGTCACGATTGTCGAACAGGCGCTCAACGAACTTGAAGACCGTCTTGACGGAGTGCTGGATGCCGAGCGGAAAGCCGCCATGGTCTCTAATCTGCTGGTCGTTCTGGTTGGGGACAGAGACGTCACCCCGGTTGTCAACGCAGGCACGCTGTATTCGTGACGGAGGACAGCCGCAGGGGTCGACCACGCGGGCCGGAGAAAGCCGCCTTCGCGTTGCGGCTTGACCCCAAATTACTAGCCTCCGTCCGCCGCTGCGCAGCCGCCGAACTCCGCAGCGTGAACGCCCAGATTGAAACCCTCCTCAAAGACGCTCTAGCGCGACGCGGCGTCCCACTTCACCCGGCCCCGGACTCACACCTTGATGAGGAAGCCGAATAGGCAGAAGGCAGGATCAGGCTGCTTCGGCCGCAGCCTTCTTTGTCAGTTTGACCAGATCCCGCAGCACGCGGCGGGCCAGATCAATCCGCTGAATATTGGTCAGTTCCCGCACGACTGCCATTTTATGGTCTGTCCGCAGTCGGACGGTGCCGTCTTTCCAGCGCGCCATCCATTGCACAAGCCCTGCCGGATTTTTGAAGCTGTTATTGCGGAATTGCAGCACCATGCCCTTGGGACCTGCTTCCAGACGTTCAACGCCTGCGGCACGGCACAATCTTTTAAGATCAACAATATCCAGAAGATTCTTGACCTCTGGCGGCAACGTCCCGAAGCGGTCCACCAGTTCGGCTTCCATGGCTTCCAGTTCCGCATCCGACCCAAGACCGCTAATGCGGCGATACAGACCAAGCCGCACGGGCAGATCCGGCACATACGCATCCGGAATCAGAACAGGCAGACCGACAATGATGTTTGGCGTCCAGTCCCGATCTTCCGCCTTACGACGGCTTGTTTCATTCCGAAGGTCAGCCACGGCGTCTTCCAGCATCTGCTGGTACAGTTCGATCCCGACTTCCCGCACATGGCCGGACTGCTGGTCCCCCAGCAGGTTGCCAGCACCACGCAGGTCCAGATCATGCGAGGCAAGCGTGAAACCAGCGCCCAGCGTATCCAGCGTCTGCATCACTTCCAGTCGCTTTTCAGAAGAGGCTGACAGGGTATGTGTTTGTGGCCATGTCAGATAGGCGTAGCCACGCTGCTTGCCGCGCCCCACACGCCCACGGAGCTGATAAAGCTGCCCAAGACCAAACATATCGGCCCGGTGGATAATCAGCGTATTCACCGCAGGCATATCCAGCCCGCTTTCCACAATATTGGTGGAGAGCAGAATGTCATATTTCCCGTCAGAAAATTCCGTCATCACCCGCTCAAGGTCCGTTGGCGTCAGGCGACCATGCGCCTGCACCACCTTGGCATCCGGCACGATGGTGCTCAGCCGCTCGGCCAGACGGTCCAGATCCTCAATGCGGGGGGCCACACAGAAAATCTGCCCGCCACGGAAGCGCTCGCGCTGAATGGCCTCCCGAATCACCACACTATCAAACGGCATGATAAAGGTGCGCACCGCCAGACGGTCCGTGGGCGGTGTGGCGATCAGGCTCATTTCCCGCACGCCGGAAAGAGAGAGCTGCAACGTGCGTGGCAGCGGCGTGGCGGACAGCGTCAGCACATGCACGTCCTCACGCAGCGCCTTCAGCTTTTCCTTATGCCCCACGCCAAAATGCTGTTCTTCGTCAATAATCAGCAGATCAAGCGAGGCAAACTGTACAGTTTTGGCCAGCAGCGCGTGCGTACCGATCACGATATTGACGGACCCATCCGCCAGCCCCTTGCGCACCGCCGTTGCTTCCTTACCCGTCACCATACGGGAAAGCTGCGCGACCTTGATCGGGAAGCCCTCAAACCGCGCGGCAAAGGTCCGGTAATGCTGACGCGCCAGCAGCGTGGTTGGCACCACAACCGCCACCTGCCCGCCCGACATGGCGGCCACAAAGGCAGCACGAAGGGCTACCTCCGTTTTCCCGAAACCTACATCCCCGCACACAAGCCGGTCCATCGGGCGGCCTGACCCCATATCATCCAGCACATCGGCAATGGCGCGGGACTGATCATCCGTTTCCACAAACGGGAAGCGGCCACAGAATTCATCCCACAGCCCCTCCGCCGGAGCCAGCACCGGCGCTTCCTTCAGCGCGCGGGCGGCGGCGGTACGGATCAGTTCTCCGGCCATATCGCGGATGCGCTGCTTCATCTTGGCCTTACGGCCCTGCCAAGCCACACCACCCAGCTTGTCCAGCGGCACACCAGCCTGATCCGAACCAAAACGGCTCAGCAGTTCGATATTTTCAACCGGGAGATACAGCTTCTCCCCACCATCATAGAGCAGACGCAGGCAGTCATGCGGAGCGACCCCCACGCTGACTGTCTCCAGCCCGTCATACCGGCCAATCCCGTAATCCTGATGAACCACCAGATCGCCCGCGGAAATTTCCCCGGCCTCGGCAATCAGTTCATCCGCACGGCGTCTACGGCGCGGCGGGCGGCCAATACGCTCCCCCAGCAGATCCTGCTCGGAGACAAAAGCCAGATCATCCGCCACAAAGCCGCGTTCCAGCCCCAGTGTCAGCAGGCCGACGGTGCCGGGCTTCGCCTTGCTGGCGGACGCCCAGTCCTCATAGCTCTGGGTCGCGACACCGTGCTCACGCAGCAGCGTACCAATGCGCTCGCGTGAGCCTTTGGTCCATGCCGTCACGTAGGCGCGGCGTTTGACCTGCCCCCAGTCCCGCACCTGTTCTCCCAGCAGGGTGAAGACCTGCTCACGCTGGGCACCGGGCACGATTTTGGCAAACATCTTGCCGGGGCGGCCGCCAACTTCAATGCCCGCCGCGCCATCGGGCTTGGCAAACGGACTAAAGGCCACAACCGGCAGACGGCTTATAAGGGCATCCCAGCCTTTGGAATCCAGATACAGGAGATGCGGCGGCAGAGCGCGATAGGGTGTTTCCCCTTCCCGCACGGGCTGACGACGGGCCTGATAATGGTCCGCGATCATCTCCAGACGCGTTCTGAGCACGTCCTCAACCTGATAATCCAGCGAGACGGACACATCCGGCAGATAGTCGAACACTGTTTCCAACTGCTCATGGAACAGCGGCAGCCAGTGTTCGATGCCGGGATAGCGACGGCCATCGGAAATATGTTCATAAAGCGGGTCAGACGCCGCAGCCGGACCGAAAACATCCCGCCAGCCCGTGCGGAAGCGCGAGATACTGGCCGCATCCAGTGAAAATTCGGACACAGGCCGCAGAGTCAGCGCATCCTGCTTTGTCGTGGACCGCTGGGAACCGGGGTCAAACGCACGGATATTCTCGACCTCATCCCCAAACAGGTCCAGACGGACCGGCTCGGCCGCGCCTGCCGGGAAAAGATCAAAAATCCCCCCACGGGACGCAAACTCGCCCGCTTCCATCACCGTATCGGTGCGGGTGTAGCCATTGGCAATTAGCAGTTCGATCAGAAAAGCCTGATCAAGGCTTTCACCCTGTTTAACGGTCAGAGACTGGCCCGCAAACGTCGCGCGCGGCGAGACACGCTGCACCGCAGCGCCAACCGTGGTCAGCACCAGCCGGGGGCGACCATCAGAGGGTTCCAGCAGGCGGGTCAGTGTTGCAACACGTTCCGCCACAATGGTCGGATTGGGAGAAACGCGGTCATACGGCAGGCAGTCCCACGCCGGAAAACGCAGGGTTTCCACATCCGCCGCCACGTAGGCCAGCATCTCCGCCAGCCGGGCGGTCGAGGCATCATCCCGCGCAATATGCAGGACAGGCCCCTTATGTTCTCTGGCCCGTCTGGCCAGCAAAAGCGCATCAAACCCCTCAGGCACGCCCCATATGGGCGCTATACGGCCCTCAGCGCTCGTCTGTTCCGTCATCCGGCTATCCCAACTCCTTTTGCGAGGCACGCATCCACCATCCGGCGTAACATGGGGGTCTCCCGTTCTGTCGGCAATGGCAGGCGGCCGAACAGCCAGTCTGTCAAATCCGGGTCCGGAATTTCCAGAATAGCTTCCATATCCGCAAGCTCGGCGGCGTTCATGGTGGAGACGTTGTCTTCCACAAAACCGCCAATCAGAGCATCCGTCTCAAACGTGCCACGATGCGAGGCGCGAAACAGCAGACGACGACGCCGGGAGGCCAGAGCCTCATCAGAATCGTGTTCGGGCGGAAGAACGGTCGTTGAATTGTGTTGCATGGCTCTGGTGTCCTATAGCCTTGGCATTCTCTTCTGTCAGCCTGCCAAACAGAGGCTTCTGTTACACCAGTGTCCAGCCCCCCGCCTATCACAACCGCTTCGGCAGCCACGCCATTTGACGGCTCCAGCCTGTCCGGCCTGCTGGCACCGCTGGAGACGTTGCCGGGTGTCAGCACCGCGCGGGCAAAGCTGCTCCGCCGCATTACAGGCGGCTCCCGTGTGCTGGACCTGCTGTTCTGCCTGCCGGAAAGCGTGGTGGACCGCAGGCTCCGGCCTCCTCTGGCGCAACTCAGGCCAGACACAATCGCAACCGTTACCGGCGTTGTGCAGACCATTCGTCCGCCTGCCCCCCGCACGCGGCAGCCATGGCGTGTGACACTGGATGATGGAACCGGGCAACTGGACCTCGCTTTTTTCTCCAAATGGCAGGCCGAAAAGGTCGTGATGGGCGAATCCATTGTCGTATCCGGCAAGGTCGAGCGGTTTGGGGAGCGTCTGTGCATGACCTCCCCCGACTATCTCCTACCCGCCCGATCCGCGGACCGTATTCCCGGTCTGGACCCGGTCTGGCCGCTGACGGCAGGACTGTTTGCCGGGCACGTCCGGCAGGCCATGACCGCAGCCCTCGCCCTCCTGCCCGCCACTCTGCCTGAATGGCAGATGGAGGCTCTTGTCAGAAAAAAAGGCTGGCCGGATTTCCCCACGGCGCTGACATGGATGCATGTGCCCGACCGTATTCCGGAGAGCGCCACCGGAGACGCATGGCGCGCTCAACAGACCCGCGCTCAGGCCCGTCTGGCGTGTGATGAGTTGCTGGCGGACCAGCTTGCCACCCGCATTGCGCTGCGTGCGTCCCGCGCCCGCCCCGGCCGTAGCCTACGTGGTGACGGACATCTGCAACGGCAGGCGCTGGCCGCTTTTGGTCACACACCGACCTCTGGCCAGAAAAAGGCGCTGGCGGAAATTGAAACCGACATGGCCGCCCCCTACCGCATGACCCGCCTCCTGCAAGGGGATGTGGGAGCTGGAAAAACGCTTGTCGCTCTGCTGGCCATGCTGCGCGCCGTAGAAGCCGGAACACAGGGCGCGCTGATGGCCCCCACGGAAATTCTGGCCCGCCAGCACGCCGCCACCTTTGCGCGCCTTTCACCCGTGCCGGTGGCGTTCCTTTCCAGTTCCGTCAAAGGCAAAGCCCGCAAACAGGTCTTGCAGGACATTGCCGACGGCACGGCAAAACTCGTGATCGGCACCCATGCACTGGTGCAGGAAAGCGTGACCTTCGCGGATCTCGGGCTGGCGGTTATTGATGAGCAGCATCGTTTTGGCGTGGAGCAGCGCCTGACCTTGGTGGAAAAAGGACCGGCCACGGACATGCTGGTCATGACCGCAACGCCTATCCCCCGTACCCTGCTGATCACCCGGTTTGGCGATATGCAGATCAGCCGGCTGGAAGGGAAACCCGCAGGCCGCAAGCCCGTGCGCACCTCCCTGCATCCCCTCAGCATGATGGATGAGGTTATCGACGGGCTGGCCCGTGCACTGACCAAAGGCGCACAGATTTTCTGGGTCTGCCCGCTGGTTTCAGAAAGCGAGGCGCTGGATATTGCGGCAGCCGAGGCCCGGCAAGTGGCGCTGCTTGAACGGTTTGGGGAGGTTGTGGGGCTGGCCCACGGGCAGCAGGACGCCACTGTGCGCGAAGACGCCCTTCAGGAATTTTCTCAGGGCAAAACCCGTATTCTGGTCGCCACAACCGTTATTGAAGTCGGCGTGGACGTACCCACAGCGACCATCATGGTCATTGAACACGCCGAGCGTTTCGGGCTGTCCCAACTCCATCAGTTGCGCGGGCGCGTAGGCCGTGGTTCTGCGGCCTCCTATTGTCTGATGCTGCATGATGAAGGTCTGGGGCTGACCGCCCGCCGCAGACTGACCTGCCTGCGTGAGACAGAAGATGGCTTCCTGATCGCGGATGAAGATTTCCGCCTGCGTGGTGGGGGCGATATGACAGGCCGCCGCCAGTCCGGTCTGCCGGAATACCGCATGGCTCCGGAAACTCTGGCCGATATGCTGCTGGAAACAGCCCACAAGGAAGCTGAAAAACTCCTCCCCGACACAGCGCCCATTACCCCAACACCGCTGCTTCCGCTGGCAGCCAGAATTCTCCTGCTCCTGTTTAACAAAACCGACGCTGCCCGCATTTTTGCTGGCGGTTGATGGGCGCGTGGCGTTCGCTAGGCTTCCACCACCACCCTAGATACATCTTCAGAAAACCTTATCTCATTGTAATATAACGATTTTATTCAATATCTAAAATAAAATACTGTTGTCTTATTTTTTACATTTTTATTTTAAATTAAACTTTTCTCCATTAAAGACAGAAGGCTAAGCATTTCGTCTGGCATTTTTCAGAAACTGCAAGGATAGCTTTCCGTATGCCTTTTTCAGACCCAGCCACCCAGCATGGTCAAAAGCACGAGGCACAACTCCCGCCTGTACACCATTTCGGATGGCAGGCTCTGGAGCACGCTTTAACGCAGATCCTGCTGGCGGCTGAGGGCTCCACGGCACCTCATCCGGTTGTTCTTTTACGTGTCGATCTTCTCCGTAGTACCATCCCTGATGCAGGCACAGACTGGCCAATGGTCAGCACTCTGGCCGATCATGCTTTGAACCTGTTGTTGGCAGCCTTGCCCGCAGGCACCGGCAGTTTTAGCCCCTTTGCCACGCAACTCGCACTCGTTGTCACGCCCCAAACAGATGATGCAACGGTAGAGTCTGTGTTGGAGAACATCGTTGCTACGGCAGAAACCTGCCTCACCGGAGGGCTGGATATTGACGGCATTCCTTTCAGCTTTGATGCGCTGATTGGGGCCGCTGCCTTTCCAGCAGACGGAAACTCTGCCCGCAGCCTGATTACAGCAGCCAATGCGGCGCTGTTTGCGGCACAGTTCAAAGGAATTTCGTCTCGCACCGCAACGGCTGGGAAGACCCGTCAATATACCGCCCATATTCAGACTGACCACGCACTCCGGCGCGCCATTTTGCATGAGGACCTTCAGCTTGAATTTCTACCGATTATGGAAAGCACAAGCGAACTCATTATTGGCTTTGAGGCCAGACCGTTATGGGTACCACCTGAAAATATAGAGAACACTCTGCCGATACCGGTCAGCATGTCCCATGCCGCGCGGCTCGGGCTGATTGAACCTCTGAACATCTGGACACTGAAAAATGCGTGCTTTCAGGCGCTCACTTGGTCTCAGCCTCTTGGGGTAAGTGTGAGCATTTCCCCCATATGGCTGGGGCAAGAGCGACTTTCGGAAACGCTGCGCGGTCTTCTGGCAGAAAGCGGATTACCCGCGCAACGGCTGCAACTTGAACTCTCAGAGCGCCATTATTTTTCGGCCCCCGAAATCGCCCGTAAGGAGCTTGCCCGTGTGCGCGCAATGGGCGTACGGCTGGCAATGGACAAATTTGGGACTGGCTATTCCTCACTGGAACGGCTCAAGCATTATCCGTTTGATCAGGTCAAGCTGGACAGCACCTTTACCCACAACATTCTGGAAGACTGGCGTGCACAGGCGTTGCTGCGCTCCATCCTCCATCTTGTCAGTTCGTTAGATATGCGGTGCTGCGCCACTGGCGTGGAAACACAGGAACAATTCGCGTTTCTTGCTGTCAACGGATGCCACGAAATACAGGGAAAAGTGGCCGGTCCGTCTATCGAGACCTGCTAACCCTTATCTGCCGTCATGCACGCGGGCAGCGAATTTGCCGGGGACCATGCCAAGGTTAACTTACCCAATACGTTTGAAGGCTACGCGGAGGACAAAGCCTTCCGCGTAGCCTTCAACACTAACCGGCCTTTCGGTGGATAGTGTCTTAGTGGTCAGAATGTGTGGTTAGGGCGTACGCTCAGCTTCGGCCAACCACACTTTGACCTGCCCTTCCGGGTCCGCGTGCTGGGTGAAATCGGAGACAGCAGCCACGCTGTCCGCCCCGGCATCCAGACAGGGGCGTAGCCGCTCAAGCGTAATACCGCCAATGGCCACAAGAGGCAGATCACCAATCAGGCGCTTCCACTCTGTCAGGCGTTCCGTGCCCTGCGGGCCGAAAGGCATTTTTTTCAAGCGGGTTGGCCAGATGGGGCCAAGGGCCACATAATCCGGGTTGCAGGTCAGTGCTCTGGTCAGTTCTTCATGGCTATGGGTACTGACCCCAAGCCGGATACCCGCTTTGCGGATTGCCCCAAGGTCTGCCGTGTCCAGATCTTCCTGCCCGAGATGCAGGTAATCAATCCCTTCCGCAATCGCGATCTGCCAGTAGTCATTCAGCACCAGACACACGCCATGCGTCTTGGCAAACGCATGGGCTGCTCGGATTTCGGCCAGAAGAGCGTCCTCCGGCAGGTCTTTAACGCGAAGCTGGATAAAGCGCGCGCCTGCGCTCCCCAGCCGGTCCACCCAGAGAGCCGTATCAACAACAGGATAAATTTTCTGCGGGAGGGATGTCATGCCAGCATGGCCTTTCCGACAACGGGGGTGGACGGAACAGCCATATCACGCTCTTCCATAGGGTCAGCCTTACGGGCCAGTGCGCCGGCCTGCACGGCACAACGAAAGGCTTCAGCCATCACAGCGGGGTCTCCAGCCTTGGCGACGGCGGTGTTAATCAGCACGGCGTCATACCCCAGTTCGAGCGCCTGCGCTGCGTGGGACGGCACACCGATACCGGCATCCACCACCAGCGGTACCTCCGGAAAATGCGCGCGCATGGCCCGCAGACCAAAAACATTGTTTAGCCCCTTGCCGGAGCCAATGGGGGCCCCCCACGGCATCAGCACCTCACACCCCACGGCAAGCAGCCGCTCGGCCACCACAAGATCTTCCGTGGTGTAGGGGAAGACTTTAAAACCATCTTCCGTCAGCACACGGGCCGCTTCCACCAGCCCGAACACATCGGGCTGGAGCGTATCAAGCTCGCCAATTACTTCCAGCTTGATCCAGTCCGTGCCGAACACTTCCCGCGCCATATGAGCCGTTGTGACGGCTTCCTTCACGGTGTGGCACCCGGCGGTATTGGGTAGAACAGGCACGTCCAGCTTCTGAATAAGGTCCCAGAACGCCTGCCCCGCCCGCTCGCCGGCGGATTCACGCCGCAAAGACACCGTCACCACGCCGGGCTGGGCTGCTTTTACGGCGTCGCGCAGAATATCGGGGGAAGGATACTGGGCTGTCCCCAACATGAGGGGGGAGGACAGCACCGTGCCGTAAAAAGATTTCGTCATCAGTGCTCAGCCCCCTTGCATGGGTGCTACAATTTCAATCCGCGCACCGTCCCGCAACAGCGTGTTGCCGCGAGAGGGCACGGGAACAAAACTGCCATCCATGGCAGTGGCGATGCGCGCCCCGCTATAACCGAGTTCATCAATCAGGGCCGCCAGCGTTTTGGCTGAGACCTCATGGACCTCATCATTAACCACGATCTGCATGTGGGCGTTCCCCTCTTAACCTGTCCTGTCGTGCCGGACTAAAGCACGATCCTGCTTGGAGGCAACCGTGTTCGGGCGGCCTTACTGTGGTGCTCCCTTTGGTGCTCCAAAAACCATCTCCGCCGCTTCCCGCGCCCGTGCGGGGGAGAGCAGAAAACCATGGCGATACATACCGTTAATATAAATATGCCGCCCATCCCGCACTACAGCAGGCATATTGTCCGGATAGGACGGACGCAGGCCGGTCCCCATTTCCAGAATTTCCGCTTCCGCAAACCCCGGATGCAAGGTCCAGACCGCATTCAGCAGGTCTGTCATGGAGCGCACTGTCATACCGCCTGCGTTTTCGCTCTCGATCATGGTGGCACCCACCATAAAGACATGGTCAGCCCGCGGCACGATGTAAATGGGAATACGCGGGTGCAGCATCCGCACGGGGCGATGCAACGCAACATCGGGGCACCGGAGCAGGAGCATCTCACCCCTCACGCCACGAAGCGTGGGAAGTGTTTTCCGCACATTAAGCCCGGTGCAGTCCACCACCCAGTCAAACGCGGCCTCGTCTGGTTCCTGCGCACTCTCCAGCACAACCGTGCCACCCATGGCGTCGAGCTTCTGCCGCAGCGCCATGAGGGCCTTGCGGGGGTCTACGTGCCCTTCATCGGCAAAAAACAGGGCTTTATGGAAACGGCCCGCCAGATCCGGCTCAAGAGATGCGATATCTTCTGTGCCGATTGTCTGAAAATGCGATGTGCGCCGACCGAAGCGGGCAATCTCCCCCACATCACGCGGAGGAGCCAGAACCAGACTGCCAGCCCGCACAACATCCGGCACATGCTCAGCCCACCACGTAACAGAATCAACGGACTGCGCAGTGACTTCCGGCGGCGCGGATTCTGCCTCACACCAAGGGGCCAGCATACCGCCTGCCATCCATGACGCACCTGCGCCGACCCGCCCCCCACAGTCATACAGCGTGACCTGCCCGCCACGCTCCGCCAGCGTGACAGATGCCGTCATACCGGCAACACCGGCCCCTTTGACCAGAATGCGCGGAGTGCTGTGCATGGTCTTCAAATCCTTCCACGTCCATCCGGTCACTCCATCCGGATTTTCATGTTATAACAATACGGCTGCGAGAAACACAAAGGGCCGCGCGAGAGGCCTTTACACCCCTCCTCTGCTGATGACGCTCTGTCTTCTAGAAAAGACGCGCCACCAGTACCACAAGCAGGCAACATTCCGTAACGGCTGACACAATCAGCCGGAGCCCCATATAGCCGCTGGGTAAAGCCCCTGTGCGCCAGCCCTGCCGTTCCAACAGGTAAAGCAGCGGCACCGCCAGAGCGAGAATCGCAACACCGGCAACGGGCATCCACGCAAACGCTGTATAGGCCGCAACCCAGCCCGCAAAGGCAGGCACTACGCCAAGCGCGAGGCGGAGCCTGTTGGTATGGTCCGCGCCCGTGGTCACAATCACCGGCGCAGGTTCCAGCGCGAGCCCCCAGTGTACGGCCCCGTAGAACCCCAGAGACATCGCGCCATAAAAAACAAAGGCCATCATCAGGTTAGGCACAGGCACGCCAGAGGCAAAAAACACGATACCGCAGGTGCAGAGAAGAAAAGGGAGCAGTCCCGCTAGCGCCAGCACAACGGCCACAAATGGAAGTCTCTTCATGAGCCTCTGACGTGCCTCCTTTGCACAGTTTCAGGTCGTCAACTGGTTGACAGAAAAGCCCAACAGGCTGCCACTAGCAACTACAGGGAAACGCACGCTGATGTGTTTCGTTGAAGCAAGAAGAAAAACACATCTCGGCCAGCCCCAATCGCCTGAGCCTGAAACGGGAATGAGAAATTATGAGTGCCATTGTCGATATCATCGCGCGTGAAATTCTGGACAGCCGCGGCAACCCGACGGTTGAAGTGGATGTTGAGCTGGCCTCAGGCGCAAAAGGGCGGGCTGCCGTGCCGTCCGGCGCATCCACCGGCGCGCATGAAGCCGTTGAACTGCGCGACAAAGACCCCAAACGCTTTGGCGGTAAAGGGGTTCTGCAGGCCATCGAAAATATTGAAAACGAAATCCTGCCGACTCTACAGGGTGCAGAATCCTCCGACCAGATTGATATCGACAATGCGATGATCGAGCTGGACGGCACCCCAAACAAGAGCCGCATGGGTGCGAATGCGATTCTGGGCGTCTCTCTGGCCGTTGCCAAAGCGACCGCTGCCGAGCTGGAAGTACCGCTCTATCGCTACATTGGGGGCGTTTTTGCGCACACCCTACCCGTTCCGATGATGAATATCGTCAATGGCGGCGAACATGCCGACAATCCGATCGATATTCAGGAATTCATGATCCAGCCGGTCGGCGCACCGACAGAATCCGACGCCATCCGCTGGGGTGCTGAAATTTTCGCACACCTGAAGAAAGCGCTTCAGGCAGCGGGCCACAATACCAACGTTGGGGATGAAGGTGGCTTTGCCCCGGCCCTGAAATCAGCCGATGAGGCTCTGGGCTTTATTACCCGCGCCGTGGAAGCCGCAGGCTATCGCCCCGGTGAGGATGTGACCTTCGCTCTGGACTGCGCTTCCACCGAGTTTTTTCGTGATGGCAAATACATCATGAAAGGCGAAGGCAAGACGTTTGATTCGGGCGAAATGGTAAGCTGGCTGGCCGACCTGACCAACCGTTACCCCATCGCCTCCATTGAAGACGGTCTGGCGGAAGATGACTGGGAAGGCTGGGCATTGCTGACCCAGACGCTCGGTAAAAAAGTGCAGCTTGTCGGGGATGATCTGTTTGTGACCAATCCCGAGCGCCTGCGTCGCGGCATCAAGGCTGGTGTTGGCAACTCCATTCTGGTGAAGGTCAATCAGATCGGCACCCTGACGGAAACGCTGGAAGCCATCGAAGTCGCTCACAAGGCAGGCTACACGGCTGTCATGAGCCATCGCTCTGGTGAGACGGAAGACTCCACCATTGCGGATCTCGCCGTTGCTACCAACTGCGGGCAGATCAAAACCGGCTCTCTCTCCCGGTCTGACCGCACCGCGAAATACAACCAGCTCATCCGTATTGAGCAGGAACTGGCCACAGCGGCACAATATGCTGGCCGTTCCATCCTGAGATCCTTCTAAACCTCAGGGGGCGGGCCTGCCCTCGCAGGTCTTTAGCCTTACAAAAAGCCGTGCTCCCCGGAGCGCGGCTTTTTTTTGTGCCTGTTCCAGCAGAGATGTCTTCCTGTCCAGATATTCATGGTTTAGACATAAAGATATGTGTACAGTCACAGTTTACGGCACAGAGGGACCCTAGAACCGTGCAGATAGGCCGCTTTATCAGACGTGCAGTGCGCGCCATTGTTCCACCCACCGTTTTTTTGGGTATTGCGGTTTATTTTGGCTGGAACGCCACGCAGGGTGACCACGGCATGAAGGCTTATCAGAGCCAGCTTCTGCTGCTTGATCAGGCCAAACAGGCCCAGCAGGATGCCTCGGCTGAGCAGATTGCTTGGCGGCGGCGCGTCAATGGCCTGCGGGAGCAGTCTCTGGATAATGACACGCTGGATGAACGCGCCCGCGCCATGCTCAATCTGGCCGACAAGAACGATATTGTGGTGCCGTATGATCGGCATGATCCGCTTTACTAAGCGCCCTGCCCTTTATGAGCCGTCCGAAAGCCCCGCAGACCCTCTGGCGGGGTTTTTCTTTATCAGCCCTGCACAACAGACATAAAAAAAGCGGCCCCGATGGAGCCGCCTTTTTAAATCTCTTCCCCTGAAAGGGAGAGATTATTTGATTTTCGCTTCACGGAAGACGACGTGCTTGCGGGCAACGGGATCGTACTTCTTCAGTTCCATCTTACCGGTGTGCGCGCGAGCGTTCTTCTTGGTGACATAGAAATAACCGGTGTCCGCCGTGGAAACGAGACGGATTTTGATAACATTGGTCTTGGCCATAGCGTCCTCAGCAGAGCATCGTTAAACCCGGCACCACGCCAGAAACGTGGTCGGGTGGTGTTCAAGTGCCGGCAAAATGCGCATACAAGAGCCAAACGTCAAGCATTCTTGCATCATTCAGGCGTGGGAATAGCCGAAAGGAGTAAAAAACATGCTGGATGTGGCTGTTGCGCGCGCCCGAATCCTTGAGAAATTCTCTGCCTGTGGTCTGGAAACCGTTTCTCTGGCCGCCGGATGTGGCCGTGTGCTGGCGGCTCCCCTCATTGCCCGGCTCTCCAATCCGCCCGTCTCGGTTTCCTCCATGGATGGCTACGCTCTCAAGGCGGAGGACGCGCAGGAAGGCGCTACACTGCGCATTCTTGGAGAAGCGCCCGCAGGCCACCCGTCCAGCCTGACGGTGGAAAAAGGCACCTGTCTGCGCCTGTTTACCGGCAGCCAGATCCCGACAGGGGCTGACATGGTCATGATTCAGGAAAACGTGCAGCGGGATGGAGAGTACGCAACCCTGCTCAGCAGTGGACGCGCAGGTCAGTTTATCCGCAAGGAAGGGCAGGATTTCCGCAAGGGTGACATTCTGGCTCCCGCAGGCAAGACAATCGGTCCACGGGATATCGGGCTGGCGGCTGCTGGCGGGCACATCTGGCTCCCTGTCTCGCGCCGCCCTCGTATTGGTGTTCTGGCAACCGGCGATGAAATTGTTCTGCCCGGAGACCCGGCCTCCGCGGACTCCATCGTCAATTCCGGCGCGTTCATGATTACCGCGCTGCTAAACTCTCTGGGCGCAGAGGCCATTCTGCTGCCCGTCGCGCGGGATAACGCGGCGTCTCTCTCTGCATCCATTGGGCAAGCGCACACCTTGGACCTGTTGGTAACCATAGGCGGTGCCAGTGTCGGCACTTATGATGTGGTGCGCAGCACGCTGGAAGCGCACGGGCTGGACCTGAATTTCTGGAAAATCGCCATGCGCCCCGGTAAGCCGCTTATGTTCGGCCAGCTTGGCCGCACACCCGTTATCGGCCTGCCGGGCAACCCTGTGGCGGCCCTTGTATGCAGTCTGGTGTTTATCGCCCCAGCCCTGAAAAAGCTGCTTGGTCAGCCTGTGCCGGAGGAAATGGAAACGGAAGCCGCGCTGCTGGGCGCAGAGATCGGACAGAATGACCAGCGGCAGGACTTTGTGCGGTGCCGCTTGACGCCACAGGGGGACGGCCAGCTTCCGCTTGCAACGCCGTTCAGTTCACAGGATTCGGCTCAGCTTAATATTTTCGCGCAAAGTCAGGCGCTTCTCATACGAGCACCGTTCGCCGCCGCCGAAAAAGCAGGCGCACCTTGCCGTATTCTTCGCCTGCCCTGAGCACACCAGAGCAATAGGGTTTAGCCCGCACCTTCGGTAAAATCCGATGGTGGCTACGCAGAATAACCCCTTGACCAAAAAAGAGAACTTATATAGAACAAACTATCTTATAAACAAAAACATCCATCTGCTTCTGGGGTGCCGCAATGCTGACGCGCAAACAGCACAAACTGCTGCTTTTTATTGATTCCCACCTCAGGCAGACAGGTTTCTCTCCTTCTTTTGATGAAATGAAAGAAGCGATGGGTCTCCGCTCCAAATCCGGCATTCATCGCCTGATTTCAGGGCTGGAAGAGCGCGGTTTTCTGCGCCGCCACCATCACCGGGCACGGGCGCTGGAAGTCATTCACCTTCCGGAAGGTATGCCTACGGCGGAAACACTTCCGACTAATGTGGTGCGTGGTGATTTTACTCGCCCGCAGCCTGCTGCGCTGAAAATCCCGCTTTATGGCCGCATTGCCGCAGGCCTGCCGATTGAAGCGATGGCTGAAACCGACACTTTTCTGGATATCCCGAAAGACATGATTGGCTCTGGCGACTATTATGCGTTGGAAGTCGCCGGTGATTCCATGATTGAAGCCGGAATTATGGACGGAGACCACGTTATCATTCGCCGCACGGAAAATGCAGAAAACGGGCAGATTGTGGTGGCCCTGATTGATGGTAGTGAAGTCACGCTCAAACGCCTGCGCCGCAAGGGGAACACCATTGCGCTGGAACCCGCCAACCCGCGTTATGAGACACGGATTGTGCCCGCAGAGCGGTTGCATATTCAGGGTCGGCTGGCAGGGCTGATCCGCCAGTACCACTAATCCAAAATCCCAAAATACGCGGTCTCTATTACGAGGCGCTAAGGAGCATGATCCAGAAAAATCACGCTCCAGTAAATGCAGCTAATCGCGCTTCGGTGCTGCGCAAATAGCACCCCATGAGGGAATAAGTCGGCTTAGTGCAGCAACGGTGTCCGCCGTCACAGCATCCTGCTGCGGCAGTTCCGCCAGAATACGGACCTGCCCTTTTTCCTCGATGGTTTTGCGATTCTCAGGATTAAGCGGGCCACTCAATACCACTCCGGCCACAGCCAGACCGCGTGCGCGTAAGGCGTTCAGGCTCAGCAATGTGTGGTTCAGTGTTCCTAATCCGCTGCGGGCAACAAGAACCACGGGTAGCCCCCAGCCTTCGGCCAGATCAATCATCATCAATGTCTCAGTTGCAGGCACCATCAGGCCGCCTGCACCTTCCACCACCATCGGGCGTGCGGGGTCCTCCAACGGCAAAGACAAACGTGCCGGATCAATCTCCGCCCCTTCCGCCTTTGCGGCGGCCAGTGGAGAAAGAGAGGCCTGATAGGCCCCGGCAGGTGACAGGCAATCTTCCGGCAGACACCCGCTCAGCTTCATAACAGTTGCGGTATCGCCTTCTTCATCAGCCAACCCGCTTTGCAGCGGCTTCCAGTACGCCGCCTTCCACGCATGGACAAGGCAGGCGGATGTCAGCGTCTTGCCTACGCCGGTATCTGTGCCGGTTACAAAAACCCCGGCCCGCGCGGGTTTTTGAAAACAGCCATAGGCGAGATGCCATGTCACCATCGCTCCGGCCTGATCAAAACGTGTCAGAACACGGCGCAAATCTGCCGGAGAGAGCATTTTTGCGCCCTCGCGCGGCACAGAAGCGCCTGTTTCCTTCAGGTGCTTTACAAAGGCCAGTCCGCTCTCAAAAGGCTGAACGCACCGTTCCGTTGTCCATTGGCCCGCGCACAGGCCCGGACGCCAGTTTTCCACAATTCGGATGCTTGGATAATCTGGGGTTGCGGCCTCAAACCCCTCTGCTGTGCAAGCAGCCCGCCATTCTTCAAAAGTGCCTTCAAGCACTGTGGAAAGTGCTACCACACCTCCCGCAGAAAGCTTTTCCGCAAGGGTTTGCAGTACAGCCTCAGGCTCGGGCAGCCACTGGAAAACCAGATTTCCGCAAATCAGATCAAACGTGCCCGGTAGAACGGGTTGCGCGGCGTCCATCACACAAAACTGCACGCCCACGCCGACACGCGCCCGCGCACGCTCCAGCATACGGGGGGCGATATCCGTCGCAATCAGTTCGGCCTCAGGCCACGCCGCACGGAGCATCTCTGTCAGAAAGCCAGTGCCGCACCCTATTTCCAGAATACGCCGAGGAATACGCCCTGCCAGCCGCGCCGTGACTATTTCAAACAGACGATGCGCCGCCACACGTTGCAGCACCGCTGCGGCATCATACCCCTCAGCCGCATCAAAGCTCTGCTGGATACGAGTCTGTCGGGTCTCGGCGGTGCGATCACTCATGAATTTTCCACCATATGTGACACCATGCTTCGGACAACGCCTGCGCAGATGTGTGGGTGTGTGAGCGGCAGCATATGGCCGCCTTCTGCCTGCCAGTCTATCGGCACGCCTGACGGAAAGGAGGCTTGCGTCATATTCGGGCTGACAATCGGGTCTTGCTCTCCCGCAAGGACTTTCACGGTTGAGCCCTTCTCCCGAAGATGCGCCAGCACTGGCCGCGCATCCAGAGTCATCAAATCTGTCAGCCCCTCCTGCAAGGCTGGCTCACATACTACGTCTGCCGTAACGGGGCCGAGGCCACACTGGGTCCGGAATTGAGTAACCACCTGTGCGGCATCCCGCGTCAGGCCCGACCGCATCCGCGCCAGCACGCGCGGGGGCACCCCCTGCGGAAAATTCTCTGAACCTGCAAAACACCCGAAGGCATTGAGGCCCAGAAAGGCACTCCCTTCTGGCCAGTCCCCCTGAGAGAGAAGCCAGAGAAAACCCAAAGAATGCCCGACAACCAGTACAGGCTGCTCCGCCTTACGCAAAACCTCAACCTGCTTGTGTGCCTCCTGCTGCGAAGCCCCGAAATATCCGAGGTCCAGCACGCAGGGGGATGGCAGATCAAGCGCTGCTAATACCGGCCCCCAGACGTCCGGCCCGCATGCCCAGCCATGCGCAAACACAACCGGCAGAGTCGTCATAATAACGCCCCGGCCGCACTCTCAGTCACCGCCGTCCGTAGAATAGTGGCAAGCTGGTCAACCTGCGCCTCTGTATGGTTCCCGTGCAGCACAACCCTCAGGCGGCATCCTCCCGGTGGCACCGTGGGTGGCCGGATAGCAATCGCCAGAAAACCCGCCGCCTCCACCTTGCGCGACAATGTGAGGGCTGTGTGCTCACTCCCCACGACAACTGGCACGATCTGGGTTGAGGACGCACCTGTTTCCAACCCGGCACAGCGCATATGCTGCCGGAATCGCTCAGCAAGACTGGCGACATGCTGCCGCGTGGCCTCCATCTGCGGGAGCAGGTCCAGCGCGGCTTCCACCGCGCCCAGAACCAGTGGAGATGGCGCTGTGGAATAAATATAGCCGGAGCCTTTATTAACCAGCCAACGGCACAACGCGGCGGATGACGCGACAAAGGCGCCCATTCCCCCCAGAGCCTTGCTGAACGTGCCAATAATCAGGTCTGCCTGACCGTCTGCCAGCCCTTTACCGTCGGCCCCCAGAATACCCGTGGCATGTGCTTCATCCACACACAGCAACGCATTATACTGCCGCGCCAGTGCCCCCAGAGCGACCATATCCGCCCGGTCTCCATCCATACTGAAGACGCTTTCTGTCAGGATGATTTTCAGGCCGGGGCTGTCAATACTCTGCAACAGGTGTTCAAGATGCGCCATGTCATTATGGCGGAACCGTACCGGCCGCACACCTGCCGCCGCACAGCCATGATAAAGGCTGGCGTGAATGAATTTATCGACAAGCAGCGTGGGGGGAGCCCCCGTGGCCGATAGAGAGATTTGGGCCAGAGCAGGCACAAGAGTCGCGTTCGCCTGCCAGCCGGAGGAGAAGATGCAGGCAGCCTCCATACCCTTCAGAGCCGCCAGCCGCGCTTCCAGCGCCACCGTGCCGGGTGCTGTGCCTGTCACAAGCCGGGACGCCCCGGACCCTGCTCCATACCGTTCTGCCCATGCCAACGCGCGCTCACGCAACAGCGGATGCGCCCGCAGGCCAAGATAATCGTTGGAGGAAAAATCAACCAGAACGGTGCCGTCTTCCCGCTCCAGTAGCCCATCGGCTCTGGGTTGAAGACTGCGCGGCGTCCGGAGACGCCCCTGTTCGGCCAGTTCCTCCAGCCCATGCTGGAAAAGATGATCAAACCGCGTCATGAAGCGAGTGGTGCCGGAGCAGGAACCGCCGGTCAATCACCCAAGCAGGAGTTCTTGCGCAATGTCCGCCCCCCCGAATCCCATTACGCCCCCCCTCCCGGTCCTGCCACAGCATCCAGAGCCGCATGTTTCTCCGCGCACTTCCGCCAATCCAGACTGGTACACGCAGGGTGTGCCGCATATCTGGCTACCCTACAGCCAGATGAAAACAGCCCCTGCGCCTCTGGCCGCCCAAAGCACACAGAACGCCCGCATCACGCTGACAGATGGCCGGGAACTGGTGGATGGCGTGGCCGCATGGTGGACAGCCTGCCACGGTTATAATCACCCGCACATCCGCGCCGCTGTGGCGGCGCAACTCGCCACCATGCCGCATGTCATGTTTGGCGGCATGGTGCATGAGCCAGCATTACGCTTGGCTAGCCGCCTGTGCGCCATGCTGCCGGGCGATCTGGACCGCGTCTTCTTTACAGATTCCGGGTCCGTCGCCGTGGAAGTCGCCATGAAAATGGCCATTCAGTATCGACTGAACACAGGCGAGCCAAAACGCACGAAAATGCTGGCGTTCAAGGGCGGCTACCATGGCGACACCCTCGCCACCATGGCTGTGTGTGACCCTGAAGAAGGGATGCACCATCTCTATGGAGACGTTCTGGCCAACCACATTATAGCCCCACTGCCGCAGGACGAGGCCAGCGAAGCCGCGTTTTTCCAGCTTCTGGATGACCATGCGCATGAGCTGACAGCCATACTCACCGAGCCTCTGGTGCAAGGCGCAGGGGGTATGCTGTTCCACACGCCCGCAGTTTTGCGCACCCTGCGCGAAGCGGCTGATCGCTATGGGCTTCTACTCATTCTGGATGAAATTTTTACCGGCTTTGGCCGCACCGGCACGATGTTTGCGTGTGAGCAGGCCGGAATCGTTCCAGACATCATCACGCTTTCCAAAGCCCTGACAGGCGGCACCATGGCGCTTGCCGCGACCATTGCCCGCCCGCATGTGTATGACGCCTTCCTGTCCGACAATCCGGAACACGCACTGATGCACGGCCCCACTTTTATGGCCAACGCATTGGCCTGTGCCTCTGCCAATGCTTCACTGGACCTGTTTGAAACAGAACCTCGGCTTGAGCAGGTTGCCGCGATCGAGGCCCATCTGAAAAAAAATCTCGAACGCTGCCGCACCCTGCCGGGTGTTAAAGACGTGCGTGTGCTCGGGGCGATCGGCGTGGTGGAACTGGAGAAAATCGACAATCCAGACGCCTTGAGGCAACGCTTTATTGCGGAAAATGTATGGATCCGCCCGTTCCGCTCAATCGTCTACCTCACCCCCGCCTTCACCATTCCAGAGGACGATCTGACCGCTCTGACGGATGCCATTTATCGGGTTCTCTCGACAGACAAGTGAGGGCGCCACAGGCGCAGCCACGGCAACCGTGCTGCGCCTTCCCTCATTCCGCCCCCGCCTTCACCGAGCACCGAGCACCGAGCACCGAGCACCGAGCACCGAGCACCGAGCACCGAGCACCGAGCACCGAGCACCGAGCACCGAGCACGTTCGTGTAAAAAGTGCCTCATGCACTTAGAAATTTATTATTATTTATTTAATATCAGGAGATTATACGTATTTTCTAACCCCACAAGGCAGACGCTTTATCATCTGCCTCCCGCGCCTCAACCCATACACGACGGCCATCCTGATAGCGTTCGCATTTCCAGAATGGAGCACCTGTCTTGAGGCGGTCTATCAGAAAATTAGTGGCCGCCAGAGCTTCCGCCCGATGCGCAGAGGATGCGCCAACAAAGACGATTGGCGCGCCAACAACCAGTGTTCCGACACGGTGAATGAGCGTACAGCCAATGAGACTGAAACGCCTGACCGCCTCACGAGCCAGTCCTGTCAGCACCTTTTCCGTCATACCGGGATAATGTTCTAGTGTGAGACTTTCCAGACCGTCCGGTCCGCCACGCACCTGCCCCATGAACACGCTGATCCCGCCAACCCTGTCCGAACCAGCGGACAGACGATCCATTTCAGCACCCATCTCAAACGGGCCGGACTGAACCAGAACACGCAGCATCCGCTTAACCGCCGGTCATTGGCGGGAAAAAGGCCAGTTCATCACCCGGCCTGACAGTATCCTGAAACGTCGCGAGGGTCTGGTTAATGGCAACCCGCAAGCGAGGGGACGCCGCGAAGACCTCATCCATAACCCCATCCTTGCGCCGCAATTCGCCAACCAGCGTTTCCACTGTAACCGAGGGTGCAGGCATGGAAACAGTCTCGCTTTCCCGCCCCATCTGCTCACGCAATGCGGCGAAATAGAAAATTGTGACGTCCTGCGCCATGCCTGCTTCCTTACTCATTCCCGTAAAATGCGGCCTGCGCCCGGCCGCACACGGCTGCCCTTAGTGCTGGGGAGCAACCGGGGCTGCTGCCTTCTTGGCCTGCGTAGTGGTTACGGAGCCATCCGGATGGATAAGCGTAACCGTGCCGTCTCCATTCGGAATTTCAATCGTGGAGGCTGAGCCACGTTGCACTCCATATTGAGACGCGGCATCGGGCTCTGCATCCGGAAGCTTACCGGTAATGGAATGTGACTTATCAGAGAGACCTTCCGGCTCCCCAACGCTCATTTCACCGCCATCAGGCAACTGGGTGCTACCAGAGTTGGGAACGCCCCCCAGAATGGTCCCGGCACGGTCTTTCTCAACATCTTCAAGAGTCGGCAAGGGGGCGGGCGGACCGGGCCAGATATCTCCCCCAGCCGGCAAAAGCGGTGTTTCCGCTGTGGAATAACCGTTTACCCGACGCATATTGAGGTCTTCCCCGGATGGGGCATTCGGGTTTGCACCCGGCAGGGTTGCCGTGTCGCCCACAAACTTCCCGAAACCGGAACATCCGCTCAAAACCAGACAAAACCCTACAAGAGCGGCTTTCCGCATCACCTGACTCCGCTAACCATGACATCATGCAGGCAATTCAGAGACGCCTGCCCTCGGCTAAAAACATGCCGCTTAAAGCTTAAATAACGGTTTGCGGAGCGGACACAAGCCGATGAAAGCCAATTGAGACGAATGAGACACACCTTGGCGACGTTTAAAACGCGAGTTCACGAGAGATTAACATGCCGCAACCCGGTTGTAAGGTAATCCCACCCGGTAATGAGCGTCAGCCCTGCTGCAATCCACAGCAGCACAGCCCCAATCAGCGCGACCGGCAACCACGGCATGCCCAGCAACATACCCGTGCCATCCCCTGCCAGCAAAAAGCCAATGGCCGTCATCTGGAAGCCGGTTTTCCATTTAGCCAGCCGTGTAACCGGCAGGCTTGCCCGGCGTTCCGCCAGATATTCCCGCATGCCGGACACCAGAATTTCCCGGCATAGAATAACAATGGCAGGCCACAGGCTGAAATACGGCATGTGGCCAAGGCCCGCCAGCACCATCAGGCAGGCCCCAACCAACAGTTTATCCGCAATGGAATCAAACATCCGGCCAAAGTCAGACATCTGATGGCGGGAACGGGCCAGCTTGCCGTCAAAATAATCCGTCACCCCGGCAAGGATGAACAGAAGGCATGCCAGCGCATCCGTCTGCGGCGAACCCCATGCAGCAAAAAGCACCACAATCGGGATCGCGACGATACGCGAGATAGTCAGAACATTCGGCAGATCTGTCAGCATCGGAAGGATGCTAACCTATTTCCCGCAGAGCTGAAATGGTTTCTGCCTGCTGCTTTTCACCACTCACCCAGAAGTTGAGTGCAGGGCTGAAAACCGGGGTTATCCCGGTGTCCAGTCTGGATGAAAATGCCCATAAACAGCCCGCGCTGTCTCCCGATTAATACCGGGTGCCGATTCGAGCTCCGCCAGACCCGCCTGCTTGACGCCACGCGCGGAGCCAAATGTACTAAGCAGCAGTTTTTTACGCGCAGGCCCCACGCCGGGAATTTCATCCAGTTCCGACGTCACCAGTGTTTTGGACCGTCCCGCTCTGTGGGTGGTGATTGCAAAGCGATGCGCCTCATCGCGCAGCCGTTGCAGGTAATACAGAACAGGGTCACGCGGTTCGAGCTGGAAGGGTGGCGCATCGCCAGTATGGAACCACTCCCGGCCTGCATCGCGGTCTGGCCCTTTGGCAATGCCCACCAGTTTAACCCCTGTCACACCGAGGTCATCCAGCACGCCGCGCACGGCAGAATACTGGCCAGCGCCGCCGTCAATCAGCAGAACATCCGGCCAGTTGGACAGATCGCCTTCCGCGACTTCTTTCAGAGCCCGCCCAAAACGTCGCTCCAGCACCTCCCGCATCATGCCGAAGTCATCCCCCGGTGTAACAGGGCCTTTAATCAGGAATTTGCGATAAGCCCTACGGTCAAACCCTTCCGGCCCACCCACAATCATCACGCCATAGGCATGAGACCCCATGATGTGGCTGTTATCATACACCTCAATACGCTCAGGCGGCGCATCCAGCCCGAGCACCTGCGCAACACCCTCCAGAAGTCTGGCCTGCCCCGCACTTTCCGCCAGCTTGCGGTGCAGCGCATCCCGCGCATTGGCCACGGCATGATCCAGCACCTGCTTTTTTTCGCCGCGCATCGGGTGGAGGATTTCTACCTTCCGCTCCCGCCGCAACGTCAGCGCTTCTGACAGCAGAGCCTCTTCCGGCAGGTCATGATTGACCAGCACCTGCGCTGGGCACGGCTTGTCGTCATAAAACTGCGCGATAAAGGAGGCGAGAATATCACCGGGTTCCTGATCCTGCGTATGCGCCGGGAAAAAGGATCGGTTGCCGTTATTGCGGCCACCCCGGATGAAAAAAACCTGAATGCAGGCCTGCCCACCTTCCTGCCAGATGCCGAACACATCCGCATTTTGCAGAGATGCCGGATTGATCACGCTGGAATCCTGCATTTGCGCGAGCGCACGGATACGGTCCCGCATGGTGGCCGCGCGCTCAAAATCCAGCGCCTCGGCCGCGCGGTGCATCTCGGCACTCATATCTTCCCGCAGGGCGTGGTCTTTACCGGAGAGAAACTCACGCGCCTGCTCGACCAGCTTGGCGTAATCCGCCTGATCAATCCGGTCCACGCACGGGCCGGAGCAACGCTTGATCTGAAACAGCAAGCACGGGCGAGAGCGGCTGTTGAACACGGAATCAGCGCAGGAGCGCAGCAGAAACACCCGCTGAAGCAGGTTGAGTGTCTGGTTAACCGCCCATGCCGAGGCAAATGGCCCCCACAGGCTGGCACCCTTCACCGGCTTGCCACGGTGCTTGGCAATCTGCGGAAAGGGGTGTCCATCCGTCAGCATCAGCCACGGATAGCTCTTGTCATCACGCAGCAGGATATTGAAGCGCGGCTTCATGCGCTTGATGTAGTTGGCCTCAAGCAGCAGAGCCTCGGCCTCGGTATGGGTCGTGACAATCTCCATGGAGGCTGTCTCGGATACCATCCGGCGCAGGCGTTCGGGCAGGCGATTCACATGCGTGTAGGAGACCACCCGCTTCTTCAGCGCGAGGGCCTTGCCGACGTACAGAACATCCCCCTTCTCACCGAGCATCCGATACACGCCGGGGGAAAGCGGCATGGTTTTGAGTGCTTGCCGGATAACCTCAACGCCCTTTAACGGGGCGGCAGGCGCTTGTTCTCCACTTTGTGCTTCCGGGGTGTTTGGAGAATTTTCAGCTCTCATCAGGCGCTCTTTCGAGAAAGTAATTTCATCCACTGATCTTGTGGATAAGTCTGTGGAACAGCCGGGCTTGACACCCCGAAACCCGCAGATTTCCCATGGTCCTGACGTATTGCATATTTTTTAGCCAAACAAAGCAACCCATTGATTCAAAACGTTTTTATCCAGAACACTGCGTAACAGCATTGTCACATAGGACGACTTTCTTGAAAATAAAGTCTGTCAAGAGTGGAAGTGGACAAATGCCGTAAAAATATGGCTGAGGTTTTCAGCCAATAGTCCCGGTTTGTTCTGCTACAGCTTCGGCTCTGGCCAGCAGACGCATGAAGTTTTCACCCCAAAACGCCGCTATCTCGCTCCGGTCATAACCACGGCGCAGCAGCTCCGCCGTCAGGTTCACGCCCTGCGTAGCGTTCTGCCAGTCCGACAGCGCGCCGCCGCCATCAAAATCTGAGGAAATCCCGACATGCTCCACACCAATCCGGCGCACCACATAGTCAATATGGTCCACAAAATCCGCCACACTGGCAGAACGGGGTGCGTCTCCCTCACGCGGCTTGAGGAAAGCTGGCATGGCGGTAATCTGGACGACCCCACCGCTTTCCTTCAGAGCATCAAGCTGCTCGTCGTCCAGATTCCGCGGATGGTCACACAAGGTCCGTACACAGGAATGGCTGGCGACCACCGGCACGGCAGACGCCGCAACCGCCTGCATCATGGTCTTTTTAGAGGCATGGGACACATCAACCAGCAGACCCAGACGGTTCATTTCCCGCACGGCCTCACGCCCCAGCGCTGAAAGCCCGCCGTAATTTTCCGGCTTATCCCCCAGACTGGGGCGGTGCACAGCCGCATCCGCCAGAGCGTTATGGCCATTATGGGTCAGCGTGACATATCGCGCGCCTTTGGCGCGGAACTGCGCCAGAAGAGCAGGATTGTCCCCCATGGCATAGCCATTTTCCACAGCGGGAATAACGGCCAGCGCACCGGCATCATAAGCCGCTCTTATTTCCGCAACTGTGGAGCAAACGCGGGCAGTCACCCCATTATGGGTTCCCTGCATTCCGTTAATGACATCCAGCATGGCCAGACACTGAGCCTGCGCCTGAGCATGGCCTTCCGCATCCACCTTGGCCTGCGCGATATACGCCACAAAGCATCCGGCAGACATGCCGCCTTTCTGCATTTTGGGCAGATCAACCCGGCGGCTCTCGGTGTCCTCAAAGGCATCCTTCTGGTCGGGCCATGGAATATCAACATGGCTATCCAGCGTGAACAGAGCGCGATGGAGCGCCTCAGCTTCGGAGGAAGGAGCAGGAGTCTGGCCCGTCTGAGCCTGTGAGGAAGACGTCATGAGAGAAAAATGGTCCTGTCAGTCAAGATTACAAGGCGCATGCCCTGCTACGTCCTTCTCTATGTGACTGTTTTTTCTTGCTCCGCAAACCCGGATGCGCAATGGCTCATGCCCATGCGACTTGTAACATGGAACATCAACTCCCTCCGCCTGCGTCTGCCCCGGCTGGAAGACCTCGTTGCCGCACTGGCGCCAGACGTTATCTGCCTGCAGGAAACCAAGGTGCCGGACCCGCTCTTTCCGGAAGATGCCGTGCGGGCGCTGGGCTTTGAGCACCTGCATTATAAAGGCATGAAGAGCTATAATGGCGTGGCCATTCTCTCCCGCCATCCCATCACCCCGATGGAAAAGCTGCCTGACTGGCATGGCAAGGAAGATTGTCGCCACGTAGGCGCCGTCCTCAACACGCCCTCCGGCCCGGTTGAACTGCATGATTTTTACGTGCCCGCAGGTGGAGACATTCCAGACCCGGACGCCAACCCGAAATTTGCCCACAAGCTGGCCTTTGTTGAGGAAGTGACCGACTGGTTCACAATCCGCAAACCTGAACGCGCCATTCTGGTGGGGGATCTGAACATCGCCCCCCTTGAGCATGATGTGTGGAACCACAAGCAACTGCTCAAAATTGTCAGCCACACGCCGCCGGAAACAGAGCGGTTAAACCGCTGGCTAAACACGGGCTTTGTGGACGCCATGCGTCATTTTGTCCCGCCGCAGGAAAAACTTTATACGTGGTGGTCCTACCGCAACCGGGACTGGCAGAAATCCAACCGTGGCCGCCGTCTGGACCATGTGTGGGTCACACCGGACCTCGTCCCCAATCTCAGCGGGATGACCGTAGTGCGGGAAGCACGGGACTGGACCAGCCCCTCCGACCATGTACCTGTAATTGTCGATTTCCAGTTTTAAACCGGGATTTTACAGGACGCAGGCTCTCTTAGTGCTCAGTCAGAAAGCCGCCCCCTGACCTGAGGCGGCAGAGACCGACGCGGCGCGGACCACCGGCACTGACCACCGGCGCTGACCAGCATTCCACAAAGCTGGTCAGCGCCATTCCCTTAATACCCATCCTCTTAATAACGATACTGCCAGAGCAGGCCCACACTGCTGCCGGGGTCATTTTCTGGCGTGGTAAAGCCGGTTACGTTCCCGCCGGTGCCCACTGTGGTGTTCAGCTTGAGGTGTTTTGTCAGGTCAACCTGCACCTGAGCCTGCGTGCCTGAACCGGAAGTGGCCTGCTTGGCCCCCACATACACACCCCGCATCACATATTTCCCGGCCTCCACCGTGGTGCCCCCATTCCCTACGCCGGACCCACCGCCCACCGCCAGACGGTCCAGCCCAAGGGTTTTACGGAGTGTGCCCATCGGGTCAAACGTCGTCACACCCGTGAGTGTCGCCAGCGCCGTGCCAAGTTCCACCATCTGGGTGGAGGACAGAGAATGTGCGTCCGTGCCGAACAGCAGCATCGCCAGAACCTGATCCTGCGGGAGAGATGGAATGGACTCAAAGCTGATTTTAGGCGCGCTGGCGTAACCGCCCACTTTCAGCATCGCGGTTTCTCCATTCACCGCACGGTCAGCTTCAAAGTCCAGCGTGGGGTCCAGCTTGTGGTCTACGCTGCTACCGTTAAAGGCCACTCGCCCTTTGGTGAAGTTGAGGGAAATCCCCGCAAGATCAAAGTTCCCGCGCTTGAGGTCAAACCCACCGCTGACCAACGGCGCCGTGCTGGTGCCTTTCACCTTGAGCTTACCTGCCATTTCGGCATCCAGACCATGCCCGCGCACAAAGAACTTGCCGGGTGAGGTCAAGGTCAGATCAAGCCCGATCACGCTTGCGTTGGCATTGGTCGCGGCAGCTTTCTCCGCTTCCGGCTTATCTCCGGGGCGGATAACATCCAGCCGTGCAACGGAAGACGGCAGGGAGTTGGGAATATTGATCTCCACCTTCCGCAGATCAATATTCCCCGCAACATCCATGCGGCCTGCGGCCTGCCCTTTGATGGTCATCTCGGAATTCATGACCGCTGTAATGAGATCACTGGAAATAGGGCGCGCATCACGCGCTACGAAATGAATATCAACCGGCATCCCCGGTGCCATAACGCCTACGGACCCGGTGACGCCCATTGTGCCGTCACCCGCTTTGGCCGTCAGGTTCTGAATGACAATGCTGGAGCCTTGCCCGACAATCCGCCCGTTGATGGCGGAGAGATGCACACCCTGCGCAAAATCCTGAATATCAGCATTTTGCAGGTCAACAGTGCCCGTCACGCGGGGTGCAGCCGTGGTCCCTTCCACCAGCAGAGCCAGTTGCACCTGCCCCAGAGCCTGCCGCGCCTGCGCACCCAGATAACCATTGGCAATCGCCAGATCCAGATGCCCATTGGTCCGCAAATTGAGTGGCCCGGTACTGGTGAGCGGGGCCGTGCCTGCAACACCAAGCGAGAGCTTCGGCCCGGCATCCGCCTGCATCTTCACTCTAGCGGATGTTCCAGCCAGATCAGCCGTGGCGTCCAGATGCAGGGGCGGCAGCGATGCAGCAGCAGACGCCCCCTGCATCCGCAGCCCATTTCCTGCCAGATGCACCTGCCCCTGTGGTCTTTCCAGAGTGCCGCTCACCTTGGCCTGCACTGCCAGCGTCCCTTGCGCATGCAGGTCAGGCATAAAGGGGCGCGCCAGTGCGGGTGTCAGGTTCCGCACATCTACCGTTGCCGCCAATGTCGGTTTGATGCGGCCCGCAACATCCGCTGTTGCCGGTTCCGCCCCCTGCGTACCCAACGTGGCGCGCAGACGGTCCACTCCCATCGTCTCGCCAAAGGAGATAAGGGCCGGAGCTAGAAGACGCAGATTTTCCTGTTTTGCGGTAGCCGTCAGTTTTTGCAGGTGCACCTGTTTGGCTGGCAGATTGAGCAGGGCAGCGGTATCCAGCGCAAGCGGGTTGCCGGACCATGTGGCCGGGCCAATCTGCGCGCTCAGCGCCATGGCGTTTTCCGGCCCCTTGGCCGTTACCCGCGCCTGCCCTGTCATTCCGGCGGCAGCCAAACCACCCAGTTTCAGGGTAAGGTCCGCATCCGGATGCGCCGCGGGGTCCTTCACCGTGCCTGCCAGAGAAAGACTGCCGATTCTGGCCTGCGGCATGGCAACATTGCCATCCAGCTTTATCGCGACCTGAGGCTTCTGGTTGACCTGCGTGGTTTTGAGGGACGCCGCCAGCGCGCCGGAAATCGGCTGGCCAATCACGTCTTTCAAGTCCGCCAGCCGCCCGATTTTCAGATCCAGCGTGCCAAGCGGCACGACCTCACCCGATGCGAGGGTAAGAGCCCCCTGCCCCTGCACACTGTTCCAAGAGAGTTTTTTCAGGTCAATCTGGCGAGACCCCGTCTCATCCTGCGCCAACGCAACATTCAGCAGCAACGGCGCACGATTGACGGTGCCATGCGCCTCCACAGTGCCCGCAGGCGCAGACGGCAAATGCGCAATATCCGCATCCAGCACCACAGGCCCACGCGGCATGGTTGCCGTGCCGAGGTCCCCTTCCAGATGCAGCTTGGCGGCGAAATCCTGCATTAGCCCCTTGGCGGACAGGGCAAGCGTTACCCCACCGCGCAGAGACGGCAACGCCCGCGCCAGATCAGGCAGCGCCAGCGTGGACGTAATGTCCAAGTCCTGCCCGGTATTCACCCGCCCCTGCGCCTTCAGGTGCAGGGCCTGTCCATCTACCGTCAGAGACGTCAGATCAATCTGCTGCCCTGTAGACTGTGCCACAGGTTGAGATGCCTGCTTTTTCTGCTCCCCACCGGTGCTTGTACTCGCGGGAGAGGCATGCGGCCGCAGGGTTGCTGCCAGAGCAAAGGTGCCCTTCGGGCCGATCAGCCCCGCAGCCTGTAGTTGCCCACCGGTAATGGCCAGCGTGCCATCCGCTTTCAGGTGCGTATCACCCTCCGGCTTGGCGGGCAGGTCAAACTGCGCCGTAACCCCGGCTGTCCCTTGCAGCGGCGTCCCTGCTACCTGCCCGATGGGCCGCAGGTCCGGCAGGTTGAGCGTTAGAGTGCCGCGCTGCGGCGCCGCTGTCAGGACAGAGCCTGTCAGGTGCAGGAGCGGATGTGAAATATCCAACTCCAGCGGCTTACCGGCAGGCGTGGGAGAAAGTTTTGCATCCAGTTGCACTGGCGCGGAAGCCAGCAGGTTAGGCGCGCTACCGGGTATCCGCACGCCGTCCGCTGTCATGACCAGATGCAGCAGATCAACCACTCCGGCCTGCCCGTTCTGGCCGGTAAAGTTCGCCTTCAGGGTGCTGACAGCCGCCCCGGCTGCGGCCAGCCGATCGACCTGAAGTGTTGCCGTGCCATTGGGCGCGGTCATTTTGCCGTTAAGCTGCGCGGCCAGATGAATGGCATCCCACCCGATATCCGGCGTTAACGCCAGTTGCGGCGAGTCAAACTGTGCGGACAGGCGGGCCATGGTTCCAGCCAACAAATTGAGCACACCGTCCGCTTTCGCCTTGACCGGCCCGGCGGAGGCGGAAAAGCCCAGTACCGCCGCATCTGTCGGGCCTTTGATATCGAGCGCGAGGGAAACCGGTGTCAGTTGCGGCATTTTCAGTTTTGCCGCCACAAAACCGTCCGTGCCGTCCTGCGCATCCAGATGCAGGCCCAGCTTGCCACCGCCAGTTGTTGTCGCAAGATCAATCTGCCCTGCGGCATCCAGACGTTTGACGTGCAGCGCAATATCAGACTTCGGCAGAGTGGGCAGGCTCAGCCCATCAATCACCGGGTCTATGGAAGACAGGCGACCATGTCCGGACAGAGAAAAACTGGCCGGAACACCAGCCAGTGCCGCGCCCACCGTAATGCGCTGCACCGCCAGTGTGCGGATATCAACACTTAATCCCAGACTGGATTTTGTAGTGGTGGCCGGAGCCGCGGGGGGTGCATTGGGGTCCGAGACCGGAAGGCGCGGAATAGCCAGTTCATCCGCCTTGAGCGTATAAATCCGGGCAGTGCGCCACACCATGCTGAGCGGAGACCAGTTCAGATCAATATTCCGCAAGGAGAGCCAGATTCCGTCCTTGTCCCGCAAGGCTATGGAGTCCAGATGGAAATTATCTGGAAAACGGCCAGACAGTCCGGCGATGTTAACCGTCCCGCCCGTTAACGCCGTTGTCTGCTTCATCAGCAGTCTGCGCCCCGGTCCAGTATTGGCCCCCACCAGAATAATACCGACAGCCAGAACACTCACGCCCGCCAGAACCCCAACGGACAGACCCAGCACACGCCCGGCACGACGTAGCACGGAACGGCGCGGGGCCGGTGTGGTCTCGTTATACTCAGCCATCAGAATGTTTCCCCGAGACCGATATACAGATCCCACTTGTCCCCGCGATAAGCGCGGTTGAGCGGCACCGCGATATCCACACGCACCGGCCCGATAGGTGTGTAGTACCGCACACCGCCCCCCGCACCCACGCGGAGCGTGCCGGTAAAGGGCATACTGCTGCTGCCCACCTGCCCGGCATCCACAAATCCGGCCATACCAAAGCTTTTGAAGAGCCTCTGCCGATATTCAATGGTTCCCGCATCCAGCGACGTTCCGCCAATGGCGTAGCGGGTGCGCCCATATTGCGGCCCCACCCCCTGCCAGCGATACCCGCGCACCGTCGCACTACCACCGGCATACATGCGCTGATCCGGCGGGATGTCATACGTGGAAGCGCCCTGAATACTGCCAATCATCCCACGCAACGCGATAATGCTCCGTCCCGGCTTGCTGAGACCGAGATGCGCGAGGTCAAAATAAGTGGAAGCCGAGGCGTTCAGGATCGCGAAAAAGGAGGTCCCGCTTCCCTTGTTCCCCAACGAGACCGAGGGGGTGGCGTTAATACTGGCCCGCACACCATGCAGGGCAGGCTCAATCGGGTTGCCCACGCCTGTATTGTCAAATGTCGCCCCCAGCGGGGCCGAAATAATGGTGTAGTCACGGCTGACATTAAACTGTTCGATTTTTTCCTGTTCTGCCGCCAGCCCGAAATTGACATTCCAGTGTTTATCAATTTTGCGGGTAATCCCGGCATTCACCAGAAACGCGGTCTGACGATAGGACCAGAAGAGCTGCCGCAAAGCCTCGACCCGCGCGCTCAGATTCTGGTTGCGGCTGTAAAAATCGGGCTTCATGAAATCCGCATACACATCATAACCCAGCCCTTGCTGGGCTGAGCCGCCAAGGCCGGTGATCAGAGCCGTCAGCTTGAGCCGCTCCGCGTTGCCCAGAATATTGTAATGCGTCCACGTTGCCCCCACGCGGGCGCCAAGGTCTGTTGAATAGCCCGCTTCCGCCCCCACGGACCGCCGCTTGGCTTCCTTGAACGTAAAGTCCAGCGGCATGGTGCCGTTAACCGGCTTTGTCGAACCATCCTTGACCGCAACATTGGAAAACACACCGAGCGAACTCAGGTCCTGCCGTGCGGCTTCAATTTTGGAGGGTTGGTAAAGCTGACCTTCCTGCACCGTCATCCGGCGGCGCACAAATGATTCATGCACCCGCTTCAACCCGTCCACATCAATCACGCCGATATTGAGAACGGGCCCGGCGGAGGCCGGGTAAACAATGTCCAGCGTATGCGTCTGGGGTTTAAGATACGCCCGTGGCTTATCTACCTGCGCCAGCGCATGGCCTTCTTCCCGCCAGACATCCAGCAGGCTTCCGCCGCTCCCCAGCACAGCCTGCGCCACCGCATCCTGCCCGGTTTTCAAGCCAAAGGCTGTTTGCTGGGCTTCCGTCAGGCTGACGGGCGCGTTGGTTTTGGGGTCCACCACCGTAACAGACCCAAGGTGATAAAGTGGGCCTTTCTTGACCGTGATGTCAGCCGTAACTTTCTCGCCTGCCGGCACACCGTTCAGCCAGTCAGACAGTGCCGGGGATGTGCCATCCACAACAACGGCATCTTTCTCTTTGGCGCGATGCAGGGAAATCTGGACGGTGCCTTCGTAATAACCGTAACTCTCCAGCGCGGAACGCAGGCGGTCATACTCGCTACGCACCCGCCCGGCCAATGCAAACGGCCCCACAGCATGCGTTGCCTGAAGGTTCAGCAGGTCAGATGAGGATTTAAGAGCCGCATCAAGGTCAGCCTGACCACTGCTTTCCAGATGTGTCACGTAAGGCTGAGGGTCTGCCGCCCAGACACAGCCCGTAGCCGCACCCCACAGCGTCACGCCTGTCACAACACGATTCGCTGTCAGCACGAGGCCGTCCAGAACGCCTTTACTGCTCACCTGCACGCACCTCTGCTCCCACCGCTCGTCTGCTCCCCCTGCTTTCCGCAACGCGTCTCCCGCGCGCATGATCACGCCGTGCGTCATGCCCCATCACCATGACCAAAATGCGATCACTTTCAGGTTTTCAAGGATTTCTTCGCCCCAGCCCTTCTTGTGCCATCTTGCAGGCATCTTGCGAAGCACGATTGTCCGAGTGCATCAGTTCGCGTTATGAGAGCCTATGATTTGCCATTTCCGCCGCAAACCCAGCCCCTGCCTGAACAAGGCAGACCCGGACTCATGAGCCGCGCCTTCCTCTCTCCCCTCCCATCATGGGTGGAAAAATGCTGTCGGTTGCGCGCACAGGCCAAGGGTGGCCTCCGGCTGGGAACCATTGCACTTTGGGTTCCGCTCTCTGTCGGGTTTGAAGCCTGCCTTCTGCTGGTGCCCGGCACGCCCAAAATCCGCTGGACACGCGTTATCTGGGGCGTGCTGTGCAAATTACTGGGTCTGCGTATCCGGGTTATTGGCAAACGGGCTGGCAATGTTGGGGGGGCTCGTGCGCGGGCGCGGGGTGAACGGCCTGTTATTTATATTTCCAACCATTCCTCATGGCTGGATGTGCTGGTTCTTGGCACGCTGCTGCCATCTGTTTTTGTCGCCAAAGGCGATATTGAGAAATGGCCCATCATGGGGCTGGTGTCCAAAATCGGCCGGACCATTTTTGTCAGCCGCCAGCGCAGCACCACCGGGCGCGAGCGCGACCTGATGATCCGCCGCATGGTGGAAGGGGATAATCTGGTTCTTTTCCCGGAAGGCACATCGTCCGACGGCTCCCGTGTGCTGCCGTTCATGTCCGCCTTCTTCGCCATTGCCAAACTGCCCCGCCTGCGCGATGGCGAGAAAAGCCAGATCCCTCTTGTTTATGATCCCGGCATGTCTCCCATCATCCAGCCGATTTCCGTGGTGTATGATGAACTGGAAGGCCTGCCCGTAGCCCGCCTGCGCCGCCCGGTTTTTGCCTGGTACGGAGATATGGATCTCGGCCCGCATCTCTGGCAGTTGGTGCAGTGGCAACGCGCACGCGCCACCGTTATCCTGCATGAACCGCTGGACCCGGAACTCTTCCCCAGCCGGAAGGCACTCGCACAGGCCGCATGGCATGCTGTGGCTCAGGGTGCTGCGGACCTGCGGCAGAATCAGGATGCCCAGCCCCAGTCAGGCCGGTGCGAACCAGATCAAATTCCCAGCAATAAATCGCGCTTCATAAAACGGCTGCTTGACAGACTGCCTCTCCGTTTTGCTTCATACGAGAAGACAAGCTGAGGACCACCCTTTATGGCGCACAGCCCCTCGATTTCCGGAAAAGAGTCTTGACCTCTGGCCTGACTGGCCTGATTTCCTCCTCCTGCCGTACGGAATGGGCCTGCGGTGTGCCGGAGCCGCTGCTGTCATGACTGGACTTTCCTCTTCTTCTCCCGCCCCGACGACAACGACAACACGTGGCCTGCATGTCATCACATGGGGCTGCCAGATGAATGTGTATGACAGCGCACGGATGAGCGATGTGCTGCGCCCGCTCGGCTATCAGCCGGTGGACACACCCACTGCGGCGGACATGATTATCCTCAATACCTGCCACATCCGGGACCGCGCTGCGGAAAAAGTGTTCTCGGAACTCGGCCGCCTGCGGAAAATTAAGGACGAGCGCGAAGCCACCGGGCAGAAGACCATCATCGCCGTGGCCGGCTGCGTCGCACAGGCGGAAGGGCAGGAAATTCTGGCCCGTGCGCCCTATGTGGATATTGTCCTAGGCCCGCAGACCTATCATCGCCTGCCGGAAATGGTGGCCCGCGCCGCCCGTGCGGGTGGCGCGGTGATCGAGACGGATTTTCCCGCAGAGCAGAAATTTGACTTCCTGCCAGAAACAGCAGCCCCGCAGACGCCCGGCAACCTCACCGCGTTCCTCACCATTCAGGAAGGGTGTGACAAATTCTGCTCCTTCTGCGTGGTGCCTTACACACGCGGGGCCGAGGTCAGCCGCCCGGTCACGTCCGTTCTGGCGGAAGCCCGGCGCATGGTGGAAAGCGGCGTGCAGGAAATCAGCCTGCTGGGCCAGAACGTCAACGCCTATCACGGCACAGGCCCGGATGGAGACGTCTGGGGGCTGGCCCAGCTAGCCTATGCGCTGGCCGCGATCCCCGGCCTGAACCGCATCCGCTACGCGACATCCCACCCGCGCGATATGGATGACGCCCTGATTGCCGCCCATCGGGACCTGCCGGAACTCATGCCCTACCTGCACCTGCCGGTGCAGTCCGGGTCTGACAAAATCCTGCGGGCCATGAACCGGGGGCACACCGCGGACGAATACCGGGACATTGTCCGCAAACTGCAAGACGCGCAGCCGGACATGGCGCTCTCCTCAGACTTCATTGTCGGCCATCCGGGCGAAACGGACGAGGATTTTGAAGCCACCATGCAACTGGTGCGGGATGTCACCTTTGCGCAGGCTTACTCCTTCAAATACTCGCAGCGCCCCGGCACCCCTGCCGCCGGAGCTCCGTTGCAGGTGCCAGAAGACGTGAAGGATGCCCGCCTTCAAGCTCTGCAAGCCCTGCTGCGGGAGCAGCAGGATGCGTTCAACCAGTCTCTCGTGGGCAAGACCGTCTCTGTCCTGTTCACGTCGGAGGGCCGCAAGCCGGGCCAGATTGCCGGGCGCACCCCATGGCTCCAGCCCGTGCATGTGGATGGCACACCGGACCTGATTGGCCGGGAAGTGCCCGTTAAAATTACTGAACGCCTGACCAACTCTCTCAACGGCATTCTGGAAGAGGAGACCGTATACGCTTGAGCACCACCAACCAGACCCTCTCCACCGCACCGGAAAAACCGGTCACCCTGCTATTTGAAGATAACGCGCTGCTGGCGCGCCTTGTAGGAGACCATGACCGCAATCTGCGCCACATGGAGGAAGGGCTGGAGGTGCAGGTCGCCCATCGCGGGAACCGGATTTCCATCAGGGGCACACCGGCCGATGTCGCCATAGCCCGCACAACGCTCAGCACTCTTTATCAGAAACTGGCCGCCGGGGGCGTGGTGGATGTCAGCACATTGGAAGCTGTCATCCGCATGACCCAACTGCGTGAAAGCACAAGGCACACCGATATGCAGCGTTCAGCCGATGTTCACCAGACAGTCCAGCACCCCGCGCAGGCTGATGCCACAGGCACCATGCCTGCCCTGAAAATGCGCCATGGGGTAATTGAACCCCGCTCCCCCGGACAGGCCGCCTACATGCAGGCGTTGGCCAAAAAGGAGATGGTGTTCGGCATTGGGCCAGCAGGCACCGGCAAAACCTATCTGGCCGTGGCACAGGCTGTCGCCATGTTGCAGGCGGGTTCGGTGGACCGGATCATCCTCTCCCGCCCGGCGGTGGAAGCCGGGGAACGTCTGGGCTTCCTGCCCGGAGACATGAAAGACAAGATCGACCCCTACCTGCGCCCGCTTTATGACGCCCTGCATGACATGCTGCCGGGAGATCAGGTCGTGCGGCGGATGGCGGCGGGGGATATTGAGGTCGCTCCACTGGCCTTCATGCGCGGGCGCACGCTCTCCCATGCGTTTGTCATTCTGGATGAAGCCCAGAACACCACCATCGCGCAGATGAAGATGTTTCTCACCCGCCTCGGGCCGGGGTCACGCATGGTAATTACGGGCGACCTCACCCAGATCGACCTGCCTTCGGGCACGACATCCGGGCTGAAGGACGCTCTGGAAACGCTGGGCCATGTGCGCGGCATTAACATCACACAGTTTGACGCGGCGGATGTGGTGCGGCACAGACTGGTCGCGCGCATTGTAGAAGCGTATGATGTAAGGACGACGGCTCTCAGGGGATCGCCCCGTGACAATGGCCGTCAGGAGAACAATGGAACCGCCAAGTAGCACAAGCCACGTTCCCGCAAGGGATGTGGCTGGCCCGGAAAATCCTGCGACAGCAGGCTTTTTCCCCTCCTGCGCGTTTGAAGAAACGCCGGAAATTCTGGTAGAGGACCGGCGCTGGCACTGTTACGTGCCCCGCGCGGAACAACTGGTGCGCCACACTCTGGCCGCCTGCAAAGGGTATGGCCGCCAGCCCGGCAGCGTTGTGTTATCGACCGACCGCGTGGTGCGTGTCCTCAACGGGCAGCATCGCGGCAAGCACCGCCCCACCAATGTTCTGACCTTTGACCCACCATTTGCCCCACCTCCGGGCATTCCCGGCGGAGACATTATCTTCGCGCTGGAAACCGTGCTGCGGGAAGCTCGCGCGGCGGGGAAATCTGTCAGCCAGCATCTGGCGCATCTGATTGTTCACGGCAGCCTGCATCTGGCGGGTTATGACCATCATCAGGCGGGAGAAGCCCGCGAAATGGAAATGCTGGAAGCACGCCTGCTCTCCCGGCTGCATATTCCCAATCCATGGAAGCCGCAGGGGAAGCCAGAGGGAATGCTACAGGGGACACGACAGGCATGAGCGAGCACGACTCCACACGGTCAGAAGGGCAAGACCCTCCCAGCCGCGGCCTGTTTTCCTTTCTAAGCCGTAGAAAGCAGACTCCCGGCCTGCGCAGTTCCATTGCAGCCCTTGTGCAGCAGGCTGCCAACGAATCCGAGACACCGGAAGGGGAAAAACCGGAGCTGGACCGGCAGGAACGCGTGCTGATTGCCAACATCCTGCGCCTGCGGAATATCTCGGCGGATGATGTGATGATCCCGCGCCCGGATATTATCGCGATGCCGGTTGCCATCAGTCTGGATGATGCGCTGGCCATGATGCGGCGGGAAAACCACTCCCGCATGCCGGTTTATCGCAACCAGTTGGATGATATTGTGGGCATGATCCATGTGAAGGATCTGATTGCCTATGTCGGCACCAGTGAGGCCTTCAACATCGAGCCCCTGCTCCGCCAACCGCTGATGATTGCCCCGCAGATCCCGGTGATGGACCTGATGCTGCAAATGCGCCAACGCCAGACGCATATGGCGCTGGTGATTGACGAATATGGCGGCGTGGATGGTCTGGTGACGATTGAAGACCTGATTGAAACCATCGTCGGCGATATTTCCGATGAGCATGACGAACCCGCCGTGACCATGATTACCGAACGCCCGGACGGCACGTATGATGTGGATGCCCGCTGCCCGGTGCAGGAGTTTGAACAGCGGATTGGCGGCATTCTCACAGCCTCCGAAAAGGAAGCCGAAATCGAGACAATCGGCGGTCTGGTGTTCCGCATGGCTGGCCATGTGCCTGCGCGTGGTGAAGTGCTGACCCATGAAAACGGGTATGTTTTCCGGGTGCTGGATGCGGATGCCCGGCACATCCGCCGCGTGCGGGTCCGCAAACTACCCAACGCGGCAGAACCTACCCCCAGCGAAGGTGAGAGCGATACCGAGCCCTCGCGTATGGCTTGACGGACACAGTATTCTGCCGTCATCCCTAACTGACTGACCGTTTCAACCACAACGAATGCAGGATTACCCATGTCCTTTTCCCGTCGTTCTCTCCTTGTCACCGCTGGCACGGCTCTGGCCGCAACGGCAACGCACGGTCTGGCTTTTGCCGACACGGCAACCGGGACAGACCCGCGCATGGCGACGCGGCAGATGGGGGATCCGAACGCAAAAATCGTTGTGGAAGAATGGTTCTCGCTGACCTGCATCCATTGCGCCCATTTTTCCGAAAACACGTTCCCGCAGGTTAAGAAGAACCTGATCGACACCGGGAAAATCCGCTACGTGTTCCATGATTTCCCGACAGATCAGCTTGCAACCGTTGCCGCCATGGTCGCGCGTACGCTGCCGCCGGAACGCTACGAGCCCTTTACGGCCTCCCTGCTCGCCAGTCTGGACCGCTGGGCCTACATCAAGGACAGCAGCCCGCTGGAAGCCCTGAAAAAAATGGCCGCCTTTGCCGGGATGCCGGGCGATGTGTTTGATAAAACAGTCGCCGACCAGCAATTAATGCAGTTCATTCTGGACCAGCAGACGGACGCGCAGAACAAGTATCATTTCGATTCCACGCCGACCTTCCGCTTCAACAACAAAATTCAGGTTTCGAATGACATGACATACGAAGCCTTCGCCAAAAATCTGGCGGACGCCAGCTGACGCGCGCCGTCTCCGTCTGGCAATAAGCCCGGTTCTGTATGACCGTCCGCTTTGTCCGCTTGCGGATTGTCGGGTTCAAGAGCTTTGCTGAACCCGTCACCGTAGAAATTCTCCCCGGCCTGACCGGCATTGTCGGACCCAATGGGTGTGGCAAATCCAACGTGGTGGAAGCCCTGCGCTGGGTGATGGGAGAATCCTCCGCTCGCTCCCTGCGCGGCGGAGAAATGGATGATCTAATTTTTGCGGGCACGGCAGGCCGCCCTGCCCGCTCTCTGGCGGAAGTGACCGTCACGCTGGAAGGCACACAAGGCCACGGCCCCGCCGCCTTTGCCGATCAGGACGAACTTCAGATTACCCGCCGGGCCGAACGCGGCTCCGGCAGCGAATACCGCATTAACGGCAAGCCCGCCCGCGCGCGGGACGTGCAGACGCTGTTTGCCGATCTCGCGTCCGGCGCCCGCTCCTCCGCCATGGTCAGTCAGGGCCGTGTGGCCATGCTGGTGGGCGCGCGGCCAGAGGAACGCCGCTCCATTCTGGAAGAAGCCGCGGGCATCACCGGCCTGCACGCCCGCAGGCATGAAGCTGAACTCAAGCTGCGCGCCACCGAGAGCAATCTGACCCGCGCGGAAGACCTCCGCCAGCAACTGGAAACCCGGCTGGGCGGCCTTGCCGAACAATCCCGCGAAGCCAGCCGCTACCGCGAACTCTCCTCCGCCCTGCGTGACGCGGAAACCGAACTGCTGGCGGTCCTGCATGCCCGCGCCCGGCAGGCGGTTGAACGCGCCATTGAAACCGCCGTCCGCGCCCGCCATGCCCTGACAGAGCATGAAGAGGCCGCTGAAGGCGCGGTGATTGCGGAGTTTGAAGCCAACCAGAAACTCCCCACCCTCCGCGCCCGAGCGGATGAAGCCCGCACAGTGCTGGAACGCTGCCGGGTCACGGCGGAAGGCGTCACACGGGAAGAAGAACGCGCCGCAGCACAGGCCAGAAGTGCCACAGAACGCCTCCAGCAGCATGAAGCCGACTACACAGCCGCCCAGACCCGCGTGGAGGATGCCACCGATACACTGGAACGTCTGAGCACGGAAAAAACCGAGTCCGAAGCGGCAGAAGCCTCCCTCCCCCAAAGAACCGCCGATGCGGAAGCCCGCCAGACCGAACTGACCGAGGCTCTGGCAGACAGCGAACGCACACTGACCCAGCAGACCGAAACACTGGCCGCCGCCCGCGCCCGTAAACAACGCGCCACAGAAGAACTGGAATCCGCCACCACCCTGCTAACCCGTGCATCAGACGCCGTCTCTACCCTACAAGCCGAACTGGACGCATTGCAGGCGCGCCTGCCGTCTGATGAGAGTATGGCGGACGCCGCCAAAGCCGTGCAGGAGGCCCGTGCCGCGCAGGCCGCCGCCCGCACAGCGTTTGAAGAAGCCGACCGCGCCCGCTCGGACGCCAGCGTTGCCCTGTCCATCGCACGGAACGATGCGGAAAACGCCCGCCAGACGCAGGCTGAAACCCGTAAGGCACTTGAGCGCAGCCGTGCCAAACTCACCACGTTGCGGTCTGATCTGGCACAACTTGAAAAACGCCACGCGGAGACGCAGGCCGCCCTTTTGGAAGACTCCGCTCTCCAGACTTTGAAAGACAAGGCAGCACAGGCCACCACGGAGCATCAGGCTGCCGCGCTAACGCTGGAAGAGGCCGAGACCACACGGCGCGACACCTCCGCAGCTCTCACTCAGGCCAGCCGCGCCTTTCAGGACCATGAAAGCCATCGCAGAAGTGTAGAAGCAACCTGTTCTACCGCCCAGACGGCTCTAAACCGCGCCCGTCAGGAAGAAGAGACACTTACAAAAGGGCTGCATCAGGCGCAGTCTGAGGCCCTCCCGGACGACACGCTCAAAGTGGCCCAGACCGCCCGCGCCACGCAGGAAGACAAACTCCGCACAGTTACAGAGGCTCTTACGCAGGCGGACGCCAGCCTGACCGACCTCCGGACAAACCACACAAGCGCCGTCAACCACCAGAATACCCTCCAGACGGAACTCGCCCGCTTGCAGGCACAGGCGGACGGGCTCGCGCAGGCGCTGGGGACAGATACGGCGGATACGGCAGAACCAGTTTCCGCCCGTATGGATATTCCAGAAGGGTATGAGGCCGCTCTGGCCGCGGCCCTCTCAGAAGGTCTGGATGCCCCGGTGGCGGACAATGCCGCGCGGGGCTGGCATTGTTTACCAGCCTTAGCGGACCTACCCGCCCTGCCCGGTAACGCCGTGCCCCTCAGCACTCATATCAAAGCGCCTGAGGCACTGGACCGTGTTCTGTCCAGCATTGGTCTCCTGCCAGACGGTGTGGATGGTCGGCCCCTGCAAGCAGACCTCAAGCCGGGGCAAAGCCTTGTTTCAAAGGCGGGCGATCTCTGGCGCTGGGATGGATTTTATACCCGCGCGGGAGAACCGGACGCCGCAACACGCCGCCTCGCCCAACGCCGGATTTTAAAAGAGACCGAGCAACGTCTCGTAACGCTCCAGCAGGACGCGCCAAGCGCCGAGCAAGCGGTAGCCGCCGCCAGCGTAGCACTCCGGGATATGGAACAGCAGGCTACAAACCACCGTGCCCAACGGGCAACGTTTGAAAAAGCCTTGCAGCAGGCCCGCACGCAGGAAGCCGACCTTGAACGCCGCCATGCAGCCTCTCGCGCCCGGCTAGACGGCCTTCTGCCGCAACAGGAACGCGCCGTTGCCGCGAGAAAAGAGGCCGAAGCCACCCTGATAGCGGCCAAAGCCGCACAGGACGCCCTGCCACAGACAGAAACGCTCAAAACGGCGCTGGAACAGGCTCGCCAGAAAGACACAGCAGCCCAGCAGACAGAGCTGCAGGTCCGCACGTCCCTTAAACTGGCGGAACAGTCCCTCCGGTCCGCGCAGGACGCCCTGACCCGCGCGGAAAACCAACAGGCCTCAGCCAGCGCACGCATGGAAACGCTGCTGCCGGAGCGCGAGCGCCTGCGGCAGGATGTTGTGGTGGAAGAAAGCTCGGTTGCTGATCTGGAAAGCCGTCTGGCGACCGGGCAGGCTGACAAGCAGATTGAAGAGACCCTGCACACCGCCCAGACCCGGCAAAGTGAGGCCGAATCTGCCTACCGCACAGCAGAGCAGACCGTGCTCAGCGAGGAAAAAGCGACGCAGGAGGCCACGCAGCACCATCAGACAGTGCAGGAACTGGCTCTTGAAGTCCGCTCCCGTCTGGCCGCCCTCACCCCGCGTCTGGAATCGCTTCAGGTAGAACAGGCTGAGGCCGAAGCGCGTAAAACCCATGCGATAGCCGCACAGGAAGAGGCCGCCCGCGCGTTGCCGGACAACGGTGAAGAAACGCTGGCGACCTTGCGGGAGCAACGCACCACCCTGACCGCAGAACTTGAACAGGTGCGTGAACTCCGGGCATCCTTACAGGCGGAAAAAACCACACTTGCGAGCCGACTGGCTTCTCTGAACGCCACAATGCAGGACTGGACCGCCCGCGCAGACGCAGCCCGGACCGATCTGACCCATTCGCAGGCTCGGTTGGATGCGGCCCGCACGGAGCATCAGACGGTCTCAGAACTGCCCGCAGAAGCTGAGCGGCTGAAAAACACCACGCTTCAGGCTCTGGCAGAGGCCGAAACCGCCTATGCCGAGGCCGACAAAGCGCGCGCCGAAGCGGAAGCAGCTCTGAGTGACGCGAATGAACAGCGCCGGAAAACCGAGGCGCAACTGACCGCCGCGCGGGAAAATCTCTTGAAAGCCGACGCTCGAAGTGAGCAGGCGCAGGCCATTCTCGACCAGCTTCTGGCCGAAACACCAGCCCCGCCCCGCGCTCCCACGGGAGACCTGACGGAAGCCGCGGAAAGTGCTCTGCGCCGTAAAATCTCTCGCCTCACGCGGGAACGGGAAGAGATGGGCCCGGTCAACCTGCGCGCGGAAATCGAGGCTGAAGAAGCCTCCGGACAGGCCCGCACGCTGGGGGCGGAAATCGCGGATCTGGAAGCCGCCATTGCCCGGCTACGGGGCTCTATCGGCTCCCTGAATAAGGAAGGGCGGGAACGGCTGATGGCTGTGTTCACGCAGGTGGACCAGCATTTCCAGTCCCTCTTCTCCCGCATGTTTGGCGGTGGCCGGGCGCATCTCGGCCTTGTCGGCAGTGATGACCCGCTGGAAGCCGGGCTTGAAATCTATGCCCAGCCACCGGGGAAAAAGCTGGCCACCTTGTCCCTCCTTTCGGGAGGTGAACAGGCTTTAACCGCTCTTTCATTGATTTTTGCAGTGTTTCGCTGTAATCCGGCCCCCGTTTGTGTGCTCGACGAGGTTGACGCACCGCTTGATGATGCCAACGTTGGACGTTTCAGTTCCCTGTTGGGGGACATGGTTACAGAAGCAGGAACCCGTTTTCTGGTTGTTACTCACCATCAACTGACAATGGCCCATATGGACCATCTTTTTGGCGTAACCATGCAGGAGCGCGGTGTGAGCCGTGTTCTGTCAGTTGATCTTGCCCGCGCCGCCGCTATGGCCGGGCAACAGGACTAGGGATAAAGACAGATGCCGCATCCTGATACGACATCAGACATGCCCCGAAAATGCGCCGGGAACCCCCTCAAACGCTGCTTGGGTAAAGGCGCGCTGGCTATTGGTGTATGCATGCTGGCCTGTGGGGGGCTGGTTTTGCACCAGTCCAAAGCCTACGGACTTCTGGCCCGCATCCATCATGGCCTGATTATCTGCACACCCAGCACCGGGCTGAGCATGACAGCAACCTCCGCAGGCCTGCCGCACCAGAACAGCCCCGGCATGCTGCGGCTGGAACTGGCGTCTCAACCTGATGGACGGCTGGTTGTCATCCCCGGCTCTAATCCGCTGAGTGAAGTTCTGGCCTCATCCCGCCGCGCACATACTCTGCTGATGCTGGACCTGAACAATACCAATCCGGCAGATGTCGCTCTGCTGGTGCGCAAAGCCAGAATGCGGGACCGCGTGGTGCTGGTACCATCCAGCAAGGAAACAACGGAAGTCGCCTTGCAGGCCGACCCGTCCATGCTGGTCGCTATCCCCGTTCACTCCATGCGGGAGGCTTATGCGGCGCATCGCATGGCGGGGCAGCACCCTTATGCCGCCTATCTATCCCCCAACGCGGCGCCTGATCTGTTCTCGCTGGTGCACCGTGATGCGGAAGCCGTGATTACGGAAAATCCGATTACGGCCAATTTCCAGCCAGACGAGTTTCTGGCTGAACACCCGGTTGATATTGTTGTGACACCGCAAACCGGAACACTGCCCCAAGCGACTCTCGCCCGGGACAGCTAATCCGGCGCGGCAGCTAGAGAGACGCTGCCGCAATCCGGTTTTTTAATCTGGCTTTTTCAGGCCGGGAGCATACTTCCCGTTTCCACAAACCGCTGGTGCCAGGACAGAGCTTCCTGCAACAGGTGTGGCGTGTGCTTGCCAAAGGACTCTTTGCGGGCACGGTCAAAGTAATCCTGCAACATCGGCTGGTAGTCCGGGTGCGCGCAGTTGGAGATGATCTTCTGCGCACGCTGCACGGGTGAAAGCCCACGCAGGTCAGCCAGACCACGTTCCGTCACGAAAATCTGCGTGTCCTGCATGATATGGTCCACATGCGCCGCCATCGGCACAATGGCGGAAATCTTGCCGCCCTTGGCTGTGGAGGGAGACAGGAAGATGGACAGGTAGGAACTCCGGGCAAAATCGCCGGACCCGCCAATCCCGTTCATCATTTTGGATCCCATGACGCGCGTGGAGTTCACGTTGCCGTAAATGTCGGCCTCAATCATGCCGTTCATGGCGATACAGCCGAGACGACGGATTACACCGGGGCTGTTGCTCACATCCTGCTGGCGCAGAATGATCTTGGTGCGGAAGAAGTCCATGCGGTTGTTGATCTCTTCCGCCGCATCCGGGCTGAGAGAGAACGACGTAGCAGATGCCACACGCATCCGGCCAGAATCCAGCATGGCCAGCATACCGTCCTGAATGACCTCACTAAAGCCAACCAGATTTTCAAACGGGCCTTCATTCAGCCCTTCCAGCACGGCGTTTGCCACGTTGCCAACGCCTGACTGCAAAGGCAGCAGAGACGGCGGAAGACGCTTCTCTTTGACTTCATGGCTGAAGAAATCAAGCAGATGCCCGGCAATAGCGCGCGCGCTTTCATCCGGAGCAGCGAACGGCGCGTTACGGTCTCTGTCGTTCGACTTAACAATCGCGACAATCTTGTCCGGGTTCACGCGCAGGGCGTTGCCGCCAATGCGGTCGTCTGCCTTACGGATGGGAATAATGTCACGCGGTGGGATGCCGCTCACATTGCCGTCCCAAATATCGTGAATGCCTTCCAGCCCCGGATTCTGCCAGTCATTCACTTCGATAATCACCTTTTCGGCAATATCGAGGAAGGTCTGGGAGTTACCCACGGATGATGTCGGAACAATGCCGCCATCTTCCGTAATGGCTACGGCTTCAACCAGAGCAATATCAAACTTGCCGTAATTGCCCTGCACAGCCCGCCCGGCAACCTGACCAAGGTGGTTGTCGAAATACTCTGTCTCATCATTATTGATGCGGTCACGCATCGCGGCGTCGGTATTAAACGGTGAGCGGAAGGAAACACCATTCGCCTTTGCCAGCACGCCATCCAACTGCGGGCCGGTGGATGCGCCGGTAATCAGGCTGATGCGATAGTCCTCACCCCGTGTATGGGCCTGCTCCATGAGCCCGGCCAGCGCTTCTGGCACGGCTTTGGGGTACCCTGCGCCCGTAAAACCACTGGCACCGACGACGGCACCCGGACGGATAAGTTCAGCAGCGTTTTCCGCTGAACAGACTTTGCTACGCAGGGCAACATTACGAATGCGCTCTTTCATTGAGAGGCCTTCCTGTTCTTTATTATTTCAGTTCCGACGCGAAGCGGATCAAACGGGTACGAAGCGCTCTATATCCCATTGCACCACTCCTTCCCACCGACACACCTTGGCGGCCGGATGATATGCGTAACGTAGGCAGAAAATGACGGGCGTGGCGCGTCACATGCTTGTGCACAAAACAGCCGTCCGTAAAAAATTACCGTTGCTCCCTTCCCTGTGTCCGCCTGTGGCGCCTACATGGTGAGGAGAAAGGTGGATAACAGCAGATGCACACAGGCCTCTTCCCTGACGGAAACGTGAAAGCGGCAATGCGGAAAGGACTCCGCGTTGTGGGAGACGTGCATGGAGATTTGCAGGCGTTCCGCCATGCCGTGGCTACGGACCGCTTTATTATCCAGCTTGGTGACCTTGTAGATTACGGGCCGGACAGCGCAGGCGTGTTACGGTTGATGCATGATGTGATGCAGGAAGGGCGCGGCCTGTTTCTCATCGGTAATCATGACCGCAAGCTGGGCCGTGCCCTGCTGGGCAAAAAACTCCGCCCGGACCCGCCGCTGGAAGCCACAATGGCGCAACTCCACCTCCCGGAAAACGCGGATGTACTGGGTTTTGCGCTAGAGATGCTGGACGCCGCTCCCGCATGGCTGGGGCTGGGCCGGATGCTGTTTGTGCATGGCGCATTTGATGTGCGGATGCTGATGGAGCCACCCCCACCCGCCCTCGGTCGGGTAACTTTTCTGCTCTCCCGCGCGCTGTTTGGAGAAACAACCAGCAGAATGCAGAAAGATGGCTTTCCTGAACGGTGCCTGAACTGGGTCAACCATATTCCCACCGGCTATACGGTCTATTGCGGGCATGACCAGCGCTCCACCAACGGCTGCCCGTTGACCATTCCGGGCCGCGCCGGGGGGCAGGCCATTTTTACAGATACCGGGGCAGGCAAAGGCGGCCATCTGGCATGGCTGGATGTCCCGGCTAACTTTATGGAAGAATCTGCGCCTGCTGTGTCATAGTCTTGTACACACAGCGCTCCCTCACCATGCCAGATAGAAACAGAGAATTGTGCAAACCGTGACTGACCAGCCCTCTCCCACCGCCGCCCTGCTGGACCTCCGCCGCAGCATTGACAATATCGATGCAGCCCTTGTCGCCATGCTGGCGGAACGGTTCCGCTGCACAAAAGCCGTGGGCGCGCTCAAGGCGCGTTACGACATGCCGCCAGCCGACCCGGCCAGAGAAGCCCGGCAGATTGCCCGCCTGCGCACGTTGGCTGAAGACGCCCATCTGGACCCGGACTTTGCCGAGAAGTTTCTGAACTTCATTATCCATGAAGTTATTCGCCACCATGAAGCGATTGCAAAACAGTCTTCCGAGTCGACTGTAAAGTGACGCGCCGCCTCCTTCTGCTCCGGCATGCCGAAGCCGCAGGCCCTCCGGGCGGTGATTTTAGCGAGCAGGCCGATCTGGCCCGCGCACTGACAGCAGAAGGACGAATGGCCGCAAGCCGCTGTGGCGCATGGCTCCGCGCCAACGCTCTGGCGCCGGACCTTGTTCTATGCAGCCCAGCCCGCCGCACGCGGGAAACCTTGGCGGCTCTGGAGCCTTTCCAACCACCGCCCGTTCTGCCCACCCGGTTCTGCCCGGACATTTATGAAGCGCCGCCCTCCGCCCTGCTTGCCTGCATTCGGCAAGCCTCAGTGGAAGCCCGCACTCTGCTGCTGGTGGGGCATAACCCCGGCATCTCCGCGCTGGCCCGTTGGCTGGATAGTCAGGCGGATGCGCTGGAGGCGGGATTCGCAACGGCCTCGCTTGCCGTCTTCCACATGTGGGGTTCAGAAAGTGCTGAAGAGGACACAGGCTGGGCGCAATGCGATGCAACAAGCCTGACTTTAGACACATTCGCGCGACCCTGAGGGCAGGAAAGCGCAGTTTTCCAAGCATCACCCCTTTTGATAACGCGCGGTTTATCGTCCGCCTTCTTCCTGTTTCTTTCTGGATCGGTGAGAACAGTCAGACAGCAGGCCGCCAGTCAGTCAGCCTGTCAGGCAGCGGCATTATAATGCAGAAGGAAACATCATGAGCGCATCGCAGAACGAAGGTCAGCGGTCCGACGCAACCATATCGCTCGGTGGGCGGACGGCGACTCTGCCAGTCCTTTCTGGCACCCTCGGGCCAGATGTCGTCGATATCCGCAAGCTTCCGGCTGATATGGGCGTCTTCACTTATGACCCCGGCTACGGCGAGACAGCCTCGTGCTCCAGCAAAATCACCTTTATTGATGGCGATAAGGGCGTCCTGCTCCATCGCGGCTATCCCATTGCCCAGCTTGCAGAACACGCTTCCTATGAGGAAGTTATTTATCTGCTCCTGAATGGGGAACTGCCAAACAAGGGTGATTTTGAGACATTCTCCAACACCCTGACCAATCACACGCTGCTGCATGAGCAGATCCGGAATTTCTTCAACGGTTTCCGGCGTGATGCGCACCCCATGGCCATTCTGTGTGGCACGGTTGGCGCGCTCTCCGCATTCTATCCGGATGCCAACGACATCGCGATCAAGGCGAATCGTGAACTGGCCGCCATGCGTCTGATTGCCAAAATCCCGACCATTGCGGCATGGGCCTACAAATACACGCAGGGCGAAGCCTTCATCTATCCGCGCAATGACCTGAACTACGCGGAAAACCTGCTCGCCATGATGTTCGCCCGCGAGTCTGAACCCTACAAGGTCAACCCTGTTCTGGCCCGCGCCATGAATCGGATCCTGATCCTGCACGCAGACCATGAGCAGAACGCCTCCACCTCCACCGTGCGGATGGCAGGCTCCACAGGTGCCAACCCGTTTGCCTGTATCTCCGCAGGGATCGCAGCCCTCTGGGGACCCGCTCACGGCGGCGCGAACGAAGCCGTTCTGAAAATGCTGGCCGCCATTGGCAGCAAGGAAAACATCCCTGACTTCATCGCCAAGGTGAAAGACAAAACCAGCGGCGTAAAGCTGATGGGCTTTGGCCACCGCGTTTATAAAAACTTCGACCCACGCGCCAAGATCATGCAGAAAACCTGCCATGAAGTGCTGGGCGAGCTTGGCATTAAGGATGATCCGCTGCTGGATCTGGCTATTGAGCTGGAAAAAATCGCCATCAATGACGATTACTTCGTGCAGCGCAAACTCTATCCGAATGTCGATTTCTACTCAGGCATCATTCTGAAAGCCATGGGCATTCCCACCAGCATGTTCACCGTGCTGTTTGCCGTAGCCCGCACCACCGGCTGGGTCAGCCAGTGGAAAGAAATGATCGAAGAACCGGGCCAGCGCATCAGCCGCCCCCGTCAGCTTTATACCGGCGCAGCGCAGAGAGATTTTGTCGCTGTCGATAAACGGTAAGGCTCGACAGAGTCTTACTTCTTAAAAACGTCAGCCCACTCTTGGGCCTGAAAAGCGGGATGCTTGGCAGGCGCAGGAGTGGGCGCGTTACGTTACGCTTGCAACCGCCAAGCCAAGCCAAGCCAAATTCCTTTGAAAACATAACGTTACAATTATTTTCTTAGAGAAACTTTCCAGCTTGTATATATTTTCCACACAAAAAAAACCAGACCGGGCACCCCGATCTGGCTCTTTTACGGCCTGCTTTTGTAACGCCTAGACTGCCCTATTAAGCAGATCAGTCGCAGTCACACCCTTTGGTTGGTGCTTTGGACTCTCGCACAACGTGATGGTCAATCCATTCGGAGACCAGACGGCGAGCTTCGTTTAAAGACGCTTCAGGGTGATGAATGCGATACAGGGTTGTGCACGCATGAAAAGCAGTCACATCCTCTGTGCCGACTTCACGCAATTCCTGATACGCCGTGACGACAGCTCGCTCGCATTTACGTGCGATCCGACTTAGTTCAACACCCACCGGCATTATCCTTGATTAACAATCATTCTCAACTGCGGTGATTAGACGCCAATTCTTACAAGGATGCAAGGCGGAATACGCTCTCAGAGCGCCTCATCTGATCACAAGTTTTTACATAGCCGGTTCCTAGAGCCTACGAGCCTATAGAGACCATCGACTACGCAAAATAGCAGCCACACGTCCGGCCTCATCCAGCACAGGCCGTGGCCATGCAGAGAAATTATCCGTCAAAACCCGTAAATGACCGTCTTCTATCAGTCGGCGCGCGACACGCCCGCGCACACCGCGCAAATCCTGCTCCCGCTCCATCAGAAAAACCGGAAGATCCGCCACGCAGGCTTCGGTCAGCAACGTGCCGTCTCCACCGCCTATAACCACACAGTCCGAACACGCCATAAAACCCACAAGAGGTTCCTCATCAGGTTCGCCCTGCCGCCAGACCAACAGAAATGTCTCTGAAAGTCCGGTAATGAAGGCATCCGTCAGGTCTGACTTACGGTCATCCCGCACGACAAGCAGCACCGAGCCTCCTTGCCGGTTCACCAGCCCTGCCAGCTTCTTTCCATGCAGCAAGGCTTCTTCCTGCGTGCGATAGGCGTTTTCACCCACAACCACAGTCACACGGGGGTGCGGCAGATGCTCCAGCCGCTCCTGCCAAGCTTTCCCCGCCCGAGCCAGCATCGCAGGAGAGATAATCGTCATCGGGCCGAGTGTCGGGCAAAACTTGGCTGTCGGAGCGGCGGGGGATGGCGCGACCACAAGATCAAACGGCAGGGAGCGCAACATTGGCGCGGAGCGACCTTCCTGCCGCACACACCACACGACCGGACACCCGGCCCGGCGCCCAGCTTTTAAAGCAGCATAACCCGAGCGCCACCCGGATGTGAGAATCAGTCCCGGTTCCCGCCGCTCTTCCAGAAACGAATCGAGTGCGAGCATTTCCGTCCGCACCCGCCGGAAGAGGCACCCGAGGCGGGATGCCAGCACGTAGGCAGGCCCCGGGTCCGGCCCAAAGCTGCTCTCCACCACCCAGACAGGCGCCAACTTTGTTACAGAGAAGGTCATTTTCTCATTCCAGCAGGCAAGACTGCGATGAAGCATAGATTTTCACGCCGTCGGGGGCTATGCCAAAGCAAATTCCAACCGCCATTATCAAGGAAGCGCTTCATGACGTCACCCGCAAACATGGTCGCCCCCCCCACCGGCGAAACCAGCGACTGGGATCGCGATGCGGCCCTGTGCACGGCACGTCTGCTGCTGGAAATCAAAGCCATCAATTTTCGTCCGGAAGAGCCCTATACGCTGACATCCGGCTGGAAATCCCCGGTCTATATTGACTGCCGGCGCATCATCTTCTTCCCCCGCGCCCGCGCCAAGATCATGGAACTGGGCGTGGAAAAAATTGGCCGTCATGTCGGGTATGAGAGCATTGATGCCGTTGTGGGTGGGGAAACCGCAGGGATTCCCTTCGCCGCATGGATGGCGGACCGCATGATGCTGCCCATGGCGTACGTACGCAAAAAGCCCAAAGGCTTTGGCCGTAACGCCCAGATTGAAGGCGATGTGCCCGAGAACATGCGCACCCTGCTGGTGGAAGACCTTACCACGGATGGGGCCTCCAAGGTTGCTTTCGCCAATGCGCTGCGCGATGCCGGTGCGCTGATCAATCATGCCTTTGTCATCTTCTATTACGGGGTTTTCCCGGGGGCTCACCAGTCTCTGACAAACATGAACATCTCCCTGCACGCACTGTGCACATGGTGGGATGTGCTGGAAGCCTGCTCAACACGTCCTTACTTCTCGGAAGAGGCTGCGGCAGAAGTGCGGCGTTTTCTTGAAAATCCGGCTGCATGGTCCGCCCGCCACGGTGGCGTTGGCAGTCTGGAAGAAGCGGCTGCCTTTAAAGCGAACAAAGACAAGCCTGCCTGAGTGTAAGACTCTATGACCCGCCCGGCTTTTTCTGACCCCCGCCATATTCTGGCTTTCGATTCCGGAATTGGCGGCTTGGGAATTGTCCGGGCGATTCGTGCACTCTGCCCCGCTACCTCTGTCAGCTATCTGGCGGATACGGCGGTTTTTCCTTACGGCGAGCAGGATGATGCGTTTCTCACGGACCGGATTGTCTCCCTGCTTTCCGCCGCCATTCAGCGGCTCCGTCCGCAGGCCGTGGTTGTTGCCTGCAACACCGCCAGCACACTGGCGCTAGAGGCCCTGCGCGCGGCGTGCCCGGATATGCCGTTTATTGGCTGCGTGCCCCCTATCCGCTGGGCCGCCCGCACCACAAAAACCCATGTAATCGGCCTTTTGGCCACCCGTGCGACCAGCACGCGCCCGTACCTCAATAGATTACAAACCCTCTATGCGCCGGACAGCACCCTGATTGCCCATGCAGCCCCCGGCCTTGCCGCCTGCGCAGAAAAGGTGTTCCGGGGATATGCGGTGCCTGATGAGGTGATACGCGCTGAAATAGACGGGCTGTTTACACGGGACTGTTCCGCACAGCTTGATACGGTGGGGTTGGGCTGCACGCACTATACCTTTGTGCTGGAGCAGCTTCGCGCTGTCTCACCGCCCGGCATTACATGGTTGGACCCGGCGGAAGCCGTCGCCCGCCACACCGCGACAATTCTGAGCACGCTACCAGCCTGCCCCCCCTTGCCAGAACCTGCCCGCGCTTGGTTCACGGCCACACCGCCAGACAGTGCTGCACTCATCAAAGCCCTGCCCCCTTATGGCTTTGACGCGATAACACTATGGGACCAGCCTGCCCCATAAGTTGGCTACACTTACCTAATCCTTATTGCTGAGAGGATCGCCGTTGGCGCAGTGCGGAAAACAGACACGGACGTTCTGCACGCCGTATTTCTGCGAAGCGTCACCTCTTTATAGAGACACCTCTCCCATGACAGGTAAGATCATAAAAAAAGGCGGCCCGAAGGCCACCCTTTAAAAAATACTCTGTTGGAACGCGCTTCAGCGCTCGCGGCTGGCTGAATAGCTGGCTGTTTCAATCAGCAGAGACCGGATTTCACAATCCGGGAACACCAAAAGTGCGTCCCGCGCTTTGGCGGCATAGTCTTCCGCCTTGCGCAAGGTCGCACCAATCGCGTCTGTCTGTGCAATCAACTTGAGAGCCTTTTCCAGATCTTCCGGCTGCTGCTCAGAATCCTCAATCACACGACGCCAGAAAACGCGGTCTTCCTCGCTCCCGGCCTCATAAGCGGCCAGAACCGGCAGGGTGACTTTTCCCTCACGGAAATCATCCCCCACTTCCTTGCCCAGCACAGCCTGATCTGCCGCATAATCCAGCGCATCATCCACCAACTGGAAGGCCATGCCCAGATTAGCGCCATAGACTCGCAGAGCCTCACGCAGTTCTGGCGCGGGCTCACCGATCACGGCCCCAGCTTCACACGCGGCGGCAAAAAGTGCCGCGGTTTTGCCATAGATCACCTGCAAATACTGATCGACCGAGGTAGAGAGATCGTTCTGCGTGGTCATCTGCATGACCTCGCCTTCCGCCAGCGTGGCGGAGGCGGCGGACAGAATCGCCATTACATCCAGCGAGGCATCGGCAGTGAGAATCTGGAACGCCCGGGCGAACAGAAAATCCCCCACCAGCACGGAGGCCTTGTTGCCAAAAATGGCATTGGCGCTAGCAAGCCCACGGCGGAGCTGGCTTTCATCCACCACATCATCATGCAGCAGCGTGGCGGTGTGAATAAATTCGACACAGGCTGCAATTTCCACATGCCGCAGCTTGCCGTCCTGATCATCATACCCGCAGAGTCGGGCCGCAGCCAGAGTCAGCAACGGTCTCAGCCGCTTGCCCCCTGCGGCGACAAGATGCGCCGCAAGCTGCGGGATCAGCGCAACCGGGCTCTGCATCCGTGCAACAATAACCTGATTACAGGCGCGCATATCCTGCGCGAGGTAATCGGCCAGGGCTTTTAAGCCCGCTTCTCCCGGTTTACTCACAGAAACACTAGATCCATCCTGGCTTGTGGCCCCGCCAGATTCTGGCAGACTAACTGCAACACTCAAACGCTATTTCCCCCAGCCATGGGATGAGTTGACGCCCAACCATATGCGGGGCACCAGAAAAACGGTCAAGCTTCAACCGCTTCAAGACTGCCAGACACTTTTTATCAAGACCCGTTTATGGCCCATTTTTTAGACCTTTCTCATGACACTCTTCTCGGCGGCCGTATTGCTTACGCCCAGTTTCAGACAGGCTACAGAACCGGCCTAGAGCCTGTGCTTATGGCTGCCGCCATTCCCGCCCGCGCGCCGCAACGCGTGGTGGAAATTGGGTGTGGGGCGGGTGCTGGGCTACTGTGCTTGAGCCAGCGCATAGCAGGGCTGACAGGCACCGGCGTTGAGCAGAATAATGAGACAGCAGAACTGGCACGCCAGAATCTGAACGCCAACGCACGGGACGGGCTGACCATTCTTAACGCCCGCTTTCCAGACACGCTGCCAGATGGCCCGTTTGACCACTGCTTTGCGAATCCGCCTTGGCATGCACCGGACGGCACCGCATCTCCCATAGAGCGCCGAGACCTCGCCCGTCGGGCCGAGCCAGATACTCTAAAACTCTGGATACGCGGCAGCTCGCGCATCCTCCGACATAAAGGCAGCCTGACGCTGGCACTCCCTGCCAGCCTGATGGCCGCCGCCATAGCGCAACTGGCGGACAGTGGCTTTGGTGGCGTGACCACTTACCCCTTCTGGCCCAAAGCAGGCCGAGAGGCACGTATCCTTCTGCTACAGGCACGCTATGGGGTAAGGAGCCCCGCCCGCCTGCTAGTCGGTATGATTTTACATGAAGAAGATGGGCGCTTTACAGCGCAAACACGCGCGGTGCTGGAAGATGGGGCGCCGCTGCCCGGCTTATAAAAGGCAGGTCATGCGACCGGACTGAAACTGGCTAGGGACTGCCGCTCAGGTTTTACGGCCTGTACTCTGCTGCCCCCGCATCTCTGATAATCTACGCGGAGCCTCTCTCCGGCGTGCTCTATAGGAGAACACAGGCCGGAGAGAAATCTTCAGCACCAGAACAGCTTTACTCGAAGACAGACGCCTCAAACGCTTCTTCCCACGTCCCTGTGGTGGAAGCGCGGCTATATTCGGTCGAGCGGTTTTCGAAGAAATTGGTGTGCTCTACCGCGTTCAGCATGTCGTCCAGCCACGGCAGCGGGTTGGTCGTGGTGTTATAGAGCGGGTCCAGACCCAACTGGATCAGACGACGATCAGCAATGAAGTGGATGTAGGTTTTCACCTGCTCCGCGTTCAGCCCTTCAACCGCGCCCATTTCAAAGGCGAGGTCGATAAAGGCTTCTTCATGCTCAACAATGGTCGCGCAGATTTCACGCAGTTCCTGCTGGAACGCATCCGTCCAGATTTCCGGGTTTTCATGGATAAACTCACGGAAGAGACGAATAACGGACAGGCAGTGCAGTGTTTCATCCCGCACGGACCATGAGACAATCTGCCCCATGCCCTTCAGCTTATTAAAGCGGGGGAAGTTCAGCAGAATAGCGAAGGACGCAAAGAGCTGGAGTCCTTCCGTAAAGGCCCCAAAGGCCGCCAACGTCTTGGCGATTTCATGCTTGCTGTCTACAGAGAACGCCTGCATGTAATCATATTTATCCTTCATTTCCTTATACTTAAGGAATGCGGAATATTCAGCCTCGGGCATACCCAGCGTATCGAGCAGATAGCTATAAGCCGCGATGTGGATGGTCTCGATGTTGGAAAACGCCGAGAGCATCATCAGCACTTCAGTCGGTTTGAAAACGCGGCTGTAATGCTTCATGTAGCAGTTATTCACCTCAACGTCAGACTGGGTGAAGAACCGGAAAATCTGCGTCACAAGGTTCCGCTCGCTGTCATTCAGCACGCGGTGCCAGTCTTTCACGTCATCCGCCAGCGGAACTTCTTCCGGCAGCCAGTGGACGCGCTGCTGCGTCAGCCATGCATCATACGCCCACGGATAGCGAAAGGGCTTATACACGGGGTTCGCGGTCAGCAGGTCGAAATGCTGTTCCTGTTCGCCCGGTCCGGCAGGTGTTTCGCTCATGAGACTATCCTTACAACGGAAAGTTTTAAAATCATCAGGTTACGAGAGTTTATGCAGACTTACTGGCACGCCAGACATTCATCATAATTGCTCCCGTTGGTCGCCGGAGCCTCGGGTGCGGCGGCACCGGCCCGCATGGCGGCTTCCGCCGCCAGAACCCCTTCCTTCGTCAGCACATTGCTGACCGTGTCCGCGCGCTGGATGGACAGGGACCGGCAGTAATACAGAGACTTCAGCCCCTTCTTCCACGCCATGTGGTGGATCTGGTGCAGATCGCGCTTATGCACATCAGCGGGCAGGAACAGATTGACCGACTGCGCCTGACAGACATAAGGCTGGCGGTCGGCCGCATGTTCCACAATCCAGCGCTGATCCAGTTCAAAGGCCGTCTTGAAGACGTCCTTCTCCTGCTGGGTCAGGAAGTCCAGTTCCTGCACGCTGCCTTTGTTCAGGGTGATGAAGGACCAGATTTCATCCGTATCCTGCCCTTTTTCTTTCAGAAGCGCCTGAAGGTGGCGATTACGCACCGTAAAGGAGCCGGACAGTGTTTTCTGCAGGAACACATTGGCCGCAATCGGTTCAATGCCGGGGCTGGCATTGCCCGCAATAATGGAAATGGACGCCGTGGGCGCGATTGCCATCTTGTTGGAAAAGCGTTCCTTGATGCCATATTCCTCAGCATCCGGGCAGGCTCCACGCAGGTCAGCCAGCTTGCGGGACGCCGCATCGGCCTGCTCACGAATATGCTTGAATACCTTGCGGTTCCAGACTTTGGCCACAACGCCTTCAAACGGTACGTTTCTGGCCTGTAGGAAGGAGTGGAAGCCCATAACGCCCAAGCCCACGGACCGCTCGCGCGAGGCCGCATAGGCGGCCTTCTTCATTTCCGGCGGTGCGCGGTCAATAAAGTCCTGCAACACGTTGTCCAGAAAGAGCATGACGTCTTCAATAAACTGCGGCTTGTCATGCCACTGGTCCCATGTCTCGAGATTCAGGGAAGACAGGCAGCACACAGCGGTCCGCTGCTTACCGTGGTGATCAATGCCGGTCGGCAGCGTGATTTCCGAGCACAGATTGGAGGTTTTGACCTCAAGCCCCGCCAGCTTGTGGTGTTCAGGCCGGGCGTTATTCACATGGTCGGAATAGACAATATAGGGCTCACCCTGCTCCATCCGGGCCGTGAGGATACGGATCCAAAGCGCACGGGCCGACACCTTGCGGATAACGGAATTGTCCCGTGGGGACAGCAGCCCCCATTCCTCGCCCGCTTCCACAGCGCGCATAAACGCATCAGACACCAGCACACCATGATGCAGGTTGAGTGCCTTACGGTTAGGGTCTCCGCCTGTGGGGCGACGGATTTCCACGAATTCTTCAATTTCCGGGTGCCAGACCGGCAGATACACCGCAGCGGAACCGCGACGCAGGGAGCCCTGACTGATAGCCAGCGTTAGGCTGTCCATCACCCGGATGAACGGGATAACGCCGGATGTTTTACCGTTCCGGCCAACATTCTCGCCAATGGACCGCAGGTTGCCCCAGTAGGAGCCAATGCCGCCGCCCTTGCTGGCCAGCCAGACATTTTCGTTCCAGAGGTCAACAATGCCGTCCAGACTGTCACTGGCTTCATTCAGGAAGCAGGAAATCGGCAGGCCGCGCGTGGTGCCGCCGTTGGATAGGACCGGCGTTGCAGGCATGAACCAGTGCTGGCTCATATAGTCATAAATGCGCTGCGCGTGCCCGGCATCCGCGCCGTAGTAGGAGGCCACGCGCCCGAAGAGATCCTGATAGCTCTCATCGGGCAACAGGTAGCGGTTATCCAGCGTGGCCTTGCCAAACGGTGTCAGCAGCGCATCACGCGAGCGATCCACCCGCACCTGATGGTGTCCGGGCAACTGCACCATGTCTTCCAGCTTGCCGGGTTCGAACAAATCCGCTTCGCCCACGGAGCCAGACACAGAACGACGGCTCTCATTTTCCTGAACGTCGATCAGACTCATGGTGACTTGCTCCGGGTTTATGCATTTACGTGATCTGGTCTGGAGGCACGGAGGCGCATGGGCCTCTGCCCCGCGCTCTCGCACCTCACCATATGTCGCGTTCATGCGACATATACTCCCCTATATCTAGTGTTTTTTTTAGCCTCAAACCTTTAAAAAGGGCTTGTGTTTGAAAAGATGGAGTTTTTGGCTGATCATAAATTGTTTCAGCCAATCGAACTTTTTCAGCCTGCGTGAATAAGGCCGGACATCTCCATCCGGCGTCGTGAATCGGCAATTCCATCCGCCACAGCCAGAGCAGCCGCCAAAGCCCGCCGTCCGGCGCGGGCGTCCACCTTCACCGGGGCGTTGTCCAGACAGGAGGCCACAAAGGCCTCATGCTCCGCAAACAGAGAATCATGATCTTTCCATGAAATAGCTTCCCGGCGAAAACCACCCGTGCCGGGTAGCGGCAAGCCTTTCTCCCGGCCAATCATGGTCAGTTCCCGCTTGCCGAAATCCGCTGACAGATAACCTTCTTCAGAAAACAGCCGCATCCGCCGTTCTGTCTTTAAGGAAATCCGACTGGCTGTGATGGTCGCCACACAGCCATTTTCAAAACGGACACGGGCGTTGGCAATGTCTTCATACTCGGAACTGACAGCCGCCCCCAGCGCATCCACCTGCGCAATGGGGCTATCCACAATAGCCAGCACCAGATCCAGATCATGAATCATCAGATCAAGAATAACGGATACATCCGTGCCGCGCGGCTTGAAGGGGGCAATGCGGGTGGCCTCAATATAAAGGGGCCGGGTAATTCTTTTTGTAATGGCCTCATGCTCAGCGGAATAGCGCAGCAGATGCCCGACCTGACACACCAGCCCGCTCTGCTCCGCCAACGTGATCAGTTCATCAGCCTGCGCCAGCGTTGCCGCCACCGGCTTTTCCACCAGCACATGCTTGCCCGCGCGCAGGGCCTCCGCCGCCAGTTCAAAATGATATTCTGCGGGAGCGGCCACAATCACGGCGTCACACGCGGCCAGTAATTCTTCAACGGAGCCCATCACGGCGCACCCGGCTTCCTTGGCCACGTCTGCCGCGCGCTTTGCATCCGGGTCAAACAAACCAACAAGCGTCTCGCGGGCGACCTCTTTTATCTTAAGGGTATGATACCGCCCGAAATGCCCGGCGCCGATCACCCCAACCCGCAAAATCTTGTCCATCTTTTCTGACCTTCCTGACCCTGTGCCTTATGGCTTTCCGGCCAGCGGTAGCAGGCTCATGCCAAAATCCCAAAGCCGCGCCTACCTGCCTAGCCGCGTGGATCTTTCTGTTCTTTTTATGTTCTTCCCGCAAGTCTTATTACAGACCTGTTTTCAAAACGCGTCCAAGCCGTGCTCTGCCGTACTGTATCTGTCTCTGAACGGGCCGCTTCATAGTGACACTATGATGGCATGGGGGCAAAAAGATAACACTTTCCGGCGCACACACCGCACGCCGGATCTCTGCTCTGGCCATCTGAAATAGTCTCACAGGCCGGATACGCCATCCCTCACCGTATTCTGATATCTCAATCGTCAATATCCGCCGCACGACCGTGGCAGTCCGCAAAAAAGCCATCAATTTTTTCTTATCCGCCGACTCCGGTAATTCCCATCACCAGTGCCCCTGTCGCCCCTTCCGCAAGACGGAAGAACAGTCCAGAATGTGATGCAACCCCGCCACGTCCTGCCACCGAATCCCCCACACGGACGCAGCAAATGTCTGTGGAGTGTTGCATCACACGCAAGGGAGCGGCATGGTCCGGGCGACAAAAATCGATCGATCAGGTGAGAATGTATTACAGCCGCCTCAAACTGGCCTCGGTACTGGGTGTGTGCCTTTTAGGGCTGCTGCTCTGCCTGCCCAATGGTCTGCGCAACCCGTTTCCCTCCATGCCCTGGCGCCAGATTCATCTGGGGCTGGATCTGCGCGGCGGGTCCTACCTCCTTATGCAGGTGGACCTAAAAAGCCTGACGCATGACAGATTGCAGACCCTTGCGGACAGCACGCGGGAAACGCTGCTGAAATCCCAGCTTGGCTACCGCAACATCACGACCAATGCGGATGCCAGCACGGTCTCTTTCATGCCGCGTGATGCGTCTGAAACGGACACCGACCTCGCAGCCCTCAACAAGCTGCCGCGCGTCGTCCCCAACGAATTCACGGTGAAAAAACAGGATAATGGCAGCATTATCCTCACCCTCTCACCGGAAGCGCTGAAAGCCCGCGCGCGTGAAGCTGTGACGCAGTCCATCGAGATTGTGCGCCGCCGCATTGACGCCACTGGCGCGGTGGACCCAGAAATTACCCGTCAGGGTGATGACCGCATTGTGGTTGAACTCCCCGGCGTGAGTGACCCTGAGCGCATCAAGACCCTGCTGGGCACCACCGCGAAAATGACCTTCCGGCTGGTGGACCCCAACCCCATGCACGCCACGGCAGCGCCTCCCGGCGTCAGCCTTCTGCCGATGGCGACCGAAGGTGAAGGCCCGCCGCTGCCGGTTTATGACCATGTGGATGTGGACGGCACGGACCTGACCAACGCAGGCGCTGTGATTGATTCCCAGAGCGGCGAATGGGCTGTGACGTTCTCCTTCGATTCCATCGGCACCCACGCCTTCTCCACCATAACGCAGGCCAATGTCGGGCGTCGCTTCGCCATTGTGCTGGACAACAAGGTGATTGAAGCGCCGGTCATCCGCTCCCCCATTACCGGCGGTAGCGGGCAGATTACCGGCGGGTTTGATGCCCAGAAAGCAACGGACCTCGCCCTGATGCTCCGCGCAGGCGCGCTCCCCGCCCCGCTAAGCGTGATGGAGCAGCGCACCATTGGCCCGTCTCTTGGTGCCGATTCCATCCGGGCTGGCATACTCAGTCTGGCGGCAGGCTTTGTGTTCGTTATCCTGTTCATGGCGCTGTTTTATGGCCGCTTTGGCTGGTATGCGAACATCGCCCTGCTGGCCAACCTTGTGCTGATGGTGGCCATCCTGTCCCTGTTTGAAGCAACACTGACCCTGCCGGGTATGGCCGGGATGTTGCTGACACTGGGCATGGCGGTGGACGCCAATATCCTGATCAATGAACGCATCCGGGAAGAAGTGGCCCGTGGGCGCACGCCTCTGGCGGCAATGCAGGCCGGGTTTGAGCGTGCAACCTCCACCATTGTGGACAGTAACGCCACAGCCCTGTTGGCCCACGTCATGCTGTTTGTGTTCGGCACCGGCCCTGTGCGTGGCTTTGCGCTGACCATCACCATCGGGATCGTGACCACCCTGTTCACGACCCTTCTTCTTTCCCGACTGCTTATGGTCCGCTGGTATGCGCGCACGCGCCCGACCAGCCTGCCGGTCTGAGACGAGGCGCTTATGTTTGGACGTCCTCTCCTGCGTTTTGTGCGCAAGGATACTCACATCAACTTCATGCGCGGGCGCTATGCGGGGCTGATTGTCTCCGCAGCACTCTCTCTGCTCTCCGTGGTCCTGTTCCTGCACCCCGGCCTGACACTGGGGCTGGATTTCCGGGGCGGTATTGTGGTGGAGGCCAAAACTTCCGGCCCCGCTGATTTCGCCAAACTGCGCAGCGCACTGGCCGCGCATAACGTCACCCACGCCTCCATTCAGGCCTTCGGTGCACCGGATGACGTGCTGATCCGCCTTGACGCTGGCGATGAGCAGCAGACCAACGCCATTGTGGACACTGTCCGCCATGCCGTAGCGGAAGCCCAGCCGGGCACAACTGTTCTGCGCGCTGATGCCGTTGGCGCATCGGTCTCGTCCGAACTGTTCCGCAACGGGATGCTGGCTCTCGGCCTGAGCCTTGCGATGATTCTGGGCTATATCTGGTTCCGGTTTGAGTGGGAGTTCGCCCTCAGCGCCGTGATCACGCTGGTGCTGGACCTGACCAAAACCATGGGTTTTCTGGTTATTACCGGCTTTGAGTTCGATCTGGTGATGGTTGCCGCCATTCTCACCATTCTGGGCTACTCCACCAACGATAAAGTGGTGGTGTATGACCGTGTGCGTGAAAACCTGCGCAAATACCGCACGATGCCGCTGCGGGAGTTGATTGATCTGTCGATCAACGAAACCCTGAACCGGACACTGGGCACCTCCTGCACAGTCTTTCTGGCCTCCCTGCCATTGGCCCTGTTTGGTGGCTCTACCCTGTCCGGCTTTGCATGGACCATGCTGTTCGGGATTGTGGTGGGCACATCCTCGTCCATCTTTATCGCAGCCCCACTCCTGCTCTTTATGGGCGAGGGGCGCCTGAAGCGGGACGCCAGACCACCGGCTCCGCACAAAAGCGCCTGAAAACGCAAAAAGCGTTCCGCACCTTCCCGGTCGGAACGCTTTTTTATTTCTGCACTCAAGCCGATTGGGCCTGATTGCAGGACGGCTCTAACGCCGGACGACAGAGGTCGGCGAAGAGTCGGGCGGTTCAATGACCGCCAGAAAATTCTCCATCGCCTGCCCCGCATTTTTAATCCCGGCGCTGGAGGGATTATATTCGGCATAGACAATGGCCGCCAATGCCGCCCGGTCCGCATTGACAATTTGCACAAGGCGCGCCGGAGGCACACGCCCGGACATGACCTGCCCTCGCGCCATGCCGCTGGCAATCACGTAGCTATAAATCAATGTGTGTGGGGTTGGGTTTATTTGCACCGCACCGGGGGCAGACTGGCAGCCAGCCAACGCCGCGAGGCTGGCAAACCCTGCCAGCAGGCGAAAAAAAACCGGAAATCCAGAGGGGGAGCGCGTCATGCGACGAGCCTACCCCATATCTGTCTTTCCGGTAAATCTCCCCAGCGCCCAGCAGAACGCTGAGGGTCAGGCTAGTCAGTCAGTCTTAGACTTTACGGGCAGCCAGTTCGTCCCGAATCTGCTCAAGCAGAATTTCCGTCTTGGTCGGAGCAGGAGGCGCTTCCGGCTCGGGGGTGCCCTGCTTCTGCAGGCGGCTCAGCACTTTAACAAACCAGAAAATGACCATCGCCATGATCAGGAACTGAATGACTGCATTCAGGAACAGGCCGATGTTCAATGTCACGGCGCCGGCTTTCTGGGCTTCCGCCAGTGTTGCCAGATGCGGCCCCTTCAGAGTGAGGAAGAGGTTGGAGAAATCAATACCGCCAATAACCAGACCCAGCAGCGGGTTGAAAACATCTTTTACCAGACTGTTCACAATTGCCGTGAAGGCTGCACCGATGATGACACCGACCGCCAGATCAACAACATTACCACGCATGATAAAGGCGCGGAATTCGCCTACCCAGCCGGGTGTATGCATGTGAGATTTAATGTCAGATTTAAGATCAGCCATAAGTCGCTTTATCCTTTTCGAAAACAAAATGTCTGCTGTCTGTATCCATCATGAACCCTTTTTAACAAGTGAAACCATTTCGATTCGCTGATTTTTCTTTCGAGACGACAGTGTTAGAGCAACACAGACACGTTTTTCCGGCCTACAGCCCGCAAAAACCGGACAGAAAGCCGCATAGAGTTGTTGATCCCACTGGCACAGACGGCTATACGCACTCGCACGCATAGCCCGGTCGGTATCGGGACAGCCTTTTGAACGGAAAGACGCAACACATGAAACCCGGCATTCACCCTGACTACCACGAAATCACCATCGTCATGACCGATGGCACCGAATACAAAACCCGCTCCTGCGCAGGCAAAGCTGGTGACACGCTCCGTCTGGACGTGGACACAAAGTCCCACCCGGCATGGACAGGTGTACAGCGCATGATGGACACCGGGGGTCAGGTCGCAAAGTTCAACAAGCGCTTTGCTGGTATCGGCACGCGCTCAAAAGGCTGATCTACCCTTTTTTATCCGATCAGTTAAAAAATACGGAACCCCGCCTCTTGAATCAGGAGGCGGGGTTTTCCACGTTTAGCCTAGAGGAAAATGCCCGAAAATGGGGTTTTCCTCTTGTTTTGCCCTGCCACAGCACGCCCGCCAGACCGGGGGCAATCCTGTGGCAAGACCTTGCTGAACGAGGAGGTTTTTTAACCATGAGTTACGATTTTGCACCGCTTTTCCGCACCGCGATTGGCTTTGACCGCCTAGCACAGGTGATGGACACCGCAGCCCGGAGTGCAGCCACCCCGAGCTACCCGCCCTACGACATCGCCAAAACCGGGAGTGACAGCTACGCCCTGACTATGGCCATTGCCGGATTTGGCCCGGACGATATTGAACTGGTTGTACAGGACAATACGCTGATCGTCTCCGGCCGTGTGAATGACCCGCAGAATGAAGGGGAAATTCTGTATCGCGGGATCGCGCGGCGCGCTTTTGAACGGCGCTTCGCGCTGGCGGACCATGTGGAAGTCACCAGTGCTGATATGAATAACGGCCTGCTGCGCATTGCTGTGCGGCAAATTGTGCCTGAAGCCCTCAAACCACGCCGCATTCCCGTACAGTCTGGGATGCAGAGTGGCTTACAGAGCGGTCTCACAACCCAAACCGGCGCGCCTACACCGGAGCAGATCAGCCCGCATCCACTGGCTGACGCTCAGCCTTCAGCTGTGGCGGCATAATCAGACCCCGCTTGAAAGTGTAAAAAAGGAGGAGCTTCGGTTCCTCCTTTTTTCTAAGAGTTCATTTGTCGCTTGACCTGTGGGGGACGCTCCCCCCATATCGTCGCCACAGATGCGCGCCGGCAGGCACGCGGGCCTTCGGAAAGGTTTCCGGACCGTCAGTTTCTCCGGTGCCTGCGCAAGCGCCGACCGACGACAGGATGGAAGCAATGACGACCTTACCGCTGATGCCCAAGGCCACCGCAGTGTGGCTGATTGAAAAAACCGCCCTGAGCTTTACTCAGATTGCCGAGTTCTGCGGCATGCACCCGCTGGAAGTGCAGGCTATTGCCGATGGTGAGGTTGCTCAGGGGATTGTCGGGTATGATCCTGTTGCCAACCACCAGCTCAAGCAGGAAGAAATAACCCGCTGCGAAGCTAACCCTGACGCCCGGCTGAAAATTCTGGCAACGAATAACCCCGTCAAGCGTCGCTCCAAAGGCGCGCGCTATACGCCGGTAGCGAAACGGCATGACCGTCCGGATGGTATTGCCTTCCTGCTGCGCAACTTCCCGCAGTTGAATGACCTGCAAATTGTCAAATTGCTGGGCACCACGAAGGACACCATTGCCAAAGTGCGTGACAAGCAGCACTGGAACACGCCCAACATCAAACCGCGTGACCCAGTGACCATCGGCCTGTGCAGCCAGACGGACCTGAACGCCGCCGTGACGGCGGCCACAACACGTCTTGAGCGCGACGGGCAGGAAATTCCGCAGCCGCCGCCGATGGATCTGATGGAACATGAAGCAGCAGGCGGGGAAGAGTAATTCCCCACGGCACTGGCGAACTTTATGTCCGCCAGTGCCTTATCTGGCCAGTTTCTGGCTGTTTTAAAAATTTCCTCTCTGGTGAGAGAAACACTTAAGCCTCCTCTGCCCGCATCATTCTGCCGGGGCTCAGAGAGACGGTCTTCTGTCAGGTAGACAGGCGCTCAATTTCTTCCTTGAGGCGCAGCTTCTGCAATTTGAGACACATCAAAACACGTTCATCCGGTCTGGGTCGTCCGCCTTCTGATGAGATCTTTTTATCGATCCGTGAGTGGCGGGATTTCAGACTCTCAATCCTAGACTGGTAGGTCATTGACTGCCTCCATTCGGTTGATGACGTCCCACGGTAACGCACTCCCCGCGTGTTTTTTCATGTTTTTTTCACATTTCGCGCACGCTAGGTATGATTTAAGTGCAGATCTAATTTTTCTTCTTTTGCCGCTGGCCTCCGTCTCACGCATGCGCAAAACTAGAGACTGCAAACTTGGCAGACTCTGAAAAAACCTCGTTCACACAGAGTCCATATGCCACGCAGGAGAGGGACTAAAATGCTGAAAGACCGCGATTCACTCCTCGGCCAGCTCCATGAACTCCGCAGTGAACATCGTGATCTTGATACCATCATCTCCCGACTGACCGATGGTACGGTCCTGACAGACCAGTTGCAGCTCCAAAGGCTGAAAAAACGCAAATTACTGCTCCGAGATCGGATTACACGGCTTGAAAGCGAACTGATCCCCGACGATATTGCGTGACCATTTTTCCACAGACCGGACCCAGCATCATCGTGAGCGAAACTGCCCCCCAGCCTACCGCCCCCACTCAGGACGCCAGCCTTGCGCCGAAGGTCGGCATTATCATGGGCAGCCAGTCGGACTGGGAGACCATGCGCCACGCGGATGCCATCCTGACGGAAATGGACATTCCCCATGAGACACTGATTGTCTCCGCCCACCGCACGCCAGACCGGCTGGCCGAGTATGCCAAAAATGCTGCGGGCCGTGGCCTGTCCGTCATTATTGCGGGCGCAGGCGGAGCCGCCCATCTTCCCGGCATGTGCGCGGCATGGACCCGCCTGCCCGTGCTGGGTGTGCCCGTAGAATCCCGCGCCCTCAAAGGCATGGACAGCCTGCTCTCTATTGTGCAGATGCCCGGTGGCGTGCCTGTCGGCACTCTGGCAATTGGGGCCTCCGGCGCCAAGAACGCCGCCCTTCTGGCCACGTCCATTCTGGCATTGCAGGACCCTGAACTGGCCGCAAAGCTGGACACATGGCGGGCGCTACAAACTGCGTCCGTTGCCAATACCCCGATTTCTGAAAACGACTGATGCCCTCTTCCTCTCCCCGTTCACCGTCTTCCGCGCTTGCCCCTAACGCCGTCATCGGCATTGTCGGTGGTGGGCAACTTGGCCGCATGTCCGCTGTTGCTGCGGCAAAACTCGGCTTTCGCGCCCATATTCTAACGCAGGATGCTGAAGGACCCGCGGCGCAGGTCGCCCATCAGGTCACTCTGGGCGCGTATGATGACCATAAGGCACTGGAAGCGTTTGCGCGCGCTGTGGATGTTGTCACTTTCGAGTTTGAAAATATCAGTGCTGATGCGCTGGATTGTCTGGCCCAGCACTGCCCGGTGCGTCCATCTGGTGCCATTCTGCGCATCAGTCAGGACCGGCTTGCGGAAAAGACCTTTCTTGCAGAGGCCGATATTCCGCTGGCTCCGTGGATGGCGGTTACCGACACGGTCTCCCTGCACGCGGCGGCTGAAACACTTGGCTATCCCTTTATCCTGAAAACCACTCGCAACGGCTATGACGGCAAAGGGCAGGTCCGGGTGTATGAGGCCTCCCAACTGGAAGACGCCTTTGCCTCCCTTGCGCCCCACCCGCTGGTAGCGGAAGGCATGGTGGATTTCGCGTGCGAAATCAGCGTGATGGTTGCGCGCGGCACGGACGGCACAACGCGCTGTTTCGCGCCCGGCCTTAATTACCACCGGGAAGGTATTCTGGACCTCACGCTGGCTCCCGCTCCGGTGCAGGAAGAAACAGCGCAGCGGGCACAAACGCTTGCGACCGCCATTGCGGAAAAACTCGACCTTATCGGCATTATGGGCGTGGAAATGTTCATTGACCGCGCAGGCAACCTGCTGGTGAATGAAATTGCCCCGCGCCCGCATAATTCCGGCCACTGGACCATGGATGCCTGCCCGGCGGACCAGTTTGACATGCATATCCGCGCCGTGGCCGGTCTGCCCCTGCCCCCGGCCCTGCGCCATTCAGATGCTGTCATGAAAAATCTGGTTGGCCCGGACGATATGGCCCTGTGGCCTGACATTATCGCTACACCGGGGCATATCCCGCATCTGTATGGCAAGACGGAAGCCCATGTGGGCCGCAAGATGGGGCACGTCAACATTCTGTTCCCCTATGGCAGCCTGCCCGGCGCACTGGGCGTTCAGGATGCCCTTGGCCCGCTGGCAGATAAGGCTGGCACACAAGACTGACGAACAAGACAGGCAGGCAGGCAGGCAGATTGACAGACTGACGGACAAAGCTGGAATACAAGGCACTGAGCAGGAAGGACGCGGCGCATAACTCACCGCCTCAGAAAAACCCTTCTTCCTTCAGGCTGAACAGCCGACCACTGCCGATAATCACATGGTCCCACACCGTCATGCCCAGAAGGCTGGCGGCCTGTGTGATCCGTTGTGTCATGAGGATATCGTCCTGCGAGGGAGACGGGTCTCCGCTTGGGTGATTGTGAACAAGCACGAGAATACGCGCTTCAAGCTCCAGCGCGCGCCGCATCACTTCTCTAGGGTAGATCGGCGTATGGTCCACCGTGCCGCGCCCGAGCATTTCATCGGCCAGAAGCCGGTGTGCCGCATCCAGAAACAACACCCGCACCTGCTCAATCCGCTCATGCGCCAGCATGGCACTCAGATACGCCTTTAGCTGTGTCCTGTTTGCCAACACACCCGCGCGCTTCAACCGCGCCTTGTGCAGGCGCACAGCGGCTTCCTGCACAAGGCGTAGCGTGACACGCAGGGCTGGTGTCTGCCCTACAGCCTCCTGCATGACCTGATCTGGCGCGGATAAAAGTGCGGCCAGAGACCCAAACTGGCGCAGCAGAGACGCCGCCAAGACTTCCGCAGACGGGTGCCGAGGGGCCACAAGTGTTACCAGTTGCGTGAGGATTTTATGGTCGTCTGGAACGCTTACTGACAGTCCAGCATCTGCCAAGCCTGACAAAAATGGTAAATCCGACAAGGGCGACAAAGTCTCCAGCGCCTTGCCCTGAAATTTGAACCCAGCCATATCCGCCAATTCCGATCTCGGCGGTCTGCCTTTCCCTTTCGGCAACCGGCTCACCATGCCTGCTGCTCCAGATGCCGAAAACTGCGCCAGCGGCGGCCTTTCAACACCACATGGTCATGCATGGTCACGGCCAGCAAAGGCGCTGCCTGCAAAAGGGCCTGTACGAGTGTGCCATCATGCAGAAGCTGGCGGTCCGGCTGTACATCCGCTGCGGCCACTCTTACAGTAATCAATGAACAGGCATGCAGGGCGAGTGCGCGCTGCAAGATTGTCGCCACAACCTGCTGCACGGGAATGGCCCCAACCTCAGATTCCCCTCCACAAGCTGGAGGCTCTTCCGTTCTCACTACTTCATCGGCTAGCAACTGGTTGCGGCTGTCCAGAAACAGCACATGCAGGGAACCCGCCACAGCCATTGCCAGATGCGCGGAGCAATAGGCCAGCAGTTTGTCCCAGCTTCCAAGGTCTGGCCGCACAGGTTCTTCCGGTGTGGCCAGACGGTCAGCCGCCAGCGGCACCAGCCCCAGCAACGCCACGTTTCCCCGCGTGGCTCCCGCGGCTTTCAGGGCCTCCGCCGGGGCTTCCAGCACGGCCGCCAGAGACCCGAACTGGTTGATCAACGCCTTGGCCAAAGGCTTAGTATCCCGCCGGGGTATGCCCGGAAAAAGCAACATTTCGAGCACTTCGTAATCCGCGAGGGAGGACACTCCCGCACTCAGCACCCGCGCACGCATCCGTTGCCGGTGCCCCATAGGCCCGGTGGAGGGAAAAGACTCCGCCTCCATACTGTCAAAACTGTTCGGTCTTTCTCCATTTTCGGAGGACACCATGCCACTGCTCCGATTGGCCTCAGGCTTTCAAGACGATATAAGGGCGGAGTGAATATGTCCGAACACCCCTCCTCCGCGCTTTTTTCATCATCCTCGGGCCAAGGCGAGTCCTATCTCGCACGTCTGAACCCTGAACAACGCGCCGCGATTGAAACAACGGATGGCCCCCTGCTGGTTCTGGCTGGAGCCGGTACTGGCAAAACACGCGTGCTGACCACGCGCTTTGCCCATATTCTGCTGACAAACCGTGCCAAACCTTGGCAGATTCTGGCTGTGACCTTCACCAACAAAGCCGCCAAGGAAATGCGGGAGCGCGTTTCCCTACTGCTGGGCAACCCTGCGGAAGGGCTGTGGCTGGGCACCTTTCATGCGTTGTGCGCACGGATGCTGCGCCGTCATGCGGACTATGTGGGGCTGACAAGCAGCTTCACCATTCTGGATACGGACGACCAGCTCCGCTTGCTCAAACAGATTATCGCGCCCTTCCAGATTGACACCAAACGCTGGCCCGCCCCCGGTATTCTAGGCGTTATTCAACGCTGGAAAGATCGCGGCCTGACACCCGAGCGCGTAACGGATTCTGAAGATTCCGACTTTGCCGATGGCCATTGCCGCGCCATCTATCGGGCCTATCAGGAACGGCTGATCCAACTCAATGCCTGTGACTTTGGAGACCTGATGCTCCATGTCACCGAAATCCTGCGTACGCGGCCCGATGTGCAGGCGCAGTATCAGCGCCTGTTCCGCTATATTCTGGTGGATGAATATCAGGATACCAACACGGTCCAGTATCTCTGGCTGCGGCTGCTCGCCCTGCGCCCCGGCGAGCCCGCCAATATCTGCTGCGTGGGGGATGATGATCAGTCCATCTATTCCTGGCGTGGCGCGCAGGTGGGCAATATCCTGCGGTTTGAAAAGGATTTCCCCGGTGCGCATATTGTCCGGCTGGAACGCAATTACCGCTCCACCCGGCATATTCTGGGCGCTGCGGCGGGTCTGATTGCCCATAATGATGAACGGCTGGGCAAAACCCTTCGCTCCGGGCGCGAGGATTCTGACGGCGAAAAAGTGCTCGTTGTCGGCGTGAGTGATTCCGACCATGAAGCGCGTGATGTCTGCGCCATGGCCGAAAAAATGCAGCGTGACGGCCATTCTCTGGCGGAAATGGCCATTCTTGTCCGGGCCGGTTTCCAGACCCGAGCCTTTGAAGAAAAGCTCGTGCAGAGCGGCGTGCCCTACCGCATTGTGGGCGGCGTCCGGTTTTATGAACGCGCCGAAATCCGGGATGCTCTGGCCTATATGCGTGTGCTCAGCCAGCCTGCGGATGATCTGGCCTTTGAACGCATCCTCAACACTCCCAAGCGCGGCATGGGGCCTGCCGGTGTGCAGAAACTCCATGCCGCCGCCCGCAGCCATCAGGTTCCCCTGACCACCGCCACCCGCACCCTGCTGGCGGAAAAAGTGCTGAAAGGGAAAGTGGGGGATCAGGTTCAGGAGTTGGTGAACGCGCTAGATACCACGCGCGATATTCTGGCGCGGGAAGGCCACGTGGTGGCCGTGGAACATCTGCTGGAAGCCAGTGGCTATCTGGCTATGTGGCAGGCCGATACCTCGCCGGAAGCGCCGGGTCGGCTGGAAAACCTGAAGGAGCTGGTCCGCGCTCTGGCCGATTTCGGCACGCTGGGGGAATTTCTTGAGCATGTGGCGCTGGTCATGGAGCATGACGAAAACGCCGGTGATGCCCGCATCTCGCTCATGACCCTGCACGGGGCCAAGGGGCTGGAGTTCGATGTGGTCTTTCTACCCGGTTGGGAGGAAGGAGTTTTCCCCTCCCAGCGCACGCTGGATGAAGGCGGTAATTCCGGGCTGGAGGAAGAGCGTCGGCTTGCCTATGTGGGCATTACCCGTGCGCGCAAACACGCCATGATTTTCCATGCGGCCCGGCGGCGCGTTTACGCCAACTGGCAGGATTCCATCCCCAGCCGCTTTCTGGATGAACTGCCAGACGAGCACGTTATCCGGCAGGAAGAGCGTGATGCCTCCCACCGCGCCCGGCACCTGTCCGACTCTGTCTTTGTCGGGGGCGCGCCATTGGTCGCCCGTAGACGCCGGGATCCGCTGGCCGGAAACACCCCGTCTTTCCAGTTGGGCGAGCGCGTGCGCCACCCGCGCTTTGGGGAAGGCATTATTGTCTCAGCCGATCACCATCATGTTGATGTCGCGTTTGAAGGTCTTGGCATCAAACATCTCCTCACCTCCTTTTTAGAGAAACTTTAATGGCCGTTGCTCCCCGTCGTCATGCCACCGCTCTGGAAACGGTTGCGGTCACCGTTCCGGAATCCGCCGTAGAAGCCTATGAAAACGCGATTGGCAGCGTCTGCACCACAGTTGGTATTTTTGAAGCCAACCCGGAAGGCACGCTCTGGCGCGTGGAAGGTGTGAAAGACGCCGGACACCGGGAGGATGAACTGGCCGCGGCCCTCGTACTGGCGCACCTGACCAGCGGTGTGAACGCCCCGCTGGAACGCGACGCCACAGAGGCCGAAGGCTGGCTGGCCCGCACGTATGAATCGTTCCCTGAGCAGGATGTCGGGCAACGCTTTGTCATCCGCGGCACACATCTGCCGGACGTGAAACACCCCACGCGCATTGCGCTCACGCTGGATGCCGGCGTGGCCTTTGGTTCGGGCGAGCATGGCTCTACCCGTGGCTGTCTACGGGCGCTGGAGCGGATTGCCTACCGCAAACCACGCCGCATTCTGGACCTTGGCTGCGGCTCCGGCATTCTGGCCATGGCAGCGGCGGCTCTGCTGCATAAAAAAGTTCTGGCAGTGGATATTGAGCCATGGTCTGTCCGCGTGGCCGCACAAAATGCGGAACGGAACGGGCTGGGCCACATGCTCACCTGCCGTCTGGGCAATGGCTGGAGAACGCCAGAAATCCGCCACAAGGCCCCCTATGATCTGGTGTTCGCCAACATCCTCGCCCGCCCGCTGTGCCTGATGGCCAAGGATCTGGCCCATAATTTGGCCCCCGGCGGTACGGTTATTCTAGCGGGCCTGCTCCGCACCCAGATTCACATGGTTCTGGCCGCGCATCGCAGGCTTGGGCTGGTGCTGGAGCACACTTTTACAGAAGGTGACTGGGCCACACTGGTCCTGCGCCGCCCTTACGCAGTAAAATCCTGAAACGCGCCTGCATGGCCCCACCATGCAGGCTTTTTTATTCCGTCTGTTTTGTTTTGAGACATCACTCTGAGGTCCGCCATGCCGTCAGCTTCCGCCACCCGCCTTGCCGCTCTGCGCGCCCTCCTGCAACAGAACGGGCTGGACGGGCTGATTATTCCCCATAGTGACGAGTTTCTGGGCGAATACACACCCGCCTGCGCGGACCGTCTGGAATGGCTGACAGGCTTTAGCGGCAGCGCAGGCATAGCGCTGGTGCTGGCCGAGAGCGCCGCCGTGTTCTCGGATGGGCGCTATATCACGCAGATGGACCAGCAGGTGGATGGCTCCTGCTGGGAACGGCAGCATATTTACCAGACACCCCCCAGCACATGGCTGGCCAGCAAGGCCCCGCGCAACGCCCGTATCGGATATGACGCCCGTATCATGAGCAGCGCGGAACTGCGGCCTTTCACCACGCTGGACGGACTCTCTCTGGTCCCCACAAACGGGAACCTGACAGATATGCTGTGGACGGATCGTCCGGCTTTCCCGTCAGCCCCCGCCACCGTCCATCCGCTGACCTATGCAGGTGAATCCTCTGCGGACAAACGCACCCGTCTGGGCAAGGCGCTAGCGGAGGCTGGACAGGCCGCCGCTATCCTGAGCGATTCGGCCTCCATCGCGTGGTTGCTGAACATCCGTGGCACGGATATCCCCTGCACCCCTGTTGTTCTGGCCTTTGCCGTGCTGCATGCCGATGCCTCGGTCGATCTCTTCCTCCAAGCCAGCAAACTTCCGGCAGATGTGCAGGCGTGGCTCGGGCCGGACGTCCGCGTGCACGAGCCGGAAATCCTTGACGCTGTTCTGGCCACACTCAGCGGTAAGACCGTGGGCGTGGACCCAGCCAGCAATGCTGTCTGGTTCACACAAACCCTGACACGCCATGGTGCCACCGTGCAGGAAAGCCCGGACCCGTGCCAACTGCCCAAAGCCCGCAAAAATCCAACCGAGCAGGACGGTGCCCGCAAGGCACATTTGAAAGACGGCGTTGCCCTGTGCCGCTTCCTGCACTGGCTGGAAACGGAAGACGCCCGTGGCACCACGGAACTTCAGGCCGCCACCAGACTGAACGCCTTCCGGGCCGAGGGCGCGGACTATCGCGGCGAATCCTTCCCCGCCATTTCTGGTGCGGGGCCGAACGGTGCGGTTATTCATTACCGTGTCACCCCGGAGAGTGACCGGCCCCTCAAGGCCAATGAAGTCTATCTGATTGACAGCGGCGGCCAGTATCCGGAAGGCACAACCGATGTGACCCGCACCGTCTGGACCGGCCCGGACGCACCGCCTGCCCGCCTGATGGAAACGTTCACGCGCGTTCTCAAAGGCAATCTGCGCCTTGGCCACGCGCGCTTCCCCACTGGCACCACAGGCCACGCGCTTGATGCGCTGGCGCGGTATGATCTGTGGCAGGCGGGGCTCGATTATGACCACGGCACCGGCCACGGCGTGGGCAGCTTCCTCTCCGTGCACGAGGGGCCCGCGCGTATTTCCAAAAATCCGTCCACCATCACGGTGCAGGAGGGCATGATTCTCTCCAACGAACCCGGCTATTATGAGCCGGGCGCTTATGGCATCCGGCTGGAAACCCTTGTGCTGGTACAGGAGAAAGCAGGAGAAAACCGTCCGGGCTACGTGTTTGAAACGCTGACCCTCGCGCCGTTTGACCGCAGGCTGATCGACACCGCTTTTTTAGGCGAAGAAGACTGCCTGATTCTGGATGCCTACCATGCGCAAATCATGGAGCAGATCGGCCCGCATCTGCCAGATTCGGCCAGAAACTGGCTGAAAACGGCTTGTGCGCCGCTCAAGAGAGCGTGAGAGAACGGCTTTCGGCCAACTGGTCACGCAATTGGGAATCGCCTGCCCGACCGAAGACGGGCAGAAAAGTTGCGAAGTGATTGGGAGCTTACAGAATGACGACAAACAGCAAAACCATCCCCGCTACTCTTATCGCCGGTGATGGGATCGGCCCTGAGATCGTAGAGTCGGTTACCGAACTTCTTGACGCCGTTGGTGCCCCGTTTGCATGGGACCCCCAGCTTGCCGGCATGGCCGGGGTGGATGCGGTTAATGACCCGCTCCCCAAACAGACCATTGAAAGCATTCGTCGCACTGGTCTTGCTCTGAAAGGCCCGCTGACGACCCCGGTTGGTGGCGGCTTCAAATCCATCAACGTCACGCTGCGTCAGGAATTCGGGCTGTTCGCCAACCTGCGCCCCACCAAGACCATTGTTCCCGGTGGCCGGTTCGACAAGATTGATCTGGTTCTGTTCCGTGAAAATCTTGAAGGCTACTACGCTGCCATGGAACATTATGTTCCGGTTGGGGACGACCCCAAGGGCATCGCTCTGAGCACCGGCTTCAACTCCCGCGCCGAGTGCCGCCGTATTGTGAAGTTTGCTTTTGACTATGCCGTCAAAAACAACCGCAAGACGGTCACGATTGTCCATAAAGCCAACATCCTCAAGCTGCTGACCGGCCTGTTCCTTGAAGAAGGCCGCAAGGTTGCTGAAGAATATAAGGGCCGCATTGCCTTTAACGAGCGGATTGTCGATGCCTGCGCCATGCAGCTCGTCATCAACCCGTGGCAGTTTGATGTGATTGTCACCACCAACCTGTTTGGTGACATCCTGTCTGACCTCACGGCTGGCCTTGTTGGCGGTCTGGGTATGGCTCCGGGCGCAAACATCGGTGAAAAAGCTGCTGTGTTTGAAGCCGTGCACGGCTCTGCTCCCGACATCGCCGGACAGGGTATTGCCAACCCGCTGGCCCTGCTGCTGGCTGCTGTCATGATGCTCCAGCATGTTGGCCGTCAGGATCTGGCAGACCGTATTGATCACGCCATCAAAAAGGTCATCACGGAAGGCACCGTCCGCACCAAAGACCTCGGCGGCAACGCCTCAACGAAAGATCTCACCGCCGCTCTTAAACAGCAGCTGGTCTGATCCATCCTCCAAAAAACGGGAGCGCGGTTTATCCGCCTCCCGTTTTTTTGTGGGCTCTTTCTGGTTTTTTTCAACAGCAGCGCTTTACACAGGCGCCCCAGCCGCGCGTATCATGCCTTTATGATACCCAGCTTTTCCGGCCATTGGCCCCTGCTCCGGCTTGCTCCCACCTGCACCGTCTCGGTCACGGATCACACACCGTACCGTACTGCCGGAATAGACGCTGAAATAACCCGCATCTGGGCAGAAGCCTGCCGGAAGACCCCGTCCCTTTTTAACGGCTGTGTTTTTTCAGCAGACCGCGTAACCCGCACGGACATTTCCGGCCACTGGACAGATTACCGCTCTGTTCTGGCACAAATGAAAAATCCGGCTCTTTTTCCGCAGTTACGCCTGCAACCGCTTGCCGTAATCGGCCTTCTGGAAACACCTCAAGGCTATGTTTTGGGCCGTCGGCATCCTTCATCTTTATATCAAGGCAATTTCTGGCAAAGCCCGCCCGCAGGCAGCATTGAACGACGTGGCGATAGCCCAGAGGTCAATTTAGCCGAACAACTCATGGCTGAAGCCGAGGAAGAACTCGGACTAAAAGCAGAAAACCTGACCATTGGGGCACCGCAGCTTATCGCCCGCCATCCGCGCACACGTATTCTGGATATTGGTATTCCCATGCGCACTCCGCTTTCTTTCAGAGACGTTGAAATAGTATGGAAACAGGCCGCTAATCAGGAATATGACCAACTCGCCCTTGTTCCCCCTACGGATGTTGAACAGTGGCTGAACCGCCCGGACCTGCTCCCTACGTCCCGCGCCCTGCTGGCCGCCACCCAGCCATGACAAGCAAGCGACCTGCTACCCACCAGAACGATGCGCATCATTCTGGCCCCAGCCCTAACCTGATCAGAGTGATTGCGGCCGCCTGCGGGTTGATTGTCGCTAATCTCTATTATGCGCAGCCGCTCGCTGGGCCGATCAGCGCCACACTCTCCATGTCGGAAGGCCAATCCGGCCTGATTGTGACTGTCACACAGATTGGCTACTGCCTCGGTCTGCTGCTGATTGTCCCTCTAGCCGATTTGCTTGAAAATCGTAGCCTGATTGTGTGGATGACACGGTTCGTCATGCTGGCGCTTCTGGTTCTTCCTTTTTCACACCAGCCACTGCCCTTCCTGTTTGCTATCGGGCTCGTGGGCGTTTTGTCCGTTGCGGTGCAAATTCTGGTGCCTCTCGCCGCCACTCTTGCCCCGGAAGCCACCCGAGGGCGCGTGGTTGGCAAAGTGATGAGCGGACTGATGCTGGGCATTATGCTGTCCCGCCCTGTCTCAAGTTTCGTCACCCAATTTTCGTCATGGCATACTATTTTTCTAATCTCTGCCGGACTGATGCTGGTGCTATCCATTGTGCTTCAGCGCGTTCTGCCCGAGCGTAGCCCCACCACCCAGAGCCATTACGGCGCTCTACTCCGTTCCATGGTGACACTTCTGCTCACCACTCAAGTTCTGCAACGGCGCGCGTTTTATCATGCCTGCCTGTTTGGCTCTTTCAGCCTGTTCTGGACCGTTACACCTCTACTTCTAGCAAGCCCACCCTTTCTGTTTTCTCAGGGGCAGATTGCACTTTTTGCTTTTGTGGGTGTTGCTGGTGCCATTGCGGCCCCCATTGCCGGACATATTGCCGACAAAGGCTGGACATGGCCTGCAACCCTTGCCGCCATGGCTCTGGTCTGCCTCGCCTTTCTGGCAAGCGCCGTGATGCCACAGTCTATTTTCACCAGCGTGCTGACACTGGCGGGCGTGGTAATTGACTTTGGCGTGACCGCTAATCTGGTGTTGGGGCAACGTGCGCTGTTTATGCTGCCCGCAGAAAGCCGCGGGCGCCTCAACGCGCTTTATATGGCCATTTTCTTCCTCGGTGGCGCGGCAGGATCGGCTTTAGGCAGTTGGGCTTACGCACACGGAGGCTGGCCCTTAGCATCTGCACTGGGAGCCGCGTTCCCTGCACTCGCTTTTCTCGTCTGTCTGACGGAAAAGCGATCCTAAAGCATCCTTTGATCAGGCAAAATCGCCTGATCAATCAAAGCAGTTTACCAAGTCAAACTCTAAGCGTGCTTATTTAATCTCAAGCCCAATCTGCTTGATATCATGGAAGGTGATATCCGGGTTCTGCTCCTGCGTGCGGCGCATCATAAAAGAGGACGTCGCAAGGAAGACCGGATCATCATCCAGATCATCCGCCATGGCGGAACGGTTTGCCATGGAAAAGGCTTCAATTTTCTCACGGGAGCCGGTGACCCAGCGCGCTAGCGAGAACTGCACGGCATCAAACCCGATTTCCACGCCATACTCCGCCTTCAGGCGGGCCTGAAGCACGTCAAGCTGGAGCGTTCCTACCACACCAACAATCGGCTGCGCGCCATCCTGTGGTTTGAAGAGCTGCACCACCCCTTCTTCCGCAAGCTGGGTCAGCGCCTGTTTCAGCTTCTTCGCCTTCATCGCGTCATTCAGCCGGACACGACGCAGGATTTCCGGGGCAAAATGTGGCACGCCGGTAAATTTCAGGTCCTCATTTTCTGTCAGCGTATCGCCAATCCGCAGCGTGCCGTGGTTGGGAATACCCACCACATCACCCGCATAGGCTTCTTCCGCCAACTGGCGGTCCCGCGCAAAAAAGAACTGCGGCGTATGCACGGCAAAATTTTTGCCCGTGCGGCTGTGGCGCAGACGCATCCCGCGTGTGAGCTTGCCCGAGCAAATCCGCGCAAACGCGATACGGTCCCGGTGATTGGGGTCCATATTGGCCTGAATTTTAAAGACAAGAGCCGTCATCTCGGCTTCATCAGCCTTGACCGTGCGGCTTTCCGCGACCTGATCGCGCGGAGACGGCCCAAAGGCGACCAGCGCGTCCAGAAGGTCGATCACGCCGATTTCCTTCATCGCACTCCCGAAGAAAACGGGAGTCAGATGCCCGGCGTCAAAGGATTCCCGGTCAAACGGCGGCAAAACACCTTCCGCCAGTTCCAGCTCTTCCGAAAGCTGCACCATGCGTGGGTCGGACTGAGGTAGTTTTTCCTGCGTATGCACTTCCTTGGTCCGCAAGTCATACGTGCCAACAAACCCCGCAGCACGACCAATCGGCCATGTAGCCGGAGACGTATCCAGCGCAAGGGCAGATGCAATTTCATCCAGCAGCGCAAACGGGTCCTGCGCCTCACGGTCCATCTTGTTGATGAAAGTGACAATCGGGATATCGCGCAGACGGCAGATTTCAAACAGCTTGCGTGTCCGGTCCTCAATACCTTTGGCGGCGTCAATCACCATCACGGCAGAGTCCACCGCTGTCAGGGTGCGATACGTATCTTCGGAGAAGTCCTCATGGCCCGGCGTGTCCAGCAGGTTGAAAATGCACCCGCCATAGTCAAACGTCATGACCGAACTGACCACGGAAATCCCACGGTCACGCTCAATGGACATCCAGTCAGACCGGGTGCGCCGCCGCTCCCCCTTGGCCCGCACGTTCCCAGCCAACTGAATAGCCCCACCTGCCCGCAGGATGCGTTCCGTCAGCGTGGTTTTACCAGCATCCGGATGCGAGATGATCGCAAACGTACGGCGGCGGGCAATTTCCGTGCTGAGGTCAGTTGCGAGCGTTTCAGACATAACAGGCAATCCGGCTGGAAAAGGGAGAGATTAAAACGGCAAACGCCGGATGGAGAGGGTACCCTCCACCCGGCGCTGCACAAATCGGGCCGAAGCGCCGATTAACGAGAGTAGTATTCGACCACGAGATTCGGTTCCATCTGCACCGGATACGGCACATCAGCGAACTTCGGACCACGGACGAACGTGCCCTTCATCTGGCGGTGATCAACGTCCATGTATTCTGGAACGTCGCGCTCACCCGTCTGGGCTGCATCCAGAACGATTGCCAGCTGCTTGGATTTTTCACGCACTTCAATCACGTCACCATCCCGCACGAGGAATGACGGAATATTCACCTTGCGGCCATTAACCAGAATGTGGCCATGGCTGATGAACTGACGTGCTGCGAACGGCGTGATGGCGAATTTCATGCGGTAGATCACCGCATCCAGACGACGCTCAAGCAGGTTGATCAGGTTTTCAGACGTATCGCCCTTACGACGTACGGCTTCCTGATAGTAGCGACGGAACTGCTTTTCGCTGATGTTACCGTAGTAACCTTTCAGCTTCTGCTTTGCCATCAGCTGGACAGAATAGTCAGACGGCTTGCCTTTACGGCGCTGACCATGCTGACCCGGGCCGTATTCACGACGGTTAACCGGAGACTTCGCACGGCCCCACAGGTTAACGCCAAGACGGCGGTTAATCTTATATTTGCTCTCGAGGCGCTTGCTCATAAGGCGCTCTTCTCTTCTCTGTCTGCGTGAAGCACCATACTCTGTGCCTCATCATGGTGCCGGTAGTCTCCGTCCCTCGTGGATCGGAGCGGGCGCAGTCCGTATCACCGGCAGGCGGGAGCATCTGTCCACCTACATCGGCCGTCCTGTCCGCATTCCCGGCAATGGGTGCAGCCATTACGGAAAGAGCCGCCATCTGTCAACTCGGGCCGCGTGTCTAGTCCCACCATACAGGTCGGACCACACGGGTCCTCTCTTTTGCTCTGCGCAGAAAACAATCCTTCTTTACAGATAGTATTTGCGCCGCCTGTACCTTAGATTATTCACTGATTTTCAGAAGCACTTCACAGAAACAAGGACAAACAACCATGCCATCCTCTAAAAAATGGGCGCTTTTCGTCGCTCTGGGCGCGGTGCTGGTTGCGCTGGGCTTTATTGCCTGCGTTGATGCCATTTCCGTCACGCTGGCCAGCACAATTTTTATCGGCATGCTGCTGATTATTGCCGGTGCTTTTCAGGTTGCTCATGCCTTTGCCGTGCGGGACTGGGGTGGCGTGCTGTTTTCCGTGCTGTTCGGCGTGCTGTATATTGTGGCGGGCGGCATGATTATTGAAGAACCCGCCGCTGGCTCCGTGATGATCACTCTGTTTGCCGCGGCCTGCTTTATTGTTGTGGGTATTATGCGAACCATTCTGGCCATCCAGTATCGCAGCCTGCCGGGCTGGGGCATTGTGCTGGCAGGCGGGCTGATCAGCCTGACAGTCGGGCTATGCCTGTATTTCACCCTCCCATGGTCCGGCCTGTGGCTGATTGGCACATTTGTGGGGGTTGAACTGATTACCAGCGGCATCGGCTGGCTCCAGCTTGGTCTGGCTCTGCGGCAGTCCAATACCAGCCGCTTCTAAAACCGACGCCCCATCGAGCGTCTAAAAGGCACTTCGGATCAAGCCGGAGTGCCTTTTTTTTTTGCCCAGTGAGGGACACGCAATTTCAGAAACGCTTTACTGAACCGCAGAGAATACTGTTGATCTGGCTATAGCCGGGTCAATGTAACTTGTAACGAGGTCTCTCTGAAAGCGCCAAAGGCCGGACAGCAAAAAAACAGGCCCTGCCGGAAAGCAGAGCCCGCATAAAGTATTCAGATTTTTTAAGCAGATTGCACGATTGTGCCTTCATCCTTGTCTGCACTGATAAGATAAGGACCGGTTGCGCGGACATTCAGATAAAGAAGCCCCATGACACCCGGCTTCAGAAGCCCCTCAAGAGACAGTTCGGCATTGCCGTTAGTCCACGCACATCCGTCTTCATCCCCTGCATACCAGCCGGCAGGTTTTTCCTCCTGAAGGTGAGACGTAATCATAAGCTGATCCCGTGCACACAGCAGGCGGATATCCCCAATGGAAACACCCATCATCCGGCGATCATCCACAAACGGGCCAATTGTGTCTGACGGACGGCTGGCACGAGAGACAATCCGCACAGATTGTGTGCCGGGCGGCAGCATGAAGCTGTATTTCTGTATCGGGCGAACGATGGCTCCTGATGCCAGAACCAGATGCAGATCCGGATCACGGGTCAGTTCCGGTCCCTTTTCTGCCTTCCGGCTTCCAGCAACACTGTTTGCACGCCATTCCAGCGACCGGAACAGAGGCTCCACAAAAGCGCGCTCGACACACAGCGGCGCGCTGGAATCCTTATCCCAGTTTTTCGCCGCGCCGCGCAGCGTGACAACCTTCCCGTCCTGCCGGAAAGACATGCGGTTTCCGGTATCCAGATAGCTCTCGGTCAGCATGCCATCCGCCGTAATGACGGAATGCTGCTCGGTTTCCACATGGTAATACTCATAGGATGTGATCGACTTGTCATAAAAAATGGAAACGCCATTCACCAACATGCGCGCCGGGACAAATGCACCATTGAAGAACAGGCAATGCTCAGCAGTAATCAGCATGTCCTTGTAAGGCACGCCATCAGCAATCGCGTTCTTCAGAACACGGACAGGATATCCGGCCTCATCATCAGGAAGCCCCTGCCGAACGTTAACATGAGCTTTTCCAACCCAGACGACAGAGCGCACGCTGTCTGTCTTGTTCTGCCAGTCGAAGGCGATGACGTCATCACCAACACGAACATCTTCGACTGCGATATCACCCTTTGTGGTGCGAATCATGCTTCCGGCAAGGAAGCAGGCGCCAATATAAGTATTGCTACCAGAATAGCTAATTTCAAGCGGATTATTTGTGCTAGAAACGTAGTAATTTCCGTTTTTCAGTTCTACGCCGTTTGCCAGATTTGCAGAATATTCTGCAAGTGCATGCCCATCTTTATCATAAAGTATGATCGTACGGGCATTACCATTACCTGAAATGTTATACTGATAGACAGGCGTCGTAGTACCTTTCAGTTCTATGGTATCTTTGGAAGGATCGTAGTTATTAATGGATGATCCAGCGATATTTATAAGAGTTCCACCGCCATTAATGATCAGCGTACCACCACCGTCACCAAAATTGATTGTCGTCCCACTCAGAATACTGGCAAGCGCATCCCCTGTATTAAATGTGCCGCCATGCTCGATATTAATGGTAGAGCCGCTTAGCGCATCAATAAGAGACGCACCGCTATTCCCTGAAAGCGTCGCCGTACCGCCAATCACATTGATTGTTGAGCCTGTAATAATATTGGCAAGACCACTAATGGCTGTCGTGCCACCAATGTAATAAGTATTGGCTGTTGCTGCTCCGGCACCAATAACAAAATTACCTGTCGCTCCGGGAAGGCTGACATAAGTCCCGATGCTAGCCAGATTAATTAAAACGGCAGAATCCGCTGATCCTGCAATAACATCCCCGCTCGCAGCAATCTGAATAATATTGAGGATATTAAGACCTCTATTAATATTATTCTGATTTAATATAATATTTCCACTAGAATCTGAAATTTTTACGTCATAAGTATTGGACGTAGGTATTCCTAAAGCCGTATAATTATGATTCGTTACTGTGTAAGTCAATCCATTTGAGGTAACGATTGTTCGAGTTGCTGAGTAAATTGGATTGAGTTTGAACCCATCCAAAGCTGGATATGTTGTCGTTGTCGGTCCCGTTTTGTCCGAGACAATGGTTACGCTGTTATCCTGATTGGTCGTCGTATCAGTCATTTTTTCATAACTCCTGAATTACGCAAGCACAGATTACTAGCCTGCGAATCGTTAATTAGACGTTAATGTAACTACGCTCACAGTATTGTTAATGCAAGAGAAACATAGATTATCAAAAATAAGACACTCCTGTTGTTTTGCATAATTCAGAATTTTTCAAAAAACTTTACTGCCTTTTCAGCCTGTTAGAGCGGATCAAATCTCACTCTACGCCCTCCGGCTTCAGACAAGATTCTGTCCATATAGTGAGACAGGCTCTGGGAGTTTCAGAGGACCCTCTCCAAAAATGCGAATCACACTTTCAGAATGTTTTGAATGCAAAAACAGCATGAGAGACTCAAATCTACTCAAACCATGCGAGAATCCCTCTTAAACGGTCTAGCATACTGTGCATTTGATCTATTCTCTCTTATGCAAATGATTACAGACAGGCAGCCTGACTTTATTTTCCGATAAAAAATCTCCCTAGCACCTGTACATGTATAGAGCCCCCCCTCTTACCAACTCCTGCTGGCATGCAGTGAGAAAAAAGAGGGAACTGTCAGGACGGTTTATTTTGAAGGAGACGGTTCATCCGTTTGTGCTGTCTCCCCCTCAGAGCCTGTCACCTGAGGAGGCTGTACGGGCAGCTTACTCTCCAACTGCAGCAGCGCTCGGGCGGCTACACCGGGGCGTTCGCCTTCCGTCTCGGCGGGCTTGGCGCCGGGCACCAGCTTGATGGCCCGCTCACCGTCTTCGCGCTTGCGGCGCAGCTTCTCAATATTTTCCAGCACCAGCGGATATTCTTCCACCAGACGGCGGAAGCGTGAGGCGCTGATCACCATGAAATGCCCAAACTGCACAGCACGGATATTGGCCGGGCATCGTTCATTCTTAATGGCGGAGAGAGCGCCAATCAGATCTCCGGCATCATACAGGATATCCCGCTCGGCTACGTGAGATTCCGCCAGACCCGCACTAATGAAATAGATATTACGGATCTTGCGCCCACGGCGGCAGATCAACTCCTGTGGTGCGACAAACCGCAGCGATGTGGTGGTTGCCAGATCATGCAATTCCGCATTGGGCAGACCACGGAACACGGCTGCATTTTTCAGGCGGCTTTCAATCCCGCTGCGCAGGTCAAAACTCAGCGGCTTGTCCAGCCGGTGGCGGCGGCGTTCCAGTTCTTTCAGAAGCTCACGGTTCAGTTCATCACTGATCAGGGATTCCGCCAGCAGGGAGTCATACTCCTCCCCTTCCAGCCGCAGTACGATCTGCCGGAAAATCCGATTTTCCAGTGCTTCTGAATAGCCATGGTAATGCAGACGCAGGGTTTCCAGCGCCTCATCCAGCAGCTTGCGCTGGCGCTGAAGCACTTCCGCCACAACCTCCCCAATGCGGCTGCCCAGTGTGGGTTCAAGCCGCTCACTCATAAAACGCGTCAGCGAGATGGAGACAAAATGCGCCACCATCAGCATTTCAAACCGCTCCGCCATACACAGCATCAAAGGCCGGTCGATGCGCAGATGTTTGTGAATCCACTGGGCAACCTTAAAGCGTAGAGAAGGACTAAGCCGCCTACGTAGCGCGCGCACATAGCCCAACCGCCCTTCCAGCCGAGCACCGTCAATGGCCGCCTCGGAAGAACGCAGCAGCGTTTCCATCACCCGGCGGGACAGCCCCTGAATACGAAACAGATCCAGCAGAACGGAGCGTTCCTGACTGGCAATGGTAATCAGGGCCAGATTCACACGCTGCGTATCCCCCAAAGCCGTATCAAACGTGTTGGCACCCTGCTCTTCATGCGCGCGGCGATCCACCTGCTCAATAACAGTGCCGGTTGCATCGGTCGAAAAGCCGAGTTCATCCGCCAGCTTTTCAGACCGCTCCTTCACATTTTCCAGACCGATGCTTAGCACCTGATGCCGCATGGCTTCATCAATAGGGGAGAGTTTATCGAGCTTGAGGAACAGAACGAGAGACCGCAGCGTGGTGCCGTTCAGCAGCAGCGTAATCAGCACAAAGCCTGTCGCGAGAATACCGATAAAATGCGCAACGGGCGTGGAGACACGCTCGTTTTCCGTAACCGCCAGCGCCAGCGCCAGCGTAATGGCCCCACGCAGCCCACCCCAGACCATGGTGACCTTAAAGGGGGTTGGCACAGGCGGAGCTAACTTGGTCATGGCGAGGAACGGCAACAGGCCAAACACCACGGCCCCACGCGCCACCAGCCCGGCCACGCTGGCAATCAGGATCAGCACGCAGTCCCAGCGGGTCATGCCCACCAGCAGATGCGGCACCAGCATGGAGGCCAGCACGAACACCAAAGACCCCGCCCAGAACACAAGCTGCTGCCAGAGCTGGTTGAGGAACAGCCATGTCTGCGGCCGCACGGTCGATGGTCCGTAAACCGACATGGTCAACCCGGCGGCAGCCGTCGCCACCACACCGGAAACCCCGAGAAACTCATCGGACACAATATAGGCCACATAAGGCAGCGCCACGGTCAGGGTGATTTCCGCCGCGGCTGACCCGCTGAGCGCCGTAATCATCATCAAAGTCATCTGACCAAACATGACGCCGACAATCAGTGCGCCGACGAAAGAGATCACAAACGAGATGATCGCCTCACCCGGATGAATGGCATGATGCAACGTGACGGATGGCAGCAGGATGGAGAAGATGGAAATGGCCGCGGCGTCATTCAGCAGAGCTTCGCCTTCCACCAGACGCGTCAGACGAGTGGCGGCCCCAATATCGCGGAAAATCCCGGCCACGGCGGACGGATCAGTAGTCGCCACAATCGAGCCAAGCAGAAGGCAGACAACCAGTGGCATCTGCGCAAAAGGCAGTAGCGCGAGCCCGATGGCTCCGGTGGACACCACCACAGCTACCACAGCCAGCAGCAACACCGTGGCGGCCTCATGCGCCAGACGTCGGACATCAATGGCCAGCGCGCCCTGAAAAACCAGCACAGGCAGGAAGATCAGCAGGAACGCTTCACTGTTGATTGGGAAATCCAGCAGCGTTTCCGCAATGCCATTCAGCGCGGTGGTATGCGTGGTGCGGAGGGCAAAGTCCGCCAGACTCCCGATAATAATGCCGACAATCGCCAGCAGAACCGTCTCGGAAAGTTCCAGCCTGCGGGCAATGGGCTGAACCGTGCTGACTATGACAAGAAGAAGAGCAATGGCAAGCAGTACCGCAGCCAGACCAGTTACCGCCATACCCTCTTTGCTCCTCCAGCCATAATATTCCGCACTCAGATACCTTTCTGTTGCATGGCGATAAGGCACCAGAAAGGCAGACGTTCCAGAATGTGCGTGTCTTTTAACACACTCCCTGCCTGAAAACCTACCTCATCCCGCGCGTTTCCTACGGTGCGGACAGGCTGTGGCCCGCACCGGGCCTCGCTGCAATGTGACTTTATTCTGACATGCGGCAGCTATGCCACACCCCATATTGGAAGAAGGGCGCCAGACCTCACCCCACAGCACGAGGACTGCGTGAACACTCGGGAGGCGGATCATGAGCACATCACCCCATATTACAGACTGCCCAGTTGGCCTGAAAGCCACAGGATTTCGCATGGAGCGGGATTCCATGGGTGAGATCAAAGTACCGGCGGACAAATACTGGGGGGCGCAAACGCAGCGCAGCCTCGTGCATTTCTCCATTGGGGAAGACCACATGCCCCTGCCCCTCTGCCATGCCTACGCCATTGTGAAGAAAGCAGCGGCACTGGTGAATGCGGCGGATGGGCGGATGCCGCAATGGAAAGCAGACCTGATCGGCCGCGTGGCGGGTGAAATCTGCGCAGGCAAGCTGGACGCACATTTCCCACTCTACGTCTGGCAGACAGGCTCCGGCACCCAGACCAACATGAATCTGAATGAGGTTATCGCCAACCGGGCCATCCAGCTTGCGGGGGGTGAGGTTGGGTCCAAGAGTCCGGTACACCCCAATGATGATGTGAATATGGGGCAGTCGAGCAATGATTCCTTCCCTACCGCCATGCATATCGTCACACTGCTGGAAATAGAAAACCGGCTGATCCCGTCGGTGGAGGCTCTGTGCGACAGTCTCCAGACAAAAGCTGAGCAGTGGATGAATGTTGTCAAAATTGGCCGCACACACCTTCAGGACGCCGTGCCACTCACCGTCGGGCAGGAATGGTCCGGCTGGGCCTGTATGCTGGAAGATGCGCTGGCCAACCTCCGCACAGCAAGGGAAGGCCTGTTTGAACTGGCCGCTGGTGGCACCGCCGTGGGCACCGGGCTGAACGCCCCCGCAGGGTTCAGCAAAGCCATCGCCAGCAAAATTGCCGAACTGACAGGCCGCCCGTTTATAACCGCCCCCAATAAATTCGCGGCCCTCAGCGGGCTGGATGCTATGGTCCGGGCCTCCGCCGCCCTCCGAGGGCTGGCCGTGCCACTCCTGAAAATTGCTAATGATATGCGGTTTCTGGCCTCCGGCCCGCGTTGCGGCCTAGGCGAGTTGCATCTGCCTGAAAACGAGCCCGGCTCCTCCATCATGCCCGGCAAGGTCAACCCGACCCAGTGTGAAGCCATGGTGATGATTGCAACGCAGGTTCTGGGCAATGACACCACGGTTGGGTTTGCCGCCAGTCAGGGGCAACTCAACCTGAATGTCATGCGCCCGGTTATTCTCGCCAACTGCCTGCACAGCATCCGTATTCTGGCCGATGGCTGCCATAATTTCAGAGTTTTTTCCGTTGAGGGAACAGAACTGAATGACGCACGCCTTGCGCAGTATGTGAACGGCTCTGTCATGCTGGTGACGGCTCTCAACCCTGCCATCGGGTATGATAAGGCGGCGCATATCGCGCATCTGGCCACCGAGCAAAATCTCAGCCTGCGGGAAGCGGCCGTGCAGTCCGGCTATCTGGATGGTGAGGCTTTTGACAAGCTTGTTAACCCGCTGGATATGGTGGGTGACGGCGTGGCCGGAGCCTGATAGTCCTTCTCTTTCGTCTCCTCTCAAATCCCGGTATGGTTGTCTGATGAAACGTTTTTTCTCCCCCGCACGCCGTGCAGTAGCCGGCCTCTGTCTGCTCAGTCTGCTGGGGCTGGCGGCCTGCGCGGATGACCATTCCCAGCATTATTACCACCCCAGAAACCACCACGGGCAGCGTGGACCCAACTGGTACCGCCCTCCCCCGAACACGCAGAACTGAAGGACCGCAGGATATGGACGGTAAACTCTTGCGGCTTGGCATTGTGATCGCCACGCTCGTTCTGGGCATTTTTCTGGTCAGTTCGATTTACAGCAACTTCTCTCACCTTATGGAGCAGCAGTCGGGTCAGGCTGGTCAGCCTGCGGCGAATAACGCGCCAGCCCCGCAGCCCTCTTAAAGGAAAAAGAATGCACGCCTTGCGTACGCTGCTGCACCGGGGCGTGCATTACTCTTTCTCCCGGCCTGTATTTGCTAACCTCATCCTGACGGCCAGCATGGCCACGGCAGTCACGGCGGTCGCGCAAACCGCCATTGACCCGACGCCGGAGATACTGGCGGCCCATCGCGGTGGCACATTAAAGCTGGTTGCCGCAGCCTCGGGCGGCACGCTGGACCCGCAGATCAATTACACCGCCAAATATATCAATCTTTATGCCGTGGTATATGATGGCCTGACCACATTCCGCAAAACTACAGGCCCACGCGGTAATGATGTTGTAGCCGATCTGGCTGAGGCGCTCCCGGTCCCGCAGGATGGCGGACGAACCTATGTGTTCACCCTCCGGCCGGACATCCATTTTTCCAACGGCAAGCCGCTGACCACCGCCGATGTCGTGGCTTCCTTCCGGCGTATTTTCCGCGTTGGCTCACCCACCGCGGGCTCCTTTTATTCCGCCATTGCGGGAGCAGACGCCTGCCTGCAAAGCCCTGCCACCTGCACCTTAAAAGACGGGCTCTCGGATGACCCGGCGCACCGCACCATCACCTTTCATCTGACCCGACCTGATACCGAGTTCCTGCAAAAGCTGGCCTTCACGCATGCCGTCATTCTGCCTGCTGATACGCCGGATCATGACATTGGCAACACGCCTGCCCCCGGCACGGGCCCCTATCGCCTTACCTCCTATGACCCGAACAAATTTCTGCATCTGGACCGCAACCCCTTTTTCCGGACATGGGACATGCAGGCCCAGCCAGACGGGTATCCGGACCGCATAGACTACAGCTTCGGCATCCCGGATGAAGCCGCCGTAACGGCTGTTGAAAATGGCCAGTATGACTGGATGGCCGACACCATCCCCATGGACAGGCTGGGGGAACTGGGCAGCCGCTTTACCGCGCAGACCCATGTGGCACCACATCCGGCGATGTATTTCATCCCCATGAATGTCAATTTGCCGCCGTTCAACCAGCTTAAGGCCCGGCAGGCCGTTAACTACGCGCTCAACCGCAAAGCCATGGTCATTCTATATGGTGGCCCCGGCATTGCCCGCCCGCTCTGCGGGATGTTGCCGTCCTCGCTCCCGGTCTCGTCCGATACATGCCTCTACACACGCGGCGCGTCTCCCATGTCTCCGGCGGCACGCTGGTCTGCGCCGGATCTGGAAAAAGCGCGGGCGCTGGTGCGGGAAAGTGGCACGGCTGGCCAGCATGTCACTTTGGTTACAGCAAATACGAGCATAGATTACGCCATGGGCACATGGCTGCGGGATATGCTGCAAAGCATTGGGTATCAGGCCACCCTGCGCCCGCTCAGCAGTTCCATGGCGTTCAATTACATGCAGAACTCCGGCAATCATGTGCAGATTGCCTTAAAAGACTGGTCAGCGGATTATCCCTCGCCCTCCAATTTTCTGGACGATCTACTGGGCTGCGAGAATTTTCATCCTAATTCGGACAGTTCCATCAACATTCCCGGCTTTTGTAACAAGCGCATTCAAGCCCTTATGGACCGCGCCAAAACCGATGTTTCCCTTACCCGAGAGCAAACCGACGCGCTCTGGCGCGAGGCCGATCAGTTGGTCATGGAGCAGGCTCCAGCCGCCCCGGTGATTGAAAAAGATGATGTCATCATCACCTCACCGCGCCTGAAAAATTTCTTTTATACTCAGGTCAATAAACTCTTTTTCTCACAGGTCTGGCTTCGTTAACACGCCGGTGTGCATAACTCTGCGCCAGACCTGACAGATCCCATGCTTTACGCCTTGATGCTCTTTATCCACAGAATCTGTGGATGAAAGCCGGGACAACACCGGGATGACCCTGCATATCGTGCGCAAAACCCTCCCCACCCGATAAAAAGCATTCGGTTTTATGCACTGACCAATCAGCGCAGCCCCCTTCCAAACGGCTCTGTAACACCGCAACTCGTGAGAACAACGCGCTACCTGTCACACCTGCGGCTTTCAGATCCGCACAGGGACGACAATTACGCGCCTTCTCCAAAGCAACATCTGCGCGCGTTTATCGAGAGACCCCAAAGACAATAAAAAAGGGCGGACAGAATAACTGCCCACCCATTCTTCTATCCGGAAGTTTTTTCAACACAGGCAGCATAAAGCCCGCGCCGTTTACTCGTTTGGTGCTTCTTTGTGTGTCAGCTTGTCTAGCGCACCAAGCGCCATGCCACGCACGCGCGCCGGAATAGGCACGTAGTCCAGCTTACGGCTGGCGGCTTCCCCATTTGTCAGCCCCCAGCGGAAAAATGTTCTGACAGCCTGACCATGCGCGGTCCCGGCGGAATGCTCCGGCACCAGAACATAGGTCGTGGTCACAATGGGCCATGCTCCCGCGCCGCTACTATCAGAAAGTGCTGCGGTCAGAGTTTTATCGTCCCACTGAGCAGCATCCGCCGCTTTGGCGAAGCTTTCTGCGGACGCTGTGACAAACTCGCCAGCCTTGTTCTGTAGCTGCACCATCGGCAGATGGTTGCGTTCAGCGTAGGCATATTCCACGTAGCCTATGCTGCCTTCTGTGTTGGCCACGTAAGACGCAATACCGTCATTCCCACGCGTGCCAGACCCGGCAGGCCAGTCAACCGATGTCCCGCGCCCAATGGAAGAACGCCATGCGGGAGAAACCCGCCCCAGATAATCCGTAAAAACAAATGTTGTGCCCGAGCCGTCCGCCCGATGCATCGGCGCCACGGACAGATCCGGCAACGTCAAACCCGGATTAAGAGCGGCAATACGCGGGTCATTCCACGCGCTGATGCTCCCATCATACAGCCCAGCCAGCACCGGGCCTGTCAGCTGCAAAGCACCGTCCGGCACACCCGGCACGTTGACGATCACAACAATGCCGCCAATGCTGGTGGGAAACTGCATCAGATGCCCGGCTTGCAGCTTGTCCGGGGCCATCGGGGCATCGGATGCGCCAAAATCCACCGTGCCCGCCAGAACCATATTCTGCCCCGCACCGGAGCCTATGGTCTGATAGTTCACCCGCACCCCGGTGCTTTCAGATGAGGCCGCGGACCACGCCTGATAAAGAGGGGCTGCAAAACTGGAGCCCGCCCCGGTAATTTCTTCCGCGTGCAGGCTCTGCGCGCCGCACACAAGCAGCGCGGTTGAGAGCAGGGCCAGCCGTGCGCCCTTTTGCAGGCGTGTTGCGCGATGTGTCATGATCTCTGCGCTCCGTTACCGGTTCCGTCCTGTCACCCTGCGCCTCAGCGCAGGGTTGCTCCCGTTGCCTTGGTGACTGCGGCAACAATACGCTCGGAAACAGCCTCCAGTTCCGCATCCGTCAGGCTTTTCTCCACGGGCTGTAAGGTCACTTCCACCCCCATGGAGCGATAGCCTTCCGGCACATGCTGGCCTTCATACAGGTCAAACAGGCTGACATCGGCCACAAGGGTACGGTCCGCGCCTTTCACTGCTTTCAGCAGTTTTTCACCCGGCACATCGCGCGCCACGACAAACGCAAAGTCACGCCGCACAGGCTGGAAGGCAGAAAGCTCGGGCGCGGCTTTCTTGCGCCGTTTTGGGTCTGGCACGGCATCAAGCAGGATTTCAAACCCGACAACCGGCACGTCAATCCCTTCCGCTTGCAACAGGGAGGGATGCAGTTCCCCAAAATACCCCAGCACCATTTTCGGCCCCTGCCGCAGCGTACCGGAGCGGCCCGGATGGTACCAGGACGGCGCATCCGGCGTGGTGCTCAGCCCTTCAACCGCTACGCCAAGCTGGATCAGCAATTCCAGCGCATCGGCCTTGGCGGCCCAGAGAGACACACCTGTGCTGGCCTGCCCCGGATAGCGCGGCGTATGCCCAGCACGGAGACCGGCGGCAATCTGCTGCTGTCCATCTTCCGAGAACCCGGCCCCGATTTCAAACAGACCAATATCCGCCCAGCCCCGCGCGGCATTCCGCTGGCTGGCCGCAACCAGATTGACCATGGGGGTGGGGCGCATCTGGTCCAGATCAGACGCAATGGGGTTGAGCAGACGCAGGCTATCGGGCGCACCGCCAAACCGCAGCGCGTCCTCATGCGAGACAAAGGAGAACCCGACCGTTTCCACCAGCCCACGCGCAGCCATCACCCGACGGGCACGCGCCGCACGCGCCTGACGCGGCGTGAGAGCCACACCCGGCACCACGCTGACAGGCGGCAACGGCACAGGCGGCACGGTGCCCAGCCCTTTCAGGCGCAGCACTTCTTCCACCAGATCACTCTCGGCTTCAATCTGCTCAACGCCTTCCGCAGCGCGCGCAGCCTGATCGACTGGCAGATCGCGCCCCTGTGCCAGAATGGGCTTCTGGGCAATATCATTGCGCCATGAGGGCACGCTAGCGCGAACATGCGTATCCGTCCGCTCCTGCACCTCAAACCCAAGTTTTTCCAGCAGCGCCACGCTTTCCTGCGCCGGCACGTCCAGACCACCAAGGTCCCGCAGGCGGCTAAACCGCAGGGTCGCTTCCCGCTGCCATGCGGGCTGTTCCCCAGCAGAGACAACCTCACTGGCCTCACCACCGCACAGATCAATAATCATGCGGGTGGCTGCTTCCATAGCCGCAACAGGCAAGGCCGGGTCCACACCGCGCTCGAAGCGATAGCTGGAATCAGAAGACAACCCGAGGCGACGGCAGCTCAGCGCAATATGCACGGGGTCAAACAGCGCACACTCCACGAACACATCCGTGGTGCCTTCATCCGCGCCAGACGCCTCACCACCCATGATGCCAGCCACGGACTGCACACCATTGGCATCGGTAATCACGCAATCTTCTGGCGAGACCGTATAATCCTGCCCATCAAGTGCCTTGAATGTCTCCCCAGCCCCGCGACACAGGGTCAGGCGGTTTCCAGAAAGTTTTTTAATATCAAAAACATGCAGCGGGCGGCCAAGATCAAAGCAGAAGTAATTGGTAATATCCACCAACGTGGAAATAGACCTCAGACCTACGCTTTCCAGCTTGCGCCGCAGCCATTCCGGGCTGGGGCCATTTTTCACACCGCGCACCGTCCGGCCCAGCACCCACGGGCAGGCTTCCAGATAAGCGTTTTCCCACATGACGGGTGAGTCAAACGTCCCTTCTACCGCTTCGGCCATCCATGGGCGCAGGGTGCCCAGACCGGCCGCAGCGAGATCACGCGCAATACCGCGCACACTCAACGCATCCCCCCGGTTGGGAGTAATGGCGATTTCAATCACCGCATCATCCAACCCGGCAAAATCAGCATAGGACTGGCCGGGAAACGTATCCTCCGGCAGTTCCGCAATGCCGCTGCTTTCTTCCCCCAGACCCAGCTCACGCAGGGAGCACAGCATCCCGCCGCTTTCTTCCCCACGAATCTTGCCAGCCTTGATGGTAATATCCAGCCCCGGCACGTAGGTGCCCGGCTTTGCAAAAATCACGGCCAGTCCGGCGCGAGCGTTGGGCGCGCCACACACAACCTGCACATTATTCAGGCCCGGTCCGGCATCCACACGGCAGACCTGAAGACGGTCCGCATTCGGGTGCTGGGTGGCTTCCAGAATACGCCCGGTCAGGAACGGCTCCAGTGCTGCACCGGGGTTTTCCACCCCTTCGACCTCAAGGCCAATCTGGTTCAGAGCAGCGCAGATTTCCGCAAGTGTAGCGGACGTTTCCAGATGGTCATACAGCCATGAAAGCGTAAATTTCATGTCTTACACCCCTTCGTGCAGCAGTGCGGGCGCAAGCGGGTCAGACCCGTAATGACGCAGCCAGCGAATATCACTCTCATAAAACGAACGCAGGTCCGGAATACCATTTTTCAGCATGGTCAGGCGTTCAATCCCCATCCCGAAGGCAAAACCCTGCCATTCACGCGGGTCCAGACCACAGTTGGCCAGAACGCGGGCATGAATCATGCCCGAACCCAGCACTTCCAGCCAGTCTTCCCCACCACCGATCTCACCCGTACGGCGAGACCAGCCGATATCCACTTCCATGGACGGTTCAGTAAACGGGAAGTAGGAGGAGCGGAAGCGTACCGGGAGGTCGGGTTTGTCAAAAAACACCCGCAGGAACTCGATCAGACAGCCCTTGAGATGCCCCAGCGTAATACCCTGCCCGACCACCAGACCTTCGCACTGGTGGAACATGGGCGAATGGGTCGCATCATGGTCGGCGCGGTAGGTGCGGCCGGGGCAGATCACGCGGATGGGTGGCTTCTGGCTGAGCATCGTGCGGATCTGCACGCCGGATGTCTGGGTGCGCAGCACACGCGCCACGTCCAGCCCCGGCACGGGCGGCAGATAGAAGGTGTCATGATCGGTCCGGGCGGGGTGATGGTCCGGCGTATTCAGGGCGGAGAAGTTGTGCCAGTCCGTCTCGATATCCGGCCCTTCCGCAACGCTAAAGCCCATGGACCCGAAAATGGCGGTCATTTCCTCCACAGCGCGGCTGATGGGGTGAATGGAACCCTGCACCGTGACCGGCGGCGGCAGACTGACATCCACGCGCTCGGCCACCAGACGGGCCTCAAGAGCCGCGGCTTCTAGCGCCTGCCCACGGTCTTCAACCGCCCGGGTCAGGTCATCCCGCAGGCGGTTTAGCGCCACGCCGCGCGCCTTGCGCTCATCCGGGGCCATTTTCCCCAGCGCCTTGAGCAACGCTGTCAGGCGGCCTGATTTACCAAGCGTGCCCACACGCACGGCATCCCATGCCCGCATATCAGCCGCACCGGCCAGTTCCGACAGGACGTCCTGCCGGAGAATCTCAAGATCGTCGCTCATGAAACCTCACACGAGAGGGGAAAATGCTCTCAGGCGGATAGCCGCTCCGCCGCGCCGAGAAAACCCCTCAACCGGAAAAAGCAGACCACCAGAACAAAAAAGGCCGCCCTTGCGGACGGCCTTTTTCAGGGCAAATCGGCCAGAAGCCTCAGGCAGCCAGAGCGGCCTGAGCTTTCTTCACGATTTCCGCAAACGTTGCGGCGTCATCAAAAGCGATGGCGGCCAGAACTTTACGGTCGATTTCAATGCCAGCCTTGTCCAGCCCGTTGATGAAACGGCTGTAGGTCAGGCCGTGCTCACGCACAGCAGCATTGATACGCTGGATCCACAGAGCGCGGAATTCGCGCTTTTTGTTCCGGCGGTCGCGGTATGCGTACTGGAGAGACTTTTCAAGCCGTTCCAGAGCAATACGGTAGTTTGTAGAAGACCGACCACGAAAGCCCTTGGACATGTCCAGAACTTTTTTGTGACGGGCGTGGGTTGTTACACCGCGTTTTACACGTGCCATATCTCAGATGCTCCTCAAACCAGCCCGTAGGGTGCCCACTGCTTGACGGTACGACCGTCCTGCGGTGTCATCACCTGTGCGCCACGGTTGGTGCGCTTCATTTTCTGCGGACGCTTGATCATGCCGTGACGTTTACCGCACGGACCTGAGAGCACCTTGCCGGTCGCGGTGATTTTGAACCGCTTTTTGACCGACGACTTGGTCTTCATCTTGGGCATTTCTTTACTCCTGAAAGCTCGAACCGCGCCCCTCTGTCACCAGAGCGGCAAAACACGGCCGGGCATGCCCCACAAGCCCGGACGCGTGTAACGAAGCCGCTCACATAACGGAAAGTGTTGAGAGTTTCAAGCCGCATCTATCCGGGATTTTTCAACCTATCCATGATAGGCTTGCCCGAAGTCAGACTTTTGCCGTGTGCGTCCTATTCCACCGCAGCCTCGGCTGCACAGCACGGCAAAAGCGCGCAGGACACGCCCCCTCTTGCTTCACGCGGGCAACCAGCCGCTCTCCTGCGCTTTATTCTGATACTTGAAAACCGCGTGCAGCACAGCCGTTCAAGAGGCTGTGGTTAAACGTTTTTCTGCCTGCACCGGACCTGATCTGACACCAGAACAAGGTATGCCGATTTCCATGATTGCCCTTTCCAACACAACGCTCAACCAACTCCCCCCGCAGGTGCTCGTTCCTGCATATGACCGCAGCAAAACCACACCGGGCATTGCTCATCTGGCGGTCGGCAATTTTCACCGGGCACATCAGGCGCTGTATCTTGATCGGGTTCTGGCGCGCCCCGGCCAGCAGAACTGGGCCATTGTCGGCATCGGCCTGCGCGACAATGCGCGGGAAACCCGTCGGGCGACGATCATGGCCGAGCAGGATTGCCTCTATACCTTAACCGAGTTCGCACCTGACAATACGCACACAACCCGCGTTCTGGGAGCTATCACGGATTATATACAAGCCGCGAAGGACCGCACCGCCACCATCCGACGTCTGGCCGACCCCGCCATTAAAATTGTCAGCCTGACAATTACGGAAGGCGGCTATTATGTGGATGCCAGCGGCAAATTTATGCTGAAAGACCCCGCCATTGCCGAAGACCTGAAACGCCCGGTGCCAGAAACAGCGTTCGGACTGGTAACGGAAGCCCTGCGCCTGCGCCGTGATAACGGCACCGGCCCCTTTACCGTGCTGACCTGTGACAACCTGCGTGACAATGGCAGCATTGCCCGCACCGCTTTTTGCGCATTTGCAGAGGCGCGGGACCCGGCTCTGGGTGCGTGGATCAGAAAAAACGTGACGTTTCCCTCCACCATGGTCGACCGCATCACCCCATCCGTGACCGAGGCGGACACCATCCGGCTGGATGATATGAGCGGCATTGCCGACCAGATGCCGCTCTTTGCGGAAGACTTTACGCAATGGGTTATTGAGGACAACTTCTGCGCGGGCCGCCCGGAACTGGAGGCTGTCGGTGTGGAATTCACCGATGATGTCGGCCCTTATGAGCAAGTAAAATTGCGAATGCTCAATGCATCCCACTCCATGCTCGCCCTGCCCGGCCTGCTGATGGATTATGACACCGTGCCCCATGCCATGGGAGATGCGGCCTTAGTCACGCTGCTGGAGCAGTTTCTAGCACAGGATGCCGCGCCATTTATAACGCCACCCCAAGGCGTTTCTCTGCATGACTACGCCCATCAGGTGCTGCATCGCTTCCGCAACGCGGCTGTTGGCGACCAGCTTCTGCGCATTGCGTCAGACAGTGCTTCCAAGTTGCCGGTTTTCTGGGCTGATACTGTCAAAGGTGTGCTGAAAGCGAACGCTGACCATCGGCGCATCGCCTTTGGCATTGCCTGCTTTCTGGAATATCTGCGCGGAGAAACCGAAAGCAAAAAACCTTATACGCTTTCCGAGCCCGGCCTGCCGGAGCATGCCAGAGCACTGGCTTTGCAGGACGATCTGGCCGCAGGACTGACCATGCCCGTCTTTGCAGGCTGGGGTCTGGAGCAGTATCCTGCTTTTGTGAAAGATGTCGTCACACTGCGCAGCAGCCTCCGCACACACGGGGCGCGCGCAACACTTCAGCAACTGGACCTGTAAAACTGATATAACAGGCACGTTTTCTGCTCTGTTTTTGCGGCCATTTTCTTTCAGACGCAGGGTCTCATCCTAGAATCAAGCGAGATACTGCGTCGAAAGAGGGATTTCATTACGCCATGGACGCATGCCTTTCATGCAAAAGAAGCCCTGTCTATATTGAAGAAAACATAGTCAAGAAAGAAATTAGCCGTTTTTTATAACATTCTCGTGTTTCAAATAAATCTTATTCAGATTTAATCGCTTCCAGCGAAAACCTATGCGTTTATTTGCGGGCCAAATCCAGATAAGTTTCGTCCACTATAAAATAACAGACCTTCAGACGGCAGGTCCCCGGACCTCCCGAAGGGGAAAGCTGGATATGTTCAGTCTTTCAGCTTCGGCTGGCTGTCGTATGCACAGGAATTGGGGGTAGAGTGATTAAACGTCTCTTAGCAGGAGCTGTCGGGGCTGGTGTCCTAGGTGGGCTCGGGTTTCTGTATTACGCGTGGTATCCGCCGATCGCCACAATAGAACCGCCGAAAGCTAGCAGCTTTTCAGCCGAACAGATTGAACGCGGCCGCATTGTCGCGGCAGAAGGCTATTGCGCGGAGTGCCATACCCGCACAGATAACGGCGGCGGCCCGGAACTGGCGGGGGATTACAAGATGGAAACCCCGTTTGGAGCCATCTATTCCTCCAACATTACCCCCGACCCTGAAATGGGCATTGGCGCGTGGTCGGAAGAGGCTCTGCGCCGCTCCCTGCGTTATGGCGTCTCCCGTCAGGGTGTGCATCTGATCCCGGCTTTCCCGTATGATCATTTCACCAAAATGACGGATCAGGATATTTCTGATCTGTATGCCTTCCTGATGACACGCCCCGCCGTGCATATGGCCCGCCGCCCGAATGAGCTGCCCTTCCCCCTCAGCCTGCGTATTTTTCAGGCTGGCTGGAAGCTGATGTTCTTCACCCCCGGCGTCTACAAGCCCGACCCCAGCCATGACGCACTGTGGAACCGTGGTGCCTATCTGGCCGAAGGCAATGCCCATTGCGGCGCCTGCCACACGCCCCGCAACCTGATGGGCGCGGAAAAGAAAGGCTCTATGTATGACGGCGCAGTTGTTGATGCATGGATTGCCCCCCCGCTGAACGACAAGAACCCCACCCCGACCACATGGACGGAAGACGAGCTGTACCAGTATCTGCGCTTTGGCGTAGCCCCGCTGCACGGCCCGGCTGGTGGCCCGATGTCCCCCATCCCGCACCGCTTCCTCTCTCAGGTGCCGGAATACGACGTCCATGCCCTTGCGCATTACTTTGCGGATGTGGACCACGCGGCGGAACGTCAGGGCCATGACAAGGCCGCTCTTGCCCACGCTATGGAAGAGTCCAAAAAAGATCTGATCGGCCCGAACACGCTGGACGCGGATGCCCGCCTGTATCAGGGCGCATGTGGTGCCTGCCATTACAACGCCGCCCCCATGCCCGTGCTAGGCCGCCCGGAACTGGCGCTGAACAACGCCCTGTGGCTGGATGAGCCGACCAACCTGTATCAGGTCATGCTGCACGGTCTGACTGCGGAAGAAGGTCAGTCCGGCATTGCAATGCCCAGTTTCTATAACGCTCTGTCCGACACAGATATGGCCCGCATTGCCGCCTATCTGCGCCGCACCCGCACCACGCTGCCGCCTTGGACAGACCTTGAGAAGAAAGCTGCGGACATTCGCAAGACCGTTAAAACCATTCCCGTTAATTCTTCTCACTAAGGCGGCACACGGAGCCACTCATGATTAAGTTCAAACTCAATGGCCGTGACGTTTCCGTCGATGTGCCGGAAGATACCCCCCTGCTCTGGGCCCTGCGTGATGAGCTGGACCAGACAGGCACAAAATTTGGCTGTGGTGTGGGCCAGTGCGGTGCGTGCACCGTGCATGTGGGGGGCCGCGCCACCCGCTCCTGCATTACGCCGGTCAGCTCCATTGAAGGTGCTGAAATCACCACCATTGAAGGGCTGCACCCCGAGGGTGAGCACCCTGTGCAGGTGGCATGGCGGGACATTCAGGTTCCGCAGTGCGGTTACTGCCAGTCCGGCCAGATCATGCAGGCCGCAAGCTTGCTGAAAGACTATCCGGACCCGACGGATGAGGAAATTGATGGCGTGATGGGCGGCAGCCTGTGCCGCTGCATGACCTATATCCGCATTCGCAAGGCTATCAAAAAAGCCGCTGCCGCCCTGCGTGAGGAGAAGTCTAATGGGTAAACTTGAACGCATTGCAGCCCGGCAGGACCGTGAGGCAGGGCGTGGCCCCACCCGCCGCGGCGTACTGCTGACAGGTCTTGGCTCAGCCTTCATGTTCGGTTTCGCGCGGGAAGCGGGTGCAGCCCAGACTTACCCGCAGAACGCCAGCATGCCCGGCAATGGCGCGTTTGAACCCACGATCTGGTGCTCTATCGGCCAAGATGGCGTGGTGAACGTGAACATCATCCGCGCGGAAATGGGCCAGCATGTCGGCACCGCCCTCGCCCGCATTATTGCGGACGAAATGGAAGCCGACTGGGACAAAGTCCGCATTACCTATGTGGATACAGACCCGAAATGGGGCCTGATGGTCACGGGTGGTTCATGGTCCGTATGGATGACATGGGATGTCTTCCGTCAGGCCGGGGCCGCCGCCCGCACCGTGCTGGTGGAAGAAGGTGCTAAACTGCTCGGCACTTCCCCCGCCAACTGCATTGCGCGCAATGGCCGGGTGGTTGCAGGCAGCCGCTCCGTCTCCTTTGGGGACATTGTCAGCCACGCCCGCCCCACTCGGTCCTTCTCCCCGGATGAGATGGCAAAGCTGCCGCTTAAACACGCCTCTGAGCGCCGCCTGATTGGCAAAGAGGTCAAGGCTCTGGACATTCCGTCCAAAACCACGGGTGCCGCCATTTATGGTATCGACGCCAAGTTGGACGGTATGGTGTATGCGCGGCCCAAACTACCGCCCACGCGCTATGGCTCCAAAGTTGTGTCCGTGGATGATAGTGAGGCCAAAAAGGTCAAAGGCTATCTCCGCTACATCGTTCTGGAAGATCCGTCCGAGACTGTTCCGGGCTGGGTTGCTGTTATTGCTTCCACCTACCCCGCAGCCATTCGCGCAACTGACGCGCTGAAGGTCACGTGGACACCGGGCAAGACGGCCAATGTCTCGGAAAAAGACATTATCGAGCATGGCCGCAAGCAGATTGCGGACAAAACCGGCGGCACCTGCGTGTTCAATGATAACGGCGTGGATGAAGCCTTCTCCGCTGCCAAACAGGTTTTTGAACGCACTTACACCTGCGCCTCCGTGCTGCATTATCAGCTTGAGCCGATGAACGCTGTGGCCCGCTTGCAGGACGGCAAATGGGAAATCCATTGCGGTAACCAGTGGCAATCCCTGTTCCTACCGGTTATTGCCAAGGCGTTGCAGGTTAAAGAAACCGACGTTGTGATGCGCAGCTACATGCTGGGCGGCGGCTTTGGCCGACGCCTGAATGGTGACTACGCGGTGCCCGCGGCGCTGCTGTCCAAGGCGATGGACGGCAAGCCGGTCAAACTGATTCTGACCCGTTCAGATGATATGCAGTTTGACTCCTTCCGCTCCCCATCCATCCAGACGGTGCGCGTGGCGCTGGACGACCAGAAAAACCTCAAAGGCTGGCAGCACCATGCCTCCGCAGGCTGGCCGACCCGCGTGATGGCTTCGGCCTTCATGGCAAAAGGCGATGATGGTAAACCATACGATCAGTTCGCCATTGCAGGCGCTGACCACTGGTACGATGTCGGCCCCATGCGGGTCCGCGCGCTGGATAATGATCTGGCAGACGCGACCTTCCGCCCCGGCTGGCTGCGCTCCGTTAGCTCCGGCTGGACGCCATGGGCACATGAAGCCTTTGTGGATGAACTGGCGCATGAACTCGGGCATGACCCGGTGGATTTCCGCCTCTCCCTGCTGACCGCCAAAGGGCGCAATGCAGGCTCGGCACCGGATTCCGTCGGCGGTGCTAAGCGGCAGGCCAATGTGCTCAAGCGTCTCGTCGAGAAATGCGGCTACGGTAAAGTCCAACTGCCGCCTGATACGGCCATCGGCATTGCCACCACCTTCGGGCAGGAACGCGCCATGCCGACATGGACCGCTGGGGCTGTGCAGGTGCATGTGGACCGCAAAACCGGTGCTGTCACCTGCCAGAAAATCTGGCTGGTTCTGGATGCCGGAACCATTATTGACCCGGATGGCGCCATGGCCCAGACGGAAGGCGGTGCTCTGTGGGGCCTGAGCATGGCGCTGTTTGAGAACACCGAAATTGAAAACGGCAACGTGCGGGACCGTAACCTGAACACCTACACCCCGCTCCGCATTACCGACATTCCCGAAATGGATATCGAATTTGTGGCCAGCACGGAAAAACCCATGGGTCTGGGTGAACCGGGTGTGACGACCATCGGCGCAGCCATTGCCAACGGTGTATTTAACGCCGTGGGTGTGCGTCTGCGCCATCAGCCCATCCGCCCGGCGGATGTTCTGAAAGGCCTTTCCGAGAAAAAGTCGGCCTAACGCAGGCTTTTTCCTGAAGCCATAAAGTCACTCCAAAAAAACCGGCGCGCTGTTTTCAGCCGCCGGTTTTTTGGTGCCCGACAGAGGAATTACGGGAACCGTGTCATGACGCTTCGCAAAACTTATTTCTGGCCCAAAGTCGAATGTTGATAGCCACTTTCTGAGGTTTTTCACTCTACTCCTGAATCTAAGAAGCTGATTTAAAAGCCGCCTGCTCAGTCATAAAAACGCTCTTCAAGCCCAGCGATAGACCTTCGGGTCAAAAGGAAGTTCTGAGCATAGACAGCATCTAAAAACTAATGGTATCGAGACAGAAAGGAAATTACTCTCTTCCATCCATCACCTCAGCTTGGAATCCTGCTTCTTGAAAGCCAAAATTTTATTAGTTCCATCCTGCATATCACGCAGGGGTATCCTAACAAGCTTATACATCCTGTTTATGCTCGTAACTGGCTTCTTCTGCATTATTCTGACGCCACCCTTTCAGGTCGCAGATGAGCCAAATCATTTTATGCGTGCGATGCAAATTGCTAATGGTGGATTGGTAGGTATTCGACGCTCTCCACTGGAAAGTGGTGGTATGTTACCACAATCTGTACCGATCGTGACAGCTTCATTTGATAAATTAAAGTCTGCACCGCAGGAAAAAGTAACCCCGAATATGATAACCCAGGCCATGACTGTGCCTTGGTCGTCAGAGACAGTATTTGTAGGCTTTAGTACGGTTCTTTATCCCCCCAGTTCATATTTAGGGGCAGCTAGCGGCATTTTATGGGGACGCTTTCTACATTCCAGCATATTAGGTACATTTTACTTAGCCAGAGTTGGAAATTTACTTGCCAATGTAGCAATAAGTGCGCTTGCACTATTTCTCATTCCAGAAATCAGCATTTTTATGCTCTCTATCCTACTATTACCCATGAATATAAGCCTCATGGCCTCATGCTCTCAAGATGGCATGATGTTAGCACTTACAAGCTTGGGTATTGGGTGCTTTCTCCGCTGTTTGCTGACGATGCCAAGTTGGAAACAATTTCTTCTCGCCTCTGGAGCAGGTATCGCCTTTGGCTGCGTAGCCGCCGCGAAAACTCCCTATCTCATGATGGTGTTTACACCAGTTCTATTGGTAAACAGGCAGAATATTAGACTTATTATTACGAGTTGTTGCAGTGGTTTGAGTGTTTTTTCCATATGGATATTTTTTGGACTGCGTCCCGTTATGACAAAACTAGCACCACCAGGTGTTTCTGCGGCGCAACAGGTTGTATTTGGCCTCCATCATCCAGGACAATTTTTATGGGCTGTTTGCAATACACTAAAAATAAACTGGCAGGGCTTTATAACTCAAATCATTGGCGTACTCGGGTGGTTAGATACACCATTCACATTAATGACATACATAATTTCCTACACATTTCTAATTATTACTTTTTCCACGTCATTCTTATACTTTTGCCGATTCAAAATACGTGAAGAGTATTTTTTACGCTTGACTGGTTTTCTTCTAATTACGACCATCTCTTTATTCTGTATTTTTGCAGCTCTTTATGCTACATGGACACCTGTTGGAAAAGACATCGTCGAAGGTGTACAAGGCAGATATTTTTTGCCCATTCTGATGCTTGGCACACTTTGCCCATTTATATTTAAAAAATACGAAGAACCAGATAATTCCCAACTGAAAGCGGTCCAAATTGTTTTAACTGACGTTGCTATAAACTCTCTTATATTTGTTTTTATGCTGTTCTGTTATATCGTCTTATGTAAAACTCTTTCCCAGAGATATTGGTAAGGTAATTTTATACATCGTGATTGTATAGATCTTACAGACCAAAATATTGTTATTCTAATTCTATGCTATAATGAGGCCATTACGATTGCACAGGGCATCCCCAGTTTTAACAGATTTGCCAGAGTCTGACTGGCTGGCGGCAGGACTACAATACGGTGCGTCTACATTCCCAACGGGCTAGCAGAACACCGGATCAGGCGCCAGACAAGGGGCTCGAGGAATGCCTTCGAGACCCTTGCCATCTCCATCAACCTTAAACCACAAAAACTGGAAATTCTCCTTTGGAGTGGCAACAAAAAGGGAGGCTCGTCATTCTGCAAGCAGATAGCGGGCAATGCTCTTTTTCAGTCACCGCCATTGCCGCTTCAGATGTCAAAAAAATTGCAATTTCATTGTGCTAATTTTGACATAACGTCCATCCCGTGACACACCTATCGGGCAGCAGCCAACCGGATCGCCCGCGCCATGGCTTCCACCCCGTTACCCCGATTGGTGGACAACGCCTGCACCAGCCCTAAATCCCGCAGGAAATGCGGGTCTGTGGCCATGATTTCCTCACGGGATCGCCCTGAATAGACACGCAGCAGCAGGGCCACCAACCCGCAAACAATGGCAGCATCGGAAAGCCCCGCAAAGTAAAGCTTGCCGCCGTCTTCCCGTGCTTCCAGCCACACTTGGCTCTGGCAACCGGGTACGCGGTGTTCGTCATTGCACCATTCCGGCGGAAAGGGCGGCAGTTTACGGCCCATTTCTATGATGTACTGGTAGCGTTCCATCCAGTCATCAAAAACCTCGAGTTCCTCACGGATAGCGTCAATCGCTTCGGAAGCTGTGTCTTCCTCCGGCAAAACAAAAGGTGCGTTCATTACAGAATAAACCGGCTGAGATCACCCTTGCGGGCCAGAGGAGCAACTTTTTTCTGAACCAGAGAGGCTTCAACGTGAATAACCTCGCCTTTCCGGTCAGATGCTGTGAAGGAAATTTCCTCCAGCAGCTTTTCCAGCACCGTGGCTAAACGTCGGGCGCCGATATTTTCCACACGGTCATTAATATCCGCAGCCAGTTCGGCCAAGGCTTCTACCGCGCCGTCAGAGAAGGTCAGGGTCACATTTTCCGTGCTGAGCAGGGCTGTATATTGCTTGAGCAGAGAATGTTCAGGGTCTGTCAGAATATGACGTAAATCCTCACGGGTCAGCGGCTGGAGTTCAACCCGGATAGGCAGACGGCCCTGCAATTCCGGCAGCAGGTCAGACGGTTTGGCCAGATGGAACGCGCCCGAGGCAATAAATAGAATATGGTCGGTTTTCACAGGCCCATATTTGGTGGAAACCGTGGTGCCTTCAATCAGCGGTAACAGGTCACGCTGTACGCCTTCGCGCGAGACATCGCCGCTCCGCCCGCCACCATCGGCCGCGCGCCCGCAAACTTTGTCGATCTCATCCAGAAAGACAATACCGTTTTCCTGCGCGTGGGCGACAGCTTCCCGCGTCAGCGCCTCATTATCCAGCATCTTGTCCGCTTCTTCACGCTCCAGATACTCCCGCGCGGCGGCCACTTTCAGGCGGCGCTGCTGAGGCGTCTTGCTCATGAAGTTTTTCATCATCTCGCTAAAATTGATGACCTGACCGGGCACCATCCCCGGCATCTCACCACCGCCAGCGGGAGCGGCTTCCACCACGGCGATATCGATGTCCTTCTCTTCAAGCTGACCATCCCGCAGCATAGCGCGGAACTTGTTTTTGGTCTCTGCCGAAGCACTCGCGCCGACCAGCGCTTCCACCAGACGGTCTTCCGCCGCCTGTGCGGCGCGGGTTGCTACGTCCTTGCGTTTAACGTCCCGCAGCATGGTGATGGACGCTTCCACCAAGTCGCGCACAATGCTTTCTACATCGCGCCCCACATAGCCGACTTCCGTAAACTTGGTGGCCTCCACTTTCAAAAACGGCGCCTGCGCGAGCTTTGCCAGTCTGCGGGCAATTTCGGTTTTACCGCAGCCGGTCGGGCCAATCATCAGGATGTTTTTGGGCACAACTTCTTCACGCAGCCCTTCGGCCAACTGCGCCCGCCGCCAGCGGTTGCGGAGCGCAATGGCGACAGCACGCTTGGCATCCGCCTGCCCGATAATAAAACGATCAAGCTCCGAGACAATTTCCCTCGGAGAAAACGTCGGTGCGTCCATCAGGAAGAAACCTCATCGGTTGAAGGAGTAGTCGTCAGCGTTTCAACCCTGACAGAATGATTGGTATAAACGCAGATATCCCCGGCCACTTTCATGGACCGCCTGACAATATCCTCCGCATCCAGCCCATCAACCGTCAGCAACGCCCGCGCAGCAGACAGAGCGAAGTTACCCCCAGAACCAATGGCGATAATACCGTCGTCCGGCTCCAGCACGTCACCATTGCCTGTCAGCGTATAGGAATGTTGAGCATCGGCCACAGCCATCATGGCTTCCAGACGGCGCAAATAACGGTCTGTCCGCCAGTCTTTAGCCAATTCTACACAGGCCCGCTCAAGCTGGTTAGGGTAGCGTTCCAGCTTGGCTTCCAGCCGCTCAAGCAGGGTGAAGGCGTCCGCCGTAGCCCCGGCAAACCCGGCCAGAATGGAGCCGGATGGACCGATACGCCGCACTTTGCGCGCGTTGCCTTTGATAACGGTCTGGCCAAGCGTGACCTGACCATCCCCGGCCATGGCTACAGTCGGGCCGCGCCGGACACAGAGGATTGTTGTCCCGTGCCAGCCGACGGGGTCATGCGAGGAGGTGGCTGAATGAAAGCTTTGCATAGTCACAAGAAATAAGCGTTCCTGCGGCCAGCACAAGAGGCCAGCCGACAGGAAAGCCGTGGTTATGCGACCAGCAAGGCCCTGACATCCCCCAGCAGGGCATCCCGCGTGTAGGGTTTATGCAAAACCGTAACTCCTTCGGGTAACATTGCGAAATCGGCATAGCCGGTCACAAACAGCACCGGCAGTTCCGGTCGCACAGTGTGCAGACGGCGGGCCACTTCATCCCCATTCATACCCGGCATCATCACGTCCATGACCACCAGTGCAATCTCTGGCTTTTCGGCAATGACACTCAATGCTTCCGCACCGCTGGCGGATTCCAGCACATTATATCCGGCCCGGCGGAGAAAACCGGCGGTAACAGCCCGGACACCGGGTTCATCATCCACCACCAGAATGGTCTCGCCATGCTCGACGGGCTGGAGCTTGGGCGGCGGTGCGATCGGCATCGTTTTTACAGGGGTTATGGACGCCACTGTCGCGCGGTCTTCCGCCATGGCAGGCAGCCAGAGTTCAATGGACGTGCCACCGCCGGGCACGCTCTCCACCCGCACTTCTCCACCGCAATGGCTGATAAAACCGTAGATCATGGACAGGCCAAGCCCCGTCCCCTGCCCGATCCCCTTGGTGGTAAAGAACGGGTCAAAAATACGGGCCTGTATTTCTTCCGTCATCCCCACGCCACGGTCCATCACCTGCACCACGACCCAAACATCCCCGTGGGCAGCGTTGCCTGCCAAGCCGAGAGGCCGAACAGCCTGACGGACGGAAACTGTGGTCGCCCCACCCTCCGGCTGCGCATCCAGAGCGTTGACGCACAGGTTGAACACCGCCAGTTCCAGTTGCGTGGCATCCGTCCACACAACGGGGAGTGATGTCTGCGGAATATCAAACTGCACCGTGCTAATGCGACTGCTGGGGGTTACGGGCGGAGCCCCAAGCACCGCCTGAATTTCATCCGGCACCTTGCCCTGAGACATAAAGCTTTGCAGGGACGCCATCAGGCTCCGCAAATCAACCTGCTGGCACACCAGATGGCGCGGCCTGCTGAAATCCAGAAGTTTCTGTGTCAGCGCGCCCCCGCGCCGCGCGGCTTCCAGCGCATTATGGAACAGGCGGGACACGCCCGGGTCTTTGGGCGGCTCCAGATCCATCACTAGTTCCAGAGAACCCAGAATAGCCGTCAGCAGGTTATTGAAATCATGCGCAATGCCGCCCGCCAGCGTGCCGATGGCCTGCATTTTTTCGGCCTGACGCAGCCGCTGCTCCATAGCCAGAAGGTCCGTCACATCCCGGTCTATCAGGATGGAATAGTTTTCAAGCCCGGAGACACAGCCAGACACAGCACCACCCGGCGCACCATCCAGCCGCACACGTGTCAGATCATGCCAGCGGGCTTGCCCATCCTGCCCTTTAATCTGCAAGACCTGCTGATCCCGCCCGGAGGAGTCCAGAGCGCTCTGCGCCTCTTTCAGGCTTTCCAGACGGGTGGTATCCACCAGTTCTTCTTCCGTGTGGCCAATGCAGGCCTCCACACTCCGCCCGAACTGCTCCGCCATCTGGTTATTCAGGCGGATAAAACGACCGGACTGCTCCTTGAACCCCAGACCAAACGGCAGGTTATCCAGCAGACCACGCAGCAGGAGCTGTTCACATTGCAGTTCCCGCTCCAGATGGTAGCGCGATGCCGCCTGCGCGACCATGGACAGCAGCGTTTCATCATCCCACGGCTTGTACGCAAAAAAGGAAATCTGGCCCTGATTCAAAGCCGCTTCCACCGCGGCGATATCCGCATAGCCCGTCAGCAGAATGGCCCCAGCAGCGGAAATATCTCTGGCGCGCGCCAGAAAAACATCCCCCGTCATGCCCGGCATCCGCTGGTCGGACACGATCACCGCTACGTCCGCATGGTCCTGCAAAAGGGCCAATCCGCGCTCACCCGAAGAAGCTGAAAGAACGTCATACGTTTCTTCCAGCAGATCAGTCAGGGCGACCAGTATCTCCGGTTCATCATCCACAACCAGAACAACAGACCGCTTATTGGGTTCAGGCAGCATGTGTCCGCCTTTCCTCTTCAGCCCGGTAGGGCACGCGCAGCGTAAAGCAGGCACCGCCACTTTCACGCGCATCTGTCACAACAATACTCCCGTCATGGGCCTGAACAACGCCATAAGCTGTCGCCAAACCCAGACCAGTCCCTGAGCCTACAGGTTTTGTTGTAAAAAATGGTTCAAAAACGCGTTCCTGAAGATCTTTCGGCACGCCCGGCCCGGTATCACTGATCCTGATCACGTAATCCTGTCCGGTGTGGGACGTGGCAGGCTCCAGCGAGGAGGTAATTTCAATCCGGTCTTCCCCCTCGGCCTGATGCCCGGCAACCTCTTGCTCATGCTGCTTTTCTATAATGGCATCGGCAGCGTTGCTGACAATATTCATGACAACCTGATTAACCAGAGCCGCCTGACAGAACAGGTCCGGCGGTGCATCCAGCGCACAGACAACACGAATAGTCTGTCCCAGTTTGGGGGCAAGCAGGGTCAGCACCATCTTGATTGCCTCTGGCACATCCAGACGCGCAAACTCCCCCTCTTCCAGCCGAGAAAACCGACGCAGGCTGACAACCAGATCCCGCATGCGGGAAAGCCCGACCAGCGAGGCCGCCAGACGTTCACTACTCTTGGCCAATGCCTGCTCGGCTGTTGCCTGATCCCCCGCCCGCACGGCGTTCAGCGCGGACGTAATGCTGCGGTTTACCGTGTTTTCATGCGCCAGAACAAACGCCAGCGGGTTATTGAACTCATGCGCAATGCCCGCTGCCAGTTCCCCCAGAGACGCCATTTTGGCGGACTGTACCAGCTTGGCCTGCGCCTCAATCAGCTTGCGGTTGGCGGCGGCAAGGTCTGCATTCACGCGCCGCAGAGCATCTGCCAGCGCCATACGGGCTCGGGCACTTTCAATATGTGTTTCTTCGCGCCGGGTTTCGTCCTGCACCATCTTGCGGCGCACAAGGCTCCCCACACGCGCCCCCAGCAGGCCGGGGGCAATATCCGCATCGACCAGATCATCCACCCCGGCACTAAAGGCCAGTGTCGCCATCTGGCCGGAAAGCTGGCCAGCATCCACCATACCCAGCACACGCACGCACTGCCGCGTCCGGCGGCGGAGCGCCACCACCGTGCGGGCAAAAGAAAGCCCGTCAAACACCGGGCACCCGAGATCAACCACCAGACAATCCGGTTGATCCTTTCCAGCAGGCCAGTTTGTCATGTTAAAATCAGTCGGGTCATCAACCAGCAAAACACTGGCCCCGTTGCGCTGTAAAAGGTCCAGTAGGACAGGCTGTGTCTCATGGCCTCCGCCGTGCCATGACCACAGCAAACCGCCCGGAGCCGTCACCACCGCCACGCAAGGCTGGCGGAATGTTCCGCCCGTGCGAGAGAGGGGCTCTTCATCATATTCCCGCAGCAGCGCGCAGATACGGAACATCAGGAAAGCAGGGTCTGTCTTGCGGCTCAGGCAGGCATCCGCCCCCTGCTCCAGAATTAAGCGTTCCTGCTCCGCATCCTGTGTTTCAACCAGCACCAGCACAGGAATTCCACGCGTGACGGCGTTCAGCCGTAACCGCTGGCACAGTTGAGCCGCAGACATATCCGGCAAGGTCGCGGGCACCACCAGCAGGTCTGGCAAATGGGCTTCAAACCCCGTGAACGCCTCGCGACCACTGGCCGCATGTGCCACCTGCAAGCCACGTTGGCTCAGCAGGACGGAAAATTCTTCAGCCCCCGTTCCGTTCAGCCCTATCAGTAAAATGTTACCCGAACGAACGGTCATCTCAATCCTGTGTCCCACACCTGTTGTTCTGGAGCGTACATCACGCTTTCAGGACGTTTTCAGGTGTCCTGCTTTCTGCTGTTATCTTCATCTACATCACGCCCATGCCTGACGACCACAAAGGCTACGCGTTCATGGCGTGACTGATCTAACCAAATCCCGATGAGCCCGTCTGCTCGCGAATGCGTTACCAGAGCCAGAAAATAGTCTTCTCTGCCCGGACGTTACGGGAGACCTATCACCTGAAAGCCACGGTGCCCGTCTTTTGCAGGAAGCTGGTGTGTGCTCGGAAGGCTCTTGTGTATAATCCAGTCCAATCTGTGCGCGCCTGCTGGTTTCCAGACATGCGGCATCCTGCTTTTACTGGCTGAGGAAATACCACACTCATGGACCACACCCGCAATCAGGCTGACGCTCATCGGCCCCTGTCTTTTTTGTCCACTACGCAAGCGTCCACCCCAATCGGGCTGAAGCTCGCCCGCGCGGGCGTATGGTCCCTCTGCTATTTTGCGTTCTATTTCATACAGCAGCTTGCTGAACTCTTTGCCCCGCTGCTGCTGATTGCCGGTGTTGCGTGGAAGGCGCTGCCTGTTCTGATTGGCGCGGTCTCGCACGTCAGTGCCTCGGCTGACCCACAGGCACGGGACGCGATTGCCAATGTGGCCGCAGCCATCCCGGAACAGATTACACTGGCGGGCCATACGCTGACAGCCAGCGGCATGATCTGGGACGGCATTTTGCTGATGGGTCTGGCCGCTGCTGGCGCCACTCTGGCAACACTGGCCGGACGCAACATGTAAGAAAGCGCGGGGTTTTGCCGCACCGCAACGCCCATCTTTAACCTGATGGGCGGCAACCTTTAGCCCGGCAGATGCAGCCGGGCCGCAGCGGGCCAGACCCGCACAATCTCGTCCCAATTATAGCAGATACCCGCTAGCACCAGCAGAGCCAACGCCAGACTGGCACCCCATGCCCACCGCCAGAAGGCCTCTGTCAGCATTCGCTCTCGCAAATTTACCATAAGCACCTTGCTCCTGATTGGTTGGGCAGTTGGCCCTGCGAAAACACAAGTTACAGTCATGCCTTGCCGCTCGGCCACCCTGACCGCAACCTACCGCATTAAATCCTGATTTGCTTCAAAACTCGAATCGAAACGAGCAGGCGAGCCCTCGCCTTAAAGCGCGCATCGCCTTCTTCTTTTGATGACGCCTGAGCGGGACTTACCCATCCTCCAATCTCACACAACGGATTATGTGTGTTTTTTGACACCACCCGTCCAGATTTTGGGGCATTCCCGGCGCTCGTCCTGCTGCTTCTGATCGACAGCACAGCCCTCCCTCCGTTACACTCAGATTTATGCGAAAGCCCCGCCCTTCCTGCCTGCTGCCCACCGGCAGACCCGTGCTGCCCTCATGATTCGTCTTAGCAATGTCTCATGGCGCAGGGAGCGTAAGGCAAACGCGCCCGTGCTCTCCAACCTGTCCTTCAGCGTTCCGCAGGGAGGCTTTCGTTGGCTGCTCGGGCCATCCGGCGCAGGCAAAACCAGCCTGCTCAGCCTGCTGCATGTGGAAAACCTTCCCTCCGACGGCACGCTATGCCTGCTGGACAAGGACGTTACAGCCCAGACACCCCGCTCTGTTCTGGTCCGCCTGCGGCAGAGAATCGGCATGGTGCATCAGAATTTCCGGCTCATGCCGGGGCTGTCCGTGGCTGATAACGTCGCCCTCCCCCTGCGCCTGCAATATAGGCCGGAGGATGAGATTACGGATGAGGTTCAGGCCATTCTGAAATGGGTTGGTCTTGGCGACAGGCTTGATGCCCGCGCCTCCCGCCTGTCCGGTGGTGAGCAGCAGAGAACCGCCATTGCCCGCGCCATTGTGCATCGCCCCGGCCTGATTCTGGCCGATGAGCCGACCAATGCGCTGGAGGAACCGCAGGCCCACAAACTGCTGGATATGTTCAGTGAACTGAGCAGCATGGGCACCACGGTCATTGTTGCCACCCATAATGAGGCACTGGTCCGCCGCCTGCCCCGTCCGGCACTGGTGCTGGAACGCGGCCGCCTTGTGCAGGACGGAACCTGAGCCGTGGCCCTTCCCTTTTCTGGCCGTAAAGACGGCCTCTCCCTTTCCGAAGCGCTGCCAGACAGAAGCCTGTTTATTCTGGTCGCCATGATGAGCTTTCTGGCCGCCCTTACGCTGACAGGAGCCACAGGAGCCCGCACATTGTCCTCCCGCTGGGCGGGCGGGGCCGCGCAACTGCTCACCATTCAGGTCTCGGACCCGGACCAGCCCTTGGCCGGAACCGCCAAAGCCGAGAAAAACGCGCAGAAAAGCCGGGCCGATGCCGTTCTGGCAGACCTCGCAACACTTCCTGTCGGAACACAGGTTCATCGTCTGACGCAGGAAGAACTCGCCCGCCTGCTCACTCCATGGCTTGGAGATGCGGGCAAAACCGCGCTTCCCCTCCCCGCTGTCATTGAGGTACGGCTGGCCGAAGGGCAGGAAGCCCCGACTGATCTGGAAAAGACGCTTGATACTCACGTTCCCGGCACGGTCGTGGAACATAATGCGGAGTGGAGCACCCGCCTGCGCGCTCTGGCCCAGAGTCTGCTGGCGTGTGCGGCGCTTGCCCTCGTCACTGTGGGGGGTATTGCCACCATGATTACGGCGCTGGCCACAAAAGCGGGCCTCTCCACCCGGCGCGATATTATTGAAATCCTGCATGGTCTGGGTGCGACTGACAGCTACATTGCCGGGCGTTTTGCGGGTCGCACCGGCGGTCTGGCTCTTGGTGGCGGTCTGCTTGGCACGTTGCTGGCCATGGCACCGCTTCTGCTGCTGTTCAGAATGGCAGCCCCCTTTTCAGCCTCCACGCTTCAGGCCGCCACTCCCGCCATGCCGGACTGGCGCACTCTGCCGGACCTGCTACCGGGAGACATGCTGACAGGCCTTGCAGCCCTCCCCTTTGTCGCCGCCTTTATTGGCTGGGCGACCACGCAGGTTATGGTCCGTATCTGGCTGCGACGGATGCCATGAGGCGTGAGGCTATCCGTTCCCCTCGCCCATCCCGTCTCGCCCGCTTTATTCTCTGGGCGTTGAAATGGGGGCTGCTAGCCGGTCTGGCACTCTGCGGCGCGTTTGGATGGTTTGTTTATGATGCGCTCCGCCCAGCACCCGACACAATGCCGCATACCGATGGCATTGTCGCACTGACAGGCGGCCAAGGCCGTGTGGACACATCTTTACGACTGCTCATGCAAAATAGGGGCGATAAACTGCTGATTTCAGGAGTGGACCCACAAGCCACGCAGCAGGACCTCCTGCCGCCCCACCTTCCTGACAGTGTGAAAGACCGCATCACGCTAGGTTATCTGGCCCGCTCCACCATTGAAAATGCCAGCGAGACCGCAGCATGGGTAGCGGACAACCATATCCATACCCTTACCGTTGTAACGGCGGGATACCACATGCGCCGCGCTCTGGTGGAATTACGCCGCACACTACCGGGCGTGACCCTCTACCCTTACCCGGTTATTCCACCTGCGCTGGCTCACCCTTTCGAGCCCTCCACCCTGCACCTCCTTCTGCGCGAATTTGCAAAATGGCTTGGTGCATTGGCCGGATTTGAACATACCCCGGTGCGTGTCACAGGTTAGGTGAAAGAAACTGGGTCAGGGCCGGTAAGGAGGGATCAGAATATCATGTTCTGAATCGACCACGATAAACTCCTGACATCACAATCAGGCTAATCTCATTGCTGGGATCAGCCCGGATATAGCGACACAAAGACATCCATCTTGTTTTTATCGCGACCGGGACATGCGTAGTCCGTCGCGAAAATTCATTCCAAGAAACAGTAAATTGATTGACCCTGTCACGAGTTCAAGAAACTGGACGCTATAAAACAACCAATCGAATTTTAAGTCAGAGACCCGGAATGCAAGAAAAAATGCACAGGGAACAAGGATGCAAAGTCCGTTAATTCCGATAACGCGCATACGCTTGAATTTCGTGAGTGCTAAACCTTGCGGCTTTTTTCCAGCTATCTGGTAACCAGATAAACCCGTAAAAGCGAGACAAGGGACAAGAACAAGCAACCCCCAGACGATAGCATGTTTAGTGGCTGCAATAGTTTGAAAATTTCCGGATAGTTCCGCAATGATGGTGCTGACCATAAAACTGGCTATGCATAGAATGGCCAAGCCTCCTGCCAGCGGATGGATACGGTAAAGAAGCCTTTGCATTGAACTGTCCTTGCGTGAATGGAACCACAGGATTTATATAGCTAGCCATGAATAACAATAGCAAGCCATATAAATGGCGCTCTCGAGACCATTCCCTTGGTTATATGGTCAACTGGGCAGCTCGGCTCTTCGCGCGCGAGATGGACGATGCCCTGCGCCCCTTTGGTCTCACGTCTGGACAACTCCCTGTGTTTTTCGCCCTTGCGGATGGGGAGCCTCAACCGCAGCGTGAACTGGTGCGCCTTGCCGCAGTAGAGCAATCCACTATGGCCAAGACCCTCTCACGTATGGAACGGGACGGACTGATCCAGCGCAGCGCAGACCCAAATGATCGGCGCAGCACATTGATCTCGCTGACCTCTTCAGCCGAAAAAAAACTGCCAGACATTGCTGCGGCTGTCGCGTCAATCAATACCAAAAGCCGTCTTCATTTATCGACAGAGGACGGTGAACAACTCCTTGATCTGCTTCGACAGGTCATCAGCGGTCTGACAGATGATGAATGATGATTTATTGGGGGAAGGCTGAATGTCGGTCATCGCGCAAAGAACGGAGCGAAGCTCCCCATGGCGGTTCTGCCTCTCTGAAACATCTTCCGGCCAGCACGTCGCGCCGACAGACAAGGAGGACCGGGCAGAAACCTGCCCACTGGACAGATCATTCAGCAGGCGACCGAGTGTCGCGTTGAACTGGCATCGTCGCTCAGGGCGCTATGCCGGATTAAAAGCCTCTAAGGCTACATATGAACTGTCGGAACACAGCGGCATAACTCAGCGTCTGGAGACGGTGCCAGACGGTCGTGGCCGTGACTTTTCTTTCAAAATCGGCCACGCCTTCCAGCAATTTTCATCTGACGGCAAGAAACGACAGACTGAATCTTATTTTGTGACATTCACATATTTAAATGTTGATTCTTTAGGGAGGCTTTCAAATGCTCTTCCATATTTTAATTCAATCTTGCCGCTTCCTGCCTTGATTGATTTAAAATAAAATCTCTCTACGCCTCCACAGCCAGCCATTCCATTTTCGCAATCTTTAGATGGAATATAAGACATCGAAAACAACACGACATTATCTGGAATTTTTTTTATCATCCAGCCATAACCCGTTGATGGATTGCTCTTGAGTTCAAAATTAAATGTATCATTAACCTTTGAGGTAATAGCCCCATCATCCGCAAAGGCAATGTTCGGGATCATGATTGCCAGAAAAACAATTAATTTCTTCATTTATTGTACTCCATTAATTTTTTAGGTGAATATCTATTAACCCTATAGACAGAAGAGTAAAAAATTACTTTCCACCCACATCAAAACTATAACCCATTGGTAGTGTCATGGCCAGAAAACTCACACTGGAGAGCAGAGTTGCTGCCTTAGCCATCTCGTAATGGTTCACGTAAGGCATTAACCCGTGCTCGTATATGTCGAAAAACGTCCTTAGCTTCTGGTGTAAAGGTCGCTCCCATAAAGACGTGAAAAGCACCGGGATATTCGTGATATTTGCACAGAGCCTTTGCAGATTTGGCAAACGTTCTGGCATCCACTACAAAAACGTCCTGAGCACCTTGGAACAAAGTCATCGCGGGCAGTCCGGTAATGTCAGCATACAAAGGACTCATATACGGTGAGGCAGGATCAGTCTTGCCCGCCCACCACTTGCCGCATTCACGCAATCCATCAATGCTCAAAATAACATCGCTATTTTCCAAGTCTCTCATTCTCTCATCACGCAACATCAGATCAAGCCATGGAGAAAACAAAATCAGATGATGGGGAAGCGATAATCCCGCGTCTCGGCGACGAAGAGCTAATGAGAGTGCAAAATTCCCCCCGGCGCTATCACCAGCCACAATAATCCGCTCATTGGGGTAGCTTGTTACGATATGATCATAGACAGCATCGACAAGAGTCGTTCCGGGAATGTGGTCAGATTCAGGAGCAAGCGCGTAGAAAGGGATAGTGACACTTGCGCCCGTTGCATCAATGAGCGCGCGTATAATACGCCAATGTGCATCGATCAAAGGATGGATGTACGCGCCACCATGCAAATAAAGAATATGCAGATTAGTGCGGCCTTTTCGGGGGATAAGAGTTACCACCTTCTGGTTCGCATATGTCCATTCTTTTACCTGACAGCGTTGGCGCAGCGCCCGTGAGAGTGGAGCCTCCTGCGGGTATGAACGCGTATGAACGTCTCTATACAATTTACCTGCATCAGCGAACGACTTAGCCTTAAGACCAAGCAGCATCTTTGTCGCAAGAAGTGACTTACTCATGCGCTGGCGCCGCGCTAGAATTGCCAATCCGAGGGTGACTGAAGCGCCCCCTGCTACCACCACAAGACCACTTTTCGCGTAAAAACGCAGGTCCATTAGCCCATACTCCAACAATTGTTGATCTGCTCATGCAGTCAGGACCATCAACGCGGTGACGAGACACTCGTTCGCATTGACCAGCTTCCTGCCTGAATTCGTTCTTATTGCCTCAAGGACACGTCACGAACGCTCGCAAGTTTCAGGAGGCGACTACCGCCTATCTGCTCCATTCCCGAAAATGCGGGCGGCTATTCCAATTTTTTATCTGAGCGGCAGAAAAAGGTCTACAACCGCTTCGTGCTCGGGCACCTCTGGAAAAAATGCGATACGCTGGCAGTAGAGTGGAAAGTCACGGGCTTCCTCCCCGCTTTGCGGGAGCCAATCGCGGTAGAGATAAAGAGCAGCGGTTTCCAGATCGTCGGTATGACCTACGACCCGCAAGACGGCACATCTCCCGCCCGGAATGGTGCTGGACGCAATGTCCTCATTGCCTGCTTCGAAGACCCGCTCAGTCTCGACGCATAAATCCAGCCTGTAATCGCTCGGTTTTGTGGTCCGCGGGTCACACCGGAATATATTGAACGTCTTGCTATTCCGCGGCACAAGCCCGACCGCCTTTCGCCATCTGATGAAGCGTTGAATAGTCGTCCCGATTGTGGCTGGAGGCCCGCGATGCTCCATGATCGCCACCCGAATGGGTGGCACCTCTTTAATGGTCACATCAGTTGTATTGAAAACTCGTTGCATGAGCTTATTCCTCGCAGTGATGAAAGGTCCGAAGGCCGTAAGCCACGGTTCCCAATCAGGAGATTTTCGGAATGACGACGGCGACTGCCCAAACCGTTTCCGGAAGGCGCGGGCAAAAGCGTCAGGTGTGCTGTAACCAGCATCCATGGCGATCTCCGTGACGCTCTGGTCTTCACGATAGGCCAACCGAAACGAAGCGCGCTTCATGCGGCTCAGCTGAATGTAACGATGCACTGAAAGACCGAAAATCGCCGTGAACTGACGATGAAAATGGAACTTTGAGAACGCAGCGACCTCACTGAGCGTTTCGAGGTCCAGTTGATCATCCAGATGCCTGTCGACATGATCAAGCGCTCGCTGCATTCTGGCATGGTAGGTTTGAAGTACTCGCGTCACTATCGGCTCCATCGTAGTGACGGTATCTAGACACATCGCCATAAAGACCGCTCGACCGATCTTGCGATTCTATATGAGGTCACGAGATACGCTTTGGCTTAGCAACTGCTAGTTGTTAATGAGCCTAATATAGAGGGGGAGCGGCCGGGTTGAGGCAAAAACGCCCTCTCGGTTTTGCCTCTCAGCGTCTCATCACACCCGACCCAACACCTCAGCATGGTGCCGGATATGGTCTGCGGCAAAGCTCTGCACAAACCAGTAAGAATGATCATATCCGGCGTGGCGGCGGATACGGAGGGATTGTCCAGCCTTGCAGGCTGCGTCTTCCAGTAGATCCGGTTTCAGTTCGCGTTCCAGAAACTGGTCGGCCTCACCCTGATCAATCAGGATATCGGTCGGATGACGGTAGCCATCTTCCAGCAGGCAGACCGCATCATGCGCCCGCCATGTCTGGCGATCTGGCCCCAGATATCCCGTAAAAGCCTTCTCGCCCCACGGCACTGCTGACGGGTGGGCTATCGGCGCGAAGGCTGAGACAGATTTCCAGAACTCTGGCGCATGCAACGCATGCACCAACGCGCCATGCCCACCCATGGAATGGCCCATGATGCCACGCCGCGCGCCATCCAGCGGAAAAAGTTGCTCTGTCACCGCAGGCAGTTCCCGCGCGATATAGCTGCCCATGCGATAATGGCGGCTCCATGGAGCCTGCGTTGCATCCAGATAGAACCCGGCGCCTGTGCCAAAATCCCAGCTTTCTTCCTCCCCCGGCACATTTGCGCCGCGCGGAGACGTATCTGTCGCCACCAGAGCCAGCCCCAGCCGAGCCGCTTCGGCCAGAGCATGGGCTTTGATAAAAAATGTTTCTTCCGTGCAGGTCAGGCCCGCCAGAACATGCACCACTGGCGCAGGCCGCGCGGCGGTGACACCCGGCGGCACAAACACGGCAAAGCGGGCTTCCAGCCCCAACGCTTCAGACGGATGGCTATAAAAACCAACTCGGCCACCGTGGCAGAGATGTTCCGATCTGGTTTTCAGCATAGAGGAAGATGTCATCCGCCTGTCTTTCCTTCATCGTCCAGAAACTGGGAAACTGGCTCGCTTCTGGCGTTTAGCCATGTGGACTCAGGATAGGCTGCTTTCTCTCCGGCAAGCCAGAGCACGCATCTCAAACATGCCAAAAGTGAATTATAATATTTTTTTTAAAATCGCAGGCAGGGCCATCCCACATCGCTGCCGGGGCGTGCTATCCTCCCGCCCAACGCGACACAGCATTGCACGCGAAGAAACCCTTGGGCTTCTACGCTGTTTAGCTCTCTCGATTTTACCGTCTGGCCACGGCTCGGACATCACACAGAACGGAGATTTAAGGGATGATCGTTGACCAGAGGATCGGCCTGCGCATCATCGGTAAAGAAATTTTCGGCGTCATTATGCTTATGACAGCTTGGGATTTCATCGTCGTCATCCTGTTTCAGGTCTTTCATCAGGAATGGATGGAGCAGCCCAGCCTGCCCACCTCCCTTATTGGCTCGGCCCTCGCCCTTTTCATGGGCTTTCGCAGCAATAGCGCCTATGCCCGCTGGTGGGAGGCCCGTACCCTGTGGGGGGCCATTACCAACAACAGCCGCTCCTTCGGGCGGCAAGTTGGGTCCTTGCTCAAGGACCGGCCAGATCTGATGCTGGCCATGGCGGCCTACCCGTATGCCCTGCGCGGCGCACTGGGGAATGTGGATGTTTCCGCAGACGTCAACCGCCTGCTTCCGCCAGAGATGGCCCGTGCCATTGCTGGCTGGCGCAACCAGCCCAACGCCATTCTCTACCAGCTTGGACTGGGTGTGAGTGATGAAGTCGCCAAAAAGGGCATTGATGGCGCGGTCCATGGTCAGATTGACCGTATCCTGTCGGACCTTGCCAATGCGCAGGGCGGGCTTGAGCGCATTCGTAACACGCCCCTACCCATGCAGTTTTCCGCCCTGCCCCGTGCGCTGGTAAACGTGTTCTGCATTGTTCTGCCGCTTTCCATGGTCCAGACTCTGGAATGGATTACCCCTCTTGGCTCGTCCCTCGTGGGTATTCTGTTTCTGGTACTTGATAAAAGTGCGAATGACCTGCAAGAGCCATTTGCCGACACACCTCATGCGCTGCCCATGGCGACCATGGCCCGCACGATTGAGATTGATGTGGTCCAGCCCACAGGGCGCCCGGTGCCACCCCCCATTACCGCAGTGGATGGCATTCAGCCCTGATACCCAGCTTCATCTTCCCTATGGGCTGCCATACGGAGTCTGTCTGCCGTTTTGGAAGACAGACTACTGAAATTGTGGTATAAGGTTTGGTTATGAGCACATTCAGAACAACTCCGAAAGGCGGCGTGACAGACGCAATGGCACGCACTGCCGCCGCAACAACCGCAGCGCAGGCCAAAACCAAAATTAAAGATGACGACCCCTTCCAAGAAGGCGATGCCATTGTCTATGCCGCCCATGGCGTGGGCCGCGTAGATCGCATCGGTGTTGACGAGATTGCCGGAACCAAGCTGGAAGTGATTCAGATTTCCTTCCCCGGCAATCAGATGACCCTGCGCATCCCGCTTACCAAGGCCCGCAAGGCCGGTCTGCGCAAAATCGTCTCGCGCGAGATTGTGGATAAAGCCATGGCCATTATCAAAGGCAAGCCGCATGTCAGCAAAGGCATGTGGGCCCGCCGCGCCGTGGCCTATCAGGAAAAGATCAACTCGGGTGATCTGGTCCAGATTGCCGAAGTGCTGCGTGACCTGCGCCGCAATGTGGACAGTCTGGACGGCAGCTTTAGTGAACGGAAGCTGTTTGAAGCTGCTCAGGAACGGTTTGTGGCGGAAGTCGCTGTTCTTGAGAAAAAAGACCCCACAGAAGTTCTGGACTCCCTCACGGCTGTCATGAAAGCCGCCTGAGTTTTCCAGTCTGGAACAGATGCAAAAACCCGGTTCGGCCCTGTGCCTGACCGGGTTTTTTGTTAACCGGGCCTGTTTTCCTTTTCAGGCTTGCATGAGGCCATGTAGAGATAGAGCCTATGACGCGCAAAGCTTCCTCCCCCGCACCTTCCGCGGCCCCTGATTCTGCTACTCTGCGCCGGGCGCTGAGTGAAATCAAAGCCGGGCACTTTGAAACCACGCTGCATGCCCTTGCCCCCCATGCTGGCAGCGGGGAAAAATCGGTCGAACTTCTGCGCGCCTTTTGTCTGGCTGGAATCGGAAAGCCGGAACAGGCAGCAGAAATTCTCTGCCGTGTCGCGCAGGATACACCAACAGCCGTGCATCCGTTGCAGGACCTGAGCGACATCATGGCGGCACTTGACCGCAGGCCAGCGGCTATTGCCGCCTGCCGCGCAGCACTTGCCCTAACCCCGCAAGACGCACGGATTTATGACGTGCTGGGCAGCGTGCTGACGCAGATGGGCCTGTTTGACGACGCCGTTGAGACCCTCCGCCAGTCCATTACTCTGCGGCCCAACGCCACCTATTCCTATAACCTTCTGGCCATGGCGCTGACAGAGCGCGGTGATATGGCGGAAGCCCTGACTGTGCTGGAAGGCGTTCTGGCTGAAAACCCGGACCACGCAGGCAGCCTCTCCAACATGGGCTGTATTCTGGCGGGAGAAGGCCGGTTTGAAGAGGCTCTGGATGCCTACCGCCGCGCCATTTTCTATCGCCCGACCGATGCGCAGATCCGCCTGAATCACTCCATCACCCTGCTCAAGGCGGGACGCTACGCGCAAGGCTGGGCCGAGCATGAATGGCGGCTCCAGCTCCCCGGCCATAGCAGCCTGCCGCAGGACCGCCTGTTGCCATCCCTCGGCCCGGATACGGACCTGACAGGCCAGCGTATTCTGGTAACACAGGAAGAAGGTCTGGGCGATACGCTGATGTATCTGCGCTATGTGGAACCGCTGGTCCGCCGAGGTGCGTATGTTCACCTGTGGGTGCCGGATACGCTGGAAGCCCTCTGCCAGCGGATTGAGGGCGTGGGCACCGTGCAGGTCGGGGGCGATGTGCCACCCTATGACTGGCATTGCCCCTTTATCAGCCTGCCCCGCGCTTTTGCCGCTACGCCAGACGCCATGGGCGCGCCTGTCCCGTATCTGAAAGCTGACCCGGAGAAAGTGCAGGCGTTTGCCAAACTCCTACCTGACAACCATAAGTTGAACATCGGGCTGATCTGGGGTGGCGCGCCGCGCCCCAACCTGATTGGCCCGCATATGGTGGACCGCAGACGCTCCATGAGCCTGCAAACGCTGGAACCACTCAGCTTTATTCCCGGCATCAACCTCATCAGCCTGCAAAAAGGCCCCTACGCAGACCAGATGCTGGACCCGCCACGGGACATGACACTGTATGACCCCACGGATGATCTCCACACCATGGATGATACCGCCGCCCTCATGATGTCTCTGGACGTGATTGTGTCGGTCGATACCTCATCCGTGCATCTGGCCGGAGCATTGGGCAAGCCGGTTATCATGATGGATCGGTATGATAATTGCTGGCGCTGGCTGCACGGCCAGAGCACCAGCCTGTGGTACCCGGCCATGCATATTGTCCGCCAGACCACACCCCGTAGATGGGATGATGTTGTGCAGAAAGTAGCGCACCGCCTCCGCACAATGGCGGCTTACCGCGCGTAAGCCGCCCGCACGTTTTACCAGCCGTACCCGTAATACCCCATCCCGGGGTCCCAGTTGCCCCATGCCGGGTTCCAGCCCGTCCAGCCGGGCCCCATCATGCCCCAGCCGCCCCAGTTCCATGAGGCGTCCTGATAATCCTGAGCCGCTTCCTGCTGCTCATCCGCAATAGCCTGTTGCTGCCGGTACTGCTGATACGCGCCATAGGCTTTCTGGTCACCTACGTACAGACAGTCGCAAATTGTCGGGTCTGCATAGACATAGAAAACCTGATCCCCATGCACACGACGCACAAAACGATGCGGCGGCAGTTTGTTGAGCATTGCTTGCCGTTGAGCCGTATCCGCCGGGCGAAACGCAAACCCCGCAGCCGCCAGATGGTCTTCCTTATTGGCAATGCGTTCGGCAGGGCTGACACAGCCGCCTAACAGCACAATGGTGAAGGAGAGCATGGCAATCCTGCCTGACCGGCCGGAGAAAATGGGAAACATCGCAGCACACCTTTTCAGCCCCTGATTTCAGGAAAAGCTTACAAGGCCGGGGGGCGATGTCAAAACACGCATGACGGAGTGCCGCGCAAAGCAACGCAGGCCGTCAGCATGCACTCCCTGTCATGCTGCCCTACACCAGAATACGACAAGCGAGGCAGGCACTTCCCCATCCAGAACGAGCCTGCCTCGCGGGAACGTTTAGCCGGAAACGGCGGCTTTTGTTGTGGCAGGCACCAGCAGCTTCGCACCGCCGCCATTCCCCAGAACTTCAAACACGCCAAGCGCACGGCGGGTCCGGCCATCCGGCAGCAGCGTAAACGGACCATCCACCCCGGCAAACCCCTCCTGACGAGTGAGCGCACTCGTCGGGTAGCCCTTGGATGTCGCGTGGGCAACCGTGGTTGCAACGGTCGCGGCATCATAGGACAGATCAGCCAGCGGGCGTGGCATATGGTGGTTACGTGCCATAAAGCGCGTGACAAAACTCTGGCGGGAAGACGGGTCCGGCGCGGCATACCACGCGCCTTTCAGCGCACCCAGCTTGGTTGCAAAAGCAGCCCACAGGCCCGGCCCCATAATCCGCACAGAGTCTGAAGACACATGACTTTCGGCAAGCGCACCAATCACGTTTTTCAGGCCGAGGCCGGTATCCCCCAGCAGCAGCGCATCAAACGGCGGCGGGGACAGTTTCTGCGTCGCAGAGGTTTGGGTCGCGCCATCGGCGGAAACCGCAGCAGGCTTGTCAGACCCGTCCTTGAGGGCCGCCGCCAGATCGGAAGGCAGGTCTTTCTCCGGGGCAGTTCCAGTCCCGTCAGCGGTGGTCGCAGGTGTGCTGGCTGAAGCGGTTGCGTTGCCGCCCGGCTGCGCATCAGCCCGGCGCGTGTCGTAGGAAGACAACTCCCGCATCATCTGCGTAATGCTGGCAGGCGATGAGGTATGATAAACAATGGCTGGTGTTGACAGGCCTTGATCACGGCAGGAAGCCAGCAAACCATTACCCAGCGCATGGCCGAGGGGGTTATCCGGCAGGAACGCCGCAAAGCGCTGCCGCCCTTCCTTCCGCGCCGTGGCAACTAGTCGCTCAACCTGATCTTCCGGCGTGATACCCATCACCCACACACCATCGCGGGCCTGATTGACATCACTGGTAAAGGCCAGAACCGGCAGGCTGGCAGCCTGCGCGGCGGAGGCTGCGGCAGCCGTATCCACCGCCGTCAGCGGGCCGAGAATAATACCGTCGCCAGCTTGCGCCGCCGCCGTTGCGGCAGCGGAGGCACCGCCAGCGGCTGCGGTATCATGCACATCCATTTGCAGGGCAGACGTCTGCCCCGGTGTGGAGGCCGTGCCGTTTTCCGCAAGGGCGAGTTGCGCCCCGGCCAGAAGTTCATGCCCGAGGGCCGCATTTGGCCCCGTCAGCGGGAGCAGAACGCCAATTTTATGGCTGGTGGCCGCCTTGGGCTCGGTGGGTGCAGGCAGTGTTCCCGTGCCGGACTGGTCCGCACATCCGGCCATTGCCAGACCGACTGCGCCTAAAACCACCATTCCGGTCTTGCGTCCTGCGCCATTTCCAGCCAGACCTCGCGTGGAGGCCTTTGACAGGAAAGAATATGTGCGCGTCATCATCCAGATCGTCCTCCGCAAACAACCGGCCTGATGAAGCTAATGGCCGGACTGATCCTCTCCATAGCGAAGGAAAGGCGCCGCGTCATGCCTTCTCTTCCTCTGGCTCTTCCTCCGGCTCTTCCTCCAGCGGTGCCGCTGGCCTCACTCTTGTTGCCACACCCATAGGAAATCTGGGCGACTTCAGCCTTCGTGGCGCTGAAGCCCTCTCAGATGCGGACCTTATTCTGTGTGAAGACACCCGTATGACAGCCCGCCTGCTGTCTGACCGGAACATCTCCACCCGCACCGAAGCCCTGCATGAACATAATGAACGCCAGCGCGTTCCCGCCCTGATCGAACGGATGCAGAATGGCACCCGCATGGCGCTGGTGTCCGACGCTGGTATGCCGCTGATGTCCGACCCCGGCTTCCGGCTGGTGCAGGCGGTGATTGAGGCGGATCTCCCGCTCACCGTCATTCCCGGCCCCAATGCCGCGCTGACGGCTCTGGTGCTTTCCGGCCTGCCGCCGCATCCTTTTATGTTTATCGGCTTCCCGCCGCCGCGTTCCGCCGCCCGCAAAGAAGCCTTCGCCCAACTCCGCGCAGCAGAACGGGCGGGCCTGAGCGCCACCCTGATCTGGCATGAAGCCCCACACCGTCTGGCCGAAACTCTGGCCGACATGACCGAGATTTTTGGAGAAAGCCGCGCCTGCGCCGTCGCGCGGGAACTGACAAAACGCTTTGAGGAAGTCAAACGCGGGCCAGTCGGCACCCTCGCGGCCTTCTACGCTGAAACGCCACCGCGTGGCGAAATCACCCTACTCCTCGGCCCGGCTGAAGCCGAGGAAAGCAGCAAGGATGATCTGGACACCACCCTCCGCACCCTGCTCAGCACACATTCTGTGAAAGATGCAGCAGCCCTCGCCGCCACTGCCATCGGCCTCCCCCGCCGCACGGTCTATGCGCGCGCACTGGAACTGGCCGCTGAGCAGAAGAAAAGCGCAGACTAAAGACTAACCGGAAAGTTCTCTGTAAATAAGGAGCTTTCCGAAATCTGCGGGCAGAACACACGCCATCCAGTCACTTGCTCTTGCTCTTGCTCTTGCTCTTGCTCTTGCTCTTTAAGCCCGAACCGCTTTTTCAGTTTTCGTCAAACAGCTTATCAGAGCACGAAAAAGACGAAATCTGACTGGTTTTTTATTGAGAACACCAGAAGATCAAGACCGGCACGGCCTGACAGACATCAGGCCGCAGCACTTTCCCCAAGCGCTTCCCCTGCGACGTACCCGCTCGCCCATGCCCAGTGGAAATTATAGCCACCGAGCCAGCCGGTTACGTCCACGGCTTCCCCAATCACATAGAGATTAGGGACAGTCTGCGCTTCCATGGTTTTGGATGACAGCTTGCGCGTATCAACCCCACCGCGCGTGACTTCCGCTTTGGCGAAACCTTCCGTGCCGGTGGGGTGCAAATCCAGCCGATGGATCCGCTCCCCCAGAGCACGGAGCGTGCGGTCCGACCATTCCACCACAGGGCGCTCTTCCGGTGCGCTCTGGCGCGCCAGTTCCTGCGCCAGACGATGCGGCAGCCAGCGGCTTAACGCTGCCGGGCCTTTCATCTGGCTTTTGGCTTTTTTCAGTGCGGCCAGATGCGCCGTCATGTCCTGCCCCGGCAGCAGATCAATTCGCACTGGCTGGTTCGCCTCCCAATAAGACGAAATCTGCAACAGCGCGGGGCCGGACAGCCCGCGATGCGTGAACAGCAACGCTTCATCAAAGCCCGTTTTCCCGCAGGACGCCCGCACTGGCAGAGAAACCCCGGCCAGTGACTGCACCCAGCTTTCCTCAGGCTTGCCAAACACCAGCGGCACCAGAGCAGGCTCCGGAGAGATAACTGACAGACCAAAATACCGCGCTATATTATAGCTGAAGCTGGTTGCGCCCAGCTTGGGAATAGACAGACCACCCGTGGCCAGCACGAGTGCCTTGCTGGTGAAAGTCCCGGCCGATGTCTGCACCCGGAAATCCTGCGGCTTTGTGACCTCTGTAATGCGCACATCCGTCAGAATGGTCACATGCGCGGCAGCACATTCCGCCAGCAGCATCTGCACAATATCCCGCGCGGAATTATCGCAGAACAACTGCCCCAGCTTTTTCTCATGCCAAGGAATTTTATGGGCCGCGAGTAATTCCAGAAACTGCGATGGTGTGTAACGGCTCAAGGCCGAGCGGGCGAAATGTCTATTTTGAGAAATAAAGCGTTCGGCGCGCATTTCTGTATTGGTAAAATTGCAGCGCCCACCACCAGAAATCAGGATTTTACGCCCAACTTCCGGCGCATGGTCCAGCACCACAACCCGCCGCCCACGTCGGGCCGCGGTAAAGGCTGCCATCAGTCCGGCAGCGCCAGCACCAATAATCAGCACATCGGGCGAGCGACGGGAGGCCTCGCCGCCAGTATGAAACGCCACGCGCTTCAGAAATCCAGATTGGCGTAATAGTCCGGCGGCGTAATGCCGGAAACGCGATCCCCCAGCAGAGGCCGGAAACAGGGGCGGGATTTCATGCGGGCGTACCAGTCCCGCACCGCCGGCGCCTTGGACCAGTCAATATCGCCAATAAAATCGAGGCTGGAGAGGTGGGCCGCCGCCGTAAAATCCGCCAGAGACAGGAAATTGCCAGCCAGCCAGTTGCGATTTTCCGCCAGAAAATTGATGTATTTCATATACGGCTTCATGGCCGCATAACCTTCGCGCAGCACAGTGCCATCCGGGTTGCCTCGGCCACTAATGCGCTTCATCACCCGCTCACCAATAAAGCGGCGGGAGACATCCCGCGCAAAGCTCTGATCAAACCACGCCACCAGACGGCGCACTTCCACGCGCTCTGCCAGTGTGCGGCCCAGCAGCGGCGTATCGGAATAGGCTTCTTCCAGATACTCGCAGATCACTGAGGAATCCGGCACAACCAGCCCGTTATCTTCCACCAGTACCGGCACTTCACCCGCCGGGTTCATGGCATGGAACTCCGGGCGTTCTTCCCACACCCGTTCCACAATGGCTTCAAACGGCAGACGTTTTTCACCCAGCACAAGCCGGATTTTCCGGCAGTAAGGGGAGAGGGGGAGATGATACAGGGTGCGCATGCGAAAAGATTTATGACATTGTCTGCCAACGCGCCAGAGGGTAATCGGGCCTGCGCGCATCAAAATACGCACACAGCCCCTGCATTGCCTGCACAGATGCTCGACAGACCGCCCTTACAGCGTGTACCAGTGCTGATCTTTTGCTGATCTTTACCTGCCCGATCCTACGTTAGCGAGAACCTACGTCCTTGTCCGCCACGACATCTCCCCTGCCCCGCATCCGTATTTCCGGCCGCTCCTTTCTAGCCCTCACGCTTACGCCGGAAGCCCCTTTGGAAGACTGGCTGAGCGCGCTGGACCACCAGATTACCCGCTCCGCCGGGTTCTTTGCTGGCAAGCCCATCATTCTCGACCTCGGCATGCTGGATGCCGAAACAGAACATCTGGCGGGCCTGCTCTCTGCCCTAAAGGACCGTGGCATCCGCGTGATTGGCATTGAGGGCGGAGACCGCAACTGGCCTGCGCTGGCGGCGTGGGAGTGGCCGGAAAGTTTTGCAGGCGGCCGCGCTTCTGCGGAAATGGATATTCCGGAAGATGATGTGCCAGCCCCCCCGGCTCGCGCACGCTTATTCTTGAAACCCCTGTCCGCTCTGGCCAGCAGGTTGTCTGGCCGGATGGGGATGTCATCATTCTTGGGTCCGTGGCCTCCGGCGCGGAAGTCTCGGCTGGTGGGTCCATCCATATTTATGGCCCCCTGCGCGGGCGGGCCATTGCGGGTATTGGCGGCAATGCGGACGCCCGCATTTTCACCCGTGCGCTGGAAGCGGAACTGGTGGCGATTGACGGTTTCTACGCAACAGCGGAAGAAATGGATGCCGAGCACACAAGTAAACCGGCTCAGGTTGCGCTTTCTGGGGAAACACTCACCTTTCTTCCTCTCGCGTAACTCTTTCGCGCAAAAGAATTCGTCTGAAACCAATATTCTGCGTTTCATTTTTGACGACAAATTGTAAGGTGCTTTCCATGCATGGCTGTCACGCTGATATGATGGCAAAGCAGCTTTAAGACCAAAGAGGAATAACACGGATGTCAAAGGTTCTGGTCGTCACGTCCGGCAAGGGTGGCGTGGGCAAGACCACCACCACCGCAGCCTTAGGCGCAGCGCTGGCACAAAACGGCCAAAGCGTTGTGCTGGTTGATTTCGATGTCGGCCTGCGGAACCTTGATCTGGTAATGGGCGCGGAACGCCGCGTGGTGTTTGACCTGATCAACGTTATTCAGGGCGATGCCAATCTGGCGCAGGCGCTTATCAAGGATAAGCGCGTCCCGTCCCTCTCCCTGCTGCCCGCCTCCCAGACGCGGGATAAGGACGCCCTGACATCTGAGGGTGTCGCCAAGGTGATTGAGGAACTGCGCAAGAAGTTTGACTGGGTGATCTGTGATAGCCCAGCCGGAATTGAGCGCGGCGCACAGATGGCGATGTATCACGCGGATATGGCCGTGATTGTCACCAACCCGGAAGTCTCTTCCGTGCGTGACAGTGACCGCATTATCGGCATGCTGGACAGCACGACGGAAAAAGCCAAAAAAGGTGAGAAGCTGGAAAAGCACCTGCTCCTCACCCGGTATGACCCGCAGCGCGCCTCCCGTGGCGATATGCTGGGGACAGACGACGTGCTGGAAATCCTCTCCATTCCGCTTCTGGGTATTATCCCTGAAAGCGGCGACGTGCTGCGGGCCTCAAACGTGGGAGCCCCGGTTACGATAGCTGAGCCTGAAAGTGCCGCCGCCCGCGCCTATATGGATGCTGCGCGCCGTCTAGCTGGCGAGAAGCTGGAAGTCACCATTCCCACGGAACGTAAAGGCCTGTTTGACTGGCTGTTTAAACGGAGAGTCTCATGACCTTCCTCTCCAACATGTTCAAGCGCCGCTCCTCCGCGCCTGTCGCACGGGACCGCTTGCAAATCCTCCTAGCTCATGAACGGATTTCCGGCGGGGACGGCAAGGATGACCTGCTGGCCCAACTACACCGGGAAATTATGGAGGTCATCAAACGGCACGTCGCTGTGGATCAGGACAAGGTCCAGATCAAGCTGGACCGTGGGGCTCATTGCTCCACGTTGGAAATTGACGTGGAAGTACCCGGCCTGACGGACGTAGCACCGGGCGCAAAGCCCACCGTTGCCGCACCACAGGCTAAAAAAGCCTGACGGGTCTGGTAAGATCGGCATAAAGAAACCCGGCCCGCTCTGGTAGCGGACCGGGTTTTTCTTTGCCCGGAAACCCAGAGCAGTTCAGGCTGGCAGAAGCGGCTCCAGCCATGTGCGGGCTTGCACAAAATCCTGCCTGATTGCTGCCACAGCGGCCTCCGCATCCTGCGCGCGAAAAGCCGCTAGCACCCGCATGTGCGGATGGTTTTCTTCCACAGGGTTGGCTGGCGGTAGACCATTGGTTCCAGCATAAAACGGACCAATCCGCGCCCATAGGCGCTGCATGATGCCAGCGGTAATGCTCATGCTGGAAAAACCCGCAATCGCACTGTGAAACGCCGCATTTCCCACGGCGGAGCGATGCGGATCGCCCGCCAGATATCCCTCAACAAAAGACTGGTGGCAGGCTTCCAGTTCGGCAATCTGTTCTGGCGTGATCCGCGTTGCGACGTTCCGTGTCAGCCGCTCTTCCAGATCCGCACGCAGGGGGTGGACCTCCTGAAAAATCTCGCGCGAGAGTTCTGGGACGCGCGCCGTATTGCGCTCGTCCAGTTCAAGCGCCTGTTCCGATACAAGGCGCAGGAGCGCTTCCCGCACCGGCGTCGGGCTCAGCTTGAGAGACGCCGCCAGCGGGCGCAGCACCAGCCGCTCCCCGCCCTTATATTCACTAAAAATCAGTCGTTCTCTGATCTGCTGATAAGCGTAAGCGGCAAGAGCCCCTTTGGCTGCCCCCGGACGATCAGTATCCAGAGCGGGCGCATCATCATGCAACATCATTCGTATGGGTTACCTGCTGGTTCAGAAAATGTTTATACGGGCCATCCTGCTGCTCCAGCAGGGCGGGAGCACCATCCTCCACAATCCTGCCGTTCTGCATGACAACAATTCTATCAAAGTTCCGCAATGTTGAAAGGCGATGGGCTACGGCAATGACCGTACGCCCTACCATTAGCCGTTCCAGCGCCTTTTGCACATGCGCTTCACTTTCCGTATCCAGCGCACTGGTCGCTTCATCCAGAATCAGGATGGGCGCATTGCGTAAAAACGCGCGGGCAATGGCAATGCGTTGCCGCTGGCCGCCAGAGAGCTTCACCCCGCGATCTCCCACCAGTGTCTGAAATCCTTCGGGCATGGCTTCAATAAACTCCGCACAGCCTGCGGCTTCCGCTGCGGCCCGTACGGCGTCATCCGTCGCCTCTGGCCGACCATAGCGAATATTCTCCAGCACAGTCCGGTGCAGCAGAGACACATCCTGCGGCACAATGGAAAGGCAGGCGCGCAGGCCGTCATCCGTCAGGCTGCAAATATCTTCCCCATCAATCAGAATACGGCCGGCCTGCACAAACCGCAGCCGTTGCAAGAGGGCCAGAACCGTACTCTTGCCAGAGCCAGAACGCCCGACCAGCCCAACCCGCGTCCCTGCGGCAATAAGCAGGTTAAAGCCATCCAGCACATTGCCCGCGCCCGGATACGCAAAGCCGACATTTTCAAACACAATCTCGCCCCGTACCGGGCCGGGGTGCGGCACTGCGTCCTCCTTGTCCGGCATATCATGCGGCACCAGCAGCGCTGAGAGAACCTCAGAAAGTCGGGCGTTATACTGGACAGTCTCCACCAGAGCCAACGCCAGATCCCGCGTGCCGTAGAGGATGGCAAAACCAAGGGTGATGACCATGACCACCTCCCCCACGCTTGCCTTGCCATACTGCCAGAGCATAACGGTCCAGAAAAGCAGCCCCACTGTCAGCAACGCCGTCAGAGCGCCATGCAGCATCCGCAGCTTTTCCATGTAGCGTTGGGAGCGCAGCCGCTGGCCCATTTCCTTGCCCGCCATGGTGTTGAAGCGCATCAACTCTTGTCGGCGCATCCCAAAGGCCCGCACCAGAGCGATATTCCCCATTACATCCAGCGTTTCACCCTCAAGCCCGGCAGCAGCGGCGGCATAGTCCCCGTGCAGTTTCCGTCCACGGACCGCCAGACGGAACATCAACAAACATAATGCGGCCGCCAGAATCACGGTCACGCCGCCCATCAGCCAACTGACCGTAAGCATAAGCGTGACAGAAAGCAGCACATGCAGCGCAGGCGGCAACACGCTCCATGCCAGAAGATTTTCAATGGTGAAGCAGACATTGCCTGCTGTCGCGATCCGCGCAGCGAGAGAGGTCGGCATCCGCTCGGCGAAATAGGCGGGGGAATGGCCGGTCAAAAACCGGAACAGATCACGCCGGATGTCACCTGTCATTTCAATAAAGGTGCGGGACGCAAACCAGCCTGCAATCCGCCAACCCAGATTGTCCAGAGCAATCAGGCCCGCCAGAACGGCCACCGCCATCCAGACAGCCTGCACAGGGCCATCATGCGCTGTGGCCGTCATGACATCCACCAGATGCCGGATAGCGTAGGAGGACAGAACCGCACAGCCAATAGCCAGCCCGACCGAGCCGAAAACCATGACATGCGCCATCATCCGGTTGCGCATATAGCGCAGCAGAAACGCCAGAGGTCGCCCGGCGTAAACATGCAGGTCACGGTCTGGCACCACGCTGGTCTGGTCCTTCTCCCCGATGCCTGACTCTGACATCCTTATGTCCGCCTGCGTGTGCCGTGCGTCAGCGTGTGTGACGGTTCCTGCCATTCTGCCCTCTATGCTCTGCGGGAGCCTGCATGGCTCCATTTTTCTGTGTGCTGTCTCTTGGGAAGACGGCGCTATCATGGCAACACGCTATGAAACGGCACAAAGAGTAAAAAGCTTTTTTGTGCGCCCGGCGCGTTCCCGTCCTTGCGCCCCGCACACAAGATTGCTTGCTGAGGATATTATGCAGTCGTCTTCTGAAAAAACCAGTTGGTTTCCCATCATGCTGCGCCTCGACGGGGCGCGTGTCCTTGTTATTGGCGGTGGGAATATTGCCGCCAACAAGGTGCGGCTTCTGGTGCCGACCGGCGCGCGGATTGAACTTCTCTCCCCAACTCTGTGCCCGGAATTGCAGCGTCTAGCAGAAGACGATGTTCTGACGCATGTGCCCTGCCGGGCTTCAGCGGAAAACATGCAAAGCCGCTTGTCCGGTTGCCGTCTGGTCTATCTCGCCACGAACGACACCACGCTGAACCGTGCTCTGGCCGCCTTATGTCAGCAAGCGAACGTGCCGGTCTGCGCGGTGGATGACCCCGGCAATTCCAGCTTTATTACCCCCGCACTCAGCACGCGGGGCGCGGTTCAGGTCGCCGTATCCACAGGGGGCGCGGCCCCGGTGCTTGCCCGCCGCCTGCGCGCCAAAATTGAAGAAATCCTGCCTGCTGGCCTGCATCTGCTGGCGGAATTCATGCAGAATGCCCGCCAACCACTCCGGGAACGCCTGCCAGACCCATCCGACAGAAGGCAGGTGTGGGAACGATTTTTGGATGGCGCTGGCAGTGCTCTCGCCATGAGTGGGCAGACAGACGCGGCAAAGCGGGAACTGGACACGCTGCTGGACGGCCACACCCGGCAGGGCGAAGTCTGGCTGGTGGGCGCTGGCCCCGGAGACCCGAATTTGCTGACCCTCGCCGCCCTGCGCCTGATGCAGGATGCGGATACCGTTTTGTATGACAGTTTGATCGGCCCAGACATTCTCAATTATGTGCGGCGCGATGCCGAGCTGATTTTTGTGGGCAAGCAACGCAGCCGCCACACACTCCCGCAGGAGGGGATCAATGCTGAACTCGTCCGCCGCGCCAAAGCCGGCGAGCGTGTGTTGCGCCTGAAAGGCGGAGATCCCTTCATTTTCGGTCGTGGCGGGGAGGAGATTGAAACACTCACGCAGGCCGGGGTGCCCTTCCGTATTATCCCCGGTATTTCCGCCGCCAATGGCTGCGCGGCTTATGCCGGGATTCCCCTTACCCACCGGGATTGCGCGCAAGCCTGTCTGTTTATAACCGGCCACGCCAAAGCCGATGGGATGCTTGATCTGGCATGGGAAACCATTGCCCTGCGCAGCCAGACCGTGGTGATCTATATGGGCCTGATCATGCTGCCGCAGCTCTGCTCACAGCTTATCGCCCATGGTCTGCCCGCGGAATGGCCAGCGGCCCTCGTGGAACGCGGCACCACGCCGCAGCAGCGGGTCATAACCGGCACGCTTTCTACCCTGCCCGCACAGGCTATTGCGGAAAAAGTGACCAGCCCAGCCCTAATTATTATTGGCGAAGTTGTGCGGCATCGGGTGCAGCCCGCACCATAAGAGACATAACAATTTCGTGATTTCTAGCAGTATTCTCTGAGCGTTTTTCGTTATAACATCAGGAGGTTTTCATTCGCACATACACGGCAACCCTTATTCCGGTATAGCTCCCCTCCGCCAGAAGCGGGTGAAGGTGTGCCTCTGTCCGACATTTATATCGACTTAGATTCCTTTCCGGGTCTGGAATAAAATATTGTAACGGCCTGATAACAAAGAAAAAACCTCCTATTTCAGCAAAATACTCTCCGCTTGGTGTGCATGAGAGCCCCCTCAAAAATCCGAGGCCTCCAAACAGTCTGAGCCTTTTGGCCGCGCGTTGCATCCTCGGGCTTCAAGCCCTCCAGACCATTCGGAACGCAAAAAAGCCCTCACTAGAGGGTGTTGACGGAAGGGAGGCCAATCTCTCAGAGATAGCAAACGACGTGAGGGAGCGGATTTTTATGGCATCGAAAAAACGGGCACTACTTCTACCTGTTATGGCAACATCTATTGCCTGTACGCCATTCATGACTGCCCCCTCTGCTCTGGCTGACGATTATAGTGACCTGCTGGACATCCTGCAGCTTAAAGGCAGCCTGACCAAACACGAGCATGATACGCTTCTGGCCAAGCATCTCAGCCATACGGCGTCTGCCGCGTCTCACGCCGCGCCCGCCTCCCGCGCCACCGCACACCCTGTCCGCACGGCGAGTGCTGCCGGTGCGCGCCACGCCGCGCAGGCCGGTCATGCGCTTAATTCAGGGTATGAAGACGGAATCCGGTTTGATCCGGGCGCGGCCTCCAGCCGTGCGGAACTGGCCGCTGACCGCGCCGAAGCCAGCGCCCGCTCCGCGCAGGACGCAATGCGCTCCACCAACGAGGCCCTGAACAGCAACAGCATTGTCCGTGTTGCCAAATATGTTCCCGGCAAGGGGCTGACCTTCAAAGCCGGGCCGATCGACATTAATTTCTCCGGCTTTGTGAATGGGTTTTACACCTATAACAGTCCGGCTGGCGGTCGCCCGGTTGCGGGCGGCGTGTCCTCGGGTTCCAGCGGTTTTGACTCCTCCTCCGTACGTAACGGCCTGCTGCCCGCAGGCTTTATCCTCAAGCTCAGCACCACGCAGTCTGGCATTGATATGTCCGCCGTGCTCGGCATGTATCCGGGCGTGGACAACGCCAAAAACGGCGCGTTTAACGCCAATACTGGCGGTAGCCCAGTCGGACTTGGCACCGCCGGGATCGATCTGCGTCAGGTTTACGTGACCGTTGGCACCAAAGAGGTCGGCACTTTCAAGTTTGGCCGAGACCTCGCCATTTTCGGCAGCGACGCCATTCTGAACGACGCCACCCTGCTCAGTGTCGGCTCAACCGGCAGCAACGCGGCACCGGGCAACACCTCGCTGGGCCGTATCGGCGTAGGCTATGTCTATGCGGACTGGATTCCGCAGATTTCCTACGTTTCTCCCACCTATCACGGCCTACAGGGGTCGGTTGGCGTCTTCCAGCCGCTGGATGAGTTCAATTTTGCCGGGGGAGATGCGTCAGGCCGTCCGCTCTCTGCCTCCTCCTCCCAACATTCCTCCCCCATGGTGCAGGGCAAGGGCACGTATGATTTCACGATTGGCGGCGGCGTTCAGGCCCGTATCTGGGCCAGCTTCCTCGTGCAGCATCAACAGGCGCTCACCAGTCCTGATCTTGAGGCCAGCAGCCGACGGAGCGCCATGGTGGAAGCTGGGGAAATTGGCACCAAGATTACCTACAAAGGCTTTCAGGGCGTTGCCTATTATTACCGGGGCAGCGGTCTTGGCACCACCGGCCTGTTCTTTGATGGCGTTGCCAATAATGGCCGCAAACGGGCATCGGAAGGCTATTACGTGCAGGCCATGTATAACTTCACCAAGAAGTTCAAGCTGGTCGGCAGTTATGGTGTGAGTAATCTCTATCAGGCTGCGGGGGAAGACAGCCCACTGCTCGTCCGCCGCAATCAGTCTGAAGTAGGGGCGGCCTTCTACAGCCTGACCGACTGGCTGAACCTTGTCGCCGAATATGCCCATACGGAATCCGCGGCTCACGGCCCGAACAAGGAAAGCGACAACACTGCATCTGGCGGTGTTATCCTTCTGTTCTAACGCAGGACGGTTTTTTTCGAACCTTTTTCGTCCCCGAAGCGTTGAAAAAGGGAGCCGTGCTTTGCCATCAGGCCTTTGTGCTGCCTGATGGCCGACTGAGCACATCCAATCTTCTGATAACCCTCAAGGATTGCGCAACTATGCCCTCAGCCCCGCTTCTTACCCTCAATGACGGTCACAAAATCCCCGCTATGGGGTTTGGCACATACCCGATGAATGATCAGGAGGTTGAAGCTGCCGTGCAGGCTGCCCTGCTCACCGGGTATCGCCTGATTGATACCGCCGCCAGTTACGGCAACGAAACCGGTGTAGGCCATGCGCTACAAGAGTCTGATGTTGAAAGAAAAGACATCTTTCTCACCACCAAGCTCCGTGGGGCCGATCAGGGGTATGATGCAGCCCTGAAGGGGCTGGATGGCAGCCTGCAACGGCTGAATGTGGACTATGTGGACCTCTACCTCATCCACTGGCCGCTGCCGGGCAAAGACCTGTATGTTGAAAGCTGGAAGGCGATGATTGCCGCGCAGAAGGACGGCAAAATCCGCTCCATCGGCGTCTCCAACTTCAAGCCCGCGCATCTAGACCGTCTCATTCAGGAAACAGGCGTCGTGCCTGCCGTCAACCAGATTGAAATTCATGCGGATTTCCAGCAGGCCGATATGCGCCGCGTCAACGCGCAGCACGGTATTCTGACAGAAGGATGGAGCCCGCTGGGCAAAGGCCTGATGGACAACCCTGTGCTTGTGGAACTGGCGGAAAAGCATAACCGCACCCCAGCCCAGATCGCCCTGCGCTGGTTTGCCCAGAACGACGTTATCCCCATCCCCAAATCCAGCAATCCGGACCGGATGCGCGCCAACCTTGATATTTTCAACTTCACGCTGGATGAGAGTGACCTCTCGGCCATCGCCAAGCTGGAAGCCGGAAACCGTCTAGGCGGTGACCCGGATACACATGTCGAAGAATAATTTTTAAAATACGTCCGGCTGGCATTTTTCCGCCAGCCGGAGCGGCATAATCTGACGTGTCTTGAGAGCTTCTGCCCTCATAAAGCCTTATGCCGGATACATCCTCCCCCATCCGCCCTATTATTCTGAACAGAGGGGTGTTGCTCTGAGAGAGGGAGGGGGTAGATAAGACAGATATGATCGTCCGTTCACTTCCATCCCGGCTGAAAGCCCGTATCTCCACACTGGATCGATACGTGTTTCACCAGCTTCTGATAGCGCTGCTGGCCTCTACTGGGGGGCTGGCAGCACTGATCTGGCTGATGCAATCCCTTCGATTTGTGTCTCTGGTGGTGGATCGCGGCCTGTCGCTACGGGTCTTTATTGAACTGACAAGCCTGCTCATTCCCTCATTCGTCGCGGTCGTGCTGCCCATTACCACCTTTGTCGTAAGCCTGTTTGTTTATCAACGGCTGGCAGGGGACCGTGAACTCACCGTTATGCGCGCCGCAGGGCTTTCCCCTATCGCTCTGGCCCGACCCGGCCTGAGTTGCGCCCTGATGGCGACAATCGTCGGTTTTCTGCTCAACCTGTGGATTGTGCCGGTTTCCTACCATCATTTCCGGCAGTTTGAATTTCAGATCCGCAACAAGATGGCCGCCTTCATGTTGCAGGAAGGCGTCTTCACCAAAGTGTCTGATGTGATGACGGTTTATATCCGTGAGCGGAGCCATGACGGCACCCTGCACGGCATTGTGGTGGAAGATGACCGCCAGCCAAACAGCCGCGCCACCATTCTGGCCAATCGCGGCACCATGATGATTGTTAACGATACCCCGCGCGTTATTCTGTATGACGGCTCGCGTCAGGTGATTGACCATAAAACCGGACGTCTGGACATGCTGGTGTTCCAACAGGATTCCATGGACCTGTCCTCCACGCATCAGGAAGATGCCCACTTCCGCGATGCGGCTGAAATGTCCCTGCATGAATTGCTGAACCCGGACCCCAAGGAAGTAGCTCCGCGTGACACGGGCAAGTTCAAGGTGGAAGGCTGGCGCAGGCTGACCTCCCCGCTCACCTGCTTCTCCTTCGCTATGGTCGGCCTGTTTGCCGTGCTGCGCGGGGTGTTCTCGCGGCATGGCAACATCAAGCGCCCGCTGGCCGCAGTCCTGAGCGTGGTGGGGCTCTTGGCCATCAACCTGCTGCTGCAAAATCTCGCCAGCCGGAACATGGCGCTTATTCCGCTCATTCCGCTGGTGGCCCTGTTGCCCGGTCTGGTGTGTGCGGCCATCCTGTTTGTGCCGGAACTGCGCCAGCGGTCCGCCACCCGCACGGTTTGAGGAAGAACACACCGCTTATGGTTGTCTCCGTTACGCTCTCACTCTACATCGCGCGCCAGTTTGTTTTTTCCGTGCTGGCCATGATTGCGTCCCTGACTGGCATTGTCTGTCTGTTCGATTTTATCGACCTGTTACGCCGCGTTGCGACCCGGCCTGACGTTTCCACCAACGTGGTGACGGAAATCGCAGCCCTGCACGTTCCTTATTTTGCTGTGGAAATCCTGCCCTTTGGCATCCTGCTCGGCGGGATTATCTGCTTCTGGCGGCTGACACGTTCCTCGGAACTGATTGTCGCCCGTGCCGCGGGTATATCCGCATGGCAGTTTCTGGCCGGTCCGCTGGCCTGCGCCATGCTAATTGGCGGAATTGCCACCACACTTATCTCCCCGCTTTCCTCCTCCATGTATCGGCGGGCGGAAGAGTTGGACCAGCGCTATCTACGCACTGGCGGCGGCCCGCTCAGCCTGTCCAGCGGCTCACTGTGGCTGCGGCAGGCCGATAGCCAGTATGACCCTAAAGGGGTCGCTATTCTGCATGCGCGCGGGGTGGAGTTAAAGGCGGGTGTTCTCCACATTCATGATGTCAGCGTCTTCCGGCTGGACCGTGACGCCAAGCTCGTAATGCGAATCGAATCCCCGGACGGCATACTGGGAGACCACATCTGGGAGCTGGAAAACGCCCAGACTGTTCGCCCCAACGAACTTCTTCACCCTATCGGGCAGATGAATCTGCCAACCGATTTGACCGTCGCGCGTGTGCAGGAAAGTTTTTCCTCGCCTGAAACGCTCTCGGTCTGGGCTCTCCCCAGCTTTATCGCACTGCTGGATCGCTCTGGATTTTCTTCCATCCGGCACCGGATTCACTTCCAGTCTCTGCTCGCTCTGCCTATGCTAGCGGGCACAATGGCACTGGTGGCAGCAGGCTTTTCCATGCGTCCTACACGGCGCGGCGGTGTGGCCCAGATGATCGGGTCTGGCGTTGCGGCGGGATTTCTGCTTTTCACAGTATCAAAAGTTGCGGAGCAGTTTGGTAACTCCGGTGCCCTTCCCCCTGTTCTGGCGGCGTGGGCACCTACGGTTGCCGGACTTTGCCTCGCTATTTCCCTGCTTCTTCATCTGGAGGATGGCTGATTGACCGTGGCCTCTCGGCCTTCCCGCATCCGGCTTCTGCACCGCCGGGGTATGCTTGCCACCGCTACGGCGCTGGGCGGCATGACCGCGTGCATTCTGGTCGCACCGCCCAAGGCGGCGCATGCCCAGTTCAGGCCTCAGCCCATGCACCTGAATACCGGCAGCAAGACCTCGCCGGATGAACCGGCAACCTTTCAAGCCGACAGCGTGGACTATGATGACCACGCCAACACCGTTACATGGACCGGCAACGTGCAGGTCTGGCAGGGCGACCACGTTCTGCGGGCTGACAAAATTGTTTATGACCGGGATACCGGCATTGTCGCTGCCCGTGGCAACGTGGCCACCATCCAGCCGGACGGCTCGGTCATGTACGCCAATTATGCGGAACTGACGGGCAATATGCGAGACGGCATCATGCTGCATGTCCACGCGCGCCTGCCAGAAAATGCAAAGCTTGCCGCCAACGGCATGCGCCGCACGGGTGGTAAGGTGAACGTCATGAGCCGTGCGGTCTATACGGCGTGCGAAATCTGCCAAAAAGACAAGACCCGCGCGCCGTTCTGGCAGTTCCGCGCTTATGACGCCACGCAGGATCTGGAACATGAGCGGATTGATTTCAGGGATACATTTATCGATATCCTCGGTATCCCGGTGCTCTATCTGCCCTATTTTTCCATGACGGACCCGTCCTCCAAACGGCATAGCGGCTTTCTCATGCCCGGCATCACCCCGCATGACCGCTATCTGGGCACCTATGTGACTATCCCCTATTACTGGGTGCTGGACGATAGTTCGGACGTCACTGTGCAGGCACTATTCTCGTCCAAGACCGGGCCACAGCTTAGCGCGCAGTACAGAAAGCTCTTCAACTTCGGCATGCTGAATGTGCAGGGGGGGATTGCCTATGATACCCACCGCTCCGACAGCTACACCAACAACTTTGGGGAGCCGGTTGGACGAGGCAACGGCCATGGCATGCAGGGCTATATTTTTGCCAATGGCCAGTTCTCCATCAACAAGCACTGGCGTGCTGGGGCCAACGTCAATCTGGCAACATCCGCAGACTACATGCGCGACTACCGTGTGCAGGGCTACGGCTCGGACACCCTGAACTCCAACGCCTATCTGGAAGGCTTTGGAACAGGCGCTTATAGCCGAATCGATGCCCAATATTATCAGGGCCTGAACCAAGGTGTTATCCGCAACTCGGACCTGCCGTTTGTGCTGCCGCGCTATACCTACAGCTTCCTCGGCCAGCCTGACGCATGGGGTGGTCGATTTGGTGTTTCCACCACCGACTTCAACGTGCGGCGTCAAAACGGTACGTCCGACATGCGCGGCCAGCTTGCACTGAACTGGGACCGCCCGTTCACCAACCGTCTGGGCCAGAAATTCCTGCTGACCCTGCATCTGGATTCCATGGTCTATCGGGCGCGCAAGCTCTACCAGCAGCCCAATTTCTATAAAACCGGCATCACCGCTGTCAGCGGACAGGTTCTGCCGACCATCGCGCTCAAAACCAACTGGCCGTTCATCCGCACGTTTGAGCATGGTCATGGTACGCAGATTCTCGAGCCCATCGTTCAGGCCATTTACGCTCCCAATTCCGGGGCTGGCATAAACGACAACATCCCGAACGAAGACAGTTTGGCTTACGAGTTCACGGACTCAACCCTGTTCTCACTTAACCGCTATCAGGGCACGGACAGGTTAGATGGCGGCCTGCGCGCCAACGTGGGAGTTCATGCCAACTGGACATGGGACGGGCATGAAGTCGACCTGCTGGCAGGCAGCAGCTTTCAGGAACATATCACGCATGACCGCATTCCCTATTCGGGGCTGGATCATCATGTGTCGGATATCGTCGCCCGCGCGCGCGTTGCGCCCAACCAGTATTTTGACTTCACAGCCCGTATGCGCCTGAACCCCTACACGTCAAAATTTGACTTCGGGGATGCGCTGTTCAGTGCCGGGGTGCCGCATTTCCGCATTCGCGGCGGCTATATTTATGAACCGGTTACGCCTTACTATTATTACGCTACCGATTATCGTTCCTCCGGCCCCACACAGCTTTACTATGCGCGCACGAGCGAGCTGAGCGGCGGTTTCTCGACCGACTGGGCCAACTGGCACCTGTCCGGTTTTGCCCGCCGCAGTCTGGCGCGCAAGGAGTTTGTCTCTCTGGGTGGAGATATCGGGTATAGCAATGACTGCTTCGGCCTTGATTTCATGTATCTCAAACAATACACCTCCATTGGTGGCCAGCAGCGTAACTCGACCTATCTGTTCACTGTCAGCTTCAAAACGCTGGGAGCGTTTGGTCTCAAATGATCGCGGCTTTGAAAAACCAGTCATCTCCGGTATTCATTCTTGTTCCTGTTCTCCGGCGGAAAGCTGAAAGACTGACCTGCATGCGTCTGCGCTCTCTTACTCTGGCCTGCTCCCTCACGGCTCTGACACTGGGCCCTGTTGCTCACGCGGCCCCTCATAGTGGACACCGTGACGCCACAACCGCTGCCTCTGCCGCAGACAAAAAGCCTCGTCCGGATGACACGATTATTGCCGTCGTCAACAGCATTCCGCTGACGACGCGGGATGTCGAAAATCGTGGCAAGCTGTTTGCTCTCTCAACAGGTCTGCCTGTGAGCGGTGAACTGATGGACCGTCTGCGCCCGCAGATTATCCGGCAGTTGATTGATGAACGCCTGCGCACACAGGAAATCCTCTCCCGCCATATCAACACGCCGCCAGAACAGATTGCCGCCGCCATTGCTGGCATTGAGCGTCGCAACGGTATGCCGCAAAACGCCCTGCGTGATCGGCTGGCGCAGGACGGTGTCTCGCTGACAACACTGATCGACCAGATCCGTGTCCAGATTGGCTGGGTGCAAGTGCTGCGGCAGGAATTGGGTGCGCGTGGCCGCGTTTCCGCCAAGGAAATTGCCCAGCGTGAAGATGCGTTGAAACGGCAGGATGGCCGGACAGAATATAATCTGAGCGAAATTTTCGTGAAAGTGGAAGACCCCCGCCACTCGGAAGATGAGCTCTCCTTTACCAACACGATTATTCAGGAACTGCGCAAGGGCGCGCCCTTCCCCATTGTCGCGGCCCAGTTCTCCCAGAGCCAAACCGCGCTGGATGGGGGTTCCATGGGCTGGGTGCAGGAAGATGAGTTGGACCCGGCTGTGATCAGCATGGTTAAACAGATGCCTGTTGGTGCGGGCGCTATTTCCAATCCCATCAAGGTGCCCGGTGGTTTTGTGATTATTACGGTCAATGGCAAGCGGGTTATCGGCCATCAGCCGGGGCATGTCATTACCATTCGTCAGGCTTTCCTGCCGTTTGATGCCCCCCTTAACCCGGAACATGTCACGCCCCAGCAGCAGCAGACCCTGCAAAAAGCTGTCAAAATCGCGCAGACTGTCAATTCCTGTGAGGCTGTTGCGGCCATTAACCAGCAGAACGGGGAAAAGCGCCCTTCTGACCCCGGTGAATTGCAGTTGGAACGCATGAATCCGCAGATGCGCTCCCTGCTGGAGGGCCTGCCGCTCAACAAAGTCTCCCGCCCGCTGGTTTCAACGGATGGGATAGACCTGATCATGGTCTGCTCCAAAAAAGAAAAGAACTTTGCTGACCGCTCCCCCAGCGAAATTGCGGACCAGTTGATGAACGAGCGTGTGGAACAGACCGCCCGCCAGTTGGATAGTGACCTGCACCGCAAAGCCATGATCGACATGCGTATCAAGCTGAAGGGCGTATGACCTCTCCTGTCGGCCTTGAAAGCTTAAAAGACGTTATCAGCCGCCACGGGCTGGATGCTCGTAAGGCGCTTGGTCAGCACTTCCTGCTGGACCCGGATATTACCGGCCGCATTGCCGCCTTGGCAGGCACGCTGGACGGGCGGCATGTGGTGGAAGTGGGTCCCGGCCCCGGTGGTCTGACGCGCTCACTTCTCAGCACGAAGGCAGCCTCCGTTACCGCTGTGGAAGTGGACCCGCGCGCCGCAGAGATTATCCGGGAACTCATGGCTTTTTATCCGGATCGTCTGAAACTGGTGGAAGCGGACGCGCTCAAGCAGGACCTGACAACCCTGTGCCCTGCGCCGCGGCATATTGTTGCCAACCTGCCCTATAATGTTGCGACCCCTCTGCTGGTGGGTTGGTTGCGTCAGGGCAATGCGTGGGAACGCCTGACGCTGATGTTCCAGCTTGAGGTTGTCGAGCGAATCTGCGCGCAGCCGGACTCCTCCCATTACGGGCGGCTGGGTGTTCTGGCACAATGGTGCGCGCAATGTGCCATTGTGATGAAATTGCCGCCGGGGGCCTTTTCTCCCCCGCCCGCAGTCTGGTCTGCTGTTGTCAGCATAACCCCGCACGCTGACCAGCCAACCCCTGCCCTGTTCAAAGCCATGGAACGGGTTACGGCCGCGGCCTTTGGGCAACGCCGAAAAATGCTCCGTGGCTCCCTGAAAGGCCTGCACGGCGAACGGCTTCTAGCCGAAACGGGCATTGACGGCACACGGCGCGCTGAAACGCTGACGATTGCAGAGTTTGACAACCTCGCCCGTGCTCATCTGGCTGTGTCCGCCGAAGGCCAGAAATCAAACGCTAAGGCCTGACCTGCTCTCGCCCCGACCTGTGAGCCGGGTCGGGCACTTTATGACAAGATAACTCTCCATTCCAAAATCAGAACCATTCTGCAATTAATCAGGGTATTATCGCTCAGATTATTATGGAGTGTTTTGTGAAAATCCCATTCCTTCCAACGGTCAGTATCAAATGGGCCGGGATCGTGGTCATTGGCTTGATCACCCTGTTGTTTATCAACCCATTTTACCAGATTGCCTCAGGATATTGTGGCATCCGCCTCAATTTTGGCTCCGTACAGCCCGTAGCGCTTGAGCCCGGCCTGCATTTTGCCATGCCGGTTTATCAACGGATTATACCTGTTTCGACCCAACCCCAGACCATGGCGTCGGAAGAACGGGCTGCAACGCACGACCTACAGGATGTCCACACAACCGTTTCTGTCACGTTCCATATCGCGCCAGCGGATGCTCCGGGGTTCTACCGGGATTTCCGCACTCTCGAAACGCTTGGGCACCGCATTATCGGGCCAACCGTCTCGAATGACGTCAAAGCCATTACGGCCAATTACAATGCCGAGGAACTCATTACAAAAAGAGATATCGTAGATGAGCAGATCAAAGATCTGATCATCAAATCCCTCTTGCCCTATCACCTGAATATTGAAGCCGTAAACACCGCGAACTTCGCGTTTTCTCACGCCTATTCTCAAGCTATTGAAGCCAAACAGGTCGCGCAGCAACAGGCTTTGCAGGCGCAATATACTCTCCAGCAAACCCAGATTTCGGCACAACAGCAGGTTGTGCAGGCCAGAGCACAGGCCGACGCCGCCATTGCAACCGCTCAGGGGCAGGCTCAGGCGCTTCTGGTGACATCGCAGGCGCAGGCAAAGGCGAATAGTGTTGTTTCACAATCGCTGACCTCAACACTTCTTCAGCAAAAAGCGCTCGATCGGTGGAATGGGACAATGCCCGTCTATCTCAGTGCGGGCGCGCCTCTGCCGTTCATCGGCAATGCGATGCTACAGGAAAAATAGATCAATATGGTTACGCTCTGAAACAGCCGAACCATCAACACCAAGCCCTGCCGGGAACTCACCCGGCAGGGCTTTTTTTATCAGTTAGACGCCGGACCTTCCGCTTCCGCCATATAATCCCGCGTGAGCGGCACAGCATCAATCGAGCGGGTCATCTGCATCTGGAAGTTCATGTGCCCCTGTACACGGAACGAAAGCTCCGCGGCATCCAGATAGAACTCGAACATGCGCGCAAACCGTTCATCATACAGTGCCACGGCCTTGGCACGGTTGGCGGCAAACCGCTCCCGCCAGAGCGCAATGGTTTTCGCGTAATGCAGGCGCAGGATTTCACAATCTGTCACCCACAGGCCAGACCGCTCCACGGCGGCAAATGTTTCACTCAGGGACGGTGAGTAACCACCGGGGAAGATGTATTTGTTAATCCATGGATTAGTGGTGCCGGGACCATCATTACGGCCAATGGAATGCAGCAGGGCAACCCCGTCATCCGTCAGGCTATTTTTAAGCACCTCAAAAAACTGATGATAATGATGCACACCCACATGCTCGAACATGCCGACGGAAACAATTCGGTCAAATTTCCGCGTCAGATTCCGGTAATCCAGCATTTCAAAGCGCACACGTCCTTCAAGCCCTTCTTCCTGCGCACGGCGGCGGGCAATAGTCAGTTGCTCTTCTGAAAGCGTAATGCCGGTCACAATAGCCCCGTAATCCCGCGCCAGCGTGAGGGCCATGCCGCCCCAGCCGCAGCCAATATCCAGCACTTCCAGCCCCGGTTTAGTCAGCAAAAGCTTGGCGGCAATATGCTTTTTCTTGGCTTCCTGCGCCTCATCCAGTGTTTCATCCCCTCGGCGGAAATACGCGCAGGAATATTGCCGGTCCTTGTCCAGAAACAGGTCATACAAACGGCTGTCCAGATCATAGTGATGCGCGACATTCTGGCGGGACCGCTTGACGGGATTGAACTGAATCCAGTTCCGGCAGACATAACGGACCGTGCTGGCAATCTGTTCCGGCAAATGGCCGGGAGACATGGCATTAAGCATCAGCAGGTCCAGCAACTGATACAGCGTGCAGTCCATTGGCTGGATACCGCCGTTCATGTAGCCTTCCCCAAAGCCAAGGCCGGGATTCATTGCCAGAGCCCGTGCGCTGGCATTATCCAGCAGCTTCATACCCGCTTCCGGCCCCGGCTTACTGCCGCTGTAGTGCGTCAGGCTTCCGTCGGGCCAAGCAACATGCAATCGGCCCGAAGAAATAAAGTGCCGTAATATCTGGTCCAGAATGCGGTTCATGCACTTACTCCGTCATGGCCATGAAAACACCTGATAATAAAGCACAAAATAATAAAACACAAAAAAAGGGCCCGGAAATATTTTCCGGACCCTTTTTAAAGCATGGAGAAAAAAAGACGACGATTATGCGTCGGTTTTGTTTTCTTCCGCTGCCGGTGCTTCCGCATCGTCGGCGACAATTTCGCCTTCAATCACGGCGTCATCCCCAGCCATTTCTGCTTCTGCTTCAATGCTCACGGCTTCACCGCGTGCCTGACGCTCAGCTTCTTCAGCAGAACGGGCGACGTTGACGATAACCGGCACCACAACTTCCGGATGCAGAGCAACCTTGACTTCATACAGACCAAGAGACTTGATCGGATGAGCGAGGAAGACCTGCTGACGGGAGATGGTGAAACCAGCTTCTGTCACGATCTGAGCAACGTCCCGGGTGGACACGGAGCCATAGAGGCTGCCGCTGTCACCAGCCTGACGGATCAGCACAACAGCCAGACCGTCCATGCGCTCGGAGAGACGCTCGGCTTCTTCACGACGTTTGATGTTCTGTGCCTCAAGCTGGGCGCGTTCACGGTCAAACCGTGAACGGTTGGCTTCGTTTGCACGAATAGCCTTGCCCTGCGGCAGCAGGAAGTTACGGGCATAACCCGGACGAACCTTCACCACATCGCCCATCTGACCCAGATGTTCAACGCGCTGAAGCAGAATTACTTCTGTAGCAGCCATGATCGCCCTCTCAGCTCATCACGTAGGGAAGCAGAGCAAGGAAGCGGGCGCGCTTGATAGCCTGCGCCAGCTCACGCTGCTTCTTTGCGGAAACCGCCGTAATACGGCTCGGCACGATCTTGCCCCGTTCGGACAGGAAACGGCTCAGCAGACGTACATCCTTATAGTCGATCTTCGGCGCATTCGGGCCGGAGAACGGGCAGGATTTACGACGACGGTAGAACGGACGACGAGCACCAACTGCGGGGCGGCGTGCGGCGGGATTGATTTCGGTCGCTTCAGACATGCTGCTCACTCCGCTTCGCTGTCGGCAAATTCAGCCGGCTTTTCATCACGGGCGCGATATTCTTCACGATCTTCGGAAGAACGACGGCCGCCACGGCCGCTTTCAAAGCGTCCGGCCGGCTTCGGGCCACGGAAACCACCGCGTTCGCCACGGTCATCACCCTTGCGGGACAGAACGGGGGACGGTGCTTCATCAATTTCTTCAACGCGCAGCGCCAGCAGGCGCAGAACGTCTTCATTGATGGAGAGCTGACGCTCGATTTCCTTGAGCATCTCGGCTTTCATTTCAAGACCCAGAAGGACGTAATGGCCCTTGCGGTTTTTCTTGATACGGTAAGCGAGCGTGCGCAGACCCCAGTATTCGCGCTTTTTGACGGAACCGCCATCAGCTTCGACCTGAGCAATCACACCATCAATGATGGCATCAACCTGCTGCTGGGAAATATCATTACGTGCAATAAGCACGGTCTCGTAAAGTGGCATGGGTACTCCCTTCGGATCGTATCAACCCGACTGCGCCAGACCGTTCCGGCAAACAGCGCCCTGCACAGGCAGAGCAATGGGTATAGCCGGAGCGATGCCGCGCACCCGGCAGGGAAGATGGCGTGTCAACCACATTTTCAGCCCGAAGGCAAGGGGTCAGGCCAGAAATCTCTCAGGAATCGTCAGACCAAGCCTGTCCGGTACGTCCCACACCTCTTCCACCGTGCTGACAGGCTCAAAGCCCATCTGCTTATAAAGCGGTAAAGCACGTGGGTGATCCGCCGTGCAGGTATTCACCCGCACACACAGCGGCCCAAAGGACCATGCGTGCCGCAGAGCGTTATCCAGAAAGGCGCGCCCTACCCCATGCCCCACAGTATCCGGGAACAGCCCGAAATAGGACAAATTGATATCCTGCGGGTTGGCGAGGTCGAGTTCATAAAACCCGCGAACAGCCTCACCCTGCTTCAGCAGGGCAATACTGGCGGGTGCATTTTCCAGAAAATTAGCCAAGGCGCGGTCAGACTTAGCCTGACGCATCCACCAGCAATAAGGCCGCCCCACCCTGTCCTGCAACATGCGGTATGTGGGCACATCGGGCCGCACATTGGTCTCAATGGACCAGCCTTCCGGCAGGGTAAGTGGCTTACCCTGCGGAGCCCGGAGCATGCGCATGAAGGTGACATCCACCTTCATGCGTGTGGCAGGCTCAGCCTCCCGGATGCGAACCTCAGTTATCATCCAGAAAGGACCGAAGCTTGCGGCTGCGGCTGGGGTGCTTGAGCTTGCGCAGAGCCTTGGCTTCAATCTGACGGATACGTTCACGGGTCACGTTAAACTGCTGGCCAACTTCTTCCAGCGTGTGGTCCGTATTCATGCCAATACCAAAGCGCATCCGCAGTACGCGCTCTTCACGCGGGGTGAGCGAGGCCAGAACGCGGGTCGTGGCTTCACGCAGGTTGGTCTGAATAGCGGCATCCAGCGGAATGATGGCCGTCTTATCCTCAATGAAGTCACCCAGATGGCTGTCTTCCTCATCCCCGATCGGGGTTTCCAGAGAAATCGGCTCTTTGGCGATTTTGAGCACTTTGCGTACTTTTTCCAGCGGCATACCCAGCTTTTCAGCCAGTTCTTCCGGTGCCGGTTCCCGCCCAATTTCATGCAACATCTGGCGCGACGTGCGCACCAGCTTGTTGATGGTTTCAATCATGTGGACCGGGATACGGATGGTCCGTGCCTGATCCGCAATGGAGCGGGTAATGGCCTGCCGGATCCACCATGTCGCATAGGTGGAGAATTTGTAGCCACGGCGATATTCAAATTTATCCACGGCCTTCATCAGGCCGATATTGCCTTCCTGAATCAGGTCAAGGAATTGCAGACCACGGTTGGTATATTTCTTGGCAATGGAAATCACCAGACGCAGATTGGCCTCGATCATTTCCTTCTTGGCGCGCGCGGAATCCCGCTCACCACGTGCCACGGTGGCGTAAACGCGGCGGAACTCACCGATCGGCAGCCCCGTATCCTGCGCCAGTTCCGCCACCTGATTACGCAGGGCGATCACAGCGTCCGAATGTTTGGCGACAAAGTTCTTCCAAGATTTCCCCGGCAGAGCGGAAACCATTTCCATCCATGCCGGGTCCAGCTCACGCCCACGATATTTAATCAGAAAATCTTCGCGTGAGACGCGGCAGCTTTCCGCCAGACGTAGCATCCGGCCTTCCAGCACGTTCAGCGTGCGGAACAATTCCTTGAGCTGGATAACCAGATCTTCAATCCGGTTATTGTGCAGATGCACCTGCTCAACCTTGCCCACCAGTTCGTCACGCAGAGCAGCATAAACCTGCTCGGACTTATCAAGCACTTCCTCACCAGTGGTCAGCACATCAATGCGCTTGACCTGAAGCTTGCGCAGCTTTTCGTATAGCGGCTCAATTTCTTCAAAATGCGCGAGAATTTCCGGTTTCAGCTTTTCTTCCAGCGCGGAGAGAGACAGACCGCTGCCCTCTCCCTCAACCTCTCCCTCGGCTTCGTTTTCCGGTTCGTCGGCGTCTTCACCCTCGCCTTCGGCATTTTCAAACGCATCACCAGTGCCATCCACCCCCATCGGGTTCGTGGCAGCCTGCATGGCTTCCAGATCCACAATGTCACGCAGCAGCATTTCATTGGTGCGGATCTTCTCGTGCCAAGAGATGATAGCGCGGAAGGTCAGCGGGCTTTCACACAAGCCGCCGATCATTTCATCTCGGCCAGCCTCAATGCGCTTGGCAATGGCAATCTCGCCCTCACGGGAGAGCAGTTCCACCGTGCCCATTTCGCGCAGATACATACGCACGGGGTCATCCGTGCGGCCGAGATTTTCTGCGTTCACATTTCCAGATACAGTCTCGGTTTCAGACTCTTCGACCTCGTCCTCGGCCTCTTCGTCCTCAGCCTTGTCTGCTTTCTGGGTTTCGGAGTCGTCGTTCTCTTCGTTCTCGACAACCTGAATCCCCATTTCGGACAGCATCGCCATGATGTCCTCAATCTGCTCGGAGGACATCTTGTCCTGAGGCAGCACGGCATTCAGCTCGTCAAACGTGATGTATCCGCGCTCACGCCCCTTCGCGACCAGTTTTTTGACCGCTGTAGACTGCGTATCCAGAGTGGTGGTGTCACCATCCTGTTCCGCTGAGTGCGCTCCGTTACCCGATGCTGTCTTTGTCGCCATGCCTGACCTGCTCCTCCCCCGCCTGCATTCTGACAAGATGCAGAACGACCAGCTCAACACAAATTGTTCAGTTTCTCAGGGCGGGCAGGACGTGGGATATACTGCCCCCTAAGTCAAGGGGAACGCGGGGCGAACATTCCCCCACGCCGCCTGAAAATCACTCGCCCGTCTCCCCACGCCTCAACGCAGCCAAAGCTTCTAGTCTTGGCTGTAGCCGCTTCCATTCCGCCATATCTGCCCCATCCTGTGCGAAACGCGCAACCTCTTGTTCCACTTCTTTTTGAAACTGGCCAAAATTCAGCAATCCGTAAAAATGCCACCATTGTGTTCTTATGGCCACAGCCAGTGACGTATCTTTTTCTTCCAGATTCAACGGCAAAGGACCTTCTGTGAGCACAGAATGCGCCAGAGCCTCCTCCTCCCGCCCGGCCAATACGTCCAGCAGCGTCTTGCCATCTTCCGGCAGCAGACCCTCAGCGGACAGGTCCAGCAGCATGGCCCGCAGATCGGAATAATCATCTGGTAAGCTCAGTCGGCAGAGGGCCTCCTCTGCCTCCTGTACAAGCTCGGGGTAACGCAGCAGGAGGGCCAGCAGGATACGCTGCCGCTCCCGGACAGGGTCCACGTGGGAAGACTGAGTGTTCTGCGGAACGCGGCTACTACCCCCCCCACCCAAAGACGGCTTGCCACCAAAGCCCGCACCTTTTTTCCGCCGGAAGGTTTCAAAAAACCGGTCCAGCAACGTGGAGCGATATTCCGCGCCCAGTGTCTTTTCCGGTATCAACGCAGCCGCTTCCACCAGCTTGCGCCGCAAGGCGGCCCGTTCCTCCGGCCCCGGATTGCTGATCCCTCCGGCCAGCAGGTCAAACAACACATCGGAAAGCGGGCTGGCCGAGGCAAACAGATCCGCCACCGCCTGCGCACCACGTGTGCGCACCAGACTGTCCGGGTCTTCCCCGTCCGGCAGCAAGCAGAGGCGCAGCGAACGCTCGTCCTTCAGTAACGGCAGAGCCGTTTCCGCCGCGCGCGCCGCAGCCCGACGCCCTGCGGAATCGCCATCAAAACACAGTACCGGCGCACGATCGACCTGCCACAGAACATCAAGCTGCTCCGGTGTCAGAGCTGTGCCCAGCGGGGCCACCGCACCACCAAATCCAGCCTGATGCAGGGCGATGACGTCCATATAGCCCTCAACCACCACCAAATCGGTCACAGGCGCGCCTTTTGGCCGGGGCGCCCGCACCGCCGCCCGCGCCCTGTCCAGCCCGAACAACAGGCGACGCTTGGAAAACAGTGCTGTTTCCGGCCCATTCAGATATTTGGGCTGACCATCGCCCAGAATACGCCCGCCGAAGGACACCAGACGCCCTTTCCGGTCCCGAATCGGGAAGGTCACGCGCCCCCAGAACAGTTCACCCTTAGGCTGACCATCCTCATCCAGCCGCATCAGCCCGGCTTCCGCCATCATGTGCGGCGTGACCCCTTTGGCCGCCAGCGCCGTCGTCAGACTCCCACGCCCATCTCCGGCCCAGCCCAGCCCGAAAGACCGGATGGTGTCATGCGTCAACCCGCGCCCCAGTAGGTAGTCCAGCCCGGCGCGACCGGCTGAGGTGTAAAGGGCGGCGGCCCAGATTTCCTGCACGAGATCCAGCACATCTCCCAGAGAACGGGTATGCGCCACCTCTTCCTGAGAACGCCGGGTGTCTTTGGGCACATCCAGCCCCGCCGCAGAGGCCAGCTCTTCCACTGCCTCCGGAAAGCTTTTTCCCTCCATCTGCATGACAAAGGAGATAACATCCCCATGCACACCGCAGCCAAAGCAATGGAAGTGATCGTCATAGACGTAAAAAGAGGGTGTTTTTTCCCCATGGAAAGGGCAGCACCCTTTCCAGTTCCGTCCCGAGCGGGCGAGCTTGACGCGCCGCCCCACCACTGAAAACAGCGGTGTGCGGGCACGCAGTTCATCCAGAAAGCCTGACTCAATTGCCATATCGGCCTGTTATCATTTTGCCTCAGACCGTGCACCAGCCTCCGGCGCGCCGCATAGCCTGCGCACACAGGACACGCCCGATGGTTTCCCGTTTTTTACTGGACAGGCGGGCTGACTTCAGAAACGGATCATGCCCGCCGGACTGATAAAAAAATTTCGCAGCCCGCTGTGCGCCCCCACATACGCAAGGTCTTTTGACAGAGACACCATCCGAAAGCCAAAAACCCGGAAACAGGGACGCCCTATCCCAGCATCCGGCCAACACACGCTGGTAATTAGCCGGATGCCACCACCTCAGAAATTCAGAAATACGGGGTGGCCGAGACTATTAAAACTGTGGCTTTTAAAAACAGCCTCTCAACTCAGGCTGGCCTTCACCACCGCATTGGCGCGGCCCATATCAAGCCCGGCCCCGAATTTGGCTTTCAGCGCAGCCATGACCTTGCCCATGTCCTTCATGGTTTCCGCCCCCGTGGCGGCCACGGCGTCTTTCACAGCGGCTTCCAGTGCGGCATCATCCATTTCCGGCGGCAGGTAACCACGGATTACCTCGATTTCCGCTTCTTCCTTTTCAGCCAGTTCCGGGCGAGCGGCATCCCGATAGAGGGTGACCGAATCGGTGCGGGTCTTGATCATGCCGCGCAGCGCGGACAGACCCTCTTCCTCACTCAGCCCTTCACCGCCCTTGGCGCGGCCCGCAATCTCAACATCCTTGAGTTTGGCCGTTATCATGCGGATCGTGCCCACACGCGCACTTTCTCCGGCTTTCATTGCCGTCTTGAGATCAGCCATCAGGCGTTCACGCAGGGACATAACCACTCCTACTCCATATCATGTCTGTCAGAGGCCACACGGCGGAAGCGTGGCATAAAATCATCAGATGGGAAGAAATTTCCCACCCCACACCAAAACCAGCATAGCGCAGTGGGAAATTTCTTCCCACCCGTTCCGCAGACTGCTAGAAACCCTACACGGGAGGCACAGTCTTACCTTATGCCTATTTCAATCGATACCATCATTGCCCGACTTGGCGGGCCGGACGCAACTGCCCGCCTGACCGGCGTTGGCACAGAAGCCATCCGCAAATGGCGGCAGGCTCAGGCCATTCCGTCCCGCCACTGGCCCGTCATAGCCCGGGCCACAGGTCTTTCGCTGACAGATCTGGACCCCGCAAGCCCCACATCTCCTGACCCATCCCCTCTTGCCCCATCCTCCCCGGTGCCGGGAGGCAGCATAACAGGAATACCCATGCCCGACGCCCGCCCGGACGGCGCAACCGCCGCCCTTGTTCTTGCAGACGGAAGCATTCTGTGGGGGAAAGGCTTTGGTGCCTTCACGCAGACGCCTGCTCTTGGCGAAATCTGCTTTTCCACCGGCATGACCGGCTATCAGGAAACGCTGACGGACCCCTCCTTTGCAGGCCAGATCATCACCTTCACCTTCCCACACATCGGGAATGTCGGCACCACGCCCGAAGATGATGAAGCCCAGCGCAGCGCAGCCCTCGGCCTTGTTACCAAGGAAGACCTGACGGAGCCGGCCAACTGGCGCGCCACGGAAAGTCTGGATGCATGGCTGAAAGCGCAGGGTATTCCGGGCATTGCGGGCGTTGATACGCGCTCCCTCACCCTGAAAATCCGCGACCACGGCGCACAGACGGCGGCCCTGTATTTCCCGCAAAACGGGCAGTTTGATCTGGCCGCCCTGCTGGACGCCACCCGTGCATGGCCGGGGCTGGAAGGGATGGATCTGGCAAAGGCCGTCACCTGCAAAGCCCCTTACACATGGAGCGAGAGCGTGTGGGAATGGCCGAAAACCACCCGCCCTGCCCCGGAAAACCGCCGCAGGGTTGTGGCGGTGGATTACGGCGCGAAACGCAATATCCTCCGCTGTCTGGTTGCGGCAGGCTGTGACGTAACAGTTGTGCCCGCCACGGCGACAGCGGACGAGATTCTCGCCCTCAAGCCAGCCGGTGTGTTCCTGTCCAACGGCCCCGGAGACCCGGCAGCCACGGCAGAGTACGCCGTGCCCGCCATTCAGGGTGTGCTGAACGCTGGCCTGCCGCTGTTTGGCATCTGCCTTGGCCACCAGCTTCTGGCCCTTGCTCTGGGGGGCAGAACCTACAAGCTGGCCCGTGGCCATCGCGGCGCGAACCAGCCGGTGAAGGATCTGGCTACAGGCCGCGTGGAAATCACCAGCCAGAACCACGGTTTTGCCGTGGATGCGGACAGTCTTCCGGCGGACGCGCACGTTACGCATGTCAGCCTGTTTGATGGCTCCAATGAAGGTCTGGCGTCTGATCGCTTCCCAGCCTTTTCCGTGCAGTATCACCCGGAAGCCAGCCCCGGCCCGTCTGACAGCTTCTATCTTTTTGAACGGTTTGTCGCGCTGATTGATGCGCACGGCAGCAAGGACTAACGCATCATGCCAAAACGGACAGATATCCGCTCCATCCTGATTATTGGCGCTGGTCCCATTGTCATCGGGCAGGCCTGCGAGTTCGACTATTCCGGCGCACAAGCCTGCAAGGCTCTGCGGGAAGAAGGCTACCGGGTCATTCTGGTGAACTCCAACCCCGCCACCATTATGACGGACCCCGGCCTTGCGGACGCCACCTATGTGGAGCCCATTACGCCGGATTTTGTTGAGCGCATCATTCTCAAGGAAAAGCCCGACGCCATTCTGCCCACCATGGGCGGCCAGACGGCTCTCAATACTGCCATGGCGCTGGATGCCTCCGGCTTCCTGCAAAAGCATGGCGTGGAACTGATTGGCGCGAAGGCCGACGTGATTGACCGCGCGGAAGACCGTCAGAAATTCCGGGAAGCCATGGATGCCATCGGCATTGAAAGCCCCCGCAGCTTCATTGCTCACACGATGGAAGAAGCGCGGGAAGCGTTCAAGAAAATCGGCTTCCCCACCATCATCCGCCCCTCCTTCACCATGGGTGGCTCCGGCGGCGGCATTGCCTATAACCGGGAAGAGTTTGAGCAGATTGTGGCCTCCGGTCTGGATGCCTCCCCCACCACGGAAGTGCTGATTGAAGAATCTCTGCTCGGGTGGAAAGAGTATGAAATGGAAGTTGTGCGCGATACGGCGGACAACTGCATTATCGTCTGCTCCATTGAAAATATTGACCCGATGGGTGTGCATACCGGGGACTCCATCACAGTCGCCCCCTCCCTGACGCTGACGGACAAAGAATTCCAGCGGATGCGGGACGCCTCCATTGCCTGCCTGCGCGCCATTGGCGTGGAAACGGGGGGCTCGAACGTGCAGTTCGGCGTGAACCCGGCAGACGGGCGCATGGTGGTGATTGAAATGAACCCCCGCGTGTCCCGCTCCTCTGCGCTGGCGTCCAAGGCGACCGGCTTCCCGATTGCCAAGATCGCCGCCAAGCTGGCTGTGGGCTACACGCTGGATGAGCTGAAGAACGACATTACCGGATCCACCCCGGCGTCCTTCGAGCCGACCATTGACTATGTGGTTGTCAAAATTCCGCGCTTTACGTTTGAAAAATTCCCCGGCGCGCCTGCCCTGCTCTCCACCTCCATGAAGTCCGTTGGCGAGGCCATGGCCATTGGTCGCTCCTTTACGGAAGCTCTGCAAAAAGGCCTGCGCTCCATGGAAACCGGCCTGCATGGGCTGGACCCGGTGGAAGTGCCCGGTGACGGCGGGGAAGATGCCTTCCGCGCAGCCCTCTCCCAGCCGCGCCCCGAACGGATTCTGATGGCCGCTCAGGCACTCCGTTCTGGTCTGTCCGTTGAGGATGTCAACGAGGCCTGCCGGTTTGAACCGTGGTTCCTGCGGGAGTTGGAAAAAATTGTTCACGCGGAACGCGCCATCCAGAACCATGGCCTGCCGCGTGACGCCCAAGGCCTGCGCCGCCTGAAAGCCATGGGCTTTTCTGACATCCAGCTTGCCCGTCTGTCTGGCACGCAGGAAGAGGAAGTTGCCGCCCTGCGCCATCAGGTAGGCGTCAATGCCGTCTATAAGCGCATTGATACCTGCGCGGGTGAGTTCGCCTCCAGCACGCCCTATATGTATTCCACCTATGAAGGGGTGTTTGCGCCACCAGCCTGTGAATCCAACCCGACCGACCGCGAGAAGATCATCATTCTCGGCGGTGGCCCTAACCGGATCGGTCAGGGCATCGAGTTCGATTACTGCTGTGTTCACGCCGCCTACGCACTGCGGGAAGCCGGGTTTGAGACCATTATGGTCAACTGCAACCCGGAGACGGTCTCCACGGATTATGACACCTCCGACCGCCTGTATTTTGAGCCGCTGACGGCGGAAGATGTCGTCGCGCTGATCCGCAAGGAGCAGCAGAACGGCACTGTCAAAGGCTGCATCGTGCAGTACGGCGGCCAGACGCCGCTTAAGCTATCCCGCGCGCTGGAAAATGCCGGTATCCCGCTTCTGGGCACCCCGGCGGACGCCATTGACCGCGCGGAAGACCGTGAACGCTTTCAGGCGCTGCTGCACAAGCTCGGCCTGCGCCAGCCGGATAATGGCATTGCACGCTCCCCGGCGGAAGCTGAGGATATTGCGGAACGTATCGGCTACCCGGTTGTGGTGCGTCCGTCCTATGTTCTGGGCGGTCGGGCCATGGAAATCGTGTATGACCGCGCCGGTCTCCAGCGCTACATGCGCGGAGCACTTCAGCTTGCCGGGCATGACATCGCCTCCGGCCCGGTGCTGATTGACCATTACCTGAACGAAGCCATCGAGGCGGACGTGGACTGCATTGCAGACGGCACGGATGTTTATGTGGCCGGGGTAATGGAACATATTGAGGAAGCGGGCATCCATTCGGGTGACAGCGCCTGCGCTCTGCCGCCTTATACGCTCTCCCCCGCCATTGTAACGGAGCTGAAAGCCCAGACCGAAGCCATGGCGCGTGAGCTAGGCATTGTCGGGCTGATGAACGTGCAATACGCCATCAAGGATCAGGAAATCTTCGTCCTTGAGGTCAACCCCCGTGCCTCCCGCACCGTACCGTTCGTGGCGAAGGCCACGGGTGTTCCGGTGGCCAAAATCGGCGCGCGCGTCATGGCCGGAGCCAAGCTCGCCAGCTTCAATCTGGATGACCGCGCTGTGGTGCCGCATGTCGCGGTGAAGGAAGCCGTTTTCCCCTTCAACCGCTTTGCGGAAGTGGACATCATTCTGGGGCCGGAAATGCGCTCCACGGGTGAGGTCATGGGGTTGGATACCTCTTTTGAGCGCGCCTTTGCCAAATCCCAGCTTGGCGCGGGTGTGCGCCTGCCCACGTCCGGCACGGTCTTTCTGTCCGTGCGGGAGAGTGACAAGGCGCATCTCCCCGCCCTTGGCCGCCAGTTGGCCAGCATGGGCCTGAAAATTCTGGCCACGCGCGGCACAGCCAAAAAGCTGCGCGATGCCGGGATTGAGGTTGATGTGGTCAACAAGGTGCTGGAAGGCCGCCCGCATTGTGTGGACGCCATCCGCTCCGGTGAAGTGCAGATGGTCATCAACACCGCCCGTGGCGCGCAGTCCGTGGCGGACAGTTTTGACATCCGCCGCTCGGCCCTCGTGCTGGGCATTCCGCACTACACCACCATGGCGGGCGCGCGCGCCGCAACCTACGCAATTGCGGCAATGCGTGAAGGACCGCTTGAAGTTGCGCCACTTCAGTCATACTTTAGTGGATCGTTCTGAACAGGGCGGCTGACTGTCCGGTCTGCCTTCCACGTTCCACGGGGCAAGCGACCATGCCGAAAGGCTTGGCCGCCTGTACCCGTGTTTTTTGTAACTTCCATGCCGGTCTGATCGTCCGGCAGATTTATTCTGGGGACATGTCTTGCAGAAAACTCCGATGACGGAAAAAGGCTTACGGCGGCTCGAAGACGAACTGCGTAATCTGAAATCTGTAGAACGTCCGGCTATTATCCGCGCCATTGCGGAAGCCCGCTCCCACGGCGATCTGTCCGAAAACGCGGAATACCACGCTGCGCGTGAGCGGCAGTCCTTTACCGAAGGCCGCGTGCTTGAGCTGGAAAGCATCATCTCCACAGCGGAAGTGATTGACCCCACAACCCTGTCTGGGGATCACGTCAAGTTCGGTGCGACTGTCACCGTGGTTGATGAAGAGACGGACAAGGAAGCGACCTACCAGATTGTTGGCGTGCATGAAGCCGACATCAAGCAGAACCTGCTGTCCATCTCCTCCCCGCTCGCCAAATCCCTGATTGGCAAGCAGGAAGGCGATACCGTTTCCGTTCCCGCCCCCGGCGGTGACCGGACTTATGAGATCCTGTCTGTGAAATTCATCTGAGATGCTGAAATTTGAGGATATCACCGCCGCCGCCGCGCGGATAAGCGGGAGTGTCCTCCGCACCCCCACGATTTCCTCTCAGTCTCTCTCAAAGGTCACGGGCGCGGAGATTACTCTGAAGCTTGAAAACCTTCAGGCTGTCGGCTCTTTCAAGGAACGCGGAGCGGCTAACAAGCTGGCTCTGCTGTCTGACGATGAACGTCGTCGCGGCGTGATTGCTGTTTCCGCTGGCAACCATGCGCAGGGTGTGGCCCGCCATGCCAGCCTGCTGGGCATTGACGCCGTTATTGTCATGCCGCGCTTCACCCCCGCCGCCAAAGTAGTGCGTACCCGCAACTGGGGTGCCCGCGTCATTCTGGAAGGCGAAAGCTTTGCGGAAGCCCTGCTGTTTGCGCAGGACCTTCAGGCGCGTGAAGGCCGCACCTTTATCCATCCGTATGATGACCCTGCGGTTATGGCCGGTCAGGGCACCTGCGCGATGGAACTGTTTGCGGATGCCGGGCCGCTGGACATGCTGGTCGCCCCCATTGGCGGCGGCGGTCTGCTGGGTGGCTGCGCCGTGGCGGCCAAAGCCATGCGCCCTGAAGTGGAACTGATTGGTGTGCAGGTGGAAAGCTATAATTCCCTGTCCGCCTTCCCCGCTCCGGCCACGCATCCGTCCGGGGGGGCGACCATCGCCGAGGGCATTGCCGTGATGCAGATCGGCCAGCGCCCGGATGAGGTCATTCGCAAGCTGGTCTCCCGCGTGCTGGTGGTGCCGGAATGTGCGGTGGAAACCGCCATCACCCTGCTGGCCGAAGGAGCGAAGCAGGTTACTGAAGGCGCAGGCGCTGTCGGGCTTGCCGCCGTCATGACCTACCCTGACCTGTTCCGGGACAAAAAGGTCGCGCTGCCCATTTCTGGCGGCAATATCGACAGCCGTATTCTGGCCAACACGCTCCTGCGCGCCATGCTACGTGATGGCCGCATCCTGCGTCTGATTATGGAAATTCCGGACCGCCCCGGTGTGCTGGCTGATATTTCCAAAAGCATTGGGGAAGCTGGCGGCAATATTATTGAAGTCTCGCATCAGCGCCTGTTTGCAGCCCCTTCCGTTCAGGCTGCCGAACTGGAAGTGATGATCGAAGCGCGGGACCCGGAACACGCGGCCCTGATTACCAAAGCCTTAGGCGAACACTACATCGTTCGCCGCGCCTGACACGGTGGAACCATGCCTGCCCGGCACTTTGTCTCCGGCTGTTTTAGTGGCATACTCAAGCCCTGAAATAATATGGCCCTAAAACAATAAGAAGGCATGGTTCCATGAGTGCTTCAGCACCGTCCCAGACAAAACGCCCGGCCCACACAAAACATCCGGTCATGCTGGTTATTCTTGACGGCTTTGGTTGGCGAGAAGAGTCCTCGGATAACGCGGTTCAGCAGGCCCACACTCCGGTTTTTGACGCGCTCTGGAAAAATGGGCCGCGCAGCTTTCTGCGCACCTGTGGGGAAGATGTCGGCCTACCAGAAGGCCAGATGGGCAATTCCGAAGTCGGGCACCTGAATATCGGCGCGGGCCGCGTTGTCATGCAGGAACTGCCACGTATTACCACCGCCATCCGGGACGGCAGCGTGGCCCGCAGCGCCGCCATGACCGGCTTTATCGACACACTGAAAAAAACCGGTGGCACCTGCCACCTACTCGGCCTTGTCTCTCCCGGTGGCGTCCATGCGCATCAGGACCATGCCGCAGCCCTTGCCCGTATGGTGGCTGACGCCGGGGTGCCCGTGGCCTTCCATGTGTTTACCGATGGACGCGACACCCCGCCCCGCTCCGCGCAAGGCTATCTGGACACGCTGCGCGCTGCCCTGCCGGAGAGCGTGAAAATAGCGACCGTCTCCGGCCGCTATTACGCCATGGACCGTGACAAACGCTGGGACCGTGTGGAGAAAGCCTACAACGCCCTCGTCAGCGCGGAAGGCCCGAAGGCCGCCACTGCGCAGGATGTCATCACACAAGCCTATCAGGCCGATATTTCCGACGAATTTATCGTCCCGACCGTGCTGGACGGCTATACCGGCATGAAGGATGGAGATGGTCTGCTCTCCTTCAACTTCCGCGCCGACCGTATCCGTCAGCTTCTGGACGCCATGCTTGAACCGGGCTTTGACGGCTTCGCCCGTGGCAAAGTGGTCAAATTCTCCACTGTTCTGGGCATGACGCATTATAGCGACACGCTGGCCGAACGCCTGACGGTGCTGTTCCCGCCGGACTCGCTGGAGAATATTCTGGGGGAAGTCGTGGCCCGCGCCGGACGCACCCAGCTCCGCATGGCCGAGACGGAAAAATATCCGCACGTCACCTACTTCCTCAATGGCGGGCGTGAAGACCTGTTTGAAGGGGAAGACCGCATCATGGTGCCCTCCCCCAAAGTCGCGACCTATGACCTCCAGCCTGAAATGTCCGCACCGGAACTGACGGACAAAGCCGTCGCCGCCATTGAGAGCGGGAAGTATGACCTGATTGTCCTGAATTTTGCGAACCCGGACATGGTTGGCCATACCGGTGTGCTGAAAGCCGCCATCAAAGCGGTGGAAACCGTCGATACCGGCACGGGCCGCATCATGGAAGCCCTCAAAAAACAGAACGGCTCTCTGCTGGTCACGGCGGACCACGGCAACTGCGAGACCATGAAAGACCCGGAGACCGGCGTGCCACATACAGCCCATACGCTCAACGTGGTGCCGCTGGTAGCTTTTGGCGTCGGTGCGAAAAAGCTGAAAGACGGGCGGCTGGCTGACCTCGCCCCCACCCTGCTGGACATGATGGGCCTGCCCAAACCTGATGACATGACAGGGACTTCCCTGCTAACGGACTGAATGCTTTTCGCCCGGCCTTCTCCGCTCTGTCCGTCTCCGTCTGCCCTGCGCGGACGGAGAAATCCGGCCTGTGGGGGGCAGGTTTTTGCCGCACTGCCTGTAGGGATACTCGCCTTGCTAGCGTGCATTCCGCAGGGTCAGGCAGTCGCCGCCAAAAAAAGTACCAGCCACGCCGCTCATCACAGTGCGAATCATCACAGTGCGAAAAGCCCGTCTCACCGGGCATCCGGCACCTCCGGCAGCAAGCATCCCTCTTCCAGTTCACGCGCCACGTCGTCCTCACCCCGCACAGGCACAACCAGCGCGGAGGCCGAAGCCGAGCGGTCTGTCAGGCAGGCGCAGTCGGCTCTGGCAGCCACACAGGCCCAGCGCGCGGCCATGGACCGGCAGAAAGCCGCTCAGGCGGCGGCGGTCACGGCATCGCGCGCCAAAAATGAGGCCGCTCAGGCCGTTGCCGTGCAAAGTGCGGCCAAAGCGACGGCTCTTTCTGCGGCGACAGTCTCAGCCACAGCGCAACTCCAGACAACGGAACAGCAGGTCTCGGACCTCGATTCCCGCATTGCCGACCTCCGCAAGGAACAGGCCAGCCTGCGTGAGGGGCTGCGGGAGGATGCCAAAGCCCTTGCTCCGGTCCTGCCGTTGGCCGAGCGCCTCTCCCTCTATCCGTCTGATACATTGCTGGCTGCTCCCGTGCCGCAGGGGGAGGCTGTTACGGGCTTTCTGGTGCTACGCGGCCTGTCCCGTGGGTTGGAACATCAGGCGGAAGACATGCGCGCCCGGCAGGAAAAACTGACTGCGCTGGATGCGGAACTCACCGCCAAACTGGCCAAGCTGGGCCAGTTGCAGGAAACGCAAAGCCATCAGCGCGATCAGGTCCGGCAACAGGCGCTAAAGGCCCGCGCGGCCCAGCAGCAGGCCAATGCCGCCGCCCGCACGGCTGCCGCGCAGTTGCAGCACGCGACACAACGGGCCTCCAGCCTTCAGGACGCCGTCTCCCGGCTGGACGCCCTGCAGGCCGGAGCGGAAGCGGCCCTGCAAAAAGAAATTGCCGCCGCTGAAAAAGCCCATCAGGCCGCGCGGGATGAAGCCGCCCGCCGCCGCGCGCAGGAACGAGCGGACGCAGCTCGCCGGAAAATGGCGGCCATGGCCTCCGCCGCTGGCCCCGGCCTGTCAGACCATCCGCCTGCTGGTGGGGGCACGCGCCCGGTGGTGGGCTCGCTTGTCAGTTCATGGGGATCTCCAACCGAATCTGGTCCCGCAACCGGCATAACCTATCGCACAGCGCCGGGAGCCAGTGTTCGCACGCCCTGTTCTGGCCGCGTTGATTTCGCAGGGCCGTTCCGCACCTACGGGCAGATGGTTATTCTAAATTGCGGCCAGCATTATCGCTTTGTTATGGCTGGGTTTTCCGGGCTTGATGTAGCCACCGGGCAAGGCCTCGCCAAAGGTGCGCCTATCGGGCATATGGGGTCTTCCGGGAGTTCGGGCACGCTGTTTATCCAGTTGCGGCACGGGCAGAAACCCGTCAATCCGGCTCCCTTCCTGTAAGGAAAAATGGACTGACGGTTTGCCTGTCCGGCGGAAGCAGCTAATCTCGCCCGACTGCATGGCGGACACAGGCTGCACTTTGCGCTACAACGCAAGACGCAGCCCAACGCTGTAACATTCGACAGGACACGAGCGCACGGGTGCCATACCCGGCGACAGGAGACGAGATCGCATGAAGTTCCGCACAGGTCTGATGCTTGGCGCCACTTTTCTGGCAGGCCTTGCCGTGGCTTCCCACCCCGGTGCGCTGCCCGGCGCAGGCATGCTCGCCTCCCCCGCCATGGCGGAAAAGGCTCCGGATGCCTCCCCCACCAGCAACCATGCCGAAACCTATCGCCTGCTCACCCTGTTCGGCACTGTGCTGGACCTTGTGCGCGCGGATTATGTCGAGCCGGTTTCTGATAAAGACCTGATCACCAATGCCCTGAACGGCATGCTGACCGGGCTTGACCCCCACAGCTCCTACATGACCGAAAAACAGTATGCGGACATGATGGTGCAGATGAAGGGCGAGTTCGGCGGCCTCGGTCTGGAACTGCAACAGCAGGACGGGCACATCCGCGTTGTCTCCCCAGTGGATGGCACACCGGGCTTCCGTGCGGGCATCAAGCCGGGTGATTATATTATTGCCGTGGATGGCCACCCCGTGGATGGCACACCGCTGGATGAAGCCGTGAAGAAAATGCGCGGCAAGCCGAACACCAAAATCACGCTGACACTGGTGCGGGAGAAAACCCCCAAGCCGATTATTCTCACACTCACGCGTGAGAACATCCACATCGAAGTCATTAAATCCGCGCTGTATGACCGGATTGGCTATATCCGTATCGCCCAGTTCAATGAGGAAACGGAAAAAGGTCTGCTCAAAGCCTATAACCAGCTCAAGCAGCAGGCGGGCGGCAAGCTGGCCGGGCTGGTGGTGGATCTGCGGAATGACCCCGGCGGCTTGCTGAATCAGGCCATTGATGTCTCATCCAGCTTTATCCGCTCTGGTGAGATTGTCTCCACCCGCGCCCGCCACCCCAAGGACAGCCAGCGTTGGGATGCCCACGGGACAGACATTACCGATGGTCTGCCCATTGTGGTGCTGATCAACGGCGGGTCCGCCTCTGCGTCTGAAATTGTTTCCGGCGCGTTGCAAGACCACCACCGCGCCGTGCTGCTGGGCACGAAGTCCTTTGGCAAAGGCTCCGTGCAGTCTATCATGCCCATTCCGGGCAACGGGGCCATCCGTCTGACAACGGCCCGCTATTACACGCCGTCTGGCCGCTCCATTCAGGGGCTGGGGATTACGCCCGATATCGCCGTGAAAGAAACGCGGGAAGACCCCGGCTTCAGCCTGCATGAAGCCGACCTTGAACATATTCTGAAAAATCAGGGCGGAAACCAGACCAAAGCAGCACCCCGTACGGACCTGCCGGCCATTGCCAAGGACATAACGGGCGAACCTCCTGCCAACTGGCCGGAATTTGACTACACAAAGCCTGCAACGGACTTCCAGCTCCAGCAGGGCCTGCGTGTTGTCCGTTCCATGGCTGGACTGCCCGCGCCGGACCCGTCTGCCTCTCTGCCTGCCGCCAAACCCCCGGCGGATAAGGACAAAGAGAACAATAAAGCCGACAAAGACAGCCATACCCACCACTAACACCAGCAGGAGGCCCGTGCGCCATGTCCAGCCCATCTTCTGGCACGCCTGAGAAGCCTTCCGGGGTCTCTCTGTGGCAGCAGATGCCTGCGTCTGGCCGGGCCTTTATCCGCTTCTGGGGGGGCTGCACGGCTCTGGCTGGCGTTCTGGCGCTGACCTTACAGGTCATGGGGCCGCCCTATGCGGCTGTGAGCGGCGAGGACATTGATGTGGGCACAACATCGCCCGCCGTCCTCACTGCTCTCGCCAACAAAACTGATATTCCAGCCCCGATGGGTGATCTGCTCTCTGATCAGATTGGTCCCGGTGGGTTTGCACTGCCCAAGCCCGGGCCGCATGGCCTTCTGCCCGGGCTGGCCTATGCCGCCCCGGTGGTGCCGGTTCCCGCTGACAACGCACAGGTTGCCCTTCTGATTGACGGAATTGGTCAGTCTGATGATGAACTCAGCAATCAGGCGATCGATACCCTCCCCGGCCCTGTTTCTCTGGCTGTTTCTCCCTTTGCCGCCGACCCTATGAGCCTGATGGAGCGGGCCAGAACACACCACCATGAAACGCTGCTCTCGCTACCGATACAGGGCTCTGATGCTGAGAGCAGGAATGGCAAGGGAATTACCGGGCAGGACGCGCTCACGCCGTCTCTCAGTGTGGAACATAACAAAGAGACGCTCAACGCGCTTCTCTCCCATCTGGCAGGCTATGCCGGGGTGACGAATGCCTTTTCCGGGCAGACGGGTGGAGATTATGCGCATTCTCCCGCGTTCACGCCCCTGCTTGCAAGCCTGAACCAGCGCGGCCTGTTTTATCTCAACGCAACACCCGCGACCGCCCCGCACGGACCCGGCCCCATTGGCACAGCCGATGTCGCGATCAATACCGATGCGGATATTGTCACCATTGATATTCTGCTGCTCAAGCTCCAGCAGCTTGCCCGCAAGAACGGCCACGCCATTGGCGTCATGGGACCACTGCGCCCCGTGGCACTCTCCTGCCTGAGGGCGTGGCTCCCGCATCTGAAAACAATTGGCATTACGCTCGTGCCTGTCAGCATGCTGGTCATGCCGCCACCGCCTCCACCGGCTGCCCCCAAACCTCCGCCGCAACCAACGGCAGCCGAAGGTGCGGTGCATGTCCAGATTACCCCCGCCCCTACCGATAGCCGGACAACCCCGACACCCTTTGGACACCCCTAATGAGCCTTCCCCCAAAAGCCGAAAGTCTGCCTTACCGCCCCAATGTCGCCGCCATGATTTTTCGGGCCGATGGTCGCATTTTGATCGCCCGCCGCACGGACCAACCGGGTGCGGGTGGCCCTCTTTCTGAAGGCACATGGCAATGCCCGCAAGGCGGCATTGATGACGGAGAAGACCCGAAAACCGCTGTTTTTCGGGAAGTGCAGGAGGAGCTTGGGCTTGAAGCGCGTAGCCTGAAACTGCTTCAAGAACACCCGGATTGGATAACCTATGACCTCCCGGATTACCTGATCGGCAAGGCACTCGGCGGCCGCTTCCGTGGGCAGACGCAAAAATGGTTCGCTCTGGCTTTTACCGGCACGGATGCCGACATCCGTCTGGACGCTCAGCGTCCCCCGGAGTTTGACGCCTTCCAGTGGATTGAACTGGCCGATCTACCCTCTGGAAATGTCGGGTTTAAAAAACCGATTTATGAGCGGTTGGTGCAGGATTTCGCACCCTTCGCCGCCCCTGTCTGAGCGCATAAAAAAGGGGGAAGAGACGCGTTCTCTTCCCCCTTTATCCTAACTGCTGGACCAAACGCTTTTAGTGTGCGCCCGTCGCCTTACCGCCGCTTTTGATGTTGGACAGCAGGAAGCAGAACGGCACGCATAGGAAAGCCCCAATCCCGAGGATCATAAAGACCTCATTATAGGTCAGCATGGCCACCTGACGGGAAAACTCCAGAAACTGCACATGCTGCGCCGCACTCTGCGCGGCCTCAGGCGTCATGCCCCGGTTTATCCCCGCGTTCTGCGCCTGTGTCAGATACTCATTATAGGGCTGGTTGTACGGCGTCATCCAATGGACCATGTGCGCCTGATGCGCCTGTTTGCGCTCCATGAGCATCGCCGTTGCCCCTGAAATAGCCAGAGAGCCCAGCACGTTACGGGACATACTGAACAAGGCCGAGGCATCCGCGTTCAGGCGTTCCGGAATGGTGGAATAGGCAATGGTGGACAGCGGCACAAACAGGAAGGCGAGGCACGCCGTCTGACTCATACGGAACAGCACCAGATGCTTGAAGTCCAGCAGAGGCGTGAGCTGCGCGGAAAAGAATAGCGCAAGCCCCATCAAGCCAAAGCCCAACGCGATCACACTGCGCACGCTGATGATACTCATCAGCTTGCCCACAAACGGGATCAGCACAATGACGGCAATCCCGCCCGGCGAGAGAATGAGGCCGGAGAGCGTAGCCGTATAGCCCATAACCTGCTGGGCAAACTGCGGAACGATAATGGCGGAGGCATAAAGCAGCGCGCCCATGGCCCCCATCATGGCCGTGCCCACTGCAAAATTGCGGTCCTTGAACACCCGCAGGTCCACCGCAGGCTTGTCTGTATGCAGCAGCCACATCACGGCGCCACCAAGCCCCAGCACGGCCAGAACCCCCATAATGCGGATAAAGGTGGAGCCGAACCAGTCCGCATCCTCCCCTCGGTCCACCATCACTTCCAGACAGCTAAACCCGATGGTGATGAGACTGATACCGATCACATCAATCGGGGCCTTCCGCTTTCTGGCCCATGGCGGGTCTTCCACCAGCGCTGCGACACCCAGCGTTGTCAGAAAACCGAACGGCACATTGATGAAGAAAATCCAGCGCCATGAGAAGTTATCGGTAATCCAGCCGCCCAGCGTCGGGCCGATTACCGGCCCGACCACGGCGGCAATAGCCGTCAGCCCGAAAGCTGCCGCCCGTTTTTCTGGCGGGAAGCTGTCAAGAATAATGGATTGCTGGTTGGGTTGCAGGCCACCGCCAAAAAAACCCTGCATCATGCGGAAAACAATCAGTTCCGCCAGACTGGTGGCCATACCACACAGAAAGGAAGAGACCGTAAACATAACAATACAGACCAGAAAATATTGTTTCCGGCCAAAGACCTTGCCCAGCCACCCGGAGATGGTGAGCACAATACCGTTCGCAACGAGGTAGGCCGTCAGTGTCCATGTCGCATCATCGTAGGTGCTGGAAAGGCTCCCGGCGATGTGCGGCAGGGACACGTTGACGATTGTTGTGTCCAGAATTTCCATAAACGCCGCCATCGTCACAATGAAGGCGACAGACCACGGATTATGTTTGGGCTTCCACCCTCCGGCGGCAACCTCGTCCTGCGCGCTCATGGCGCGGCGGTCTCATGGCCAGCGGTGGCCGCTGCTTTCTGGCGCTGGGCAACAGCCTGCTGCACATCCTGCGGCGCGGCATCGGCATGGCCCTGCGTATCCACATGCACCACGGGGACTACAGACATACCCAGAGCCAATTGTTGCGCGGGGTCCAGCCCATCATCAATCAGGATTTTCACCGGCACACGCTGCACGATCTTCACGTAGTTACCGGTCGCATTTTCAGGCGGGAAGGCGCTGAAGGTCGCCCCGGTGCCCTTCTGAAGGGAATCGACATGCCCGTGCAGCTTGAGGGATGGGTAGGCATCCACCTTGATATCCACGCTCTGGCCGGGGCGGATACGCGTGATCTGCGTTTCCTTGTAGTTGGCAACAACCCAGACTTCCGGCTCCACAATGGACAGCACCACCTGCCCCGCGCGGACGTAATTGCCCTGCTCCAGATTACGCTGAGAAATCCAGCCGTCACACGGAGCGCGGAGAACAGTCCATTCCAGATTCAGGTTGGCGTTATCAAGCTCAGCCTGATCGGCCTTGGCCTGACCTTCCTGCTGGCTGATGGTGATCTGGGCGTTTTTGATGTTGGGCTGCACCGGGGTTGCAATCTGCACCATACCCTGCGCTTCCAGCACCTGCGCCTTAGCGGCTTCCAGCGCAGCGCGGGCATAATCAATATCCTGCTGCGAGGTTGCGGCGCGCTCCACGGAATGCTGCCGCTTATAATCGGTTTCCGCCTTGAACAACTGCGCTTTGGCGGCGGCAAGGTTCCCCTGTGCCCGCACCAACTGGCCCGGATAGCTCTGCATGGCGACAATATGCATCATGCCACTGGCCTGCATACCGGCCTGAGATTTTTCCAGAAGGCCTGCGGCTTTATCACGCGCGGCCTGCCAGTCTCTAGGGTCAATGCGAGCCAGAACCTGCCCTTTACGGACAAACTGGTTATCATTCACCAGCAGTTCCGTCACATATCCCCCGACATGCGGCGCAATGGAGACGGCGCGGCCTGCGGTAAACGCATCGTCCGTTTCCACCTCATTGCGCGTCAGGAACCAGTAAACCCCGGCCGCTACCGCCAGCACAATAACAACGCATGTCAGAATAATTTTGCCACGTCCGCTTTTCTTCTTCGCTGGCGGGGCGCTCCCGTTATCAGACGTTGCATCAGACTGTTCGTTATGGTCGTCGGCCATTCTGTTTCCCGTCCCTGAGACACTCTTCATACTACAAAGTCAGTCACGGAAGCTCATGCCTCCGGCGCGCTGACCGATCGGTTCGGTCAGTATGTGGCATGATCCCAAAAAGGCTTCAAGCGGGCATGAAGCCCACCAAGCCTGTTCAGACCAGAAACCCCTGTCAGACCAAGAGAAAAAAAGCGCGGCGTTAGCGGTCCAACCCCTGTGTGCGAACCAGCCGGGCATACAGCCCATCCTGCGCAATCAATTCGTCATGCGTGCCATATTCCACGGCTTCCCCTTCCCGCATGACCACGACCAGATCCGCCGAGCGAATGGTGGAAAGGCGGTGCGCCACCACAATGGTTGTGCGCGCATGCCGCAACGTGCCCAACGCTTCCTGCACGGCAGCCTCGTTCTCGCTATCCAGAGCACTGGTCGCTTCATCCAGCAGCAGCAGGCGAGGATTACGGAGCAAGGCGCGGGCCAGCGCCACACGCTGCCGCTGGCCACCAGACAGGCGCTGGCCACCGGGGCCAACCACCGTGTCATATCCGTTCGGCAAGGCTAGAATAAACGGTTCCGCTGCTGCGGCGCGGGCGGCTTCCCGCACGGCCTCATCCGACGCATCTTCCTGCCCGATCAGGATATTATCGCGGATGGAGAGGTCAAACAGCAGCGGGTCCTGACTGACATAGGCAATGGCATGCCGCAGGCTGGGCAGTGTCAGATCCCGCAGGTCCACCCCGTCCAGCATAATTCTGCCGGACGTCACGTCATGCAGGCGCGGCACGAGAGAAAGTGCTGTCGATTTTCCCGCGCCAGACGCACCGACCAATGCGACGGTAAAGCCGGGGGCCGCCTCAAAACTCAGGCTTTCCAGCCCTACACGCCCATCCGGATAGACAAACCCGACCTTTTCAAACGCCAGATGACCATGGCCCGGTGGCAGGGTAATCGCGCCGGGCCGTTCCAGCACGGCGGGTCTTTCGTCAATCACGTCAAACACACGCACAAGGCCGGCCAGACCTTCTTGCAAAGCCGCATTTAGCGCGCCCAGCGCCCGCAAGGGGCGAGCCGCCAGCAGCAGAGCGGCTACAAAGCCGGAAAAATCCCCCAGCGTCGCCCCGCCCATCGCGGCACGCCAGCCAGCAAACCCAAGAACAGCCGCCACGGCAGAACCGCCCAGCGCTTCCAGCAAAGGGTCCACGCGCGCGCGGCCACGGGTAATACGGAGCATGGCGTTATAGAGATGGTCAAAAGACAGAGCCGCCCGTGCGCTTTCCTTCTGCTCCATGCCATAGACGCGCACCGTGCGGGCCTGTGCGAAGCTTTCGGTCAGAAAGGCTGCCGTTTCCCCGATTCTTTCCTGCATACCGCCAGAAGCCCGGCGTACGCGCTTGCCGAGCTTCTGGATCGGCACGGCGGCAATCGGGTAGAGCAGGCCAGCAATCAGGCTGAGTTCCCAGTCCATATAGAACATGGAGGCAATCAGCCCGACGACCGTGACCACATCCCCCAGAGAATTGACGGCGCGGATCATTGCCTCACGGATGGAGACGGCATCTGTCGTAAACCGGGCGGCTAGTTTTGCAGGTGGCTCCCGCTCGATACGGGTCACATCCGTCTGCACCAGATGGTCAAACATCTCGCCCTGCAAACCACGAATCACCACCAGCACCAGCCCCTGCGCCGCCAGTGTTTGCGCATATTGGGACGCTGCTTTGGAAATGGTGATGAGCACCACCAGCAGCGGCACCTGATACAGGATGCGGGAATCATGCGTGGAGAACATGTCCAGCGCCCGCTGGATCACCAGCGGATACAGGGCTGTTAGCGCCGCGGTCAGCACCGTCAGCACAACAACTGCCGTAATACGCGCAGGGTGCAAACGCACCTGCTCCCGCCAGAGGCGTTTCAGCAGAACGCGCGTGTCATCAGGCAGCAGGGAACGGCGGCTGGCGGCAGCCGCACCATCAGGCTTTGCAGAACTCATGCGAGACCTCTACCAGCCTCCTGCCTCGCTATGCAAAGGGGCGACCTCTGTTTGTGGTTTTAAAAGTTTTTCAGCCTTGCCAGACAGGCCTCACGCGCGGGCGTGCACCCCTCGGCCAGCCACCATGTCCGCACCTGCTCCAGCATGGCCCCAACCTCTGGCCCCGGCGGGTAGCCTGCGGCCAGAACATCCCGCCCCGCCAGCGGGAAAACCGGCGGTGTCATAGCAGACAATCTGGCGCGAAGAGCAAGCCACTCCGCCTGTGCCGCACCTCCGCCTGACGCGTCCGCCTGACGCAACCATGTCCGCCCCAGCAGAACCTCCGGCGAGTCCCGCGCCAGCAGGCGGCGCAGGTCAGCCTCCGTCATGCCCGGTTGCGGAACGGGTTCGCCGGTCACAGCTTTCAGAAAAGCGACTTCCGCATTTGACAGTTTCAGCCGCTGGGCCAGTGCGCCAGCCTCATCTGGAACCAGAGCCGCCAGACGCAGGACCGCGTCCGCCGGTGCGCCCGCCTCCACCATCCGGGTCAGGCGCGCGCGCGCCATGACCAGACGATTAAGGGCGTCGATCTTGGTGAGACTATGGATCGCCCACTCCGGGAACAGTGCTGTCAGCACACCTGTCCGCTCCATCAGACCGAGCACCTCCGGCACAGCGGGGCCTGTCAGAATCCGTTTGAGTTCGGACCAGATTCGATCGACAGAAAGCCCACGCAACAGACCAGTATGAGTCGTAATGGCCTGCATGGCCTCTGCGTCCGGCTGGTGACTGCCATACCGGGCCTGAAAGCGGAAAAACCGGAGAATCCGGAGGGCGTCTTCCTCAATACGCGTCGCGGCCTCTCCCACAAAGCGCACCCGGCCTTGTGCGAGATCGTTCTGCCCGCCAAAATAATCATGCAAAACGCCGTCCCGCCCACGGGACATGGCGTTGATGGTAAAATCGCGCCGGGCGGCGTCTTCCCGCCAATCCGCCGTCCACGCTACAACGGCATGCCGCCCATCCGTCTCCACATCCTGCCGCAGAGTGGTAATTTCATAGGGGGCAGATTCGATCACCGCCGTGACTGTCCCGTGCGCCAAGCCGGTTGGAATAGCCTTGATTCCTGCCTTTTTCAGCGTTGCAAGCACCTGCTCCGGCGGTTCCGGTGTCGCGAGGTCAATATCGGCAACAGGCCGCCCTTTCAGCAGGTCCCGCACCACACCGCCAACCAGACGCGCCTGTGGTAGAACCTGCCAGATCAGCCCGAGAGCCTCTGTCTGCTGGCTGGTCAGATGCGTCTGTGTTGCCTGTGTATCGGATGTCATGGGTCAGAGGGGTCGGCAGGCATACGGGCGAGCGGGAAGAAGCAGTCACAACTCCACACGCCCATGCAGGGTTCGCCCCCGCATTGGCCCGGCTCCGCCAGTGCCGCCAGTTCATACCAGACCGGGCGGGAAAGCCGCGCTTCTATTGGAAACTGTCCATCCCCGGCCCGCACCAGCAGATAGGGCGGGCATCCGCCGCCCCCACAGGCCTCACTCGGCACACTCCAGACAGCGCGAATCGGGTGCTCGCGGCTGGCGACCACGGGTTCATCCACATTGGTGCGAAAACACAGCTTCTGCATGCGGCCACACCCCTTCCAGTCCAGCTCCACCGCCAGAAAGGGCACGTCCTCCACCTCAATATACCCCGTCTCGAACGGAGAGCGGAGCAGATATCCGCCTGTCTCATCCCGCGTTAGCAGAGAGCCAAACAGGCAGACCATTTCTTTTCGCTTGATGGGGCTGCCACGATAAAGCCAGACGCCATCACGACGAATAAGAAACGGCAGCTTCCGCAAAGCCTCGCTCTTTGCGGCCTCATCCGTGACATCATCCGCACAAGCGGTGTGGCAGGGGAGCGCGTTCTTGTTGGTCTGGCCTTCAGCATTCACCGGTGGAGCATCCTGTTCGTGACTGTTTCACTGCTTTGAGCATGATATAGGGATGATACCCCGCTTGATGTAAGCCCTGTATCTGTCAGACTGGACCCATGACCTCATCAGACACATCGCCCCTCGCCAGCCAGCCAGCCGCCTCCCTCCCTGATGTGCGGGAAGCGGATATGATCTGTGAACGCCTCCAGCGCGCCCGGCAGGAAACATCCCGCATCATTTTTGGTCAGGAGAAAGTGATCAGCCAGACGCTGACCGCCATTCTGGCCGGTGGCCATGCACTGCTGGTTGGTGCGCCGGGGCTGGGCAAAACCCTTCTGGTGACAACGCTTGGCACCGTTCTGGGGCTGGATGCGCGCCGGGTGCAGTTTACGCCGGACCTGATGCCGTCCGACATTACCGGCAGTGAAATTCTGGATGAAGATGCCTCAGGCCGCCGCAGCTTCCGCTTTGTGCCCGGCCCGGTGTTCTGCCAATTGCTGATGGCGGATGAAATCAACCGCGCCAGCCCGCGCACCCAGTCCGCCCTGTTGCAGGCCATGCAGGAACATCGCGTGGCCATTGCCGGGGCCGAGCATCCGCTACCCCGCCCCTTCCATGTGCTGGCTACCCAGAATCCGCTGGAGCAGGAAGGCACCTACCCTCTGCCCGAAGCGCAGTTGGACCGCTTCATGTTGCAGATCCCGCTGACTTTCCCGGATGAGCAGGCCGAACGCGCCATGCTGCTGGCCACCACCGGCACGCAGGAGGCACAGGTCCAGCCGATTATGGACACCGCCGGACTGATGGAGGCCCAGACGCTGGTCCGCCGCCTGCCGGTGGGTGAAAAAATTGTGGAGGCCATTCTGGCGCTGGTCCGTTCCGCACGCCCCGAAACCTCTCCCGATGAAACCCTCCGCAGCCAGATTGCGTGGGGTCCCGGCCCGCGTGCCGCGCAGGCGCTAATGCTGGCCACGCGCGCCCGCGCCCTGCTGGACGGGCGGCTCTCCCCCAGTCTGGATGATGTCATTGCTCTGGCTCGCCCCGTGCTGGCGCACCGTATGGCCCTGACTTTCGCCGCCCGGGCGGATGGCGTGCAACTGGATGATGTGCTCACCCGGCTCGTCAACCGGCTGGGCTAACCCTTTGGCCCGGCCAGTTTTTTCTCCCGCTACTCTGATGCGCCGCCTGTTCCGTCAGGCAGCGCCATCTGCCGCGCAATCGGCCTCTGCCTCCACCGGCATGCACGGCCACAGCACAGCGGATGCTAGCTCTGGCGGCCTGTTTGGAGCATTCCGCAGCAGCGTGCGGCGGTCCGCGCCGTCATCTCCACTCGCTACAGCAGACCGCACCAACTCAGCTTCCGCTCTAGCCGCGCGTCTGCCGGGGCTGGTACTTCAGGCAGACCATATTGCCGCCACCCTTTATGCCGGGCAGCACGGCCTGCGACGCTCCGGCGGCGGCGAGACCTTCTGGCAATACCGGCAGGCTCTGCCCGGTGAACCCGCCAGCCATATCGACTGGCGGCAGTCCGCCCGCACCCTCCACGCCTATGTGCGGGAAACAGAGGCGGAATCCCCCCAGACCATTTTCATCTGGTGTGACCTGTCCCCCTCCATGGCGTGGCGCTCCAGTGCCGCGCTGCCCGAAAAACTGGACAGCGCACTTCTGATAACCCTTGCCACAGCGGCCCTCCTGCTGCGGAACGGGGAGCGCGTCCAACTCCTTACGCCTTCTGGCCCCGCAATCCTGCCGCCCGGCGGCAGCCCGCTGGAGCGTCTGGCGCTTGGCCTCGCCCAACTGGCCGCAGCACCGGAGGCCACGCGCCCTGCGCTCCCCCCCTCCACCGTGCTGCCACGCTACGCTCAGCTTCTGATTGTCAGTGATTTTCTGTGCCCTGAAGAGAGTTTTCAGACCTGCCTGCACCATCTGGCCGGTCGCCCCGTGCGCACCCATCTGGTGCAGATAGCGGACCCGGCGGAACGCACCCTGCCGTATCAGGGCCGTGTGCGGTTTGAGGGGCTGGAAGGGGAAACCGAGGTGGATCTGCCCAACGTGCAGACCCTGCAACAGGATTATGTGCGGCTGGTTGACGCCCGAAATGCCCGGTTGACCACCCTTGCCACCCGCTACGGGCATGATCTTGTTCTGCACAGCACGGACCAGCCCCCCATGCCCACGCTGCTCGCGCTCCACGCTCTTCTTTCCGGCCAGTTCCTTTCCAGACAGGCCGTTTCTAACAATACCATTTCTGGCCGGACCATTTCTGGCCGATCCGGTTCAGGTCAATCCGTTTCGGGGTCGGGCGGGGTGCCTTCATGATTTTCCTCGCCCCCGTTGCCCTGTTCGGTCTGCTGACGCTTCCGCTTGTCTGGTGGCTGCTGCGGGCAACACCGCCCGCCCCGCGCGCGCAGATTTTCCCCGCCATCGCCCTGCTCCGCGCCCTGCACCCACATCAGACGGATGCGGTCCGTTCCCCTTTGTGGCTGCTTCTGGTGCGCCTTGCCGCCGTAACCTGTCTGGTGCTCGGGCTGGCCCAGCCGGTGCTGCCGGGGGACCGACTGCCCAGTTCCGGGCACGGCCCGCTCCTGCTGGTGATGGATGACGGTTTTTTCTCCGCGTCCGACTGGGGCCGCCGCATCGCCACCGCGCAGGGACTGGTGGATGATGCCGACCACGCCGGACGCAGCATTCTGTTCCTCCGCACCGCCCCCACCGCCGATGGACACGCAACTCAGTCACCCATGCCCCGCGCGGCTGCTTCCGTAAGGCAGGAACTGGACAGTATGCGGCCAGCCCCATGGCGCACCGACCGCGCCGCCGCAGCCCATGCACTGGCTACCGTGCCCCATACGGAGGGCAGTGTGCAGTATCTGGCGGATGGTGTCGCCTCCGCCGGGGATGACGCTTTTGCCCACGCTCTGCGCGCTTTTGGGTCTGTGCAGGAAATTCGTTTTCCGGAGGCGTCCGTTCTGGCTCTGGCCCCGGCGGTTGAACGCAATAGCACACAGATGGCGCGTCTTCTGGCGCTGCCGTCTCCCGCGCCGCGCTCCCTGTCCATCCGTGTGCATGCGCAGGATGGTGGCACGCTGGCTGTCTTGCCGCTGGCGCTGCCCGCTGGTGCCGCCCAGATGGATGTGCCCGTCACCCTGCCAACAGCCGTACGGAACCGGATTGACCAGCTTTCTCTGGCCGCTCAGAGCAGCGCGATCACCACGCTTCTGTTTGATGAAGGCGACCGCCTGCGTCCCATCGGGCTGATGACCTCCGGCGCGGCGGATACGCCCCTGATCGGCCCGCTTTTCTACCTGCGCCGCGCCCTTGCCCCCACGGCTGACCTGCATGAAGGCACGGCCTCCGCGCTTCTGGCCCAGCCACTCTCGGTTATCATCGCGCCAGACGGCACGCTGGCAAACCCGACCATCCGACAGAAGGTGACTGACTGGGTGAAAAACGGCGGCACTCTGATCCGCTTTGCTGGGCCTGCTCTGGCCGGTGCGCAGCACGGGACGAACACAGACGGGAGCACAAACGCACCCGGCGCACCGGCAGGCGATGATCTGGATACCCAGCCCGGCCACGATGCGGCGAACGGTACGCCCGCTGACCCGACGGCTGATCTGCTGCCCGTCACCCTGCTGGACGGTTCCCGCCAGCTTGGCGGCACCATGACATGGGGCGCACCCCAAAAGTTGGCGCCGTTTGATGCCTCATCACCTTTCCATGGGCTGGATATTCCGGCGGATGTCACCATTTCCCGGCAGGTTCTGGCAAGCCCCGTGGCAGACCTTGCCGCCCATAGCTGGGCGCGTCTGGCCGATGGCACACCCCTCGTCACTCATGCCTCGCTGGGCAAAGGGGATATTATCCTCTTCCATGTCAGCAGCACGGCGGACTGGTCCAGCCTGCCGCTGTCCGGCCTGTTTGTCGCCATGCTGCAACGGCTGACAGACCACGCCAATGGCGTCACCATTCCTGCGGATGATACTCTTCTGGCTCCCGTGCTGACACTGGATGGAGACGGTGTGCTCGGTCCCCCACCACCCGCCGCGCGTGGCCTGAAAGCCAGCGAGTTTGCACACACCGCAGCCTCTCCCGCACACCCTCCGGGCCTGTATGGTCCACGCGCGGCCCGCCGCGCTCTGAACGCCAGCAGTCAGATCAACGCTCTTGCCGCCGCGGCACCAGTCGGCGTTCTGACCAGCCCCAGCGGACGCAGGCCGGACACCGCGCTGGCCCCCTTCCTGCTGTGCGCGGCGGTCGCTCTGCTCCTTCTGGATGGTCTGCTGGTTCTGGCCATGCGGGCTGGATTGTCCCTGCGCGGCCTGAGCAAGCTGCTTTCCGGCAAACAGGGTGTCTCCCTGTTGCTGGCCTGTGTGCTGACGGTTCCGGCTTTCGCTTCCGCACAGACGGAGGGTTTACCACCAGCTTCTGCTCCGGCATCTCCTCCAGCACCTGTTCCGGCCCCTGCTGTGTCTGCCCCGGCCTCTGAGCCTTCCGCTGACCGCGCCGCAGCCCTCCCCCCAGCGACCGCAACTGCGCCAGTCGCTTCGTCTTCTTCGCCGCCCTCTTCTTCAGGCCACCCCGCCCCCGGTGCCAAATCAGTACCCGGCGCGGCGCTGGAAACGCGGCTGGCTTACGTCATCACCGGGCATGATGATATTGATACCGTCTCCCGGCAGGGGCTTCAGGGCCTGTCCGACTATACCAACGCCCGCACCTCCGCCATGCTCGGTCATCCGGATGGCGTCAGGCCGGGGCAGGATGACCTGAGCTACTATCCGCTGCTCTACTGGCCCATCACGCCGGACGCCGCCCCCTCCCCGGCCATGACGGCGGCCCTGACGTCCTTCATGGCGCACGGCGGTATTCTGCTGATCGACACACAGGGCCAAGATTCCGGCAGTCAGAATTCCGGCAACCAGAGCGAGGCTGGCCCCTATGCGGGGGATGCGCCGGGCACCCGCTCCGCCCTGCGGCGCGTGACGGCGGGGCTGCCGATTCCACCCCTGATGACCATGACGGACCATCATGTTCTGGCCCATACATTTTATATGTTGCATGACTTCCCCGGCCGCTATGCGGAACAGCCCGTCTGGGTTGCGCGGGAGGGCGAAGCGGAAAATGATGATGTCAGCCCGGTGATTATTGGTTCCGCCGACTGGGCGCACGCTTGGGCGGTGGATGAAAACGGGAATACCCCGTTTGCCGTCCTACCGGGGGGCGCGGACCAGCGGCAACTGGCCTATCGGTTCGGCGTCAACACCATCATTTACGCCCTGACCGGCAACTACAAGGCCGATCAGGTCCATGTGCCCATGTTGCTCAAGCGGCTGGGGGAATAACAGCATGCCTCAGTCTCTTGTCCGCTCCCTTGATTTTGCGCCGCTTGTGCCGGTCTGGCTGCTGGAAACACTGGCCGGTCTGGCCGTGCTCCTGTGCCTCTACGCGCTCCTGCGGCGCACAAAAGGCGCGTTCTTCCGGCTTGCGGCCCTGCTGTCCGTTCTGGTGTGGCTTGCCGGACCGCAGCGCCTGCATGAAAGCTGGCACAGGCTGCCAGAAACGGCTTTGCTGCTGGTGGATCAGTCCCCTTCCATGTCCATCGGCCAACGCTCAGCCATTGCCCGGCAGGCCGCCAGCACACTGGCGCAGGCACACACGGAGGGGCTGACACTGCGGACCGTCACCGTCCGGAATTCCGGCCATAACGGCACCCGTCTGTTTGATGCGCTGGATCAGGCCGCCGCCGACGTGCCGCCCGATCAACTTGCTGGTGCCATCATGCTGACAGATGGTCAGGTGGCCGATATCCCCGCCAGCCTGCCCGAGCGCCTGCGCCCCACAACGCCGGACGGCCAGCATCTCACCCTGCCCCTGCATGTGCTTCTGCCTGCCAAAGGCGAGGAAAAGGACCGGCAGCTCCGCATCCTTCAGGCGCCGCCCTATGCCATTGTCGGCCAGCCTGCAAAGCTGCGTATTCAGGTGGATGATGCCGGTCCGGGCACCGCCCCCGGCGCACAGACAGACGTCACCCTGCGCGTCAATGGGGAAGACCCGGTTGTCATCCCCATCCGCACAGGCACGCCGCAGGATATTTCCCTGCCGGTCCCGCATCCGGGGCAACTGCTGGTCAGCCTCTCCGTCGCACCACTGGAAGGCGAGGTCTCCCAGCTTAACAACCAGTCTGTCACCCATATTACCGGTATTCGGGACAGGCTGCGCGTGCTGCTGATTTCCGGCACCCCCAATCAGGGCGAGCGCGTCTGGCGGCGGCTGCTGAAGGCTGACCCCTCGGTTGATCTGATTCACTTCACCATCCTGCGGCCACCGGATAAGGATGACGGTACCCCGCTGTCTGATCTGGCTCTGATTGCCTTTCCCGTGCGGGAGCTGTTTCAGGACAAGATCAACCAGTTCGATCTGATCATTCTGGACGGGTTTGAAAACCGGAACATCCTGCCGCACGCCTATCTGAACAACATCGCCAACTTTGTGCGCAAAGGCGGCGGGCTGTTGCTGACAGGCGGGCCGGAATTTGTCGGCCCCGGCACGTTGCAGGATACCCCGGTGGGCGACATTCTGCCCGCGCATGTGCCGTCTGAAGGTGGGCTGGTCGAACAGCGTTTCCGCCCGCAACTGACAGCCGAGGGCCGCCGCCATCCCGTGACCGCCGCCCTGCCCGGTGCGCCGCCGCCGAACAGTCCTGCGGACACCGCCCTGACCATCCCCGGCCAGTGGGGACCGTGGTACCGCGCCCTCAAGCCTGACACCACACATGGCCAGACGCTGATGAGCGGGCCGGACAACGCCCCGCTGCTGGTGCTGGACCATGTGGATCAGGGCCGCGTCGCCCTCCTGCTATCTGACCAGATCTGGCTGTGGTCCCGTGGGGAAGGCGGCGGCGGCCCGCAGGCTGAACTGCTGCGCCGAATTTCCCACTGGCTGATGAAAGAGCCGGAACTGGAAGAAGAGCAGCTCACCGCCGCCATTGCCGGAGGAGAACTGACCGTCACCCGCCGAAGTGCCGAGACCTCAGCCCGGAAGAGCGTGACTGTCACACCGCCCGGCACACCGTCCGATGGCCCGACTGGCAGTCCTACTGGCGGCCCTTCTCCCAGCCCGTCTGTCAGCCTGCCGCTGCATGCCGCCGCCGATGGGTCCGGCCTCAGCTTGGGCCGGATGCAGGCGGACAAGCCGGGCATCTGGCAGGTGGATGATGGCACGCACAAAGCCTTTGCCGCTCTGGTCCAGCCAGACCCACTGGAATTTGCAGACCTCCGGGCGACGGCCAGCCGACTTGCTCCTGTGGTCAACGCGTCAGGCGGTGGCGTGTTCTGGACAGGTGAAAGCAGCACAGCCCCCGCTGTCCCGGCTCTGCGTCTGACGGACGACAGCACACTGCATGGAGCGGGCTGGATGGGCTTCCCGCATCGGAACGCGCATGTCGTGACAGGTAGAAGTGCCACACCCCTTCTACCGGCATGGCTGATGCTTGGCCTCTCCCTCTGTCTGCTTTTTGCGGGCTGGTGGCGGGAAGGACGGCGCTGATGAGCGTTTTTCTTTCCGCCCGCACAGGTGTGTGATAAATAACAAATCAGGTTCCACCTATGGACAGATCATGACCCGTTCCTTCCGCTTTACTCCGGCTGCTCTCATGATTGGTGGCAGTCTTTTTCTTGCCTGCGCCACGCCCGTCTGGGCGCAATCCGCCCGCGAGGCGGAAGCACAGGCCGCTGCTGAAGCAGCGGCTCAAAAAGCGGAAGCCGCCAAGGCCATGAAGCGCGCGGCACCGCCCGCCTCCGTTCCGGGCGCGGAAGCCTCCGATGAGGATGACGGTGAGCATGCCAACACGGATATGGAGCCTACCGCCGCGCTGTTTGACGCCATCAACCGGGGCAGCCTGCTTGCCGCCAAGGAAGCGGTCAACCGTGGTGCGGACCTGAACCATCGCAATATGCTGGGTCAGACCCCGCTGGATATGTCGATCGACCTCAACCGGAACCCCATCATCTTCCTGCTCCTGTCCATGCGCGGCAGTGATGACCGCCCGCGCACTGATATTGCGACGGAAACCCGTGGAATGGATACGCAAGACGGTGCAGGCCATTTGACGATTGGCGGCTCAGCGGGGCGGCATAAAGGCCAGTCCGCAACCAGCAGCCGTTATGATATGTCAGGCGGCAAAGCAGCCCCGGAAATTGGCTTCCTCGGGTTTGGCGGAAGCTGAACACACCCTTTTCAAGCCACGAAAAAAGCCGCCTGTTACGGGCGGCTTTTTTATGTATGCGGCCTGCTGACATGCGCACCACGCAAAAGGGCGGGCCTGCATGGACCCGCCCCTCTCCACTCAGACAGTTTAGCCATGCCGCACTCAAACAGAACGCGCGCTCAGACAGAAATGACGTTGCTGGCCCCATGGCCTGACTGCACCAGACTTTCCTGACGCAGCACATCCAGCGGCAACCACACCCCATCCCGCTCAAAATGCCAGAAGGTCCAACCGTTGCAGGACGGCGCATTGGTCAGCATCGCGCCCATTTTGTGAATGGAGCCACGTTTGTCTCCGCTCACCAGTGTGCCATCGGGAGAAACCGTTGCCTGCACACGCTGTTTCTTATCCGCCAGAACCACACCAGCCGATAGAAGCCCCTGCTCGACCAGACTGCCAAACGGCACACGCGGCGCTTCCCGCTTATCCAGCGTGGTCATTACAGCCTCATCCGGCAGCGGCTCTTCCCGCGCAACGCGGCCAAGAGCAGCTTCCACATAGTCAGGGTGGCGCTCAATGCCGATAAACCGGCGGCGCAGACGCTTGGCCATGGCGGGCGTTGTGCCTGTGCCAGTGAAGGGGTCCAGCACGACATCATCCACTGCCGTGGAGGCCAGCAGAACACGATGCAGCAGACTTTCCGGCTTCTGGGTGGGGTGTAATTTCAGGCCATGCTCGTTGCGCAGGCGCTCATTGCCCGTGCAGAGCGGCAGATACCAGTCAGACCGCATCTGCACATCATCATTCAGAGCCTTCATGGCCTGATAGTTGAAGCGGTAGCGGCTGTCCTCGCTACGGGCGGCCCAGATCATCGTCTCATGCGCATTGGTAAAACGACGACCACGGAAATTGGGCATCGGGTTGGATTTACGCCAGACAATATCATTCAGAATCCAGAACCCGAGATCCTGCAAAATCGCGCCGATGCGGAAAATGTTATGGTAGGACCCAATCACCCAGATCGTGCCGTCCTTGTGCAGGACGCGGCGCGCTTCCGTCAGCCATGCGCGGGTAAAGCGGTCGTACTCGGCCAGATCAGAAAACTTATCCCAGTCATCATCCACGCCATCCACGAGAGAATCATCCGGGCGACGCAGTTCACCGCGCAACTGGAGATTATACGGCGGGTCAGCAAACACACAGTCGACCGAGCCTGACGGCAGGGTACGCATGGTTTCCACGCATTCGCCACGCAGAATCTGATCAAGAGGCAGGTCCATACTGATTGATTTTGCGCCGCTCATGCCCGGCCCTCCATAACAAGATGTTCAATTTGCCGGCGCACAGTGCCGAATGTTTTGCGGTGATGGGGGGTAATCCCCACGCTGTTCAGAGCGTCCCGATGGACGGCGGTGCCGTATCCGGCGTTGCGCTCCCAGCCATAAGCGGGCCAGCGGACATCCAGACGCGCCATGATGCGATCCCGCACCACCTTGGCCATGATGGACGCCGCGGCAATGGACAGGCTCAGCCTGTCCCCACCCACCACAGCTTCTGCCCGGCAACCGAAGGACGGCAGCTTATTGCCGTCCACCAGCACGTAATCCGGCAGGCGCGGCAGCCGCGCCACGGCGCGCTGCATGGCCAGATGAGACGCATGATGGATGTTAAGAGTATCAATTTCAGAAGCGGAGGCGGCACCCAGACCAATTTCAATGCCGGGCACAGCAGGCAGGCGGGCCGCAATGGCCTCACGCACAGCAGGCTTCAGTTTTTTGGAATCATCAATAACGGCGGCGAGGTCATCCGGCACGCCCGCGCCAAACACCACAGCGGCAGCCACCACGGGGCCAGCAAGCGGGCCACGCCCGACTTCATCAACACCGGCGACGCGTCCGCCGTGTTGCTGCTCCCGTGTAAAATCCGGCATGGCCCCTCTTTCCACTCATTTTGCAGGACTCGGTTAAAATAACCGAGTCGCACAAATTGCGACTCCGTGGAAAGAGGAGAATCACTTTTCACCGGAACGCGCAAGAGTCCCGGTGAAAATGATTTTTCAGGAACGCTTGGAGCGCGGGAACACCAGCCAGCCAATCAGCACACCCACGAACGACACAATACCCAGTGAAAGCAAGGGCTTATCCCGCACGAAGGTCACGGCTTTTTCCACCACGCCCTCACCTTCCTCATACAGATCAGCAAATTCCTGCTGCGCCATACCGGAGAACTGATCGAACTTTCCTTCGGCCTGTAACCCCAGATCGCCCGTCAGGCCGCCGGCTGCGTCTTTCAGGCGGCCTTTGGCTTCATCGGCAACACCTTCGAGTTTCGTACCGAGGTTTTTGAGTTTATCGTCAGCCATAAACTTTCTCCTTTTTTAGACCGCTCCGGATAATCGTTCGTTCGGTCGCTATAAAATAGCGTTTGAACACGGTCTTCTGTTGCATCAGACCGCAAAAACACGTCTCTGACTAGCATGCCGTTCATCAGCCGCCCTCACCTGATCGCCCTGATTGTCGCCTCCATGTTCTTTATGGAACAACTGGATGGCACCATTCTTGCCACGGCTCTTCCCTCCATCGCGCACAGTCTGAACGTGGATACAATCTCCACGTCCGTGGCGCTGACCTCCTACATCATAGGGCTGGCCATCTTTATTCCCGCCTCTGGCGCGCTGGCGGACAGGCTGGGCAGCCGCACGGTGCTGACCGGCGCCATCCTCATGTTCATGACGTGTTCAATTCTGTGCGCGACCTCTACCAGCCTGATTTTTCTGGCTTGTATGCGTACTTTGCAGGGCATTGGCGGGGCTTTGATGGTGCCGGTGGGGCGTCTGGTGGTGTTGCGCGGCACCGCGCGGGAGGATTTGGTGCGCACCATGACGTGGATGATGCTGCCAGCAACCCTCGGCCCGCTGATGGGGCCTGTAGTGGGTGGTTTTATCACCACCTACCTTTCGTGGCGGTGGAATTTCTACCTCAATATTCCCGTAGGGCTTGTGGGGCTGCTGCTCACCCGCCGCTTTATTCCCAACACGCGCGCGCCCAACCCACCACGGTTTGACCTGCGCGGCATGGTGCTGGCTGGCGGCGGACTGGCCATTCTCTCAATAGCGGCGGAACTGTTCAGCCACGGTGAAGGTGGCGGTGTTCTTGTGCTGGGCATGCTGGTGGGTGGCAGCAGCATGATGGGGCTTTACGGCCTGCATGCGCACCATACGGACACCCCCTTGCTGGACTTCAGCCTGTTCAGGGTACCGACCTTCGCCATTTCCGTACTGGGGGGTGCTGCCTCCCGTGTCGCCGTGGGGTCCCTGCCGTTTCTGTTTCCAACATTTCTGCAAATGGGTGCGGGCCTTAACGCGGCGCAAAGCGGGGCCGTGACATTTATTGCGCCGCTCGGGGCCATCGCCATGCGCCCCTTCGTACCCGCAACACTGGCGCGCTGGGGGTTCCGGCGGGTGCTGATGGCGAACGGATTTTCCGCAGCCATTCTCTTCGCGCTGATTGCCGGATTTCACAAAGGTCAGCCGCTCTGGACGCTGTCTCTCATTCTTTTTGTAGCCGGAATGGCGCAGGCAACGCAGTTTTCAGCCTATAACACCATTGCCTATGCGGATATTTCCAAGCAGCGCATGAGTGCGGCCACCAGCCTCTACTCCACCCTGCAACAGCTTATGCTCTCGGTTGGCATCTGCACCGCCGCGGGCACCCTCACCCTTACCCATATCCTGCGCCAACATGCCGCACCGACCCTGCATGATTTCTCGACCGCCTTTCTGGTCACCGGGGGGATTTCCATGCTGGCCGTACCGGCAGCAGCCTGCCTCTCTCCACAGGCGGGCGCCAGCATGAGCGGCAACAAAACCTGACACCGGCTCCAACAGATTAAAAATTATATTAAACTTACGGGGAACAGAGTTTTTGATCCGTAATAACCTTGGATAGAGCCGTTGCCCCGTGTAAACTTGGAGCTTCTTCTCTGTTACAACAGAAGCCCTGTTTCCGGCCGTTGGTTTCTTTTGCGGATTGAAATTGAACGGTCTGAAAAAGCTGCTACTGTCCTCATTTGTTACCCGCAGGGCTGCCTTGCAGCTCTTGCTGTCCACTCTCTTTGTCAGGTGAAACGAGCCGCGCGCCCTATGGATGATCAGACCACGGACACACGATCCGATTCACCCTCGCCCCCCCGCACATCCAACCGGAAAAAACGTCTTATCTGGAGCGGCGTCGCGCTCGCAGGCGTTTGTGTGCTGGCCTTTGCCTTTCTGCGGCCGCATCACGCCACAAAAACGGGCAGGCATGCGGGTAACCACGCCGCAGCGGACAGCAATGGCGCCCAGCCCGTTGCCGTGCAGATCGTAAAAACCGGCACCATGCCAGTTGTGCTGACAGAACTTGGTACGGTTGTGCCGATCACCAACGTCACGGTGCAGACCCGCGTTGAAGGCTACCTGATGCAGGTGCTCTTTACGGAAGGACAGCACGTCCACGCCGGAGACCTTCTGGCCGTAATCGACCCCCGCCCGTATGAAGTACAGCTTGCCCAGTATGAAGGCCAGCTTGAGCGGGACAAGGCCCAGCTTGCGCAGGCGCGCGTGGATAACGCCCGGTATCAGCGCCTGATCAAACAGGATAGTATTGACGCCAAGACAGCGCGGGATCAGGAATTTCTGGTCCAGCAGTATGAAGGCACCGTCAAGTCCGATCAGGCTCTGGTGGACAACCAGAAACTCCAGTTGATTTACTGCCACATCACGGCACCAGTTGACGGACGCATTGGTATCCGCGCCGTGGATAAGGGAAACTACGTCACCGCCGGTCAGTCTGGCGGCCTTGCCGTGCTGACACAGATGCAGCCAATCTCCGTGATTTTCACCCTGCCGCAGGACCAGCTTCCGCAGGTAGCCGAACAGCTCCGCACCAAAGGCTCCCTGAAGGTTCAGGCGTGGGATAGCTCAAACAGCACCAAAATCGCGGAGGGCACCGTCAGCGCGCTGGACAGCCAGATTGATACGGCCACCGGCACCGTGCGCCTGCGTGCGATCTACCCCAATCAGGACGAGCATCTGTTCCCCAACCAGTTCGTCAATGCGCGTCTGCTGGTGAAGGATCTGGATGATGTCATTCTGGTGCCCTCCACCTCTCTCCAGACTGGCCCCTCCGGCCAGTTTGTCTATGTGGTCAAGGCCGACAACACGGTAGAAGTACGTCAGGTTAATATCGGCATTTCCGATGGCACCAACACCGTGGTGAAAACCGGCCTGAAAGCCGGAGACCGCGTGGTGACAGACGGGGTGGACCATCTGCGCGCGGGCAGCAAGGTCACCATTCCTGACATCAAGGCCGCAGAGACCGCTCCTGCTCCTGCCGGTACGCCTGCCCAGTGAACCCCTCCAGCCTCTTCATCCGCAGGCCTGTCGCCACGACACTCCTGATGCTCGCCATTCTGATGAGCGGGCTTCTGGGCTACCACTTCCTCCCGGTTTCGGCGCTCCCGCAGGTGGATTACCCCACCATTACGGTTGAAACTTTTTATCCGGGCGCCGGGCCGGATGTGATGGCAACCTCCGTCACCGCCCCGCTGGAAACCCAGTTTGGCGAGATGCCGGGGCTGGACCAGATGACGTCCCGCTCCTCCGGGGGCGCATCCGTCATTACCCTGCGCTTCAACCTGACCATGTCCATGGATGTGGCGGAGCAGGAAGTGCAGGCGGCCATCAATCAGGCCAGTTCTCTTCTGCCAACCGACCTGCCCGCCCCGCCGGTTTACGCCAAGGTCAACCCGGCGGACACCCCTGTGCTGACACTGGGCATTACGTCCTCCACCATCCCCCTGCCGGAAGTGGAAGACTATGTGGATACCCGTCTGGCCCAGAAAATCAGCCAGATTTCCGGTGTCGGTCTGGTCACGCTTTCAGGCGGCAACCGCAAAGCCATCCGTGTTCGCGTCAATATCCCCAAGCTGACGTCTTACGGGATTGATATGGATACGCTGCGCACCACCATCGGCAACGTCAACGTCAATTCCCCAACCGGCACGTTCGATGGCGCAACCCGTGCGGCCACGCTGCGGGTTGATGGGCAGATTACCAATGTGGATATGCTGCTCAATCAGGTCATTGCCTATCAGAACAGCGGCCCGGTCCGTATCCGGGACGTGGCGAGTGTGGTCATCGGCCCGGAAAACACCCAGCTTGCCGCGTGGTCCAACACCACCCCGGCCCTGATCATGAATGTGCAGCGCCAGCCGGGTGCCAATGTCATTGCCGTGGTGGACAATATTCAGGCGGCCCTCCCCCAGCTACGCAAGGCGCTGCCACCGGGTATTGATATCGTCCCGCTGACAGACCGCACCACCACCATCCGCGCTTCTGTCGCGGATGTGGAGTTTGAACTGTTTCTGGCGCTGGTGCTGGTTGTTGCCGTTATCTTTGTGTTCCTGCGCAATATTCCGGCCACCATCATCCCCAGCCTGTCCGTGCCGCTGTCCATTATTGGCACACTGGCCATCATGTATCTGCTTGGCTTCTCGCTGGACAATCTCTCGCTCATGGCCCTGACCATCGCCACCGGCTTTGTGGTGGATGATGCCATCGTGATGATCGAGAACATCTCCCGCTACGTGGAAGCGGGGGAAGACCGGATGTCCGCCTCCATCAAGGGGGCTGGAGAAATCGGCTTTACCATTATCTCGCTGACCATCTCGCTCATTGCCGTGCTGATCCCGCTGCTGTTCATGGGCGATGTGGTGGGCCGCCTGTTCCATGAATTCGCGCTGACGCTCTCCATTACCATCGTGCTGTCCGCCGTGGTGTCCCTGACGCTGGTGCCGATGATGTGCGCCCGTGTTCTCAGCGAACGCCCGCATGACGCCGCCAGCGCCACCACAGCCTTCCAGCGTTGGTCCGCCCGCATGGAAGTGGCGACGGAAAAGCTGATTGCCGGGTATGACCGCGCGCTGGATGTCGTGCTGGCGCACCGGGTTCTGACTCTGTTTGTCGCCTTCGGCACACTCGTGCTGACCGGCGTTCTGGCCCTGATTATCCCCAAAGGATTCTTCCCCCCGCAGGATACCGGCGTCATTCAGGGGATTTCCGTAGCATCTCAGGCTATCTCGTTTGACAGCATGAAGGAGCACCAGCAGGCGCTGGCCCGCGTGCTGCTGAAAGACCCGGATGTGGTCTCCCTCTCCTCCTTTGTGGGGGTGGACGGGCAGAACGCCACGCTGAATCAGGGCCGCTTCCTCATCAATCTCCGTCCGCATGATGATCGATCAGCTAACGCATTAGCCATTGCCCGGCGGCTTGAGCAGGAAACCTCTCAGGTTGCGGGTATCAAACTCTATATGCAGCCGGTTCAGGACCTCTCTCTGGATACGACCGTCACCGCAACGCAGTATCAGTTCCTACTGGAAAATCCGGACGGGGAAGCCTTTAACACGTGGATTCCTAAACTGCTGGACCGGCTGCGGCAGGAACCTGCTCTGGCCGATGTGACGTCCGACCTTCAGGCCGAAGGGCTGGTGGCGCATGTCACGCTGGATCGCACCACCGGGGCGCGCTACTCCATCACGCCGCAGACCATTGATAACGTGCTGTATGACTCCTTCGGCCAGCGGCAGATTTCCACCATCTATACCCAGTCCAACCAGTACCGCGTGATTCTGGAAGCCGACCCAGCCTTCCAGACCAATCTGGCGTCCCTCAACCAGATTTACCTGCCGGGCATTGGCGGCAATTCCGGGGAAAGCTCCTCCGGCCCCACTCGTTCCCCCACCTCCGGGCTGGTACCGCTGGCCGCCGTGACAAAAGTCACCAAAGGCAAGGCCCCGCTGCTCATCACGCATTTCGGGCAATTTCCCGCCACGACCATCTCTTTCAACCTGGCACCCGGCTACGCGCTGGGGGATGCCACCGCCGCCATCCGTAAAGTGGAGGAGGCGATCAAACTGCCGCCCTCCTTCCAGACGTCCTTTCAGGGCACGGCGGCAGCGTTTGAAGGGTCGCTAGGCAACGAGTTGTTCCTCGTCGCGGCGGCGTTGGTCGCGGTCTATATTGTGCTGGGTGTTCTGTATGAAAGCTTCATTCACCCGATCACCATTCTCTCCACCCTGCCCTCCGCCGCCATTGGCGCGCTGCTGACGCTGATTGTGGCCGGGGTGGATCTGGACGTGATGGGCATTATCGGCATCGTACTGCTGATCGGCATTGTGAAGAAAAACGCGATCATGATGATCGACTTCGCACTGGAGGCCGAGCGCGAGCACGGCATGGACTCCCTCCAGTCCATCCGTCAGGCCGCGACCCTGCGTTTTCGTCCTATTCTGATGACAACTCTGGCCGCCATGCTGGGCGCTGTGCCGATGGTTATTTCCAACGGCACGGGGTCTGAACTGCGTTATCCGCTGGGTCTGACCATTATCGGCGGTCTCGCACTCTCCCAGCTGCTCACGCTGTTTACCACGCCCGTTATTTATCTGACGCTGGATACATGGGCGCACCGTTGGAACACATGGCGGCACCGCAATGACCTGCCCCCCACGCAACCGCCGGTTGCCGGGCAGGTTCACTCGTGAATTTTAGCCGGATCTTCATTGACCGGCCTGTTGCCACCATTCTGCTGACCGTAGCGCTCCTGCTGGCTGGAGTGCTGGGATACAGCAGACTTCCGGTGTCAGACCTGCCGAATGTCGATTTTCCTGTCATTCAGGTCATGGCTCGGCAGGCTGGTGGCTCTCCATCGGAAATCGCCAGTACTGTTGCCGCTCCGCTGGAGCGGCATCTGGGGCAGATTGCGGACCTCACGGAAATGACGTCCCAGTCTTCCCAGAACGTCACGCGCATTACCCTGCAATTCGCACTCTCGCGTGACATCAACGGCGCTGCGCGGGATGTGGAAGCCGCCCTTCAGGCCGCCCACGCGGACCTGCCCTCCACTCTGCGACAAAATCCGTCCTATTCCAAAGCCAACCCCAACGGCGCTCCTATTCTTATTTTGGCGCTGACATCCGACACCCACACCCAGCCGCAACTCTATGATTACGCCACCAATGTTCTGCAACAGCAGCTTTCGCAGATTGACGGCGTGGGCGAGGTGGAAATCAGCGGGAGTGCGCTGCCTGCCGTGCGCGTGGAAATCAACCCGCATCCGCTCTACAAATACGGTATCAGTTTTGAAGATGTCCGGGCCGCCCTTGCCTCCGCCAACGCCCACACCCCCAAGGGCATTGTGGACCAGAACGGCCAGCGTTTTACGCTGGATACGAACGATCAGGCGCGCAGCGCGCAGGATTACCGGGACCTGCTGATTGCCTGGCGCAACAACCGTCCGGTACGGCTGTCAGACGTCGCTTATGTGCGGGACAGCGTGGAAGACCTCCGCAACGCGGGATATTACAACGGTTCACGTTCCGTCATTGCCGTCGTCTTTCCGCAGGCCGGAGCCAACACCATCAAGACGGTGGACCAGATCAACGCCAGAATGCCGCTCCTGCGGGCCGCCCTGCCCGGCGGGGTGGACCTGCATGTGGGGCTGGACCGGTCACTCACCATCCGGGCCTCTCTGGCGGATACGCAATACACCCTCATCATCTCCATCCTGCTGGTGGTGCTGGTCGTGCTGGCGTTCCTGCATTCCGTCAGGATGACGCTCATTCCCGCCGTGGTGGTGCCAACCTCCATCGTGGCGACGTTCGGCGTTATGGCCGCACTCGGCTATTCGCTGGACAATATGTCCCTCATGGCGTTGACCGTCTCCACCGGCTTTGTGGTGGATGACGCCATTGTGGTGGTGGAAAACATCGCCCGCTATATCGAGATGGGCTATTCCGCGCGGGACGCGGCCATCCGTGGCACCGGAGAAGTGGCCTTTACCGTCATCTCCATCTCTATTTCCCTGATTGCGGTGTTTCTCCCCATTCTGCTGCTGGGTGGGTTGGCGGGGCGGTTGTTCCATGAATTTGCGATGACCGTCTCCGTCACCATTCTGATCTCCATGGTGCTGTCCCTCACCCTCACCCCCATGATGGCCGCCCAGTTGCTCGCCCCCCACAAACCCGGCAAGACACCGAAAATCCTGCAACGCATGACGGCCTTTATCACCCTCACTCTCAACGGTTTACAGGCAGGCTATACCCGCACGCTTGACATAGCACTGACACACCGCAAACTGGTGCTGCTCAGCCTGCCGCTGACATTGGCGTTGATTGTCGCGCTGTTCATCCGCATGCCCAAAGGCTTCTTCCCCACCGAAGATACCGGCATGATGATGGGCCATCTGATGGGTGATCAGTCCATTTCCTTCACAGCTCTGACCCAGAAGCTGATGCAGGTTCAGAAAATCGTTCTGAAGGACAGGGACGTACAGAGCGTTTCCAGCTTTATCGGTGGCCGTGGCGCCAATCAGGCCAACCTGTTTTTGCAACTCAAAGACAAATCCCAGCGCACGGACACGCCGACGGATCTCATTGCCCGCATCACCCGCAGGATGGGCCATCTGGTCGGCGCGCAATTTTTCCTGATGCAGCCCGGCGCTGTCCGAGCCGGAGCGCGGCAGAGCAACGCCGCCTACCAATATACGCTGGAGGGAGAGTCCGCCTCAGAGCTCTATACATGGACCAGCAAGCTTCGGGCTGTCCTGCAACACCGCCCTGAGTTTACAGATCTCTCCTCCGATGTTCAGCAAGGCGGGTCCGCCATTGATGTCCAGATTGACCGGAGCACATCCGCGCGCGTGCAGATCACACCGCAGCTTCTCTCCAACACGCTCTATGACGCCTTCGGCCAGCGCTCGGCCTCCGTCATCTATAATATGCTCAACCAGTATCATGTGGTGATGGAAGCAGACCCGCAATACTGGTCCAGCCCGGATGCCCTCAATCAGGTGTGGATCAGTGTGTCAGGCGGGTCCGCTGGGGGTGGCACACGGTCCAACACCGTACGCGTGCGGCGTGGAACGTCCGGGCTGAATGCCTCGGGGAACAGCCAGTTTTCCACCCAGAGCAGCCAGTCCTTCAAAAACCAGATCGCCAACGCTCTGGCTGGCGGGGCCGCGGCCTCCAATGGGTCGGCGGTCAGCACGTCCTCCGAAACCATGGTCCCTCTGACACTGGTGTCGAAACTGGTTCCCGCCAGAACGCCTCTGTCCATCAACCATCAGGGCATGTCAGTCGCCACCACCATCTCCTTCAATCTGGCGAAAGGTGTCTCTCTGAGCACGGCGACGCAGGTGTTGCTGGCAACACAGGTGGCTTTGCATATGCCACCCACCATCCACGGCAATTTTGCGGGCAATGCCGCTCAGTTCCAGCAGGCCGTGAATGATGAACCGCTGCTGGTTCTGGCCGCTCTGGGCGCGGTCTATATTACGCTGGGTGTGCTGTATGAAAGCTATGTACATCCGCTCACCATTCTCTCCACCCTACCCTCCGCCGGGGTCGGCGCTCTGCTGGCGCTACAACTGGCGGGCGAGGAGTTTTCGCTCATCGCCATGATCGGCGTCATTCTGCTGATCGGCATCGTCAAGAAAAACGCCATCATGCTGGTGGATTTTGCGATTGACGCCGAGCGGACCCACAACCTCTCCTCACTTGAGGCTATCCGTACCGCCTGCCTGCTGCGGTTCCGCCCGATCATGATGACATCCGTTGCGGCGGCGCTTGGCGCGGCCCCCCTGATTGTTGCGAATGGGTACGGATCAGAGTTGCGCCGCCCGCTGGGAATTGCGATTGTGGGTGGTCTGATCGTCAGTCAGGCGCTCACCCTCTATACTACGCCTGTCATTTACCTCGTGCTGGATCGCCTACGCCTCCGCTTTGCAAGGCGGCACCCAAGTTCTCCCTACCTCACTCACAACCTGCAAGATACCTGATAGCCCGATGAAGCATTTCCCTCTCCGCCCGTCTTCGCGCCGCCTGAGTATCCTGCTGGCACCGCTGGTTCTGACAGGCTGCATGGTTGGCCCCAACTATAAGCGCCCGGCGGCCATTGTCTCCCCGCAGTTCAAGGAACTGCGCCCGGCACCCGGCTGGAACTACGCCAGACCCGCACTGGCGGAACTGCCCAAGGGCACGTGGTGGACCATTTATAATGACCCCATCCTGAACGGACTGGAAACACAGGTCGCGCTGAACAACCAGAACGTGCTGGAATATGATGCCCGCTACCGCAACGCCCGCGCGACCATCAATTCCGTCCGGGCCCAGCTTTACCCCACGCTGAGCGGCTCGCTCTCCTTCAACAGGCAGAGTTCGGGGCGCGGCTCCCGTTCTTCGGGCACCATCATCAATTACGGTGATTCCTCCCTTTCAGCATCCCGCCCGTCCAACACCACGGAAAACACCTATGGCATGGGGCCGACCGCCTCGTGGGATCTGGACCTATGGGGCAAAATCCGCCGCCAGATTCAGGCGCAGGTGACAGAGGCTCAGGCCAGCGCGGCCGACCTCGCCAATGCCCGCCTGTCCTATCAGGCCCAGTTGGCCACAGCGTATTTCAACATGCGCTATCAGGACAGCCTGCATGACCTGCTGGAACGGAACGTGAAGTTCTATGAACGCTCCTACCAGATCACCAAAAACCAGTATGACGCCGGGACAGCCACCCCCACCACCCTGCTGCAAGCCCAGACGCAGTTGGAACAGACCCGCGCCCAGTCCACGGCCACGCAGGCCGCCCGCGCCCAGTATGAGCACGCCATTGCCATCCTAATCGGCAAGCCTCCGGCGGAAGTCTCCATCGCCCCCGGCGCGCTCCCCCGCAGCATTCCGGCCATTCCGGTCACCGTTCCGGCAGACCTGCTGCAACGTCGCCCGGACGTGGCCGCAGCCGAACGCCGGATGGAAGAATATAACGCCCAGATTGGCGCAGCCATTGCTGCGTTCTATCCGGACGTCAAACTTCAGGCCTCCTATTCCTATAGCGGGGACCCGGTGGGGACACTGGTGCAGGTGGCCAACCGGATCTGGTCCCTTGGCGCTTCGGCCACAGAAACCCTGTTCTCCGGTGGCAGCCGCACCGCCGCCGTGCATGAAGCCAACGCCAATTATGACTATTACGTCGCGACCTACCGTCAGGCGGTGCTGACCGCCCTGCAAGGCGTGGAAGATCAGTTAGCCAATCTGCGCGTTCTGGCCCAGCAGGCTGAGCAGCAGAATGTCGCCGTCAAGGCGTCCAACCGGGCCGTAACGGTTGCGCTCAACCAGTATATGGCGGGCACGGAAATTTATACGACTGTTATCACGTCTGAAGTAACAGCCCTTTCCAATGCTGAAACCGCGCTACAAATTCAGCAAAGCCGGATGCTGGACTCTGTGACGTTAATTGAAAATCTGGGCGGCGGCTGGAATGCCTCCGAACTGCCGAGCAAGAACTCCATGCAGACTGATAATCCGTTCCTACCGTCCTTTATCCAAAAAGACAAAAACTGATTTTTCTGGTTTTATCTTGATTTCGCAATAAAGTCCTTGCTGTTTGCAGCAGGGACTTTTTTTATGGGCCTATACCGCGCACGGACACAATTTGCGGTCTCACAGCTGGCTTTACCCAGCACCTTGCTGGCGCTCTCCCTGCTGTCGTCGCCTTGCAGTCCGGCTGCCCCCTTGTCGTCAGACTTCAGAATGCAGACTGTTCTCTCGCCAACTGTTCTCTCGCCTCAGGCACTTTCCCTTCAGGCACCGCCAGACCCAACCTCGCCTCACATTCCTTCGTGGTTTTCAGAAGATTTCACCATCCATGGCAAACGTCATCTGTCTGCCCTCCCGCCAACTGAAAAATCTTTCATGACGCGTTACGAAGACGGCCACAGCGAGGGCGACATCCGCTTATGGAAAGGCCTGTCCATCCACGTACAATTTGGTGAAGATACCAGACATGACCCTGTGTCCGGAGCTTTTATCGCGCCCTTTGGAGAAGCCTACCGCCTCAGCAGTCCTCTTCGACAACGGTAATTTCTCCAACACCAGAGCTTTATGCCAACACGAACAGCCCTTTTCAAAGCCTCAGCCCAAACATAAAAAAGCCCCTCTCTTTTCAGAGAAGGGCTTTTTCAAAGAACGCGGATGAAACCTTTTATGACGTAAGTGACTTTCCTGCCATCACAGCAAGAACCAGAAACACCACAAACAGAACAATCGCGATAAAGAATAGAATTTTCGCCATTCCGGCAGCCGCAGCAGAAATGCCACCAAAGCCAAACAGACCGGCGATAATGGAAATTACCAGAAAGAAGAGCGCCATTTTCAACATGTGCGTATATCCTTTGCCTTTTTAAACTAGTGTTTCAGCCTATATTTTGAAATCAGGAGTTACGGGCAATCAGCGCACCCACAAAAAAACCAAACAACCCGGCGACTGCCGTGGCAATAACCGGCTGGTCCGCAACGCAGTCCCGCACAGCATCAAGCGCAACACAGCTTTTACTACAGGCTTTTCCGTCTACCTGATCAGCTGCCTTGTTTAACAGATTTTCCGCACTGTCCTGAACGCGGCCAATGCCGTCCTCCAGCTTATGCTCGACCGTTTTTTTGTCGCTCATGCGCACCTCCCCCTTCTCTTAACTCCTCATAACGCACTCCTGCCGCGAGAGATGCGTCAGAATGACACGTTCTCATAAAAAAATTTAACGTCTCAAGAAGGCTCTTACGGCGCGTCACTCAAAGCCGGCTTTCCGGCAATCATGCCGCGCAGCCGGGCGGCATACGCTCTGAACTCTAATGAATCCGGTGCCTTATGCTCCGCGCCAATGCTGAGTTCTCCCACAATCTCTGCCGGAGAGCCTGAAAGCACAAGAATGCGGGTGGCCAGCTTCAACGCTTCCTCAATATCGTGCGTGACAAACAGCACCGTCTTGTGCGTCTGCTGCCATATCCGCAGCAGTTCATCTTGCAAGCTCTCGCGGGTAATCGGGTCAAGCGCGCCGAAAGGTTCATCCATCAGCAGCAGGTCCGGATCAACCGTCAGCGCCCGCGCCACACCCACACGCTGCCTTTGCCCACCGGAGAGTTGCTTGGGCCAGCGATCCGCCGCCTCTTCCAACCCAACCAACCGCAAGGCCGCCAGAGCCCGCTCTCGCTTTTCATGCTTGCTCAGCCCCAGTCCTTCCAGACCAAAGGCAACATTACGCAGGACAGAGCGCCATGGCATCAGGCGCGGATCCTGAAAAACCAGCGCCTGCGCACGGCGCTTTGTGCCGGAAGCCCCTGCCTGCCACGCATCTGCATCCCCTTCCCCGTGCACAGGGCCTCTCACCACGCCTTCAGACGGCTTGCTCAGCCCCATCAGCACCCGCAGCACTGTGGATTTCCCCACCCCTGATGGCCCGAGGAGAGCAACAAACTCGCCTTTGTGCAAAGTCAGGCTGACGTGACGGAAGATGAACGTCCTTCCCCCATCATGAGAAAGCCCGACATCTTCCAGCCGGGCCAGCGGTGCTGCGTCCCTCATGCCTGCCACCGCAAGACGTGCAAACGCACAAAGCCGAAAAGAAAATCCGTCACGGCATAGAGGAGCGCCATGGTTAGCATATAAACCACCACCACATCGGTCGCCAGAAGACTGGAGGCCTGCATCATCCGTGCGCCAATACCCGGCACCCCGAAGAGTTCAGCCGCCACAACAGACATCCACCCCTGTCCAAGCCCGGTTCTGAGGCCCGCCATCACACCCGGAGCAGACGCTGGCAGCACGATTTTGACCAGACGCCCCATAAAACGACCGTGCCCAAAGGCGGAAGCCAGTTCATATAAGTCCGGATCCACGCTCCGCACGGCGGCATAAGCCGCGTAAAAATTGATCCAGAATACAGAAATCGCAATCACAAAGGTCGCGCCGGACGTGTTCAAACCGAACCATAAAATCGCAAACGGCACCCAAGCCAGCCCCGGCACAGGCCGCAACAGATGCACTATGCCAGACAGAAAAGCGTCCAGCACAGGCACCATGCCACACAGCAGACCGGCCAGAACGCCCAGCACTGAACCGAACAGCAGCCCCAGCGCGTAGTGGCTCAGACTGTCCAGAATGGCCTGTTGCCAGAACCCACCATGTACTTCATCCACCCATGCCTGCCACAGACTGGTCGGGGCGGGTACCATTCCTGAGGGTAACAGGCCGGAACAGACGGCGACTTCCCAGCTTCCAAAAAAAACCAGAAGACCAAGAACCGACAACCCGACCCGCTGCTGCCGGGAAAGAGCAGCCTTCATGGTTTGATCTGCTGCCACAAGTCCAGATCAAACAGCTCTTCAACCGGTTGTGCCTTGCGCAGAAGTCCCTGCTCGACCTCAAAATCCTGCAACTGGCGCACACCACCCACAATACGTGTCGGGTCGCTTACAAAACGGGATGCTGAGCCTTCCAGCGCTTTCTTCATGACATCTTCACTCAGGATACCGCCACCCAGTGCTTTGGTTACAAAAGGAACGGCATCGTCAGAGTGCGTCGCCAGCAACGTGGTCGCCCGCACAAACAGACTGCCAAGCGTTTTGGCCCACTCTTGCCTCTCCGGCGCGCCCGGATTGACGATAGCCAGCACTGAACCCGGCTGATCAGGCAACAGATCGTGCCCGCTGGCGAGTGTTCTGACATCTTTCAGGCGGCTACGCACGACCGTCAGAGCCGGTTCTCTCAGGACGGCCGCATCAACTGCGCCAGCTAGAAAAGCTTGCTGCGCTGCATCAATATCCACACCAACAATAGTAACGGCAGACGCCACGGGATTAACCCCTTCCCGCTTTTGCAGCCAGAACCGCAGCAGACTATCAGGCACAGACCCGGGAGGCTGGGCTGCAATCCGCAGCAGGCGAGACTGCGCCTGTCTGAACTTTTCAAGCACGCTTTTCAGAGCCTCCGCCGACAGGCCGCCTTCTGCTCCCGCCGGGAGTGCAGCACTTAAAGCGCCACGAGACACAACCTCAAGTTCCTCAACAGAGGCTGCCGTCACAACTTTAACATCCGCACCGTGCGCCCGCGCTTGCAGGAGCGGCAGAACGCCCGCCACGTAAGCGTCAATCCGGCCGGAGACCAGCGCCTGTATCGCCTGTGGCCCGGAGGTAAAGCGCACAAGAGTCAGGTCCAGCCCAGCATCCTTCGCCCAGCCTTTTCCGTCCAGAACAAACAATGCGGAAGAACCCAGCACCGGAATGTAGCCAATCCGCACCGGCGTACCAGCCTGCGCCACACCACTCAGCACAGAGAGGGCCAGCACAGCTAAAACCATCACTCGGGAAAAGAACCGTTTCATTTTACCACCACGCTAAGCAGAAGCGTTTAATACCATACTTAGTAGTGTTAAAATTCTATATCCTGTCAACATCGCTTTTTAATCGTATTTACGTCACTTGTGAATTTCGCGATTATTTTTCGTGATTAAAAAATGGAATATTTGCAGTGGAATTGCTCCCACAGCAGCACGCTGGGGCTCCCGACATCCCGGATTTATTGATTCTTGGCCATATGCATTGCTGCCGCTCGATCCGAGCCAGCGCAGCAAGTTGCCACCCTTTCTACGAAATACGGCTTTTCCAGCTATATAGCTGCTGGGTTACCATGCTCTCTTCATGCGGCGACGACATGGAATCAAAGACGCCTCGCCTCGTTAAAGGAACTTCGCGCCACGAGCTTATGGAAGCCTTGCAGCACGGCTCGGAAAGACCGAAAAAATTCTTGCTTGATTCATCGTCAGCTTTCTGACGACACAGGCAGATCTTGCGACCTCCCCAATACAGCCAAAAGGACGGAGCAAAACTCAACATCCAAGCTGATAAAACATCCACTAAGGTGTGAACGCCTCTGCCAGAAAGGCAGAAGAGGCCGACATGCAAGCGTCGGCCTCTTTACTCAAAATCTGGAAGCCTTAGGCTGCCAGATCGTGAGCTTCCGTCACTTCCGGGCGAGGGCCGCTATCCTGACCCTTCGCGCTGATATCGCGGTCGACCAGTTCGATCACAGCCATATCAGCAGCATCGCCATAGCGCACGCCAGCGCGCATCACGCGGGAATACCCACCGGTGCGGCCTTTGTAACGGTCAGCAACCGCAGAGAACAGTTTCTTCACGATCACTTCGTCACGCAGCATGGCATAAGCCTGACGACGAGCGTGCAGATCACCCCGTTTGCCCAGCGTAATCAGCTTTTCGACGACGGGACGCAGTTCCTTCGCCTTGGGCAGAGTGGTCGTGATCTGCTCGTGTTTGATGAGAGCAACGGCCATGTTGCGAAACATTGCCGCGCGGTGAGAAGAGGTTACGCCGAGCTTTCTGCCGGCCATCCGGTGACGCATAGTTCAGTTCCTAGTCAATGAGATATGGACTTAGAACGGCTCATCAAGCCGCTTTGCCAGATCTTCGATATTTTCCGGCGGCCATGCCGGCACATTCATACCCAGCGAAAGCCCCATGGAGGTCAGGACTTCCTTAATCTCGTTCAGAGACTTACGTCCAAAGTTCGGAGTGCGCAGCATTTCCTGCTCGCTCTTCTGGACCAGATCCCCGATGTAGATGATGTTGTCGTTCTTCAGGCAGTTTGCGCTACGAACAGACAGTTCAAGCTCATCAACCTTACGGAGCAGGTTCCGGTTGAAGGGCAGATCATCCTGCGGTTCTTCAGCCTGAACCGGACGCGGCTCGTCAAAGTTAATGAACAACTGCAACTGATCCTGAAGGATTCGTGCAGCAAGAGCAACAGCATCTTCCGGCGTGATGGCGCCGTTCGTTTCCACCGTCAGCAGCAGCTTGTCAAAGTCAGTCACCTGCCCAACACGGGTCGGCTCCACTTTGTAAGAGACGCGCTTGACGGGAGAATAGATGGCGTCAACCGGAATAAGACCAATCGGCGCGTCTTCCGGGCGGTTCGCAGCGGCAGGGACATACCCTTTGCCCATGTTTACCACAAATTCCATGCCCAGCTTCACACCGTCATCCAGTGTGCACAGCACCAGATCAGGATTCATGACTTCAATGTCATGCCCTGTCTGGATCTGGCCAGCACGCACTTCACCGGGGCCAGTCGCCGTCAGCACCATGCGCTTCGGCCCTTCACCATGCATACGCAGCGCGAGCTGTTTGATGTTCAGGACAATGTCCGTCACATCTTCCCGCACACCAGCAACGGAAGAGAATTCATGCAGGACGCCGTCAATCTGCACGGCCGTAACAGCAGCCCCCTGCAGGGAAGACAACAGCACACGACGCAGGGCGTTTCCCAGTGTCATACCAAAACCGCGTTCCAGCGGTTCTGCCACAACTGTCGCAATACGTGTCGGTTCCACACCGGATTCGACTTCAAGCTTTTCGGGCTTGATCAGAGATTGCCAGTTTTTCTGAAGGACCAAGGTACCGGCCTTTCAATATGAAAAAACACTGCGGATCGCAGCGATTTCTCCGAAAATTAACAGAACAGCGAAAAGACGGCGGCTACTATACCGTAGCCGCACAGCCTTAATGCTTAGACGCGACGACGCTTACGAGGGCGGCAGCCGTTGTGCGGCACCGGCGTCATGTCACGGATAGAGGTAATGGAAAAACCGACAGCCTGCAGAGCGCGCAGGGCGCTTTCACGCCCTGACCCGGGACCGGATACTTCGATTTCCAGCGTTTCCATGCCGTGTTCACGGGCCTTACGGCCTGCATCTTCAGCAGCAACCTGCGCCGCATACGGCGTAGACTTACGGGAGCCTTTGAAGCCCTGAGCACCAGCGGAAGACCAGGAGATAGCATTCCCCTGCGCATCAGAGATGGTGATCATGGTGTTGTTAAACGTGGACAGAACATGTGCCACGCCAGAAATAATGTTCTTGCGCTCTTTTTTACGAATACGCGGTGTAGCGGCTTTCGCCATTGTTTTCCTACCTCAGTCCCTGCCCAGAAGCCCGCAAAAGCCGTCCGGAAATCCTCAAAAAATCAGATTAACGCGTGGCTTTCTTCTTACCAGCGATAGCCACAGCCTTACCCTTACGTGTACGGGCGTTGGTGTGGGTTCTCTGACCATGCACCGGCAGGCCACGACGATGACGAAGACCGCGGTAGCACCCCAGATCCATCAGGCGCTTGATGTTCATTGCGACTTCACGACGCAGATCACCTTCAACCCGATAGTCGGTGTCGATCACTTCGCGCAGCTTTGCGATTTCGTCATCGCTCAGCTCGTTCACGCGCTTTGCGTCGGCAATACCAACTTTCTCGCAGATCTGAGCCGCTTTGGTTGCGCCAATTCCGTAAATATACTGAAGCCCGATAACAACCCGTTTGTTCGTCGGGACATTCACGCCGGCAATACGTGCCACGCTTTACACTCCTGTCGGTTCAACTCGCTGGTCGAACACTACTGGCATCCATGGGGATGCATGATTTCAATCAGTGGCCGCGAAATATACCGGCCACCCGCACAAGTCAACGAAAACAGATCACTTTTTCGTGAGCTGTTACTTTCCCGCCATGACAGCTTCAATGTCTGCCGTGACCTGAGCGGTCGAAAGCATTCCATTTATTTTATAAAGCCGTCCGGTTTTTTCGTAAAAAGGAAGAATCGGAGCCGTCAGTTTCCGATATTCCTTCAGGCGCTCCACAACTGTTTCACGCTTGTCGTCCGCCCGGCGCGTGAACTCATGACTGCCGCACACATCACACTCACCGGCCTTCTTAGGAGGCTTGGAGACTTCGTTGTACGTCGCGCCACACTTGCTGCACGTAAAGCGTCCGGAGATTCGGTCTGCCAGAATGTCCTCATCAACATCCAAAAACAGAACCACATCTATTTTTTTATTCTCGGCAGAAAGCATTTTGTCCAGCGCGTCAGCCTGCCCAAGTGTGCGCGGGAATCCATCCAAGATGAATCCTTTCGCGCAATCAGGCTGCCCGATGCGGGAATGCAGCATGGCGATAATCAACTCATCCGGCACCAACCGCCCGGCATCCATGAGTGATTTCGCCTGTTTGCCGATGTCCGAGCCACGTGCCACCTCGGCCCGTAGCATGTCACCTGTTGAAATCTGCACCAGACCGTACTGCTCTTCCAGCCGCTTGGACTGCGTTCCCTTCCCGGCACCGGGAGGGCCCAGAAAAATCACGTTCATCGCCTGATAACCCTCTGCTTCTTGCTACCACGGGAGCGACGCATCAGCCCCTGATACTGATGGGCAACAAGATGCGACTGGACTTGTGTTACGGTATCAATCGTTACCGAGACAATAATGATCAGACTTGTTCCGCCAAAATAGAACGGGACGTTGTAACGGCTGATCAGAATTTGCGGCAGCAAACAGACAAGAACCATATACGCGGCGCCAATTGTCGTCAGACGCGTGAGGATTTTGTCGAAATACGTCGCCGTTGCCGCACCGGGACGAATCCCGGGAATAAAGCCCCCCTGCTTGCGCAGGTTATCCGCCGTCTCTGCCGGATTGAACGTGACGGCCGCATAGAAATACGAGAAAAATACGATCATGGCGGCATAAAACAGCATGTAAAGCGGCTGTCCCTGCCCCAGTTCCTCGCCCAGAAACGAGAGCCAGCCCGGCATGGATTTGCCGTTCATAAAGCCTGAGATCGTCACCGGAATCAGCAGCACGGAGGACGCAAAAATCGGCGGAATGACGCCGGCTGTATTTACTTTCAGAGGCATGTGGGTGGTATCCCCCCCAAACATTCTCTGCCCTACCTGACGCTTGGGATACTGAATGACCACACGCCGCTGCGCCTGCTCCATGAAGACGATGAACGTAATCGTCACCGCAGCCAGAACAAGAAAGACCAGCACGAAGAAGGGCGAAAGAGCCCCTGTGTACCCAAGCTGAAAGAGGCTTGCCATGGCGTGCGGCAAGTTGGCCACAATACCAGCAAAAATGATCAGCGAGATCCCATTTCCCACACCGCGGGACGTAATCTGCTCACCCAGCCACATCAGGAACATGGTGCCACCAACAAGGGTAATCACGCATGAAACCAGAAAGAATACACCGGGATGTACAACAGCAGACCCTGCCGCACTTTGCATATTCTCAAGCCCGACAGCAATGCCGTAAGCCTGAAACAAAGCAATAAACACAGTAAGATAGCGCGTGTACTGATTAAGCTTTTTACGTCCCTGCTCGCCCTCTTTCTTCAGGGCTTCCAGTGACGGCACGGCGGTCGACATCAACTGCACAATAATCGAAGCAGAGATATACGGCATGATGTTCAGGGCAAAAACGGTCATACGCCCGAGCGCACCACCTGTGAACATGTTGAACATGCCCAGAATACCGCCCTGATGCTGGGCCAGTAACTGCCCCATGACCGTAGCATCCACACCCGGAACCGGAATGTATGTGCCGAGACGGTAAATAATCAGCGCACCAAGGGTGAACCAAATCCGTTTTTTGAGTTCGGTTGCCTTGGCAAAGGAGCCCACATTAAAGTTGGCAGCCAGCTGTTCGGCCGCGGAAGCCATGCATCCGTCCTTTCACACAAACAGCGCCACCACATAACGCGGGACGCTGTCATGATAGTCTAAGAGTTAACCCAGACCACATCTGGAGACGAATCTGCCAGAAGAACAGTACAGGACTGTCCTTCTGACCGAAACATCAGGATGCGCTGGCTTCAGCAGCCTTAGGAGCCACCAGGACCTTAATGGACCCACCAGCCTTTTCGATTGCTGCAACTGCAGAAGCAGACGCACCAGACACTTCGAACGTGGCAGCGCGGGTCAATTCGCCTTCAGCCAGAATACGCACACCGGCATATTTACCCGTGCCGATCAGACCAGCATTTTTCAGCGTTTCTTCCGTGACGGCAGCGTTAGCTTCAAGTTTGCCCTCAGCAAAGGCTTTCTCAATCGCACCGAGGTTAACCGGCGCATAAACCTTGCGGAAGATGTTCTTAAAGCCGCGCTTCGGCAGACGACGGTAGATAGGCAGCTGACCACCCTCAAAGCCGTTCAGGGACACGCCTTCACGTGCTTTCTGCCCCTTCACACCTTTACCGGACGTCTTGCCCTTACCAGAACCGATACCACGACCGAGACGTTTTTTGCGATAACGAGAGCCTTCGTTATCACGCAGTTCGTTCAGATTCATATCAATCCTCCACCTTCACAAGGTGGGCCACCTTACGGACCATACCGCGGGTTGAGGGGGTGTCTTCCAACACCCGCTCACGACCGATCTTGTTCAGGCCAAGACCCACAAGGGTCTCTTTCTGACCAGGCTTGCGACCGTTACCGGAAGCAATCTGGATGACTTTAAAGGTTTTCGCCTCAGACATCTGTAGCCTCCACAGCCGAAGCACCCTGATCGCGCTTACCGAAGATTTCAGCAACCTTCTTACCACGACGGTTTGCAACAGAACGCGGGCTAGCACACCGCTCAAGCGCCGAGAACGTCGCTTTCACCATGTTATGCGGGTTCCGCGTCCCGAGGGACTTGGCCACCACGTCATTGATGCCCAGGCTTTCGAAAACAGCGCGCATCGGGCCACCGGCAATGATCCCCGTTCCTGCCTCAGCAGAGCGAAGGATAACCTTACCAGCGCCGAAGTGACCAGCCACATCGTGATGCAGCGTACGGCCTTCCTTCATCGGCACACGGATCATGCCACGTTTGGCACGTTCCGTTGCCTTACGGATGGCTTCCGGCACTTCACGGGCTTTACCAGCACCATAACCCACGCGACCTTTCTGGTCACCAACGACAACCAGAGCAGCGAAGGCAAAGCGCCGACCACCCTTAACAACCTTAGCAACGCGATTGATGGTTACCAGCTTATCAACCAGTTCATCGCCTTCGCGTTCACGATCACGGCCGCCTCGACCGCCTTCTCTTGGTTCACGAGCCATTACGTGATCCTTTCCTCAGAAGGAGAGACCGCCCTCACGGGCAGCCTCCGCCAGGGCTTTCACGCGCCCATGATAAAGATACGACCCCCTGTCGAAAACAACCTGGGAGACGCCGGCAGCCACAGCACGCTGCGCAACAAGTTTACCAACAGCGCCAGCGCTGTCCTTGTTGCCGCCGCTTTTCAGAGACGGACGGAGTTCTTTATCCAGACTGGAAGCGGCAGCAAGGGTGCATCCACGCACGTCATCAATGACCTGTGCATAGATGTTCTTGCCAGACCGGAAGACCGACAGACGCGGACGACCACCAGCCTTGCGACGGAGCTGAAAACGCAGGCGAGCACGCCGACGGTTCCGCAGTTCCTGCTGAGTGCTCATTATTTCTTCTTGCCTTCCTTGCGACGAATGGTTTCCGTCTCATAACGCACACCTTTGCCTTTATAGGGCTCAGGCTTACGAAAACTGCGAATATCAAGAGCAACCTGACCAACGCGCTGCTTGTCGATACCTTCGACAAGAATAGCTGTCGGACGCGGCGTGGAGATCTTGATACCCTGCGGGATCGGATAGACCACGTCGTGAGAATAGCCCAGGTTCATCACAAGATTAGAACCCTGAACCGCAGCACGATAACCGGTGCCGTTAATCTCAAGAGCCTTTGAAAACCCTTCAGAAACACCTTTAATTGCCGTGGCAATCAGAGCGCGGGTTGTACCCCACATCATACGAGCCTGCGCTGCTGTCCCAATCGGACGCACCGCAACTTTCCCGTCTGAAATTTCCGCCTCAATGTGAGAAGAAAGCGGCAGAGCGAGCTCGCCCAGCTTTCCTTTCGCCTTGAAAACACCGTCTGCAATCGAGACAGTCACCCCGGCGGGAACATCAACGGGATATTTGCCTACACGTGACATTTATCCCTCCTCAGAACACACGACAGAGGACTTCACCGCCAACATTGGCAGCGCGAGCCTCGACATCAGACAATACACCACGTGGTGTGGACAGGATCGAAACCCCAAGACCAGCACGCACCCGCGGCAATTCTTTAATTTTGGAATACACACGACGGCCCGGACGGGACACGCGCTGAATTTCCTTAATAACCGGCTCGCCTTCGGAATATTTCAGCTCAATATGCAGCTGCGTGATGCCTTTGCGGATTTCTTCGTGGGAATAGCCACGAATATAGCCTTCACGCTGCAGAGCATCGAGAACATTCGAACGCAATTTGGAAGCCGGAGACACACAGGACACATGACGTGCGCGCTGCGCGTTACGGATACGGGTGAGCATATCACCCAGCGGATCAGAAAGTGACATTATGCGCCCTTACCAGCTAGCTTTGACCAGGCCCGGGATCTGCCCGTTGGACGCCAGATCACGCAGTGCAATGCGGCACAGCTCAAACTTGCGGTAGTTACCGCGAGAGCGTCCCGTAAGTTTGCAACGAAGGCGCACGCGAACGCGTGAACCATTACGCGGCAGTTCAGCCAGCTTTAAAGACGCATCAAACCGATCTTCCACAGGAAGCGAGCGGTCCATAACAATATTCTTCAGCGCCGCACGCTTTTCCTTGTCCCGCGCAGCCATGCGTACCCGCTTGGCATTACGCGTGATGGCAGAAGTCTTAGCCATATAATTTTATCCTCCGGAACCCTTCGAAAACCTTCGACGGTTTTCCAAGACAACAACACCTGGTGACAGATACTCTATTTCACTCAGGCAGCAAAGGGCAGATCGAATGCTTTAAGAAGCGCTTTTGCTTCCGCATCCGTCTTTGCACTGGTCACGAACACAACGTCCATCCCACGAACTTCGTCTACTTTATCGTAGTCGATTTCCGGGAAAACGAGCTGCTCTTTCAGACCCAGAGCAAAGTTGCCACGTCCGTCAAATCCCTTGTTCGCCGGCAAGCCACGGAAATCCCGAATGCGAGGCATCGCGATTGTGACCAGACGATCAAGGAATTCATACATCTGCGCACGACGCAGCGTCACTTTACAACCAATCGGCAGACCTTCACGGATCTTGAAGCCAGCGATTGCTTTCTTAGCGACAGTCTTGACCGGCTTCTGCCCTGCGATAAGCGTCATTTCAGCAACAGCGGCGTCCAGCTTTTTCTGGTCGCCCGCAGCCTCACCAACACCCATATTCAGGACAATTTTTTCCAGCCGAGGAACCTGCATGATATTTTTGTAACCGAACTGCTCACGCAGCTTGGCACGCAATTCGGACTCATAGCGTTCCTGCATACGAGGAACGGAACGAACGCCCTTGGACTCACTCATTCTCGCCCCCTCAGCCTTCAATCACTTCGCCGGTTGCTTTCGCAACACGAACTTTCCGCCCATCTTCCAGAACACGGAACCCAACGCGGGTCGGCTTCTTGGAGGCCGGGTCGACCAGTTTCAGATTTGACAGATGAATAGGAGCTTCACGCGTGATGATGCCGCCTTCTTCACCCATACGCGTTGCTTTCTGGTGGCGCTTGATCAGCGCAACACCACGAACAACCGCACGATTTTCAGCCGGGCGAACGGAGAGAACTTCACCTTGGGTTCCTTTGGAGGAACCGCTGATGACAACAACCGTGTCGCCTTTTTTAATGCGAGCAGCCATTTATAGAACCTCCGGCGCCAGAGAGATGATCTTCATGAACTTGCGCGCACGCAGTTCACGAACAACCGGGCCGAAGATACGGGTGCCGATCGGCTCCTGCTGCTTGTTGATCAGAACAGCAGCATTCTTATCAAAGCGGATGGCGCTCCCATCGGGGCGACGAACCGGATAAGAGGTACGCACGATAACAGCTTGGTGGACGTCGCCTTTTTTCACCTTCCCACGAGGGATGGCTTCCTTGACAGACACGACGATCACGTCGCCGACCGAGGCGGATTTCCGTTTGGAACCGCCCAGCACCTTGATGCACTGCACCTGACGCGCACCAGAATTGTCGGCCACGTCGAGGTTGGTCTCGGGATGGATCATAACTAGATATCCTTACCTTACGCTGACACGCCAGCGGAGGACGCATCAACGACCTCGCCGTTGCGTGCCACCACGGCCCATGTCTTGCGCTTGGAAATAGGCGTGCATTCAATGATGCGCACGCTATCGCCTACTTTGCAGACATTTTCTTCATCATGCGCCGCATATTTCTTAGAGCGACGAATGAACTTCTTATACAGCGGATGCATGACGCGACGCTCGACAAGAACCGTTACGGTCTTGTCCATCTTGTCGCTGGTCACACGTCCGGTAAGGACGCGCCTTGGCATCGTCCAACTCCCTTCAGGAAATGGCAGCAGATGTTTTCGCACCTGCCGCAGACTTCTCAGTATTCTGCGCGACAATCGTCTTGATGCGCGCAATTTCACGACGGACCACACGAATGCGGCTCTGGCCTTCGTTCTGCCCGGTTGCCTTCTGGAACCGGAGATTGAGCTGTTCACGCTTCAGCTCAAGCAGAATCGTGTTCAGTTCATCGGCCGTTTTGGCACGCAGGTCAGCGGGCTTTGTTGCCTTCGCCATCTTACGCATCTCCAATTCGGGTCACAAACTTTGTCTTGATCGGCAGCTTTGCAGCGCCGAGAGCCAGCGCTTCACGCGCGATCTCGGGCGGCACGCCTTCGATTTCAAACAAAATGCGACCGGGTTTCACACGGGCCACCCAGTATTCGGGAGATCCCTTGCCGGAGCCCATACGCACTTCTGCAGGTTTTGTCGAGACCGGAAGGTCAGGAAAAATACGAATCCACACGCGACCTGCGCGTTTCATCGCCCTAGTGATAGCGCGACGAGAGGCTTCAATCTGCCGTGCAGTGATACGTTCGGGCTGAAGAGCCTTCAGACCAAACGTACCGAAGTTGAGCGTCGTACCGCTTTTGGCCAGACCGTGAATACGACCTTTGTGAGCCTTACGGAATTTAGTTCGCTTCGGAGAGAGCATTGTCTTCTATCCTTCGCCTCAGCGCTGAGGGGCCTGCTCGGCCGCCCGGCGGTCCTGAGCCAGTGGGTCATGCGCAAGGATCTCGCCTTTAAAGATCCAGACCTTCACGCCGCAGCTGCCATACGTCGTATGTGCGGTAGCGGTGCCATAGTCGATATCGGCACGCAGCGTGTGAAGCGGCACGCGCCCTTCACGATACCACTCGATACGCGCGATTTCAGCACCACCCAGACGACCAGAGCAGTTGATCCGGATCCCCTGTGCGCCGAGACGCATAGCGGACTGCACAGCACGCTTCATAGCGCGACGGAACGCCACACGACGCTCAAGCTGCTGAGCAATGTTGTCGGCAACCAGCGTTGCATCGATTTCCGGCTTGCGGATCTCAACGATGTTGAGAGCCACTTCCGTGCCAGCCATCTTGGTCAGCTCTTTGCGCAGAGCGTCAATGTCCTGACCTTTTTTACCGATCACAACGCCCGGACGCGCCGCATAGATCGTCACGCGCGGCTTTTTGGCCGGACGTTCGATCACAACGCGGGACACACCAGCACCAGACAGCTTGCGGCGGAGGAACGCACGCAGCTTCAGGTCTTCATGCAGCAGACGGGAATAGTCAGAGTCAGCGTACCAACGGCTATCCCATGTGCGATTGATTCCGAGCCGCAGCCCGATTGGATTGACTTTATGTCCCATACGTCAGGCCGCCTTCTGCTCAGGAGAAGCTGCTTCGGGTTCCGGAGCCCGTTCGGCAACAACAATCTTCAGATGGCTGAAGAACTTTTCCACACGGGCGGAACGACCACGGCCACGCGCATGGAAGCGGCGCATGACAATGGACTTCCCGACCTCAGCCGTCTTCACAATCAGCTGGTCAACGTCCAGCTGATGATTGTTCTCGGCATTGGCAATCGCGCTTTCCAGAGTCTTTTTGACTTCCTGGGCAATGCGACGCTTGGAGAACGTCAAGGTTGCGACAGCCTGAGACGCCGGCTTGTTGCGGATAAGACCCGCAACAAGGTTCAACTTACGGGGACTAACCCGGATGTTGCGCGTAATAGCCTGCGCTTCTGTTTCCGCGAGCGTGCGCGGATGCTTCGGCTTGCTCATCTTAGCCCCGCTTCGACTTCTTATCGGCCCCATGCCCATGGAACGTACGGGTGGGAGAAAATTCGCCGAACTTGTGTCCGACCATATTCTCCGTCACCTGCACAGGCAGGAACTTCTGACCATTATAAACACCGAACGTCAAACCAACGAACTGCGGAAGGATCGTAGAACGACGTGACCAGATTTTGATCACTTCGTTACGACCCGACGCGCGGGACGTTTCAGCTTTGTTCAGCAGATACCCGTCGACGAACGGGCCTTTCCAGACGGAACGTGCCATCTTCTATTGCCCCTTACTTGCCGGTCTTTCGACGACGGATAATCAGACTGTCCGTACGCTTGTTGACCCGAGTTTTGTAACCTTTGGTCGGCTTGCCCCACGGCGTAACCGGATGACGACCACCAGAGGTACGACCTTCACCACCACCATGCGGATGGTCGACCGGGTTCATCACAACGCCGCGGTTATGCGGGCGACGACCCAGCCAGCGTGAGCGGCCAGCTTTACCAATATGCTGGTTCATGTTGTCCGGGTTGGACACAGCACCAACAGTAGCCATGCATTCACCACGCACAACACGCAGTTCACCAGACTGCAGCTTGATCTGCGCATAGCCGGAATCTTTACCGACCAGCTGCGCATACGTGCCCGCAGCACGGGCCAGCTTGCCGCCAGCGCCCTGCTTCATCTCGATGTTATGCACGATCGTGCCAACCGGAATCGCGGCCAGCGGCATAGCGTTACCCGGCTTGATGTCCACACGGCTGCCAGCGATGACATTGTCACCAACTTTCAAACGCTGCGGTGCCAGGATATAAGCCAGCTCACCGTCCTCATACTTCACCAGCGCGATGAAGGCGGTACGGTTGGGATCATATTCCAGACGCTCAACCGTGCCCAGCACGTCAAATTTACGACGTTTGAAGTCGATATAACGGTAAGACTGCTTGTGCCCGCCGCCACGGAAACGAGACGTGGTGCGACCGTTATTGTTACGGCCACCTGTCTTGTTTTTACCTTCCGTCAGCTGCTTGACCGGCTTGCCCTTCCAAAGGTCGGAACGGTCAATCAGAACCGTACCACGAAGGCTCGGCGTGACGGGATTAAAGTGCTTCAGTGCCATTTGTTCCTACCCCACGTCACGCCAGTTTGGCGGTAAGGTCGATGGACTGACCTTCCGCGAGCTGAACGAACGCCTTCTTGATATCAGAACGCTGCCCCAGACGCCCCTTGAAGCGCTTGGTCTTGCCCTTCTGGACAAGCGTGTTAACGCCAACAACCTTGACGCCGAACAGTGTTTCCACAGCCACTTTGATTTCAGGCTTGGTTGCAGAGATCGCAACCTTGAAAACCACCTGATTCTTCTCTGAAAGCGCGGTTGCTTTCTCGGTGATCAACGGCGCACGAACAATGTCGTACATCGCTTCCCGAGAAAGACGCTCGGCTTTCTTGCGCAGAGCAAGAATGTTCGTCATGCCAGGCGCTCCTTCAGACCCTCGAGGCCAGCCTGGGTAATCACCAGGACCTCGTGATTAAGAATATCATAAACGTTGGCACCGATTGTCGGCAGGATATCAATGCGCGGCAGGTTGCTTGCTGCGCGCAGAAAGCCTTCATCAACAGCGGCATCAACAATCAGGGCAGACGTCCAGCCCAGCGTTTTCAGCTTCGCAGCCAGTTCACTCGTGCGTGCAACGCCAGAAGCGGACTGAAGGACAACCAGCTTGCCTTCTTTTGCTTTCTGGGACAGCGCAGAGATCAGACCGAGACGACGAACCTTCTTCGGCAGGTCATATCCGTGATCACGCACGACCGGACCATGGACCACACCACCGGTGCGGTACTGCGGCGCACGGAGAGAACCCTGACGGGCGCTACCGGTGCCTTTCTGGCGGTACGGCTTTTTGGTCGTGCCGGACACTTCGCCCATGCCCTTGACCTTGTGCGTACCAGCGCGGCGCTTGGCCAACTGCCAGTGCACAACGCGCGCCATGATGTCGTTACGCGGCGCGACAGCAAACAGCGCTTCTGGGAGCGTTGCAGAACCCGCGGTGCCGTTATCAAGCGTTTTGATTTCGATTTCCATGACCTCAGCCCTCCGCCGTCACGAGAGCGGCCGGATACGGCGCATCGACATGGCGGGCTTTTTTAATCGCATCACGGACCAGAACGACACCGTTTTTAGCTCCGGGGACGGAACCACGGATCATGATCAGGTTCTTTTCCGGATCGATCGCAGCAATTTCAAGATTCAGCGTGGTAATACGCTCATCGCCGAGATGACCAGCCATCTTCTTGTTCTTAAAGGTCTTGCCCGGATCCTGACGGTTACCGGTAGAACCATGTGAACGGTGAGAGATGGAAACGCCGTGCGAGGCTTCCAGACCGGCGAAGTTCCAGCGCTTCATGGCGCCCGCGAACCCTTTACCTTTACTGGTACCCGTCACGTCGACTTTCTGCCCCACCACAAAGTGAGCTGCGGAAAGAGAAGCGCCGATTTCCAGCGTAGCATCATCCGCCACACGAAATTCAACAAGCTTCTTCTTCGGCTCAACCTTCGTGCGGGCAAAATGGCCGCGATTCGGCTTAGAGACATTTTTTACCTTGGCTTTGCCCATACCCAGCTGAACGGCCGTGTAGCCATCCCGATCCGGGGTACGAACATCAACCACCTGCACGGAATCCACATGCAGGACGGTAACGGGCACATGTGTGCCATCTTCCTTGAACAGTCGGGACATGCCCAACTTTTTTGCGATCAATCCGGTGCGCATCGTCTGGACCTTAAAGTTTGATCTCGACATCCACGCCAGCGGCGAGGTCGAGTTTCATGAGAGCGTCCACGGTCTGCGGAGTCGGCTCGACAATGTCGAGCAGGCGGCGGTGAGTCCGAATTTCGAACTGTTCGCGACTTTTCTTATCCACGTGGGGAGAACGGTTCACTGTAAACCGCTCGATATGCGTCGGCAGCGGGATAGGACCCCGAACCCGCGCACCCGTACGCTTCGCCGTATTGACGATCTCTTTTGTGCTGTTGTCGAGCACACGATGATCGTACGCCTTCAGGCGAATGCGGATGTTCTGGTTGTCCATTGTTTCTTAGTCCAACACTTTACTGGTCCGGGGTTACCCGGCCGCCAAGTAAGACCCCGGCTGAAGACTCAGCCGGGGCCATCCAGTCCTAGGCTTCTAACCGATTAATCGGTGATAGAAGCAACCACGCCGGCACCAACGGTGCGGCCACCTTCGCGAATAGCGAAGCGCAGGCCTTCATCCATGGCGATCGGTGCGATCAGCTCAACATCCATGGCGCAGTTATCGCCAGGCATGACCATTTCCGTGCCTTCCGGCAGGTGAACAACGCCAGTGACGTCGGTCGTGCGGAAATAGAACTGCGGACGATAGTTGGTGAAGAACGGCGTATGACGGCCACCTTCTTCCTTCGTCAGGATGTACGCTTCAGCTTTGAATTTTTTGTGCGGGGTGATGGAGCCCGGCTTAGCCAGAACCTGACCACGCTCAACGTCTTCACGCTTCGTACCACGAACCAGCGCACCGATGTTGTCACCAGCTTCACCGCGATCAAGCAGCTTGCGGAACATTTCAACGCCCGTAACGGTCGTCTTCACGGTGTCTTTCAGGCCGACGATTTCAACTTCGTCACCCACGTTCACAACACCACGCTCAACACGACCCGTCACCACGGTGCCACGACCGGAGATGGAGAACACGTCTTCGATCGGCATCAGGAACGGACGGTCAACCGGACGTTCCGGCTGCGGGATGTAGGAGTCAACAGCGTCCATCAGATCACGAACGCGGTTTTCACCGATTTCCGGATCGCCATCTTCCAGAGTTACCAGAGCGGAACCCTTGATGATGGGGATATCGTCGCCGGGGAACTGGTAAGAAGACAGAAGTTCACGAACTTCCATTTCAACCAGCTCAAGCAGTTCCGGATCATCAACCTGATCAACCTTGTTCAGGAAGACAACCAGAGCCGGCACGCCGACCTGACGAGCAAGCAGGATGTGCTCACGAGTCTGCGGCATCGGGCCATCAGCTGCGGAAACCACGAGAATCGCGCCGTCCATCTGCGCTGCACCCGTGATCATGTTCTTCACGTAGTCAGCATGTCCGGGGCAGTCGACGTGCGCATAGTGACGATTGGCGGTTTCATATTCCACGTGAGCCGTGGAAATGGTGATACCACGAGCGCGCTCTTCAGGAGCAGCGTCAATCTGATCGTACGCCTTGAACTCGGCGCCACCAGTTTTTGCCAGCGTCTTGGTAATAGCGGCCGTCAGAGACGTTTTACCATGGTCAACGTGGCCGATGGTGCCGATGTTGCAGTGCGGTTTATTCCGCTCAAATTTAGCCTTAGCCATTTCTCTACTCCATACCCCGAAAATTTATCGGGATGCAGTTTTTAATAAGTCCGCCCTCACTCCACAAGGAGTGAATGCCATACCTAGAAGATTACCAGCGATAGTGACTGAATGCCTTGTTGGCTTCAGCCATACGGTGCGTATCTTCACGCTTCTTAACAGCAGCGCCACGGTTGTTCACAGCGTCCATCAACTCGTTGGACAGCCGGTCCTGCATGGTGTTTTCGCCGCGCTTACGGGAAGCGTCGATCACCCAGCGGATGGCCAGCGCCTGACGGCGCTCAGTGCGAACTTCAACAGGCACCTGATAGGTCGCACCACCAACGCGGCGAGAGCGAACTTCTACTGCAGGCTTAACGTTATCCAGAGCATTGTGGAACAATGCGACCGGATCCGCAGAAGCTCCACTCCGGCGAACCATCGCCTCGAGAGCTCCATAAACAATCCTCTCCGCAGTGGATTTTTTGCCATCATACATCAGAGCGTTCATGAAACGCGTAATGACAATATCTCCGAACTTCGGATCAGGAAGAATCTCACGCTTAACAGCGCGGTGACGGCGGCTCATACCTTAACTTCCTCTTACTTCGGACGCTTCGCGCCGTAGAGCGAACGCCGCTGGCGACGCTTAGCAATACCCTGGGTATCCAGAACACCGCGAAGGATGTGATAACGCACACCCGGAAGATCCTTTACACGACCCCCACGGATAAGCACGACGCTATGTTCCTGAAGGTTATGACCTTCACCCGGAATATAACTCACCACCTCATAACCGTTCGTCAGACGCACCTTTGCAACTTTACGCAGTGCGGAGTTCGGCTTTTTAGGCGTCGTCGTATAAACACGGGTGCAAACACCACGTTTCTGGGGGCAGCTCTGCAGTGCGGGCACTTTGTTGCGCTTGACTGCAGGCTTGCGCCCCTTGGCAATGAGCTGGTTGATGGTCGGCATGCGCCTTTCCCGATCCTTACACAGTTCGGCCGGCTAGCCTTTCTATCGGCTGCCGACTGTCATTTAAAAAACCCACCAGGCAACAACACCCGTGTGGGGCTATCTAGGCATCCGGCTTTAACTTCCTGCTGGAAGCCAGCCACATGCTTACACAAGAATTACGAATTTACCTCTGCTCCGGCACGGGAGCAGAAGCTGAGGGCTGCTAACTACCTCTCCCCCCCCCTTAAGTCAAGCGCGGTACGCGATTCTTGGCCGGGAAAATAAGAAAGGATCCCTCACATAAAAAAGAAAGGGACCAGAGCCATGCCCTGATCCCCCTCTTTTCACGCCATAAAGACGAAAACGACGTTACTCGGCAGCAGAACGCCCGACGCGCTGGCGGTCCTGAGACGCTGCGATCGCCCGCAGACGGTTCATGACGCTGCCTGTCCCTGCCGGGATCAGACGGCCGACAATGACGTTCTCTTTCAGACCATTCAGCGTATCCACCTTCCCTGCGGTCGCGGCCTCTGTCAGGACACGTGTGGTCTCCTGGAAGGATGCGGCAGAGATGAAGGACTGGGTCTGCAGAGAGGCCTTGGTAATACCCTGCAGCACCGGCATGGCGAGAGCGGGGCGCTCACCAGCATTCATGCGCTTGGTATTTTCCGTCTCATACTCAATCCGATCAACGGTTTCGCCAATGAGGTATGTCGTGTCGCCCGGTTCCAGAATTTCAACTTTCTGGAGCATCTGACGCACGATAACTTCAATATGCTTATCGTTAATCTTCACGCCCTGAAGACGATACACATCCTGAATTTCGTTCACGAGGTAATCAGACAGAGCCTCAACCCCCATGACTTTCAGAATATCGTGCGGCACGCGGGGACCATCGACCAGCGGATCGCCTTTCTCGACGAAGTCGCCTTCCTGAACGGAGACATGCTTGCCTTTGGGAATCAGATATTCCGTCTCTTCACCCGTTTCATCGTTCTTCACGATAACACGACGCTTGGACTTATAATCCTTCCCAAATTCAACACGGCCTTCCATTTCCGCGATAATCGCGTGGTCTTTCGGGCGACGGGCTTCGAAAAGCTCGGCCACGCGCGGCAGACCACCGGTAATATCACGGGTTTTGGACCCTTCGCGCGGCAGACGGGCCAGCACGTCACCCGCATGAACTTCCGCACCGTTTTCAACAGAGAGCAGTGATTCAGGCGGCAGGAAGTAGCGGGCGTCATTGCCGTTATCCAGCTTGATCACCTCGCCCTTGGCATCCTTAAGCTGGAGGCGCGGACGCAGATCAACGCCCTTCCCTGCCTGCTTGTAGTCCACCACAGTTTTTGCCGTCAGCCCGGTCACTTCGTCCATACGTTCGACGAGCGTGATAGAGTCGATCAGGTCAAGATACTCAACCTTACCGGCCTTTTCCGTGATGATCGGCAGGGTGTAGGGGTCCCACTCTGCCAACTTCTGGGCGCGCGTAACGGACGCGCCTTCTGTCGTCAACAGACGCGCACCATACGGCACACGGTAGCGGGCTTTTTCAACGCCAGCATCGTCTGTCAGCAGGATTTCACAGTTACGGGCCATGACAACCGGCACGCCCTGACTGTTCTGCACGACGTTCCGGTTCCGGATAACCACCTTACCGTCACGAGACGCTTCAATCATGGACTGCTCAGCACCACGCTGCGCCGCGCCACCGATATGGAAGGTACGCATGGTCAGCTGGGTGCCCGGCTCACCGATGGACTGTGCCGCAATAACGCCCACAGCTTCACCAATGTTGACCGGCGTGCCGCGCGCAAGGTCACGACCATAGCAATGGCCACACACGCCAACGCGGCTGTCACAGGTCAGCACAGAACGAATCTGCACTGTTTCAACCCCAGAGCCTTCAATACGCTCTGCGTCAGCTTCGTCGATCAGGCAATTACGCGGAGCAACAACCTTACCAGACGCCGGATCAATCACATCCGCAGCCAGTGTACGGCCAAGGATCCGCTCAGACAGAGACGAAACAACTTCACCGCCATCCATCACGGCGCGAATGGTCAGACCACGCTCGGTGCCGCAATCATTTTCAACAATGATGCAGTCCTGCGCCACGTCAACCAGACGACGTGTCAGATAGCCGGAGTTTGCGGTCTTCAGAGCGGTATCGGCCAGCCCCTTACGCGCACCGTGGGTGGACGTAAAGTAATCGAGAACCGACAGACCTTCTTTAAAGTTCGCAATAATCGGCTGTTCAATAATCTCGCCAGACGGCTTGGCCATCAGACCACGCATACCGGCAAGCTGCTTCATCTGAGCCGGTGACCCACGGGCCCCGGAGTGGCTCATCATCCACACGGAGTTGATGGGCTTGCCGATTTCCTGACGGGAAATCTCTTTGGTCATGGCTGCCTGAACTTCGTCCGTGCAGCGTGACCATGCGTCAACCACCTTATTGTAGCGTTCGCCAGCCGTGATCAGACCATCCTGATACTGCTGTTCGAATTCCTTGACCTCGGCCGCGGTGCGATCAACCAGCACTTTCTTTTCAGCCGGGATGATCATGTCATCCTTACCGAAGGAAATGCCAGCCTTAGCAGCGTGACGGAAACCAAGCGCCATCAGACGGTCACAGAAGATAACCGCTTCTTTCTGACCACAGTGACGATAAACCGTATCAATAACGTCAGACACGGCTTTCTTGGTCAACTGCTTATTGATCAGCGAGAACGGAATAGCTTCGCTCTTCGGCAGGATCTGGGCAATCAGCACACGTCCCGGCGTCGTGACGATCGTTTCATGATGCTTCTTGCCGTCCGCGTCGATGATCTCGAAACGTGCACGAATCTTATCGTGCAGCTTCAGAACGCCTGCGTTAAGCGCATATTCCACATCACCGATCGACGAGAAGGACGGCGCACCCTTTTTGATGAGTTCACCCGTCGTATCGTCATGCTCGTTACGGTCAGGTGTCACGCCGAATTCAGGCGTTTCAAGGCTGAGATAATACAGACCGAGAACAATATCCTGAGACGGCACGATAATCGGCTTACCGTTGGCCGGGCTGAGAATGTTGTTGGTGGACATCATCAGCACACGCGCTTCCAACTGGGCCTCAAGGCTCAGCGGGACGTGCACGGCCATCTGGTCACCGTCAAAGTCTGCGTTAAACGCAGTACAGACGAGCGGGTGCAGTTGGATCGCCTTGCCTTCAACCAGCACCGGCTCGAACGCCTGAATACCGAGACGGTGGAGGGTCGGTGCGCGGTTTAGCATCACGGGATGCTCGCGGATGACCTCTTCCAGAATATCCCAGACTTCCGGACGTTCTTTCTCAACCATCCGCTTTGCAGCTTTAATGGTTGTCGCGTGACCGTATTTTTCCAGCTTAGAGTAGATGAACGGCTTGAACAGTTCCAGCGCCATCTTCTTGGGAAGGCCGCACTGGTGCAGCTTCATTTCCGGACCAACCACGATGACCGAACGGCCAGAGTAGTCAACGCGCTTACCAAGAAGGTTCTGACGGAAACGGCCCTGCTTGCCTTTCAGCATATCGGACAGAGACTTCAGCGGACGCTTGTTGGCACCGGTAATGGCACGGCCACGACGGCCGTTGTCAAACAGGGCGTCAACAGCTTCCTGAAGCATACGCTTTTCGTTACGCACGATAATATCGGGCGCGCGCAGTTCCATCAGACGCTTGAGACGGTTGTTACGGTTGATAACGCGACGATACAGATCATTCAGATCAGACGTTGCGAAACGACCACCATCCAGCGGCACCAGCGGGCGCAGTTCCGGCGGAATGACAGGAACCAGATCAAGGATCATCCACTCAGGGCGGGAACCGCTCTCCGAGAAGGCCTCAACGAGCTTCAGACGTTTGACAAGCTTCTTGCGCTTGGCTTCAGACGTCGTTTCTTTGAGTTCCTGACGCAGTTCGACCTTTTCGGCATCACAGTCGATGCGTTCCAGCACCTTCTTGATGGCCTCGGCACCGATCCCGACTTCAATCCCTTCTTCGCCATATTCGTCCATGGCGTCGAGATACTGTTCTTCCGTCAGCAGCGAATACTGCTTGAGCGGAGACGTGCCGGGCTCAAGAACCAGATAGTTTTCGAAATACAGAACCTTTTCGAGGTCTTTCAGCGTCATATCGACCATCAGGCCGATGCGGCTCGGAAGAGACTTCAGGAACCAGATATGGGCAACGGGGCTAGCAAGCTGGATGTGACCCATCCGCTCACGCCGCACTTTTGCCAAGGTGACTTCAACGCCGCATTTTTCACAGACAATACCGCGGAACTTCATCCGCTTGTATTTGCCGCACAGGCATTCATAGTCCTTGATCGGGCCAAAAATACGCGCGCAGAACAGACCATCACGCTCCGGTTTGAATGTCCGGTAGTTGATTGTCTCGGGCTTCTTGATTTCACCAAATGACCAGGACCGGATCTGTTCAGGTGATGCCAGCTGAATCTTGATCTGGTCGAAGGTCATCGCCTGGCCAGTCTGGCCAAGAATTTTCATGAGTTCATTCATGTGCCGAAGCCCCCAAAGGGAAATGAGGAGCCGGAATCGTCATTCCGGCCTCCCCCTCAAAATAAAAACGGATGGTGGTGCTAGGGGTCACTCTTATTTGGCCCCCTGCTCCAGCTCAACATTCAGGCCAAGGGACTTCAGTTCCTTGATCAGAACGTTAAAGCTTTCCGGAATACCGGCTTCAAAGTCATCCTGCTCACGCACGATGGCTTCATAAACCTTGGTTCGACCGGACACGTCATCCGATTTCACCGTCAGCATTTCCTGCAGCGTATAAGCAGCACCGTAGGCTTCAAGAGCCCAGACTTCCATTTCACCAAAACGCTGACCACCGAACTGCGCCTTACCACCCAGCGGCTGCTGGGTCACAAGGGAGTACGGACCGATGGAGCGCGCATGGATCTTGTCATCAACAAGGTGATGCAGTTTGAGCATGTAAATGTAACCAACCGTGGTCTTACGCTCAAACGGCTCACCCGTGCGCCCGTCAATCAACTGGGACTGACCAGATTTATCAACACCTGCTTTTTCAAGCATGGCTTCAATATCCGGGATGGAGGCCCCATCGAACACCGGTGTCGCAATCGGCACGCCCTTGCGCAGATTGTTGCACAGTTCGGTCAGTTCACGGTTATCCATGTCCGCAATCGCGTCATCATAGATATTCTGCCCGTAGACGTCTTTCAGACGATCCAGCAGTTCCTGACGCTTTTCACCGGTGCGCTGGTATTCATCCACCAGATCACCAATTCCCCGACCGAGGTTGGCGCAGGCCCAGCCAAGATGCGTTTCCAGAATCTGCCCCACGTTCATACGGGACGGCACACCCAGCGGGTTCAGCACGATGTCCACAGACGTACCGTCTTCCAGGAAGGGCATGTCTTCAACAGGCACCACGCGGGAGACAACACCCTTGTTCCCGTGACGACCTGCCATTTTGTCACCCGGCTGCAGCTTACGCTTCACCGCGACAAAGACCTTGACCATTTTCATCACGCCGGGCGGCAGCTCATCACCGCGCTGAAGCTTTTCGACCTTGCTTTCAAAACGGGCCTGAATTTTTGCCACGGAGGCATCAAATTCACGACGCAGTGTTTCCAGCTCAGCCATCACCTCATCAGACGCGACGACAATGTTGCGCCATGCGCCACGCGGATGTTCGTCCAGAACTTCATCCGTAATCACGGTGCCAGAACGGATACCCTTGAAGCCAGCGCCAGACGTCTGATCCAGCAGCTTTTCACGCAGACGACTGTAGAAGGAGCGTTCCTGAATGGCGCGCTCGTCATCCCGGTCCTTGGACAGACGTTCGATTTCCGAACGTTCAATCGCCATCGCACGTTCGTCCTTGTCCACGCCACGGCGTGAGAACACGCGGACGTCAACAATGGTGCCGGTCGTGCCGGGCGGCAGACGCAGAGACGTGTCACGCACGTCGGACGCTTTTTCACCAAAGATGGCGCGCAGAAGTTTTTCTTCCGGCGTCATCGGGCTTTCGCCCTTAGGCGTGACCTTGCCGATGAGAATGTCACCGGGGTTCACTTCAGCGCCGACGTAAACGATACCGGCTTCGTCCAGGTTCCGGAGTGCTTCTTCACCCACATTCGGGATGTCGCGCGTGATTTCTTCCTGACCCAGCTTGGTATCACGCGCCATGACTTCGAATTCCTCAATATGAATTGAGGTAAACACGTCATCTTTCGCAATACGTTCGGAGATCAGGATGGAATCTTCGAAGTTGTAACCATTCCAAGGCATAAACGCGACAAGCGTGTTACGGCCCAGAGCCAGTTCACCCAGTTCCGTGGACGGACCGTCCGCAATGATATCACCGGCGAGAACCGTATCCCCAACATGCACCAGCGGACGCTGGTTGATGCAGGTGGACTGGTTGGAGCGGGAGTATTTCCGCAGACGGTAGATATCAACGCCCTGCGTGGACCCGTTCTCATCCGTGGCGCGCACAACGATACGCGCACCGTCGATCTGGTCCACAATCCCCTGACGGCGGGCCACAATCGTAGCACCGGAGTCATGGGCAACAGCGGCTTCCATCCCTGTGCCAACCAACGGCGCATCAGAGCGCACCAGCGGCACAGCCTGACGCTGCATGTTGGAGCCCATCAGTGCGCGGTTCGCGTCATCGTTCTCAAGGAACGGGATGAGCGCTGCGGCAACAGAAACAAGCTGCTTGGGAGAAACGTCACAGGCCGTCACTTCGGTCGGCGGCACGAGACGGAAGTCCCCGCCACGACGCACAGACACCAGATCACCCGTCAGCGTGCCATCGGCATCCTGCTTGGCGTCAGCCTGAGCCACCACCAGCTTTTCTTCTTCCATGGCGGAAAGATATTTCCAGCCATGCTGAAGAACGCCATCTTTTACCAGACGATACGGCGTTTCGATAAAGCCGTACTTGTTCACCTTGGCATAGGTGGACAGGGAGTTGATCAGACCGATGTTTGGGCCTTCCGGCGTTTCAATCGGGCAGATACGGCCATAATGGGTCGGATGAACGTCACGGACTTCAAAGCCTGCGCGCTCACGGGTCAGACCACCCGGACCAAGCGCTGAGAGACGACGCTTATGCGTGACTTCAGACAGCGGGTTGGTCTGATCCATAAACTGGCTGAGCTGGGAAGACCCGAAGAACTCACGTACGGCAGCAGCAGCAGGCTTCGCGTTGATCAGGTCATGCGGCATGACCGTATCAATATCGACAGACCCCATCCGCTCACGAATGGCGCGCTCCATGCGCAGCAGACCGACGCGATACTGGTTTTCCATCAGTTCACCCACCGAGCGGACACGGCGGTTACCAAGGTTATCAATATCATCGACCTGACCACGGCCGTCTTTCAGTTCACACATCACCTTGATGGTGCGCAGAATGTCTTCCTTGCGCAGCACGCGCACGGTGTCCGGCACATCAATATCAAGGCGCATGTTCATCTTCACACGACCGACCGAAGACAGGTCATAGCGGTCAGAATCAAAGAACAGGCCATTGAACATGGCGTCAGCAGTTTCAGCCGTCGGCGGCTCACCCGGGCGCATCACGCGGTAGATATCAATCAGCGCTTCATCACGCGCGCTGTTTTTATCCACCACCAGCGTGTTGCGGATCCACGGTCCTTTTGCGGCATCAATGGCCAGAACCGGCAGATCCGTCACACCCGCTTCATCAAGAGTCGTCAGCGTTGCTTCGGTGATTTCATCACCGGCTTCCGCATAGATCTCGCCGGTGTCCAGATTGACCATGTCACGGGCAACAAAACGCCCCAGCAGGTCAATTTCACCAACCAGCACTTCGCGGGTTTTTTCAGCAATCTTGCGGACCATACGGGCGGTCAGCTTGGCTTCTGCCTCAGCCACCACTTCCCCGGTTTCCGCATCCACCAGCGGCGCCAGCAGCTTCATGCCACGGAAGGAATCCGCATCAAACGGACGGGCCCAGCCCTTAGCCGTTTTGGTGAAGGTGACGGTGTCATAGAAATAGGAGAGGATTTCATTATCATCCATCCCCTTGATATCCAGAGCATCGACGTCACCGCCCTCAGCAACCTTCGCCTTGCGGGCCGCAGCTGAGGCCGCACCTTCCAGCGCATAGAGCAGCGTGGTGACAGGCAGCTTACGCTTCCGGTCGATACGCACATAGATCAGGTCTTTGGCGTCAAACTCGAAGTCAAGCCATGACCCGCGATACGGGATGACGCGCGCAGCAAACAGATACTTGCCGGAAGAGTGCGTCTTGCCTTTATCGTGGTCAAAGAACACACCCGGAGACCGGTGCATCTGGCTGACGATAACACGTTCAGTCCCGTTGATAATGAAGGTCCCGTTGTCGGTCATCAGGGGCATGTCGCCCATATAAACCGGCTGCTCCTTGATATCCCGGATGGAGCGGGAGCCCGTATCTTCATCCACATCCCATACAATGAGACGCAGGATCACTTTCAGCGGGGCGGAATAGGTCAGCCCGCGCTGAATGCACTCTTCAACATCATATTTCGGTTCTTCAAATTCGTAGCTTACGAATTCAAGCCGCCCACGACCTGCAAAGTCGTTAATCGGGAAAACAGACCGGAAAACCTCCTGCAAACCTGTCGGTGTGCGCGCATCAGGCGACACATTCGCCTGAAGAAACGTCTCGTAAGACGCGCGCTGCACATCAATCAGGTTCGGCATCGGAGCGATTTCGGGGATCCGCCCGAAACTCTTGCGAATCCGCTTCCGTCCTGTGAACGATTTGGTGATTGCGTTCATCGTCGCTCCTGCCCCGCCCTTGTCTCGGACCATCAGGCCCGCCGCGCTCTACCGCGAGCCTGATGGTCCGACCTGTAGTAACCGGCCTTAACCTTATACCGGGAAATCCCGGCTTTTCTACCTGCTCCGAACCGGATCCGAAACAGGCAAACGGGCAGAGGCAACATACCTCCACCCGAAAACCTTTTCCATAACCCCGCCACCGTTAGGCAGCGGGATTTTGGCAGACTTATTTAATTTCGACGCTTGCGCCGTTGTCTTCAAGAAGCTTCTTGATTTTTTCGGCTTCGTCTTTGTTAACGCCTTCTTTAACGGTCTTCGGTGCGCCTTCAACCAGGTCCTTGGCTTCTTTCAGGCCCAGACCCGTGATGCCACGGATTTCCTTAATGACGTTGATCTTCTTTTCGCCAGCCTTGGTCAGGATGACGTCAAATTCGGTCTTTTCTTCAACCGGAGCAGCGGCAGCAGCCGGACCAGCAGCGGCAACAGCAACCGGAGCAGCGGCGGAAACGCCCCACTTTTCTTCCAGCAGCTTGGAGAGTTCAGCAGCTTCAAGAACGGTCAGAGCAGACAGTTCGTCAACGAGCTTGTTAAGATCAGCCATGATTAGACTTCCTAATATAAACACTGGTTTGCAAAGCACAACCTCCCGGATGGAAGGCCGTGCGATTTCTTGAACACGTCTTCAGATGAAGGCGTGCGTTAGGCGGCTTCCGCCTCACCCGTTTTGGCATAGGCCCCAAAAACCCGAGCAAGCTGCCCTGCCGGTGCCTGAACAACACTTGCGATACGCGTAGCGGGCGTGGAGATAAGACCCACGAGCTGCGCGCGCAGTGCATCCAGAGACGGCAGTTCGGCCAGAGCCTTCAGTCCGTTGGCGTCAAGCACCTGCGAACCAAGAGAACCCCCGACCAGCACAAGCTTGTCATTGGTTTTGGCGAACTCGACGATCACCTTTGCCACTGCTACCGGATCAGCTGCCCATGCAAGAGCAGTCGGTCCTTTAAGCATCGGCTTGATGCCGTCGAACTGGGTCCCATCCAGGGCGAGAGTTGCCAGCCGGTTTTTTGCGACCTTGTATGTCGCGCCCGCTGCACGCACTTTGCGCCGCAGGTCTGTCACATCAGCTACGGTCAGACCAGCATTCTGGGTGACCACAACCATGGACGTTTCTGCGAACACGGCGGCAAGAGCGGCAACAGCGGCCTGCTTTTCCGTACGGTTCAAATCCCGTCTCCATCTTGCTTTATCCGACCGTGGCCGAACAAAGCGGGTTGCCCTCAGGATTTCACAACCTGCGCGTGAAATCCGCTCGCCTGTCCTTCAAACGGAATACCCGGAGCCTGCCATAAAACAGCCTGCAACCAGCATCCCCGTCTTACACGCGCAAACCATGACGGTTTTTTACGGCTCAAGGCCACGTGTGATCTCGGACAGGATCAGGAAGTTAGCCCGAAGACACTTCCTGTCATGCGCTGCGTCAGACTGGAGCCCGACGCAGCAACATTTCAAACTCAGCCTGCGAAAGCTGAGGTATCGACCTGAACGCCCGGGCCCATGGTGGAGGAAAGAGCGATCTTTTTCAGATACGTGCCCTTTGCGCCAGACGGACGAGCTTTCTGCACGGCGTCAATGAAGGCGCGGGCGTTTTCAGCCAGCTTTGCTTCATCAAAAGACGCCTTACCAATGCCAGCGTGCACGATACCGGCTTTTTCAGCGCGGTATTCAACCTGACCGGACTTGGCTGCCGTGATGGCACCCTTAACGTCCATGGTCACTGTGCCCAGCTTCGGGTTCGGCATCAGGCCGCGCGGACCGAGGATCTTACCCAGACGACCGACCAGAGCCATCATGTCCGGGGTTGCAATGCAGCGGTCGAATGCGATTTCGCCAGCCTGCACTTTTTCCATCAGGTCTTCAGCACCAACAACGTCGGCACCAGCAGCGGTTGCTTCTTCAGCTTTTGCGCCACGAGCAAACACGCCAACGCGCAGTGTCTTACCTGTGCCGTTCGGCAGGGAAACGAAACCACGGACCATCTGGTCTGCATGACGCGGGTCAATGCCCAGATTGAGAGAGATTTCAACCGTTTCGTCAAACTTGGCGGTCGCGTTGCCCTTTACCAGAGCCAGCGCTTCGTCCAGCCCGTAGACGTGACCGTGAGTGACCTTGCTGCGTGCAGCGGCAATACGCTTGTTCTTAGCCATGCTCTCAGCCCTCCACCGTCAGACCCATGGCGCGTGCGGAGCCAACCAGCATCCGCACAGCACCATCGATATCATTGGCGTTCATGTCCTGGAATTTCTGCTCCGCGATTTCGCGCAGCTGATCCATGGTCACCTTGCCAATAGCCGCAGACTTGCCGACCGTGGGGCTACCCTTGGAAACCTTGGCAGCCTTCAGCAGGAAGTACGTGTTCGGCGGGGTTTTGGTAATGAAGCTGAACGTGCGGTCCGCATAAGCGGTGATGACGACCGGAATCGGCATACCCGGCTCAAGACCCTGGGTCTTGGCGTTGAACTCTTTACAGAACTGCATGATGTTCAGACCACGCTGACCGAGCGCGGGACCAACCGGCGGCGAAGGATTCGCCTTACCAGCGGGAATCTGAAGCTTGATGTAGCCAACAACTTTTTTGGCCATATCCGGGACTCCTTATTAATGAACCCGAACCGCGGTTCTCACGACTCTCCGCGCCAAGGTGATGGCACAGGATGAGCCTCCCGCGTTCCGATAGGAAAGGCGCGCTTACCGGTGCGCGCCAGATATGTCAAGAGGCTGACGCATATTTGCGCTGCCTGATGTGAGATCAGACGCGGCAGGATCACCCTCTGTCGTGATGCCGCCAAGGGGGGCCGCATGGCGCAAATTGCCATACTGAAGCGGATGGAACGGCATGATCTTGTCTGACTGCGGCAGCTCTGCCCGAGACCAACCACCACCCAGCGCGCGAATCAACTCCACACGCGCATCCACGGCCCGCGTCTGCACCTGCACGAGCGCAATACGGGCATTCAGTGCCGCCACCTGCGCCACAACCGCATCCAGATAGTTGGTGAGGCCACCCGTGTAGAGCGCCATGGTCATGGTCTGGGTCCGCAGGGCCGCTGTCACAGCATTCCCCTGCTGCTGCGCTTCCGTTTTCAGACGGGTGGTGCGCGTCAGATTATCTTCCACCTCCTGAAACGCATCCAGCACGGTGGCACGGTACAGGTCTTCCCGTTCTCTATACTGCGACCAGTTGCGTTGCAGTTCAGCGCGCCGCAAACCGCCCTGAAAAAGCGGCATGAGCGCCTGAACACCAAACTGGTACATGGAGTTGGAGAGAGACGCGAGGTCAAACCCGTTATCCATGAAGCCTGTCATGGCGTTGAAGGTTACATGCGGATAGAAGGCAGCCCGTGAGATCCCGATGGCCCGGTTGGCCTGTGCCATCCGCCGCTCGGCCTCTGCAATGTCAGGACGTCTCTCCAGCAGGGTGGACGGCAGAGCCACCGGTGGTTCCACGTCAGCAAACGCCAGCTGGGATATCGGCGCGATATGGAAGGACGCCGGAGCCTGATTGACCAGCACGGCAATGGCGTGCTCCATCACGTCGCGCCGCGCGCGTACCTCGGTTTCCTGAGCCTGTGTGGTATAGAGCTGTGTTTCCGCGCGGGAGACGTCCATCCCCGGCGCAATCGCGCCCGCCAGACGCATTTTGGTGACCTGCACCGCTGCCTGATAATAGTGAATGGAGTCCCGATAGACCGCATCCTGCGCGTCCAGACCGCGCAACGCCACGTAATCACTGGCCAGTTCCGCCTGAAGGCTCAGACGCGCCAATGCATAGGCAGCGGCTTCCGCCTGCGTGCCCTGCTTGGCCATGCGCACCTTGTTCCGGATGGCGGACCAGAAATCCGGCTCCCACGTCGCAGTGCCCGTGTACTGCTCGGACGACATATAAACCGGCCCCTGCGCACCGGCCCCACGCCACAGCCTGTGGCGCGAGCCTTTATATTTTTCGCCCGACGCTGCGCCATTAAGCTGCGGATACAGGTGAGACTTTGCTTCCATCGCCACGTCCCGCGCCTGCATGAAGGCTTCCGCCTGCGCCTGAATGGTGGGATTGAGGCGCATGGCCTGCTCTTCCAGCCGGTTCAGGTCCGCATCCCCCAGCAGGGTCCACCAGTCCGGTCGAATGGCGTCATCCGACGGGTGGGCGGACTGGAGCACGCCATGGCTCTGCCCTTCCCATTGTGCAGGCAACGTGAGCTTGGTCGGGTTATAGCGGGGGGCCATGTCACACCCCGAAAGCATGGTAGCCAGAGAAAGACCGGCAGAAAGACCGACCAGATAGCTCCGCTTCAATCGCAACGTCACGGCGCGCCCTGTCATGGGCGGCCTCCAGCTTCGGGAACTGGCCGGTCATCTTCCGGCATGGCGCGCGTATCGTCTTTATCCTGCACTGCCTTAGGAGCCGCAGGTTTTTTAGGCGGGATATTATAGCCGGGCGTGCCTTTGACCACCCGCACAGTCTGCCCATCCAGTAGGCCGGCAGAAGGATTGTTAATCACACGATCGGTCTTTTTGACCCCGCTCAGAATCTGCACGGTGGTGCCAAGATTGGTGCCGACGGCAACCCCCACCAGATGCACATGATTAGAGTCATCAACCAGCGCCACCTGTGTCCCGTCTGCCCGGAAAATAATGGCGCCTTCCGGCAGGATGAGCATATCCGGGTCACCCGGCGCTTTGAATTTGGCTGTGGCGTAGGAATTCGGCCAGAGTTCACCGGATTTGTTGTCCAGTGTCAGTTCCGTTGTCACCGTACGGGTTGACGCGTTGAAGGCGGTCGCCGTGGCGAGGAATTTTGCCTTGAAGGTCCGATCAGGATACTGCGGGACACTCAGCTCGGCTTCCAGACGTGGTGAGATGATATCCGCGTAGTCCTGCGGGACCGACACAAACACGCGCATGGCGTGCACATCCGCAACACTGAACAGCTCTGTCGCATTCCCCTGAGAATTCACATCGCCTCGCCCTGCGTTGACGTAATCACCCACATCCGCAAAACGGGATGTTACGATGCCGTCAAAGGGTGCCACGATTTTCTTGAAGCCTTCGAGTGCTGCAAACCGCTCCACATCATGCCGCGCGGCTTCCACCTGCGCCTGCTGGGCCTCAGCATTGGCGGCCTGTACGTCCACTTCCTGCTGCGAGACCGCCTGCGTGCCTTGCAAGGCTTTCCAACGCCGCGCGGTAATCTGCGCAAGTTTGTAACGGGCCTGCGCGACATCCAGATTGGCTTTGGCGGCAGCGTATTGTGCGTCCAGTCCGGGCGTGTCGATTTCTGCCAGAACGTCGCCCGTTTTCACGACAGCACCAAAATCCTTGTACCACATTTTCACATAGCCGGAGACCTGCGCGTAAATGGGCGCCTGATACCATGCGGCAATATTGGCGGGCAGTGAGAGCGTGCGCACAGACGGACCCGGTTGCGGGTAGATAATCTGCACAGCCGGAATCGCATTTTCCCGCGTTTCCGTAGCCAGATGCATATAATGCGCCTGCCGCTGCACAATGCCGACCACCGCCAGAATAATGGCAACCAGCGCAACAACTGCAATCCCTATGGTCCGCTTGCGGGAAGACGCCGCCCCCTGCTGTGTCGCGTGCTCCGGCTGGCCACCGTCTTCATGATACCCGCTCATGCGCCTTCTCCCTGTTCCGTCGTCTCGGTCGGCTTTTTTCGATTATGCAGCATGGCGAAAACACATGGCACAAACAGCAAGGTTGCAACTGTTGCCACCAGCAGGCCGCCCATGACGGCTTTGCCCAGCGGCGCGTTCTGAGAATTACTGATGGACATGGGCAGCATCCCGACAATCATGGCGGAGGCTGTCATCAGCACGGGGCGGATACGCTCAAACCCCGCTTCGATCGCGGCGGCAATGGCGTCTCCATGCTCTTCAAGCCGCTCCCGCGCGAAGGACACCACCAGAATGGCGTTGGCCGTTGCGGTGCCCATACACATGATCGCCCCAGTCAGCGCAGGCACCGAGAGCGCGGTGTGTGTCAGGAACAGGCTCCACGCAATCCCTGCCAATGCGCCCGGAAGAGCTGTGATGATGATGAACGGGTCCAGCCAGGACTGAAAATTCACGACAATCAGCAGGTAAACCAGCAGGATGGACATGGCGAGACCGCCCAACAACTGCACATAGGCATTGTTCATAGTTACGGCCTGCCCACGCACCGCCAGCGTAGAACCTCGCGGCAGATCCGGTCGGACTTCATCCACAATCCGGCTGACTTCACGGGATACGGTGCCAAGATCAATCCCTTCATTGGTGGCATAGATATCAAACACCGGCATGATGTTGTAATGCGCCACTTCTCCGGGTGTGCCCGTCTGCACGATCTTGCTCAGACCACCCAGAATCTGCGGGGCCTGACCCGTTGGATTGCCGTCACCCTTGTCTATCGGCGTGGTTTCCAGATCGTTCATGGTTTGCAGGAACGTGGCCGGGGTCTGGATATCGATCAGATGCGATACACCCGTCTTGGTATCCAGCCAGTAGACCTGTCCAACCTGAGAACTGCCAGAGAGAGAAACCAGCATGTTGTTGGCAACGTCCGCTTCCGTAATACCCGTGCCCAACGCGTAGGTACGCTTGGTATTCACGCGCAGCGTGGGAGTTGTCATAGGCTGCTGGACGGACACATCCGTCAGCCCTGTCACGTGCCGCAAACGTTCTGCCAGACGGTTGGCAAAGCGGAAATTGTCCGCAAGGTTACGCCCGGAAATCTGCACATCAATAGGGGCTGGTAGACCGAAGTTCAGGATCTTGGCGGTCAGATCCCCCGGCATGAAGGAAATCTGCGTGCCGGGAAATTTCTCGCTCAGGTTTTTGCGGATCATCTTGCGATACTCCGCCACAGGAGAGTCCGGGTCCTTCAGCGAAACCGTGAGGTCACAATCCTGCGAACCAACTGTCGGGGTCGGAATATAGGCCTGATTCAGGGAACTGAAGGGCAGACCGCAGTTTGCGACAATACTTTCCACCTGCCCCGGCAGTGTCCGCTCAATCTCATCATTCACAAGCTGGGAAACCGTGCCGGTTTCCGATAGCCTTGTGCCCAGAGGCGCGCGCATGTGAATGGCCATGGCATCGGAATTGATTTCCGGGAAGAAGTCCTGCCCCACAAAGATCAGCAGCCCCAGAGACGCCAGAGAGCACATAACAAACACCGGAATGAATGTCTTCCGTGTTGCCACCAGATATTTCAGAAGTTCCTGATAGCGCTGCCGGAACGCCTCGAATTTGCGTTCAAATCCTTTCTGGAACCGGCCAAAAATGGTTTTGGGCGCCACCGGACCATGGGCATGCGCCGCCACCTGAGCCGCAAGCATATATTTCGCCATGGTTGGCACGAGTGTGCGGGAGAGGATGAAGGAGGCGATCATGGCGAAGATGATGGCTTCGGCCATCGGCATGAACAGCCAGCCACGCCCGTCAACTGGAACAGCGGCATCCACACAATACAGATACACAGCGTGGAAACGAAGGTCGGGATGACGATCTGGTTGGCCGCATCGATAATCGCAGTCTCAAGGTCCTTTTCCATCTCAAGATGCGTATCGATATTTTCGATCATCACCGTGGCATCATCCACGAGGATACCGACGGCCAGAGCCAGTCCGCCCAGCGTCATGACGTTAATGGTCTGTCCGGCCCAACCTAGCCCAATAACGGAGCACAGCATGGCCAGCGGAATGGAGGTCGCGATAATCACGGTGGAACGCCATGAGCCAAGGAAGAGCAGCACCACCAACCCGGTCAGACAGGCGGCTGTCAGCATTTCCCGCAACACGTCCTCCACGGAGTCTTTCACAAAGGTGGAGGCATCATTCAGCACCTTGATGCTCACACCCTGCGGCAGCGTGTTGACGATACCGGGCAGCAGTTTCTTGACACCGGCCACAACATCCAGCGTCGAAGCATCCCCGCTCTTCATGACCACAATCAGAACGCCCTGCTGGCCTTTAACCAGCACAAGGTTGGTCTGGGGTGGTCCACCCTGATGCACCCACGCCACGTCCTGCAGGCGGACCACGGCATTGCCCACCTGCTTGATGGGCAGCATGTTGAGGTCATTCATATCCCGCGGCGAGGCGTTGGTCTGCACCATCCAGTCCAACGCGCCAATCCGCTGGTCACCAGCGGGCAGCACAATATTCTGGCTGTTCAGAGCTTTGGAAACATCAACGGGCGAGAGCCGGTGCGCCAACAGTTTGACCGGGTCCAGATCCACCATCACGTTGCCGGGCATCCCGCCGTAAGGGTTCGGGATGGCCGCCCCTGCGACGGAGACCAGCGCAGGCCGGATCAGGTTGGACGACATATCGTAGATCTGTGAGGCCGTCATGGAGGTCGAGGAGACCTGCAACGTGATGACCGGCACAGAGGAGGCATTATAGGCCAGCACTAGCGGCGGCGTGGCGCCCGTGGGCATCTGCTTGATGACAGTCTGGGAGACCGAAGTGATCTGCGTCTGCGCGACAGAGGTATCCGTGCCGGGCTGGAAGAAGATTTTGACAATCCCGCGCCCGTAATAGGACTGGCTTTCAATATGCTCGATATTGTTCACGGTCGCGGTCAGCGCACGCTCGTAGTAATAGATCATGCGGCCGGACATGTCTTCCGGCATCAGACCGGTATAGTTCCAGACAACCGCCACCACCGGAATCTTGATACTGGGGAAGACGTCAGTCGGGGTTGTGAAAACGCCCCTGATGCCAAACACCAGAATCAGAATGGAGAGCACCACAAAGGTATACGGCTTTTTAAGCGCCGTTACGACAATCTCATTCATACGTGCCAGCCCCTGCCGACACGCCTAAACGCCAGCATCCAGATAAATCGCTCATACGAACTGAGATACAGACATCCCCTCAGAGCGCCAATAAAAATGCGTTTAATCTTGGTTTTTCAAGGATTCTGTAACAGAAATATAATACTGAAGCGTGTGCCACGCCCATCCGGCCCGGCATCAATCTGCACCGTGGCGTCATGTAGATGCGCAATGGCCGAAACAAGGCTGAGCCCCAGCCCGCTGCCCGGAACATGGCGGCTTTTATCCGAGCGATAGAACCGGGAGAGCACGGCCCCGCGCTCTTCGGGCACAATGCCAATCCCGTTATCTGTCACCATCAGGCAGACCGCGCCCTCCTGACGACGGACAGTGACCGTGATCTGCCCGCCCTCCGGCGTAAATTTGATGGCGTTATCCACCAGATTGACCAGAAGTTCGATCAGCAGATGCCTATCCCCTTCCAGACTGATGGGCACGGCGGTGGGGTCCATGACCAGCGTCACCCCCTCCGTTTCCGCAATCGGCTCATAGAGATCGACCACGTCAGCCCCGAGGTCATTCAGATTGACCGTCTCAAACCCGGCGCGGCGGCGGCTGCTTTCCAGTTCCGCAATGCGCAGCAGCGCGGTGATAATCCCAAGGCACTGGTCAAGGTTATCCACGGCCCTGCTAACAGCCTCTTCCAGCGCCTCGCGCTCTCCACCGGAAGTCAGCGCACGCTCCAGCTTGGCCCGCACGCGGGAGAGCGGTGTGCGAAGGTCATGCGCGATGTCGTTCCCCACCTCCCGCATCCCGTCCATCAGCCGTTCCAGCCTGTCCAGCATGCGGTTTACGCTGCCTGCCAGACGCTCCAGATCATCGCGCTCCTTCCCTGCGGGCAGACGTTCATGAATGTCCCCAGCCATGATGAGGTCAATAGCCTCATGCATTTCCTTCACCCGGAACAGGGCGCGGCGGCTCAGCACCATGCCCAGCAGCAGGGCGAACAGTAGCGTGGGCACCGCCGCAACCAGTGTTGCGTGCCGCAGCATCAGCTTTTGCTCGGCCAGCAAGTGGAAACTCCGCCCCAGCACCAGAATGGTGCCATCCGGCAGGGTTTCCGCCAGCAACCGCAGCGGATAGGCCGCCCCTTCCTCGGGATAGATTTCGATATTATGCGGCTTACCGTCCGCCACCAGCCCTTTGGGCCATGAGTGCAGGTCTCCAGTAATCAGGGCGTGGCTGGCGTCAAACAGCCCAGCGCTGCTGATAACCAGCCGCAAGTCATCCGTGGCGCGTTTACGGACGACATATTCCAGATGCTCTGGCGTCATCTGCGACAGCAGACGTGCCTCGCCGCGCAGCAGTTCAGTTGAGCGGCGGGATTCCACGGCTTCCATCTGGGTGTAAACCAGCGCGAACTGCATCACCATCACCCCCGCCATGGCCGCCAGAGCAGCCAGTGTCAGGCGGAAGGTCGCGGTGCGGAAAAGTTCAGTCAGGAACACGCAGCAGAAATCCTGTGCCACGAATGCTGCGGATCAGCGGGTCTTCTCCGGGTGCATCCACTTTCCGCCGCAGCTTGCCGATATGCACGTCCACCAGATTGGTGCGCGGAATAAAGCGATACTGCCAAACATCTTCCAACATCATGGAGCGCGTCAGCACCTGTCCGGGCCTGCGCATGAGATATTCCAGCAGGCGAAATTCACGCGGCAGGAGTTCAATCTCCCGCCCGTCCCGCCACACACGGCGCTCGATTAGATCCATGGACAATGGGCCGACACGCAGCGTGGTGTTGCGCGTATCATCCGGGCGACGCAGCAGTGCCTCGACCCGCGCCATCAGTTCTTCCATCGCGAAGGGCTTGGTCAGATAATCATCCCCCCCCGCTTTCAGACCCGTGACGCGATCATCCACGGCGGACAGCGCCGAGAGCACAAGCACGGGCGTGCGGATACCGCGCTGACGCACGGCCTCGATCACGCTCAGCCCGTCCATACCCGGCAGCAGGCGGTCCACCACCATGACATGCGCTTCACCCAGTAGAGCCGCCGTTAGGCCGGCATCCCCCGTTTCCTCATGCCGGACTTCAAAACCGTGGGCCATCAGTTCGCCCACAATTTCCTCGGCAATGGCGCTGTCATCCTCGATCAGCAGCACGACGCCTCTGGACTGGCCGGGCTCGACGGGCTGTACCGTATCCGGATCTGTATTGAGTGCTGTTTCTTCCGTCATGACTGTCCTGATGCTGTGTTCTCCGTGTCAGGGCCAGTAAATTCCATTTCAGGATTAAGCGCCATCTCTTCCGTCTCCGGCGCATCCAACTCCCTCAGGCGACGACTGACAACACGGGTGCGCCTGCGCGCTTCCTCAATAGACGTGGACATGGCCTGTGCGTTCCGTGCCAGTTTTTCCAGCACGCTATCCATACGGATCATTTCCTGACGGGTGGCGCCCAACAGACGGGCAATGGTTTCCGTCCGCTCTTCCAGCGCGAGCGTGACGTACCCTAGATGGACCGTGCGCAACAGGGCGGGCATCAGGGCCGGTCCCATGATCATCACCCGGCAGGTACGGCCAATTTCATCAATCAGGCCGGGAATGCGCGCAGCTTCCGCATAAAGCCCGTCCGTGGGCAGGTACAGAACGGCAAATTCCACCGTGCGGGGTGGGTGAATATACTTGGTCGCAATTTTTCGTGCTTCCAGCCGCAGCGTGCTTTCAAGAGACTTACGGGCTGCTTTTTCCGCCGCCGCATCCCCCTCATCCACCGCGTTCAGCAGGCGCTCATACGCCTCGGTCGGAAACTTGCTATCCACCGGCAGGACCGGCGGTGTGCTGGCGCGCACGGGCATGCGAATAGCAAATTCCACCACATCATTCCCCGGCCCCAGCCGCACATTCGAGTCGTAAGACCCTTCGGGCAAAACGTCATCCAGAATGGCCTTAAGCTGGGCTTCCCCCCAGCCACCACGGGTCTTCACATTGCCGAACAGCCGCTTGAGGTCGCTGATCTGTGCGGTCATGGCGCGGACTTCTCCCATGGCTGTCTGCATGGCGCTGAACTGCTCCAGCACACGCTGGAAAGACGTCTGCATCTGCCGCTCCACGGCCTCATGCAACTGGTCCGTCACCGCTACGCGAATGGCGGAAAGCTGGCGGGCGGAGGCTTCCGCCATCTCGCGCAGTGCCTCGGCTTGGGCGGCCCGCACTTCCGCCTGCTCCCGCCCCATGCTGCCCGCCATGCCTGCCAGACGCTCGGCCAGTTCCGTGCGCACCTGCTCAATCCGCCCCGTCATGACGCGTTCCATTTCCGCCAGATGGGTTCTCTGATGCGCCGCCTCTGTGCGAGCGGCAGCGGTTTCCTGCTCCATCAGCACATAGAGCCGGGCCAGCAGGTCTGTATCCGCGCCGCCCGGCCCTTTGCGCCCGTTTACCGTCAAAAACCAGACCAGTGCGGCTCCAAGTGCAAGTGCCCCCAAAGCCACAACAGCCAGCATTATTCCATCATCCATTCGTGATCTGTCTCATTTTCTCTCGGCAGGGAGGCCGGTTCGTGCTGAGCTTGCTTCACAAGACGTTACGAGGCCTCAGCAACGAAAAGCCTGTCTGCAACAGCACCCAAGGTTTGCCGCGCGGCTTCGGCGTTGACAAGAATAATTAGAACAAACAGGGGACATACCCTCTTGGCCATGCCTGACTTGACCCACTCCGCCCCCGCCCGATCCTCCCGCGCGCACCTGTTCTATATTCAGGTGGTAATTGCCGTTATAGCAGGCATCCTCGTAGGCTATTTCTTCCCCACTCTTGGCGCGGCCCTCCGTCCGCTGGGGGATGGGTTTGTCAAACTCATCAAAATGGTCATCGCACCAGTTATTTTCTTGACTGTCTGTACTGGCATTGCGGGCATGGCCGACCTTAAACAGACAGGCCGCGTGGCCGGAAAAGCCATGATCTATTTCCTGTGCTTTTCCACGCTGGCGCTCATTATTGGTATGCTGGTGGCCAATATCGCGCGCCCCGGTGCCGGGCTGCATATCAAACCGGCCTCTCTCGATACCGGCTCTGTCACAACCTTTGTGAACGCAGCCCACAACCACTCCTTTACCGAATTCCTGATGGGGATCATCCCCAACACCACCGCCGGGGCTTTTACATCGGGTGAAATTTTGCAGGTTCTGCTGATTGCCATTCTATTTGGTGTCAGCCTCGCGCAGATGGGCGAGAGCGGCCAGAAAGTGCTGTCTCTCTTCCGCAGCCTGACAGAACTGGTCTTCGGCGTGGTGCGTCTGGTGATGTATGTCGCCCCTATTGGTGCGTTTGGGGCCATGGCCTTTACGGTTGGTAAATTTGGCGTGGCGTCCATTGGCCACCTGTTTGAACTGGTGCTGGCGTTTTACCTGACCGCCATTCTGTTTATCTGCGGCGTTCTCGGGCTGGTCACGCGGATGATGGGCTTCAGTATTTTCCGCCTGCTGGCCTACATCAAGGAAGAATTGCTGATTGTGCTCGGCACCAGTTCTTCGGAATCCGCCCTACCGGGCCTGATTTCCAAACTGGAAAAAGCCGGCTGCCCTCAGGGTATTGTCGGGCTTGTCGTGCCGATGGGCTATTCCTTCAATCTGGACGGCACCAACATTTATATGACACTTGCCGCCCTGTTTATCGCTCAGGCAACGGACGTGCATCTAGGCCTTGGGGAACAGCTTGCCCTGCTGCTGGTGGCCATGGTGAGTTCCAAGGGTGCCGCGGGCGTAACCGGAGCTGGCTTTATTACGCTGGCTGCAACGCTTTCCGTTGTTCCCAGCGTCCCCGTAGCTGGAATGGCCCTTATTCTGGGCATTGACCGCTTTATGTCAGAGTGTCGCTCTCTGACCAATCTTGTGGGGAATGCCGTGGCTGCTCTCGTTATTTCCCGATGGGAAAATGCACTGGATACAGAGCAGCTCCACGCCGCGCTAAACGATAAAACACACGCCTGAGCAATCCCTTCTTCTTTTTTGCGCCTTTAAAAGCCCCTTACCCGATGCGAGACTGTGCGACATGAAAACCGGAATAACAACGGCGCAGCGCCTTCGTGGCATTCTGGCAGGGTCTGCTGGAAACCTGCTGGAATATTACGACTGGTATGTCTATTCCTCCTTTGCCATCTATTTCGCACACGCGTTCTTCCCACACGGAAACCAGACAGCAGAACTGCTGAATGCCGCTGCAATTTTTGCGGTCGGATTTTTTATGCGCCCGGTTGGCGGCTGGCTGCTTGGTATGGCGGCAGACCGTTATGGCCGCCGCACGGCCCTGACCTATTCCGTTACCGCCATGTGTGTTGGCTCACTGGCCATTGCTGTCTGCCCAACCTATGAGCAGATCGGGCTTTTAGCACCCGCCATTCTGCTTTTGGCCCGACTGGTGCAGGGCCTCAGTCTGGGTGGGGAATATGGGGCCTCCGCCACCTATCTGGCGGAAATGGCCTCCGCTGGCCATCGCGGTTTCTGGTCTGGTTTTCTCTATGTCACACTGGTGATGGGGCAGCTCCTCGCCCTCGTTCTTCTGCTCCTCATGCAATATGTGCTGCTCACACCGGAACAGATTGCAACATGGGGCTGGCGCGTACCCTTCTTTATCGGAGCGCTCGGGGCTTTGCTGATCTTCTGGCTCCGGCGGCATATGCAGGAAAGCGAGCGTTTTGAAAAATCCGCTCAGCAAAAAGAAAAAGGAGGGGTGCGCACTCTTTTGCAATATCCCCGCGCCGTGCTGACCGTGTGCGGCATGACGCTGGGCGGCACCGTCATTTTCTATACCTACACAATTTATATGCAGAAATATCTTGCCAACACCGTTGGTTTTCCAAAAGAGACCGCAACGCTGGTCTCCTCAGCCAGTCTGTTTGTTTTTGCTGCCATACAACCTGCATTTGGCGCGTTGTCTGACCGTATTGGTCGCCGCCCGCTGCTGCTCTATTTTGGCATTTGCGCCACGCTGGGCACTGTGCCTCTGCTGACAGTGCTGTCAGGTGTTCACTCCCCATGGGCAGCTTTTGCGCTGATTACAGGCGCGCTGTTTATTGCGTCCGGCTACACATCCATTAACGCGGTGGTGAAAGCGGAACTCTTCCCCACCCGCATCCGCGCGCTGGGCGTCGCACTCCCTTATGCCGTGACGGTCTCTGTTTTTGGCGGCACGACGGAATATATCGCACTATGGTGCAAACAGGCCGGGCATGAAGGCTGGTTTGCCTATTACGTTTCCGCCTGCGCTCTCGTCACGCTGCTGACCGTGCTGACACTCCCGAAAACCACACGGATTGATGAGAGCTGATGTTCCTTTTCCGGGCGGACACAAATCGCCCGGAAAGCGGCCTTGAAATTGCCATGAGGCGGTCCGTTACTATGCCTTCAGGAGGGAACACTTCGGTGCTTCCCCCGGTCGTTTCGAGGAGGCACATGATGCGCCGTATGACAAAACTTCTTCTCGCTCTTCCCCTCATCGCAGGGACAACGCTGACCACACTGCCCGCTGCAGAGGCGCATCCGGGTGGCTGGGGCCGTCCGGGGTGGGGTGGACCCGGCTGGGGCGGCCCGCCTCCGCCGCGTGGATACTGGGGTGGTGGCCCGCGCAGATACTGGCACCGTGGCCCCGGCGGCGGGGCCATTGCGGGCGCGCTCATTGGCGGCTTGGCTGTCGGCGCGCTGGCTGGTGCGGCACTTGGGGGTGGTGGACCGCCTATTGCTTACGCGCCCCCTCCGCCCCCGCCTCCACCGCCCATGGGCTATGCGGTGCCGGTCATGCCTGTTGTGCCCGTGGCACCGGTTGCGCCGGGCTATTACGCTCCCGGTGGGTATTATTCCGGCTGGTGACCCCAGCCGGACCATTTCTCTCTTTGCGCCGAAACCGAAGGCTCTGCGTTACGTGCGCAGAGCCTTCGCGGCATCCAGCACGGCTTCTACATGGCCGGGCACTTTGACCTTCTTCCAGATGTGCGCAATTTTGCCGTCCGCGCCAATCAGGAATGTGGTGCGGTCAATCCCCATATGGATTTTGCCATACAGGGATTTTTCAACCCACACGCCATAGGCTTCCGTCACAACCCCGGCCTCATCTGACGCCAGCGGGAATGTCAGGTCATATTTCTCGGCAAATTTATCGAGCTTTTTAACCGGGTCACGCGAGACACCGATGACGGTCAGCCCTACCCCTTCAAACTGCTCAAGCGCCTCACTAAACCCGCAAGCCTCTTTCGTGCAACCGGGGGTGTCCGCCTTGGGGTAGAAATACAACACAAATGGTTTACTCTTCAGGCCTGCAAGACTGACCGTGCGCGCCCCACTGGCCTCCATGTGGAAATCTGGGGCGGATTCGCCTTCCTTCAACTCTGGGTGTGTGGTGTTTTTCGTATCAGTCATGGTCCAGTTCCTTCCTTACAAAAACAACGAGAATGAAGACGCAGCCTGCACCGCCTTCATAATGAAACTGCTGAGGGGCCGGAGCGTTCTCCGCCGTCAACAGTCCCAACCCGCACTTCAAAAATCTGCCTTACAGCCTGAGCCAGAGCGTTCGTATGGATCATCAGGTCTGCTAGGTTGGCCTCGCCCATCACACGCAACAGAATTTTCAACGCGCCGGGAGCCAGTTCCCGTTCCAAATCAACGGGCGGCACAGGCCCGCACAGCAGGCGCAGCAAACACTGCATCTGTCGCCAGACAGCATCCGCCTCCAGCAGCAGCTTTGTCTCAGCCGCGGAGAGAAATCCGTGCTTTCTTAGCAGGCTGAGCGCCCGCCGCGTGCAGGGATTTCTGACATCCTGTGTGCCAGCAACAAGCTGCATAATCTGGGCGATAAACTCTACTTCCATCAAACCGCCAGCCCGCCGCTTGATGTCCCACGGGCTGGACGCGGGCAGATCGCGCGCCAGACGCGCCCGCATGTGCCGCGCATCCTCCAGCAAGAGTTCCGCCGATGGCCGGGGCTTGCGCAGGTCCCCGTTCAAAACCTGTGCGAGATCCGCCTGCAAACGGGCCTTGAGGGCTGCGGGAGCCGTAATCACGCGCGCACGGGTCAACGCCATACGTTCCCATGTCCATGCAGCGTCTTCATGATATTTCAGGAACGCTGTGCGGAACACCGCCACCGGACCCGCAGCGCCAGACGGGCGCAACCGCATATCCACCGCATAAAGCGGCCCCTCCGGTCCGGGGGCGGTCAGTGCTGCAATAAAGGCATGTGCCAGCCGGGTGTAATATTGCGAAACCGCCAGAGACCGAGGCGCACGCACCGGCAGTCCGTCCGAATTTTTAGGCAGGCGTGTGGGGAGATCGCTGGCATGAACGTCCTCTGGATGATCAAAAACGAGCAGCAGGTCCAGATCAGAGCCGGGCATCATCTCGCGAGAGCCTGCCTTACCGAGCGCCAGAACCGCCATGCCCCCACCGGGCACACTCCCGTAACGCTTGCGGTGCTCAGCCTCCACGGCGCGCATCAGCACGATCATGATGGTATCCGCCAGCGCCGTCCGCTGTTTTTCTGCTTCATCCTCCGACAGCCGCCCTTCCAGCACGGCTACGGAAAGACGGAACTCTTCCCCGCGCAGCAACGGGCGCAGGGCTGTCACCAGCAGTTCCGCTGAATCAACCTCTGTTGCCAGATGCCGCAGGCGGTCCAGCACGTTACGGCCTTCTTCCGGCTCCGGTTCCAGCAGCCCTTCCAGTGCGGACGGAGTATCAGCCAGATGATTTGCCAGAAACGCCGAGGAATCAAACAACACGGCAATCCGGTCAATCAAAGCCGGGTTGCGTTCAAACAGCGAAAGCAGTTGCACCCCGGCATGCTGCCGCGCCAGCAACGCCTCAAACCGCCGCAGGCAGGCCAACGGGTTACTGCGGGCGGCAAAACTGGCCAGCAAGGCGGGCAACAATGTTCGCAGCAGCGCCCGCGCCCGCTCGGACCGTAGCGCCCGCAGGCTGCCGGTCTGCCAACGGGCTAAAACCTGCACGGCCTCTTCCGTCTGACTGGCAGGGAAACCGAGGCGTTCTAGCAGAAGGGGCGATTGTTCATCATCCGGCGCGACCGCCAGAAGGGTTGTATCCTGCTCCGGCGCGCTGGCCTGCGAGGAGACAAAATGTCGCTCAAAAATACGCCGGGCTTCCCGCATGCGCGGCAGCATGTCCAACGCCAGTGCCTCGCCATCCGTATAGTTCATGAATACGGCAAAGGCATCAAACGCCTCCGCACGGTCTGGCAGATCGTGCGTCTGGTGGTCCGCGCGCATTTGCAGCCTGTGCTCCGCATCACGCAGAAATCTGTAAGTACGGGCCAGCACTTCGGCTTCCTCCCGCGGGAGATAGGCGGAACCCACCAGTTTTTTCAGCGCGCCAAATGTCGTGCGGTCCCGCAGCGCGGGCACGCGCCCGCCCCAGACAAGCTGCATGGCCTGCGCCAGAAATTCGATTTCCCGAATACCGCCCTGCCCCAGCTTGACGTTATGGCCAAGCAGCCAGTCCCGACTGGCCGCAGGGTCCGCCAGCACGGCGTCGGGCAGGTCAGCAAGCCCTGTCCGCCCGGCCTTGCGATAGCGGTCGATACGGGCCTTCATGTCATGAATATCGTCAATCAGTGCAAAATCGAGGTGTCTGCGCCAGACAAATGGACGGATGGCCGCCAGAAATTTCCGACCCAGAGTAATATCACCCGCCACAGGTCGCGCCTTGATCATGGCGGCGCGTTCCCATGTCTGCCCCAGACTTTCATAATACTGGATTGCCGCCTGCACGGAGACAGCCGGTGGGGTGGAAGACGGGTCAGGCCGCAGGCGCAAATCTGTCCTGAAAACATAGCCATCCGCATCCCGCGCTTCCATAAGACCCACAAGATCGCTAGTCATACGAATGAAGACGCGCCGCACGGCGTCAGGCTGGGTCTGCGCGGATGGGTCGTACAGCACCATCAGGTCTATATCCGAGGAGAAATTCAGTTCCCGTGCCCCAAGCTTTCCCATTGCCAGCACAACAAAACCACTGGCATGCGTCGGGCGTTGGAGGTCTCGCAACTGAAGCTGGCCAGCCTGATGAGCACTCCATAACAAATGCCTGACCGCCACCTCCAGCGCCGCATCGGCCAGCCGGCTGAGCGTTTGCGTCACCTCCTCCAGCGGCCAGAAACCGCCAAGGTCCGCCACAGCGCATATCAGGGCTGTGCGTTTTTTTGCCTGCCGCAGGAAGCGGGCAACACACTCTCGCCCCGATGTGATGTCAAACCCGGCGAATGCTGCAAACACGTCCTTCGCACACGGTTCCGGTCCACCCCGCGCCAGCGCTGCAAAAAAAGCCGGATCCTGCCGCGCCAGATCAGACAGAAACGGGCTGTTTCCGCCCAGACAGGCTACCAGCCCCGCAGCACCGAGCAGGTTCAGCACATCGTCCTGCCCTCCGGCTTCACGCAGGGCCGCAGCCATATCCTCTGCAAAATGGGTAGCGGCCTGCGTATCCGCCGGAGCGGGCCAACTGGCATCCGGCCACACGCGCGTGGCGGCTCCTCTTGGAGCGCGGACATCCCGAAAATAAGAAGAAAAAGCTGCCGTCATAACCTGACCATTCTTATGGAACGCAAAGGGTTGCTGTGTTGACTCCCAACGGTCAAGACCTTCCGCGCCCCTTGCACAAAAGGGCTCTGCGCGTTCTGACCTTTATGGCCGCTGGCGTGCTGGTTCTGCCGGTGCTGTGTGTGGTCATTCTTGTGGTGCGGATGCAGTTCGGGCCGCTGAATGTCACACCCATCATCCGCCCCTTCCTACCCATGGCCGTGCTGGGCGGCCAAGGCGGGCAGCCTGCGGCGGCAACCCTCACGCTCCGGCGGGCCTCTCTGCAATGGAACGGCCTGCGTGACGGATTGAGTGTGCCTGTCACGCTCTCATTGCATGATGTGCGCATTCTTAAAGCGGACAACACAACGGCGGATACCATACGGGCCGCCAATGTCACGCTGGACCCAATAGCACTTGTCCATGGCAGCATTGCCCTGCGCACTGTGGATTTGAGCGGCGTGCGGATGGCTCTGCGGCGCGGCACAGATGGCTCCGTCGGGTTGGACGTGGATGCCCCACCAGCCCCGGCGTCCTCCACTGATAAAAATGGCTCACTGGACCCCAGCAGCCTGCAACGCATCGGCCTGACCGATACGCAGGTGACAATTGATGATCGGCTGACCCATATCCAGTGGATTGCCTCGCCCATTACCTCAACCCTGCACGTTGTCAGCGTCCATGGCGCGACCGGCGTGACCGGCTCCGTAGCCATTACCTTTCAGGCCCAGCAGGACACTACGGAACGCCTGAGCATAACGGCGCAGGGCGCGCAGACGGATCAGGGCACTGTGCAATGGCATCTCACCCTTGCTTCAGTACGCCCCAGCACGTTTGCGGGTCTGGCCCCTGCGCTGAAAACGCTGGATGTACCTGTGAGCCTGACGGCGGACACCACCTTCGCGCCAGCCCCGCCAAGTGCATGGCTGCTCCCGCAAGCCCTTGATGTGAAAACCGATTTTGGCGAAGGCGAACTTCAGGGCGGCGGCTCCACCTATCTGCTCAGCCACGGCGGGCTGGCGGCACATGTTGCCCTTGATCATCGCTCCCCCACGCACACGCCCGCCACCATTACGCTGCAAAGCCTGACACTTGCTCTGCTGAACCCGGAACATCCGGAGGACGCAAACGCTGGCATTACCGTGGGCGTTACCGGCCAGTTGAATGCGTCAGACCTGTTCAGCCCCACCGTGCTGTCCGGCCAGATGGCGCTGGATATTCCCACCGTGCCGTTTGGCGATATTGCCAGCTACTGGCCCGCCAAAGCGGCGAAAGGTGGCCGGAAATGGGTGGAAAACAATATTACAGATGGCACGGCGCATGACCTGCATACGGCCATAACGCTGCATAGCGATAAGGGCTGGAATGGCGTCAAGCTCACCTCGCTGAAAGGCAGCGTGGAAGGGTCAGACCTGACGGTGCACTGGCTGCGCCCTATCTCACCGCTACATCATCTGGATGCGCATCTTGAAGTGAATGATCTGGACAAGCTGACCATTCATTTTGACCACGCCTATCAGCTTGTGGACCGCGCAGATAAAAACGTCGGCGCTACTGGCATCGGGCGCGTGGCTGCTGGCCCCGGTTCCATGGAAATTACCGGCCTGTCCAGAAAAGACCAGATGGGCACAATTAAGACCGAACTGCGTGGTAATCTGCGCGACCTGCTGGCCATGCTGGCCGAGCCACGGCTGCATCTTCTCTCCCGCCACCCCATCAGCTTTACCAGACCCTCCGGGCAGGCCAGCGCCAAATTCTCCCTGACCCTGCCGCTGGAAAGTAAAGTCACAACCGATCAGATGGTGGTGGACGCGCATGCACAGGTGAGCAACACCCATCTGGGTAACGTCGTGGCCGGACGCGCAATTACCGATGGCACCTTCCAGATTGCCGCCACCACGCAGCAGATGGAGCTGAGCGGGCATGGCGTGCTGGGCGGTCTGCCATCTGACATTACCTATTTCATGAACTTCCGCTCCCTGCGCCCGCAGGACACTGCGGAAAAAGCGCATCTGTTTACCCGTATTACGCCTGAGACAGCCAACGCCGCCGGTATTGATACCAGCAGTCATTTTTACGGCAGTGCTGATCTGGGCGTGGAGTATGCCCGGCAGGCGAATAAACACGGGACGGTTAACATCAATCTGGACCTGAAACGCTCTGCCATTATCATCCCGCTCTGGCACAAGGAGACAGGCCATGCGGCGCAGGTTTCCGCCACTCTGGCCCTGCTGGACGGGCATATTACGTCTGTAGAAAACATTTTCGCCACCGGGCCGGATCTGGACGTGCGGGGCCATGCGGTCCTGCGGGAAAAAACGGCGCCGGAACTGCTGGTGTCTTCTTTCAAAATAGCGCGGTCCACAGGCCATGCGCGCCTTGTGCTGCCCTATGCCTCGCAGGATAAAACCATTCAGGTGGGTGTCTATGCCGATACGCTGGACCTCGCCCCCCTGATGGAAAGTGACCCGAACGCGCCGAAAAAGGCTTCCGCAGGCTATCATGTGCCCGAAGCCGCGACAGGCAGGCTCCACGGGCCGCCGGGGAATGCGTGGACCATCGATATGACGGCCAACGCCCTGTATTACAGCCAGACCAAGCAGCCGCTGCGTACTGTAACCGCGCATTTTGAAGATAACGGCCAACGTCTGGAACGCATGCGCTTTGCCATGCGCGGGCCATCCCCCGTCACCATGACACTGGAGCCGACCGGCGGCGTGCGCAGCCTGCATGTCAACATTCCGGATATGGGCGGGTTTCTGGCGGCTCTCAACATTCTGCCCAATGTGCAGGGTGGCCACGCAACCCTAACCGGCGCGTTTGATGACACACAGGCTTCCGCCCCGTTCAAGGGCACCATGCATGTCAGCCCGTTTGTGCTGAAAAAAGCCCCGGCCACCGTGCTTCTTGCACGTAATCTTTCTCTGTACGGATGGCTGAGCGCCCGCAAATCCCCTGAATTTGAAGTCTCGCAACTCATCATGCCCGTCACGTTTTCAGATGGCGTGCTGACCATCCAGAATGGCCGTATGGGAAATGATGCGCTGGGGGCCACGCTAGAAGGCACGATTGATCTGGGCCACAGCAAGCTGGACCTGAATGGCACGGTTGTCCCGATTTTCGCGCTTAACAAACTGCCCGGCAAACTGCCCGGCATTGGCAAACTGTTCAGCCCGGAACAAGATGGCGGCCTGCTTGCCATGACATTTGGCATCGCTGGCAAGCTGGAAAACCCGGACCTAAGCGTAAACCCTTATTCCGTTCTGTTGCCCGGTGTTTTGCGCAAACTGTTCTGATCCCACCCCGTGCTGCGGGTCCAGTCCGGGCCTGAAGCACTGTCGGGCATCTCCGGTATGTCCGCCTGCGTTTCAGTCAACGCGACCGTTTCTTTCAGCGTGCCTTGCACCTGCGCTGTAACAGCACCGCTTTTTATAGCCTTACGAAAATCATCGGGTTCTTCATCAAATGTCGTATCTACGCCATTCCCGCTGACTTCGCCCACGGGCCGCAACACCACGTCCGCTCTGGGCCGCACCGGGTCCACCTCCCAATGACGGGTGTGGGAAACCAACGTTGAGGCATCCGCCCCACTACAGGGCTGCATGTCTGTCAGGGTAACGGTTTCCGTGGTGACAACGGCTTCCATCGGCCCACTCTGCCGGGAGGTCTTGGGGACAGCCCGCCCGATAAGAACCGTGCCGGAGGGAATAACCAGCACCGTATTCCGCGCAGCCCCCGGCTGCGGTTTGAAACAGAGAGAGACTGCCTGCGTCCCAGCGGAACTGCCTGCCGCGTTGTCAGCACTTTGGGTCGCGCCGCCCTCGGGTCCGGCTTGGCGTCCTGCGTCCGCAGCGGTGATACTGCCGCCAGTTCGGGGCGCGGCAAACGCTGCTGGCTCCGGTAGAGCCTGCCCCAGCCCCAGCCCGATCAGTCCGCTGAACACCACGCCCAGCACCGTAGGGTTACGCAACCGCATCCCTCTTCCTTCCCGCCGTAACGGTCCGGGCGGATTACGGTTTGACGGGGGCCTCTTTTTTCAAACCCGATGGAATGGCGAACACCGCATCAGGCTGGGCCACCCGGCTGACACGGAGCGCCCGGACGGTAATCTGTCCCTGTTGTGCAACCTGCAACAACAGACCATCCGCCGTGTAACAGACATCACTGGCATGTCCGTCGGCATCTCTGGTGCGCCAGATAATGCAGTGTTCTCCTGCCACAACGGAACCACCCAATCGTGCATAGGTGCCAACCATGGCGGGGTGGCCGGGCGGAGTCAGACCTTGACTGGGCGCGGGCATCACGCTTTCCGTCTTGCGGTCCGGGTCCACCACCGTCAACGTATGCTGGGGCCATGAGGTTATCATAAACAGATTGGAGCCATCCGGGTCCAACCGCTGGCGCAGTGTGCCGACTTGCCAGCGCATCCGCTGCTTCATCACCGTGTCCCCGGTAGGGGATGTCAGTTCATACAGCACATCCGCATCCACGGACGGGGTAATGAACGGCGCGTCCTGCGGCGCAACGGGGGTGCCCTCACCGCCAGCCTGCCCCCCGGCTCCGGCTCCCTGTGCGGAGGACGTGCTACCGGCTGTCCCAACAGGAGCCGTGCTCTGCGCCACGGCGATGGACTGCGATAAGGCAACCAACGCGAGAGCCGTTGCGGCACCCATGCATAGCGTACGATGCGGCCACGCGCACACTCCAGCCCCCCACCACGCGGCCAAAAATTTTTCACCCCTCAGGGCCGCTTTGCTGGCCAGACTATCGCTGATGACAGCCTTTCCCCGTACGGCCTGTTCCGCAGTAGCGCTCCGCATCCTCTTCATAGCGTGTTGCTTGAGGCATCATGCAGACCAGAGTCTGTGGGGGGGATGGTCGTCATCGGGCCAACACCCGGCACAGCACCCGTGGTAGCAGGCATGCTGGGGCGTTCATGCTGCATGTTGGCTGGACCACGCAGGACGGACGGCGGTGCGCCAGAGGGGGCATTAGCCCCGCCGGACTGTGTATCGGGAGCGTGGGGCGTTACTTCCTGAAAGCCCGCAGGCGGCTGGAAGGATGAGGCCGGGACATCGTCATACGAGATTTTTGTCGCCTTGAGGTGGCCATTCAGGCCATCCACATCCACTCCGTCCTGCTCCAGAATAAAGCCGTCATCCGTCACACAGGCCGAACCATTCCCTTCCATAGATTGCACACCCCAGAGTGTGCAGGGCTGCCCGATGACCTCGGATTTGCCCTTGCGGGTAAAGGTCATGGACATATCCAGCAGGAACGGGCTCCGCGCCACTTCCTGCTGCACCAGCCGGGTGTAAATCTTCCGGTCATTCAGGATAATCAGCACTTCCTGCGCCGCCCGGTTGACAATCACCGCGCCACGGCTTTCCGGCCCGTCCATGGTGAGCATGTAGTTGATGCGCATCAGCCCGCCATCACCAGAAAACAGCACTTGCACATGCCGGTCCTTAACCGGCGCGGCGGGTGTTGGTGCGCCTCCTGCTGGCGGACGCGGCTGAAAGACGTAATCAATCGTCGCGTCCCGCGATGGCATCAGGCGCGGATGGTCCACCTGCGGGGCTTGAGCCTCGGCAGGCTTATTCCCTGTTTCCGCAGCAGAGACGAGCGGGCTTATCAGCAACCCTGCCGCCAGAGGTGCCGTGGCCAGAAGGCTGCAAAGGGTCAGCTTACGGCGCATCCGGCGCGGCTGGCAGTGTGTCATACGTCTGTGTCTTTCCTGTTTCTTATCCAGATCACGCCGCTTTCACGCCGGATCGTCAACTGCGCTGGCGCTCTGCCGGTTTTCCGCCGCCTGTGTTTCGGCCCGCAGAGCGCGGATTTCGGCCTCCAGCACATCAGCCGGAAGTGTAGGCCGCCAACATGGCATCATCTGGACAGCCTGCTCCAGAGTCGCTTTGTAAAGCTCCGCCGGAATATCCTGCCCACCAAAACGGGCGAGATGGTCCGTGCCGAACTGTGTATCAAGCACGATAAACCCGCCAACCCGTAACCGCGCCACCAGATGCACTAACGCAACCTTGGAGGCATCGGTCGCACGGCTGAACATGCTTTCTCCAAAAAACGCCCCACCAAGCGCCACGCCATATAGGCCGCCTACCAGCTTTCCGTCCTGCCGACATTCCACACTATGCGCGTAACCCATGTCATGCAGCGCACAGAAAAGCCGGAAAATCTCCCCGTTGATCCATGTCTCCTCCCGCCCCGGCGCCGGGGCGGCGCAGGCTTTCATGACACCCGGAAAATCCTGATCAACCGACACAGCAAACCGGCCCGACAAAACAGTGCGCAACAGGCGGCGTGAGAGATGAAACCCCCGTAGAGGCAGAATGCCGCGCGGGTCCGGGTCATACCATTGCAGTTCGTCATCCTCGGCATCGGCCGCCATGGGGAAAATCCCGGTGGCATACGCGCCTAAAATCAACTCCGGTGTCAGCGCGTCCGTCATGCGTCCTCCTCTGGTCAGCCTAGTCGCCCATCCGGGCCAGTGCGACCCTGCCGTTTTTTTTTCAGACGGGAGGCTGATCCTCAACCCATCTGGGTCGTTATAGGCGCACCATGGCTTTTCTGAAGGGCCATGCTAGTCTGCCGATACGGAAACTCAATCTGCCCTACAGAAAAAAGGAACGCCCATGCCTTCCGAAAAGCCTTACCTGATCCGTTCCGTCCGGCTCCCTGCCGCTGTTGAAAAGCGGATTGAGACCGACTTTACCGCCTTACCCCCGCCCGACGCACCGCTTGATACCGCCGCAATGCTGGCGCTGGCCGAGCAGCAGAAGGCCTTTGCGATGCTGGTGACGCATCACTGCCCGCTCAAAGGGGCCGATGTTGCCGCCATTCCGGACTGTGTGAAACTGGTCGCGACAGTCAGCGTCGGGCTTGACCATCTGGACGTGCCCGCTCTGCTGGCGCGCGGCATTAAGGTCTGCAACACGCCGGATGTACTGACCGACTGTAATGCAGATCTGACGATGATGCTCATTCTGGCCGCCTGCCGCCGGGCCGCGGAATATTATACGCTGATGAAAGACGGCTGGGGCCGCACGCTGGAAATGGACGAAATGCTCGGCATCCGCGTTACCGGCAAGACACTGGGCATTGTCGGTATGGGGCGCATCGGGCAGGCGCTGGCCCGCCGTGCGCGCGGGTTTGAGATGAAGGTGCTCTACCACAACCGCCGCAAGCTGGACCCCGCGCAGGAAGAGGGTGCGACCTATTTTGAAAATCTGGAAGAGATGCTGCCCCACTGCAACATTCTCAGCCTGCATATGCCCGCAACAGCCGGTGCTCCACCGTTGATGACAGCCCGCATGTTCGGCCTCATGCCGCGCGGGAGCGTGCTGGTTAACGCCGCGCGCGGCGCATTGGTGGATGAGACGGCTCTGCTAGACGCCCTGCGTTCCGGCCATCTCTTTAACGCCGGGTTGGATGTTTACCAGAACGAACCCAACCCGAACCCCAGCCTGCTCGCCCTGCCCAAGATTTTCATGACCCCGCACACCGGCAGCGCCACAGTGGAAACCCGCACGGCCATGGGCATGCTTTGTCTGGATAACGTGGCGGCACTCGCCGCAGGCAAACCGCTTGTCACCCCCGTGACAGCCTGAAAAAACCGTATAATCGGAGCGCCTTATGACCTTACGACTGGCCTGCCTGATGGGCATCGTGATCTGCGTAATCGTGAGACTGATCGACTTCCACTATCAACAGACCTGCGTGACTGTCGGCGGCGTGATGCTGTTTGTCGCACTGATTGCCACGTTGATGAATGAAGAACCGCCACCGGCCAAAAAACAAAAAAAGCCGGACCCCGCTTAAGGACCCGGCTCCAAAAAAGCAGCCTGAAAAAACAGCCGGAGGATCACCCTCGGGCTGTTTTCATGAAGGCTTTTCGCACGTCAGGAAACCCGGCCACCGTGCGCTGCAACCTGATCCCGCAGTGCTTCAGCCGTATCCCGCACAACCGGACCGTGTTCGCGCTCCAGACGACGAATAGTAAAGTGCGCCCGTGCCAGTGCGCGATAATGGTTAAGGAACGCCGTATTCAGCGAGGCCCCGCACAACGCCCCGGCAACCGGCATCAACTGCACAGACACTTTCTGGCCTAGCGCCAGACCGTAGTGGGAAGCGACTTCCGCAATCAGCATCACTACCGGGCGGCCCCGCAGCAGCGCACGGGCTGAGAAATATCCCAGTTCACTCTCATCCGCCTTGCGCGCATTGGGGAAGGCGCGCAGGGCGAACACTTCAAGGCAGGCGCGGCGGGCATCCGGGGCGGACAGGTCCTCGCCTTCTTCGCGCGCAATCCGGCCGATTTCACGCATGATCGTCAGCGTTGTGAAGCCAATATCCGGCGCCAGCCCCGCAAGCCCCGCAAAACCACCAACTGCACCGGAAACCGCCACCGCAGCCTGCAAGGCTGGTCCGCGCCACGGCTGCGGTTCCGCAAAGGCATCCCCCGCGTTGCGCATGCCCAGAATAGCCATATCAAAAGCGCGGGTAATGGCCGTTTCCGCCAGACCACGCAACTTGTCTTCCATCCCCGGCGCCATACCCAGCCCGCGCAGGCCAAGGCGCGTGGCATGCCCCACGGCCCCGCCCATAAGGTCCGCCAGCCGCACCAGAACGCCCTTGCCAGACTCGACCTGTGCGAGAGCCTGCTCCAGTTCCACCAGATCCTGACCGCTGAGCCTGAGCGTTACCATCTCGCTGCCTGTCATGTCCTGCGTTGTCATCTGCGCCCTCTCTGCTTACTCGTCCCTGCCCTGAAAGACCGGGAGGGGGCGCAATGCAGCGCCCGTAAAACTCTGTTTTGTAACGGAGAGTGTAGCATAGCATGTCCAAAAAGCGACACAGGCCGCCCCTCGTGGCGCATATGCCTCCCATCTCCAGAACAGGGATGTTCCTCTTCCTTCCCAAAAGCCTGACGGACTGAAAAGTTGCCTGCTACACCCCGGCTATGGGGCACCGCATCCCGCTACGCCGCAATGGTTGTCACACGCGGCGGAACACCATACACACCTCAGTGTGAGACCATTTCGGCGCAGACCGTGCGCCAACAGGAGTTTTTTCCATGTCGCACACACTGCGCTCCCCCCGCCCTGCCCGCAGCGGACGCTGGCAGCATTTGCTGCGTGCAGCCTCTGTCGCTGCTGTTCTCGCGGCCACCGGCTGTGCCCAAACGCCGCAGCAACAGGCCTATCACTCCGCACTGGAACATGCGCGGACGGACCCGTCTTTTTGCTATTCTCACCAGTATGACACGCTGCTGGCGGAAGCCATGCAGCGCGACCACAGCCTGCAATCCGGCAAGACCGCAAAGCGGGATGACAAGCCGGACTCCTCGTTCCAGCCAAGCATGACGGTCAGCGTAACCAGCGCCACGGCCATGCCGGACCTCAGCCTGCCGCCCTACTTCCACCGTGTTTGCCGCCTGAGCACAAAACTGCCGGATGGCAAAACGGAAAACGGGTTTCTGACTTTCACCTACCTGATCCGCGATAATAAAGTGCGCTCCGCTCTGACCGAATGGTATTCCGACGCGGAAGTCACGCAAGAATATGATGCGACGATGAAGCAGATTGAAGCCGGGCTGGACATGAACGACCCGGACCTGAAATCCTGCATCCAGCGTTACCCCGCCTTTGATACGCCCTCCAAAGACCCGATTGTGCAACAGGGCGCTCTAGACCTCCGCGCGCATCTGGTCCGCCGCTGTCTGGCCAACAAGGCCGCGCTGAAAGACCTGTATTCAGACCTGTATTTCATTCATCGCTAACAGACTGAGTGAACAGCCTGCATGATATCTGTCCGGGAGAGAGAAGCCGTCTTCTCGCTTCCGGACAGAAGGCCTGTCAGTTCTGCCACTTGTCGCACCACAACGGCCCATCACGCCAGAACGGTTGCGCGTCCGGGGTTTCTTTCCGGGTTCCGCCAGAACAGTTCACCCGATAACCGCTCCACAATTTCTGGCGGTAAAACGGGCCGACGCGGCATATAGGCCACTTTTCTGCGCACCTCATGCAGGCCCGGCGTATTAAGCGCCTGATCAAACCCTGATGCGCCGTTAAACTCGACGTCGTTAAAATCATAACGCCATTCAGGGAGTTTCAGCAGGCTCGCGACATGACCAACTGTGTCCTGCGGGTGCTTAACCAGCCGGTCATACTCAACCACAATCAGCTTATGTGCCAAAGTGCTGTAAAAGGCTTCCTGCAAGGCACGCCAACAATAGCCGAATGACCCGTTGGGCGCGGTTAAGGCTTCTACGCGGTCATATAATGTGCCGCGCCGCTCAATAGGCACAAGCTTTGAGCCCAGAGCAGGGTCTTTTTGGATAACACGCTCGAACGAATCAATAATCCAAACAGGGTTACGCACGCAGCAGATAATGCGCGCTGCGGGGAAGAGATGCTCAATAAGCCCGAGCCGCGTACACCACATCCGGTTATTATCAATAATCATCCCTGCCCGACGCCCAGTTTCCGGGTCCTTCTCGCAATAATAATGTGAAAGAACACCACGCAGGAGGCGTTTACGGGTTTCTTCATCAAATTCCGTCGCATACTCGCCCTCCACCATCAGGGATGACAATTTCACCATCATGGGGGCGACAGGCGTAATAATTCCGGCATGACGAACCGCCGGGTTCTGCATGAGAATGGCGCTGAGAAGCGTTGAGCCGGAGCGAGGGAGTCCAGACATAAAATGCACGGAAGATGTTGGCACAGGAGGCAACCTTTATGGGCTGTACAGAAGTGTCAAAAAGGGACGCTACAGTCTCTTTTTCCTCAGCCAGCGTTCTGGCTTTTGGTAAAAGACTGTCTGTCACTTCAGTGTTTAAGGAATAGCGTGGAAGACCTGTCTGGTGCGGCCTACACCGATACTGTCAAAGAAGCCGGGCGCGAGACGCTGAGACACTCTGCCCAGAGAAACGCCCTGCCGTTCTTACCATTTCAGCCGCACGCCCGCCGTAACGGCGGCTGACCCAACGTGGCTGCCAGTATTGGTCTGCCTGTGTCCGCCAAACGTGTTGAGCACCAGATCCAGCCCCTGCACGCCTTTAACCGGGTAGGCGAAAGTTACGGTTGTACCCTGCTCAAACAGCATGGGCGCGGCGGTGCTGTGTTCAACAGTAAATACCCCCAGATGCGTCCAGTCCCCCACCGCTTCAAAGCGGTCATATAAATGCGGATCAGGAGCCTTTTTATAAAAAGATGCTGTCAGCGGCGTGTTGACTTTCAGAACACTGGTCGGAGTTGTGGACTGCGCATATCCAGCCCCCGGCAGCAGCATGAACAGGACGTGAAAGATGTGCGATGCTCGCTGGGTCTTTTCCCGTGTTGAAAGCGCGTGGGAAATCATCTTTACTGTCCTGTAGCCTTGGGAGTGCGGACGGGACATCTCCGCCCTGTCACATTAAAGCCACATATACAGATTAAACTAAAAACACTTTCATAAAACTCTATTTCATCCTGTTACAAAAATTCATTTATCGCGCTAAAATTAAAGGTTTCCCACGCATCAGGAGCATCTTTGCCCCATAGGCAACACCACCCCTACCCCTCTTCCATCCCCTGCATCAGGCGGGAAAACCGCGCCATATCGACATTCCCGCCGGAAATGATGACGCCAACACGCTTCCCCTGCCATTGCGAGGCCGCAGCCAAAGCGGCAGCGACACCAAGGCAGCCGGTTGGTTCGACAATAATTTTCATCCGCTCAGCCAGTGTGCGCATGGTGGCCACAAGGGCCGCGTCCTCCACCGTGATAATTTCACGCAGGAGCCTGCGCATTAAACCGAAAGTCAGCGGGCTGATCGCTGTTGTCTGCGCCCCATCCGCGAGAGTTTTGGGCACGTCGATCTGCACAATATGACCCGCCGCGAAAGACTGCCGCGCATCATCACCAGCAGCCGGTTCCACCCCGATCACCGTGCAGCCAGGAGCAACCGCCTGCGCGGCTAATCCACAGCCTGAGGCCAACCCACCCCCACCAACCGGCACAAACAGGGCGTCCAGAGGTCCAGTCTCCTCAAACAGTTCAAGTGCTGCCGTGCCCTGCCCGGCAATAATGTCCGGATGGTCAAACGGCGGCAGCAACGTCGCTCCGCGCTCCGCCGCAAGGGCGGAGCCGATCGCCTGCCGGTCCTCCGTATAGCGGTCATACAGCACCACATGCGCGCCATAGTCGCGGGTTGCCGCCTGCTTCATGGCGGGCGCATCTTCCGGCATGACAATCACGGCGGGAATCCCGGCCAGTTGCGCGGCACAGGCCACACCCTGCGCATGGTTGCCGGAGGAATACGCCACCACGCCCCGGCGACGCACCTCTTCCGGCAGAGACAGGATTGCATTCAGCGCACCCCGGAACTTGAAGGCCCCGACACGCTGAAAATTTTCCGCCTTGAAGAAGAGTTCCACACCGCTCAGCGCATTCAGATAGCGGGACGTGAGAACCGGTGTCCGATGCGCATGTCCTTTCAGCCGCACCGATGCCGCAACAACGTCTGAAAAATCCGGTTCAACCTGCATGACACGCTCCTTTTCCGTCCTGTGTTCCCGCACTCTATCTGCACCCCGAACAGGCATACAGCCAGAACATTGCAGCCCCCTCTTTCCGCTCGCCCGGTCCGGGCCTACAAGATCAGGGAGCTTGTGAGCCGAGCACAGTCTGAAAGGACATTACTGACCATGAACTATCGCAGCATTTCCCCCGATTTTGTTGTCGCGCCGCAGATTGCCGTCAGCGATATTCCGGCCATCAAAGAGGCAGGTTTCAAAACCATTCTCTGCACCCGCCCGGACGGGGAAGACCCCGGCCAGCCGAGTGCTGAAACCATTGGTGCCGCCGCCAAAAAAGAAGGGCTCTCCTTCATGTCCATTCCTGTTCATGGTGGGCAGCCGCCGTCATCCGATGCCGTGATCATCATGCAGGAAACACTCAACACCCTGCCCGGCCCGATTTTTGCCTATTGTCGTTCCGGCAACCGCGCAGGCCAGCTCTGGACATTGGCCACGCAGGGCTGATCCCCAAAGAGCGAACAAAAAAGGGAGCGCCCAGACCGGGCCGCTCCCTTTTTTGTAATTTTACAAACATGCCTGAGTCAGACACGCCGCCGTCCCGGCACTCAATCGCCAGACCAGCCGCCCATCTGGCAGAGATACCGCCAATGTTCTGGCGAGACAGGACAGACGGACAGGCGGGACTGCCGAACCAGTGCCAGATCCGCCAGAGCCTCATCCTGCTTGATCTCAGCCAGTGTCACAGGCCGAGGCATGGGGCCGACAGTTTTGACATCCACACAGACCCAGCTTCCGCTCTCCGCCGTCGGGTCCGGGTAGGCTTCCCGCACAATCTCAACCACCCCCACAATCGCGCGCTGCACGTTGGAATGGTAGAAAAACGCGCGGTCCCCCAGCTTCATGCCAGCCAGATTCTTCTTAGCCTGATGATTCCGCACCCCGGTCCAAGGCTCGACATTATGCGCCACCTGCTCATCCCAGCTAAAAGCGTCCGGCTCGCTTTTTATCAACCAGTACGCCATGGCTATTCCACCAATTCGCCATCACGGAACACGGTGCGTAGCGGACGCACCACCACGCTTTCAAACAGATTGACCTCGGCATACGGGTCCGCTGCGGCAAAGCCTTCCGCAGCAGCACGGTCCGGCACATCCAGCAGGATAAGGCTGCCGCAAGGCGCACCGTTCACGTCAAGTTGAGGTCCGGCGAACTGAATGGCCTTTTTGTACTGTTCCAGAAAAGCCAGATGCTTCTCACGCGTCGCTTTGCGTATTTCCAGTGCTCCGGGACGGTCTGTGCAAATAATGGCAAACACCATGTCTTCTCTCCGCTGTGTTGTCGGAACAGGACGCCCATGAATAACTGCCCCGTGTCAAGATGCCCCGAATGATGTAAAAGGTGCGCGAGCGCATGTCTGGGCGGGGGACTCCCGCGCACGGACCACTGCACATTGACCTGATTTGTTGAGCTACGGAACGGACTGACATTTGAGCGCCACACCGACCCTCGTCGCGCGTGCCGGGACATTTTTCCATCGGTATGCCAATCCCGGCCGGTTTCTCAAGCTGGGCGCACGCCTGCAACCTTGGCTGACATGGCCTGCCCTACTGTTCACCCTCGCAGGGTTGGGCTGGGGACTGTTTTTCTCCCCCGCTGACTGGCAGCAGGGGGATTCTGTCCGCATTATGTATGTGCATGTGCCCGCCGCAATGCTGGCGTCCGCTGGCTATGCCGGGCTTGCTGTCTGCGCTGTGCTCTCCCTCGTCTGGCGGCACCCGCTGGCTGATCTGGCCGCTGTGGAAATCGGCCCTGTGGGTGCCTGCATCACCGCTCTGTGTCTGGCCACAGGCTCCCTGTGGGGCAAGCCGATGTGGGGGACATGGTGGGTGTGGGATGCCCGGCTGACTTCCGTGCTGGTGCTGTTCTTCCTGTATCTTGGCCACATCGCGCTGATCCGCGCATTTGATGACCCGCAGCGGGGCTACAGGGCCGCCGCCATTCTTGCGCTAGCTGGCGCTGTTGACCTGCCGATCATCAAATTCAGCGTGCAGTGGTGGAACACCCTGCACCAGCCGGACAGCATTACGCTAACAGGTGCCCCCACCATGTCCTCCTCCATGCTGTGGCCGCTGGCCCTCTCCACGCTAGGCTTTTCTCTGGGTTTTGCCGCCATTGTGCTGGCCCGCACCCGGGCGGCTGTCATGGAAAGCCGTATCCGCAGCCTGCTCTCCAGCCCGCGCCGCCGTGGCAGCAATGCCGCAGGAGACGCAGCATGACCCATCTGCCCTATATTCTGGCCAGCTACGGTCTGGCCGCCGTGATCGCCCTGACCCTTTCCGTCGGGGCCGCCGTCCGCCTGAAAAAAGCCCGGACACGTCTGGCCGCCCTTGAACGACCGACCGACCGCACGACAGGAGCCACCCCGTCTCTATGACCCGCAAGACACGTCGCCTCTGGCTCGTCCTCGCCTGCGTTGCCTGTCTGGGGGCGGCTGCCGCCCTCATGCTCAAGGCGTTTTCCTCGGATATTGTTTTCTTTGTCACGCCCTCACAGGTAGCAGCCTCTGCGCCACCGCCTGACCGTACCGTGCGGCTGGGTGGCATGGTGGTGGCCGGGTCCGTCAAACGGGAAAAGCAGGGGGAAACTCCCATTGCCCGCTTTGACGTGACAGACGGACAGGCCGCTGTAACCGTGCGGTATGAAGGCATTCTGCCCGACCTATTCCGTGAGGGGCAGAGTGTTGTGGCCGTGGGCACCATGCATAAGGACGGATTTGTCGCCAGTGAGGTTCTGGCCAAGCATGATGAAACTTACATGCCGAAAGAAGTGGCGGAAGCTCTGAAAAAGTCCGGCAAGTGGGACCCGCGCTTCGGCCCGCCGCCGAGTGCCGCAAGCTGGAACAGCATGACGGTGCAGGATGCGAAGAAAGACCTTGCGCCCGCCGGAGCACCCTCTGGAGCGCCCACAGCGCCGCCCACTTCCCCGGCAAGCAACTGAAGCCCCGTGCCACGCCGTGTTGTTCTTTTTGAGGCTTTAAACCTCTGTCTGGCAGAACTTCTGCCCTGCCAGACTCTTTTACGCTCTCTTTTACGCTGTCCCCACAGCCCGCCACCCGGAGACACCCCTCTGACATGCTGAGCCCTGAACTCGGACATTATGCGCTGGCCCTTGCCTGCATCCTTGCCGCCGCGCAGGGCATTCTGCCTCTTATCGGCGCGCAACGACGCGACAGACGGGTGATGATGCTCGCGCCGGGGCTAGCTGTCGGCCAGCTTCTGGCTCTGCTGGCCTCGTTCCTCTGTCTGGTAAACGCCGCCGTGACGGATGATTTCTCGGTCCAGAACATTGCGGCCAACAGTGCTGTTTCCAAGCCGCTGCTATATAAAATCACCGGTGTCTGGGGTAATCATGAAGGCTCCATTCTACTCTGGGCGCTTATTCTGGGCATCTGCGGGGCTGCCGTGGCGGCCTTTGGGCGCAACCTGCCTTCCGCCCTGCGGGCGCGGGTGATTGCCGTGCTGGGGGCCGTGGCCGCCGGATTTGAATTGTTCTGCCTGACCACATCAGACCCGTTTGCCCGCGTCTGGCCCGCGCCCATGGATGGGCAGGGTATGAACCCGCTGTTGCAGGACCCCGGTCTCGCTTTCCATCCGCCCATTCTCTACACCGGCTATGTCGGGTTTGCGGTGCCATTCGCCTTTGCCATTGCGGCCCTTATGGAAGGCCGGGTGGACGCCGCATGGGGTCGCTGGGTGCGCCCGTGGGCCGTGGCGGCATGGTGTTTCCTGACCTGCGGCATCGCTCTTGGCTCATGGTGGTCCTATTACGTGCTGGGCTGGGGTGGTTACTGGTTCTGGGACCCGGTGGAAAACGCCTCCCTCATCCCATGGCTGACCGGCACCGCGCTGATCCATTCCGCCATTGTGGTGGAAAAGCGGGAAAGCCTGAAAATCTGGACAGTGCTGCTGGCCATCGCCACGTTCTCCTTCTCGCTCTCCGGCACGTTCCTTGTCCGTTCGGGCATTCTGAACTCCGTACATGCTTTTGCGAATGACCCGGCACGCGGCATTTTCATTCTTGGCCTGCTGGCTGTGGTGATTGGTGGCTCTCTGGCGCTGTTCGCCTATCGTGCCCCCACGTTGACGGCGGGCGGCCTGTTCGCCCCCGTCTCGCGGGAAGGCGCACTCGTACTCAACAACATTCTGTTGTGCTCCCTGTGCGCGGTTGTCGTGACGGGTACCATGTATCCGCCCTTCATGTCCCTGCTCTTTGACCGCACCATTTCCGTCGGCAAACCGTTCTTTGATGCCACAACCATTCCGCTGGCCATTCCGCTGTTCATCTTCATGGGGTTTGGCCCCATGCTGCCATGGAAGCGCGCGCAGCTCTGGCCGGTCCTGCAACGGCTGTGGATTGCCGCGTTACTGGCTGGCGTGGCTTTTGCCGTGTTTACATTTGGCATGTCCGGCATTCCGCCTATTCTATGCAGTGCGCTGGCGGTGTGGGTCATCTGCTCATCCGTGCTGGATATTGCGGACCGTGTGCGCCTGTTCCGTATGCCGCTTTCCGGTAGTCTCCAGCGGGCACGGATGCTCCCCCGCTCTATTTTCGGCACGGCTATTGCCCATGCCGGTGTAGGGATAACGATTCTTGGTCTGGCCGCCATGTCTCAGGCCCAGCACAAGATTGTGGAAGTACCGGTTGGCACTACGGAACATCTGGCCGGGTATGACTGGACGCTGACAGATGTGAAGCAGGAGCCGGGGCCGAACTATACCGCTCTGGTTGCAACCCTTGAGGTGCGACATAACGGTAAAATCGTCACCATCATGCACCCGTCCAAACGCAGCTTTAACAGCCAGAACCAGACGACCACGGAAGTGTCCATCCACACCAATCTGCTGGCTGATCTGTATGGCGTGCTGGGGGATAAACACGGCACGGATGCTGCCCCGACCTATGTGCTGCGCCTGCATTACAATCCGCTGGCCCCGTGGATGTGGCTGGGCGCGCTGATTATGGCAATTGGTGGCGCGCTCTCCCTGTCTGACCGGCGCATGCGCGTGGGCGCGCCGCGCCGCGCCAAATCTTCCTCCGATACGGTGACGACAGCATGAGCACACCTCCCGAAAACACCACCCGCAGACGGCTGCTGATGGCCGTCCCTCTGGCCGGAGCGGCGGTTGTCGGCGTAGGGTTCTGGAAAATGCTGTCCGGCATGCAGCACGGGTCTTTTAACCCGCATAACATCAACGCCCCTGTGCTTAATCGCCCGGTGCCTGACTTCAGTGTGCCGGATCAGGCCCCCGGTCAGGGCTTTACGGCGCAGGACCTTCGGGCGCTGACGCAGCCGGTTCTGGTCAATTTCTTTGCCTCATGGTGCATCCCCTGTCTTGCAGAAATGCCTACCCTGATGGGCCTGAAGGATGATCTGCCGATGTGGGGCATCGCCTACAAGGATCGCCCGGAAAACGCCGCCGGGTTCCTGAAACATTCTGGCAACCCGTTCACCCGGCTGGGCAATGACCACGATGGCCGGGTTGGCATTGACTGGGGCATTTCTGGCGTACCGGAAACATTCCTGATCGGCCCCGGCGGCATTATCCGCTGGCATAGCGCGGCCCCGCTGGATGTAGACACCATCCGCAGCACACTGGCCCCTCTGCTGGAAAGCCTGAAAAAATCATGATGCTGCGCCGCCTCTCCGCCCTGTTTCTGGGCTGCGCCCTGCTCGTGGCGCCAGTTCTGGTTCTGGCGGTGGATGATCCGTCCGAAATACTCCCCAACCCGCAGGAAGAAGCGCGGGCGGAAGCCATTGGCTCCCAGCTGCGCTGTCTGGTCTGCCAGAATGAATCCATTGAGGACAGCAGCGCAGGCCTTGCGCGAGACCTGCGCCGCGTGGTGCGCGAGCACGTCGCCAAAGGCGAGAGTAACCGCCAGATCATGGACTGGATGGTCAACCGCTACGGTAATTTCATCCGCCTCAGCCCGCCTCTTTCCATAGGCACGTTGCTGCTGTGGAGTATGCCGGTTCTGGCGCTGCTGCTGGGTCTGACCATTGCGTTTTTCTCCTATCGCCGCCGACGCACCGCCCCTGTTGCCCCCCCACCGCTGACAGCGGAAGAAAAGGCCCGTCTGGCCGACCTGACAAAGGACTGAGCGCATGATCTGGCTTTCCATTCTGCTGTTAAGCTGTCTGGCTCTGGCTCCGGCGGCCCTCCCGCTCTGGCGGCGCACCCGGCAGGTCCGGGATGAACGCAGCGCCGCACTGGCGTTGCATGAAGCCCAGCTTTCTGAAATTGACCGTGATCTAGAGATCGGCCTGATCGCCCCGACGGAGCATGATATTGCCCGGCTGGAAATCCAGCGCCGTATTCTGGTGGCCGATACCGCCCCTACGCACGCGCATGATGTGCTACCGCCTTTTGCCGTATGGGGTGCGCTGGCGCTCATCCCGGTCGCTGCTGTCGGGCTTTATCTGACCAACGGCGTCCCGTCCCTGCCCGCGCAGCCACTCGGCCCGCGTCTGGCGGCACAGCATGAGCAGAACACCCGTGGAGATGCCGTCATCCAGCGCCTGAAAGCCACTCTGGCGATGATCCCGGCAGGAGACCCGAACCTACGGCAAGGCTACCTGCTGCTCGGGCAGGCCGAGGCAGGCCGGGAACATTATGCGGAAGCCGCCGAGGCGTGGAACCACGCCCTCACACTGGGTTTTGACCCCGAAGTGGCCGCCCGCACGGGTGAAGCCCTGACGCGCGCCGCAAGTCATGTTACCCCGCAGGCGCTGGATCTATTCCGCAAAGCCCTTGATGCCGCCCCCAAAGATGCCCCATGGCGCGGTGCCATTCAGGCCCGCATTGCCGAAGGTGAGCATGAGCAGGATAATCCGTAAAAGACTTTAAACACCACATAAGACCAAAACAGAAAAATACCTGCGTCACATGATCTGGATATGGCTTTTAAAACCCAGAAGGGCGGCATTACGCAGGTTGGACTGGGCATTGGGGTGAATATAATATTCAAACAGAGGGGTAAAAATAACGCCCCGCATGACATGTATGGCGTAGTTCGCTTCCATAACAATCGTATTGTGCTGCACGCCAGTCGCATGATTAGGCAGGCCTCTTCTCGCGCCGCGATCAATCATGTTCTGTTCCGTCAGGCTCACACCATCAGCGATTTTTGTGTAAGTGATGGCAAAGCCCAACGTGTCATAGGGACGCGTGCGAAAATAACCCCGATTGAGCAGTGCCCCATACACAAGATAATGACGCAATGACGTACGCGGGTCGTTATAAATCGCACCGGCCAGCGCGGTCAGGCCAGACTCTTTGTCGTGATAATGCAGCAGACGCTGGTCGAACATGGCCCATGTGGACCACGACGCACCATGCTGCTTCTGTTTGTGACCCGTCAGTCCGTAAGACTCATCATTAACGTCAAAGTAATTGTCACTTTGCTGCGTGCTGAACAGTTGCGCACCGAATTTGTAATGGCCCGGCAAAGTGTTATGACGGAAAACAGGTTCCCACGCGGTTTCGATCGGTGCGGTATAGCCAATGATGTTCGCGCCATTGAACTTGAACCCGGTCCGGTGCTGGTACACCTGATAAATCCCGTTTTCAATCGGATACAGACCTGTCTGCACATAGATGGACCGCGCGGGACGACCACGCACGCGGAACCCCCATGTCGATGCCGGATAACCGGCAGCAAAATTTGTGTCCGTTATCCCCTTGGGCCGACCGCAGAAACTTCCATTCTGGAAGTTGCAAAACAGCGGACTGGCGGCAAAGTCCGATATTTCGGCCATGCGACCTGCCGCAATCGCCAGCCGCCCGCCTAAAAGCGTTTCCTCCCCATAGGCATAGACAAGATGGACCACCACGTTACCACCACCGCCATAATCTTCCGATGCATGGTTCAGCCAGTCCCCGAACATGCGGTTGGCGGTCGTGCCATAACGGCCGACAGTCACCATATGCGTGGCAAAGCCGCGCCACCCCACCAGCTTGTCCCAGTCCACGTCAAGCTGCACGGCATACTGTCCCGCATTGCTCGCGCCCTGTTTGTAATTGCTGAATCCCGGTGTTGTCCCGCGCGTGGGTGGCGTTATGGCACCCGCAAATTCGTTGGTATTGTCCAGCAGGAAATTTATGCCTCGGCGGCGCAACCATTTTGAGACAGGATTGGGTGCCACCGCTTCCGGTTGCGAAAACGGCGGCACCCACGTCTTGTATGCATCATGACTGGGCAACGGGCGCGACACCAGCAGGCTGGGAGCCGATCCGATATCCCGGTCCATGACCTGTGCGCTGGCGGGTGCGCCCCAAAACAGCACACCGCCCAGCGCAAGAGAGAGCATAGACGGGGCTGTCCGCATGATTGCGTCGGCACTTGACGGCTTAGCTCTCGTCAAATCGCCAACAAGAAAAGCCTGATCCACATAATGTCTTTCTTATTTTTTTTAAAAAGACATAAAAATATAATCACCTGCCAACTAAATTATTCGTGTGTCTATTTTTAATTAAACTGACTGTACCTTCTACAGCCGATCCTCTGTCGGCCCATCAGACAGCACCCCTTCCCACTTGGCGGAAATCGCAGCGGCATAGCCATTGCCCAGCACGTTGGTGGCCGTGCGGGCCATGTCGAGGAAGTGATCAATGCCGAGGATCAATGTAATGCCGGCTTCCGGCAGGCCAAACTGCGGCAGCACGGCAACGAGTGTGACAATGGAAGCGCGGGGCACACCGGCAATACCCTTGCTGCTCAGCATCATGACCAGCACCATAGTGAGCTGCTGCATGGCGGACAGATGGATGTCATACACCTGTGCGATAAACAGCGCGCCAAAACTCTGGAACAGAATGGAACCATCCAGATTGAAGCTGTAACCCAGCGGCAGCACAAAACCGCTGATCCGTACCGGCACCCCGAAAGCTTCCAGCTTTTCCAAAAGCAACGGATAGACGGACTCACTGCTGGCGGTTGCATAGCCAAGAATAAGTGGCTGCACGAGTTCACGGATCAGGTCTTTAATCCGCGGGCCAAGCACTAGAAAAGCGAGCGTTGTCAGCACAACCCATAGCAGGAGAATGGTGGTGTAGAATTCAACCAGAAAACGGCTGTACTGGATAAGCATCCCGCCGCCACTATGGGCAATACTGCCCATAACAGAGCCAAAAACGGCCATGGGCGCAAGCAGCATGACCATATCGGTCATACGCAGCATGATGTGGCCGAGTTCCTCCGTCCAGCCCAGCATGGTCTTTCCGGTCTTGCCTGCCGCGGGAAGGGCTAGACCGAACAGTACGGAAAATACGACAATCTGGAGGATGTCATTCCGGGCCATGGAATCCAGAATGCTGGTTGGCACAATATGCAGTAGGAAGTCCACCGGCTGAAACGGGTGTTTCAGATTAGCCATATCCGCCACCGCAGGCGGTTCAAACCCAGACCCCGGCTGAAAAACATTCCCTGCTAACAGCCCGATAAGCAGAGAGACAAAGGACATGCAGATAAACCACAGCAGGATTTTACCACCAACGCGGAACACCTGACTGTCGCCCCCCAGCTTGCCAATCCCGCTGACAAGCGTGGCAAACACCAGCGGCGCGATCACCATCTTGATCAACCGCAGGAAAATACCCGTCATCAGGGTTGCGGCCTGCTCGGCAAAATGAATAACGGCAGGCGAGAGCGTATGAATAAAAAGTCCGCTCAGGACGCCCAGAACAAGGGCAATCAAAATAGCATAAGTCCGCCGTCTGGTGTTGACCGGCTGCGTCCCAATAGCCATCACGTTGTTCCCTATTCTGGTTTTTTGCCACTATTTTGCCGGGTTCTACGCTACCGGCTAGAATATTTGAAGACCAGACCGGACCTATCTCATGAATTCTTTCTGCCAAAACAGACTCCGTAAAATAGTTAAATAATCGCAACAATAACAAAACGATATAACTTCGCAACGAAATAAAATTTCCAAATCAACCGCAGAAAACTCACAGTCTTTCAATAATCTCTTATATTATTTTTAAAAATATCGCCACCTGTTCTTGATTTTCAGCGGGTTTGCTGGCTCCCTCGTGCCAGAGTTCAATAAAGAGGTGTTTTTTAAGGTTATGGTCAGACCGTCACTGCATCGTTGTTGCCACTTTTTTTACGCAGTGCTGGCCGGATCATCCCTAGCAAATCTCTCCGGTCATGCGGCACAGGCGGACCAGTGGTACACAGGCTCTCTGGTTTCTCCGTCTGGCGCAAAAAACCATGCGGGCGATATGGGGATAGAACCTTACTACTCGTACAGCCAGCCGGTCGGTTCCTTTGCGTCCAACGGGTCCAGCCATCCCCTTCACCCCCGGCAACAGAGCTTTAGTAATTCCACCTTGTGGAAATACGGCATTACGGATGACCTCAGCGTTCAGGCCCATACGGTGGTCGGCTACGGCTGGAAACATGCAGCAGGACATGCCCACGGCCCGCAGTTTGGTGATTTCCCGGTGGATCTCATCTGGCGGTTTCTCCACCCCAACCCGAAACGCTTTATCCCGGACCTCAACCTGTTTGCCGGTGTTGTCATGCCAACGGGGGCTTATTCCCACCTGCGCTCCGCGCAGGATGGCAACGGCACAGGCGCCTATGTTTTCCGCTTTGCCATTACCAGCCAGTCCACTTACACATTGCCGGGTAACCATGCCCTGCGCCTACGCGTGTGGAACTGGTGGCGGCGCGCTTTAACAAGTGCGCGCCTGCGGGATGTCACGACCTACGGCACCGCAGCAGGCTTCCGGGGCACTGGGCGTCCGGGCATGAGCGGCCAGACCGGCTTTTCTCTGGAATACGGCATTAACCAACGCTGGGTTCTGGCTATGGATCTGGCGCGGGATTGGGGAAATGGGTCTCACCTCAAGGGGTGGAACGCTGCGGGGGCGCGGATCAACAAAATCAGCGCTGCCTCAACAGACTGGCAGATTGCACCGGCAGTTGAATATAACTGGAACCCACGCTGGGGTGTGATTGTCGGCGCCGCCGTCTATTACGCGGGGCATGATACGGGCATTAAAATCGCCCCGCAGTTTGCTGTGAACACCGTGTTCTGATCAGCTATTCCCGGCTTCCTGCAACGGAGTCCGTGCCCAGATATCTTCCCGCGCGCGGCGCTGGGGTGGACGGGGCTGGCAGGAAATAAAATAAAGCCCCACCACAAAAACAAGGTTGGACAGCGCGTTAAACCACATTGGCAACCGATACGGTGCCGGTGCTCCATACGCCTGAAACAGCACATAAGCTGTAAACGGAATGGAGACCAACCGCACCCCCACCAGCATATAACGCAACGGGTTTGGCTTGCCGGGCTGCACCAGCACCCGCATGCGGTTGAGGCCGATAAAAAATGTCACGCACAGGCCCCAGACCAGCACGTTGAACATCATATTGGAAATATCTTCCATGCCGCCAATGACAAACACGGCGATAATGGAGACAGCGGAAAACAGCAGAGAGCCAAGCTGGCAGCTCATACCAACTTCAAGCGCAGGCATGCGCTCGGGCAACCTGTCCGCCAGAGGCTGACAGAGTTCATCCAGCAGCCAGCTATCAACACGCGTGATGCGCTCACCAAGGTTCATGGCAGCATCCTAACGGATTGTCAGGCGGGATGCACCTTTCAATCCTGCAAGCTTGCCATCCGGATAACAAAATCACGCCCGGCCCATCGCTGAGGGCCGGGCGCGAGCGGTATTCTCAGGCTTCTTTTGCGGGCTCTGTGGTGGGTAGGGTGCCGTCCGGTGTTTTTTTGTCCACAGCCTGCGGCAGGAAATGAGCCAGCGTGGTCAGCACGGCATCAGCCGGGAGGCCGGTGCGCTGCACCAGATCATGCACCGTGCCGCTACCCAGAATATCGCGGATTTCATCAGCCGTTGCGGGCACGTTGCTGCCCTGACCAATCCATGAGCGGACCTTGTCACCCAGACCGGCCTGATCAGCCTGCGCCAGAATGTTCTGAAGCGTTTCAGGCTGGAGCAGTTTCTGAAGCTGCTGCTGCATCTCGCCCTGAAGGTTGACACCCAGCGCGCCTTCTACTTTGCCAACGAGATTCTGAATGAAATCGGACATGTAAAGCCTCTCTGCTCTTCCACTAAGCCTGTGTGCAAATCTGTTGCTGTGCCAGACCCGCATTTATCATTATGATTATGGACCAGATAACAATCATGTGCGAGATTTATAATTGCCTTTCTTATCGTCCGGGTACCCTGCTGAGAGGGGCTGATAGCTGATATGCGTCTGAGCCTACGAGGAAAGTTCAGGGAATCGGGCTAGTTTGAAAGACTGAAACGCTTCAAACAGCCGCAGCCAAAAAAGTAGCACCGTGCCCAGTCTCCCCCTCTTCCTTCTCGACCGCATCGGGCCTCTGCGCCATCTGCGTCCGCTGCGCCGCCCCGGCGAGCAGCAGAGCGGCCGCCTCCGGTGGCTGTTTGCGCCATCGCTGCCAGCGGTCGGCTTTGCCGTGCGCACCACCGCAGCTGCCCTGATTGCGCTGGTTATCGCGTTGTGGATGGAACTGGATGACCCGCAATGGGCCTCCATGACTGTCTGGATTGTGGCGCAGGGCTCACGCGGGGAGAGTATTTCCAAAGCCAAATGGCGACTGGTGGGTACGGCCATTGGCGTGGTGATGTCCATTACGCTGATTTCCGCCTTTATCCAGCAGGCGTGGCTCTTCTTCCCGGCTCTGGGTATCTGGGTCGGGTTGTGCTGTACGCTCGCCACACTTGTCCGCAATTTTCGGTCTTACGCGCTGGTTCTGGCGGGTTATACCTGCGCCATTATTGCCATTGGGGCCATTCCCAACCCCGCCAACGTGTTCATGACCGCCATGTCCCGCGCGACTTATATCGTACTGGGCATTACGTGTGAGAGCGTTCTGGCAGGCCTGTTTGCGCATAATCTGGCGGATATCGCCCGCCGTAATATCCGTGACAAACTGCGCACCGCGCTGGGGAATGTCTCTGCTTCCGTCTCCAGCCTGCTTTCGGGCGATGAGGAAGCGCTCGTCCGTTCCCGCGCCATGTTTGGCCCCATCTTGTCCATTAATGACCAGATTGAATTCTCTGAAGTGGAAATGGGGCCGCACGGGCATGAGGGCGACCACGCCCGCGCGGCACTGGCCGCTGTTTCCGTCCTGCTCTCCCGCGGACTGGGCATGGCCGTGCGGCTGCAATATGTGGATACGGACCAGCCGGTTTTCCGAGCGACGGCTGCGAGGGTAAGCACCTTCCTGACCAGTCTACCACCTCAGCTTGAAAATGATGATACCGTCCAGAATCTTCTGGAAGACCTCCGTCTGCTGCGCGCGGAATGCCGCCAGCAGATTGTCGATGCGCTGACGACCGAGATCAGCATGCAGCAGGCCCGGGTGCAGGATAATCCGGAAATTCAGGCTCTTCTGGATGGCCGTATTCTACACAACGCGCTGGATGAGTTGCTGGGAGAACTGGAGCAGGCCATTCGGGAATATGATGCTAGCCAGCATTTTATTCGCGGAGACCACTTTCACTTCCGTCTGCAATCGCATGTGGACAAACGGGAAGCCTTTTATAACGGACTACGCGCGACAGTCGCCATCACGGCCGCCGGGCTGGTGTGGGAAGTCACCGCATGGCCCGCGGGCCTCGGTTTTATTACTTTTGTGGCCATTGTCTGCGGCTTGTTCGCCACGCGGGAAAACCCGGTGCTGGCCACAACGCAGTTCATGGTGGGGAGCTTGTGGGCTGCTCTTGTCGCATTCTTTCTTGTGTTTGTGGTCCTGCCCACACAGGAAAATTATGAAATGCTGGTCGCGTCCCTTACTCTGCCCATGATTGCGGGTGGGTTGGCCAGCCGGAACGCCGGAACCGCGCTGCACGCCGCAGCCTATACGCTGCTGCTGCCAAACTTTGTGCATCCCTTCAATCAGGGGCGCGAGAACGAAATTGCGTGGTTCAACACGACGGCCGCCGTTGTGCTTGGCGTGGGGTTTGCCGTTATCATGTTCCGGGCTGTTATGCCCTTTAACAGCGCGGCGGAACGCTGGCGCATGCGGCGTACCCTGCTGCGTGACCTCCGCACACTGGCGTCGGCTAATCCCATTCCGCTTAACCAGAACTGGATTGGCCGGAATATTGACCGCTTCGCGCGGCTGATCCGCCATGCCGGGCCTACGCCCTCCCCCACCATTGAAGGCTGCCTACAGGGCACGCTGGCGGCCATGACCATTGGCCTCAATATCATCCGCCTGCGCAATCTGCTGCAACGCGACCAGATCCCGCCTTCGGCCCGCAGGCCGATTGAAGTGGTGATGCAGCGCATGAGCCGCTTTACCGGCAAATATGGTCGCACCGCCCAGAGCGCGCGTATTGCCACGAGAGCCCTGCGCCGTATTGAGGCGATGGAAGCCAATATCAGCACCCGCATTGAGCTGACCCGCGCGATTGCCTACCTGATTGTGGTCTCGCACGAACTGGACGCCAACGCGGTATTCCTTGATGCCTCCAAACCCTACAAGGCTGTTTAAGAGCCGCTTAACCCGCTCTTCTGAAAAACTATTTTAATATGCTCCAGACCCTCCGCTTCGTGTTATAACACGAGGTCTGGAGGAATAGCTGGCCCGTGCATGTGTCTTCGTTATCTGACCACCTTGCGCAGCGTATGCGTGCATGGGGGAACAGAGTTTTATCGGGCCGACCCGGTCTTTCAGAAAACGCACCCCTTGCGTGGTTGATCGCCCCCTCCCCGGCCAATCTGGGTTTCGCACTACGCACAACCTGCGCCGCTCTGCTGGCCCTGAGCCTCGCTTTGTGGATGGAACTGGACAGCCCACAATGGGCGGCTATGACGACATGGATTGTCGCGCAGAATTCACGCGGGCAGAGCATCTCCAAAGCGAAATGGCGGCTGATTGGCACCTGCATCGGGGCCATATGCGGCATCGCGTTTCTGGCGGCTTTTCCGCAAGAGCCGTGGCTGCTCTTCCCCTTGCTGGCGCTGGGAGCCGGAGCATGCTGCGCGGAAGCGACCTTTCTGCGCAACTTCCGGTCCTACGCGCTGGTTCTGGTCGCGTTTACCTGCACCATCATCGTGCTGAGCGGAGCCAGTCAGCCCGACAATATTTTCATGATCGCCATATCCCGCGCCACCTACATCACGCTGGGCATTGTGTGTGAAAGCACGCTGGCGGGTCTGTTCGCGCCCCGGCTGAATACTGTGGCGCATGATGAAATTCGCACCCGGCTGATGGAAGCCCTCAGCGGTGCCTGCCTGAGCATGACTGGCCTTTTGCTGGGCCAGAAAGACGGGCTGTTCCGGTCCCGCGCACTGATGGGCAGCATTCCCTCGCTGGCCGATCAGATTGAGTTCAGCGAAATTGAGATGGGACCACATGAGCATATAGGTGATCACGCCCGCGCTGTGCTGGCCAGTATTTCCACGTTTCTGGCGCGTGGGCTCAGCATGCACATCCACATGGACGCCGCCGCTCCGCTGCCCGAGACCTTTAAACAATCCCTCTCAGACTTCGCCCATATCCTGACAACCATCCCTGACCGCCTGAATGCCCCCTCTGACCTGATTGAAGCCGTCCGCCAAATTCGCGCGGATCTCTACCATAGCCGCACAAACTGCCTGCAAACCGCAACAGACACGCTGATCCTGTTTGAAGAAGCCCGAACCCAGCCCAACAACTCTGAGCACCTTATGCGGGACCTGCTGGAAAGCCGTATTCTGGAAACAGCCCTCGCCAAGCTGATTCTGGAACTGGATGAAGCCCTGCAACATTTTATCGCAACGCAGGCCCCCTCCCCCAAAGACCATTTCCGCTTTGCCCAGCATATTGAAAAAGACCCCGTACTGGCTCTCAATAACGGCCTCCGGGCAGCCGCCGCCATCTGTGTTGGCGGTTTGATATGGGAAGTGACGGCATGGCCCGATGGCGCGACACTGGCGATGTTCGTGGCAGTCACCAGCACACGCTTTTCCTCTTTTGAAAACCCCGTTCAGGCTTCAAGCGGTTTTTTAAGAGGAGCAGTGTGGGCCGCTCTTGTGTCTTGGGTTCTAGTGTTTCTCGTCCTCCCCGAACAGGCAAGTGATGAAACACTGCTGGCGTCGCTCTTTTTCCCCATGCTGGTCGGCGGGCTTGCCCTCCGTGCCCCCAATTCCATTGGGACAGCAGCGGCTTATAACAATTTCATGCCGTTTATGATTGGCCCGGCCAACCATAGCCGTATGAATGAAATCCTCTGGTTTAACACCACGCCCGCTGTCGTCCTTGGCATTGCGCTGGGAGTATGGACTTTCCGGCTGGTGCTGCCGTTTGACCCAGCGGCGGAACGCTGGCGGCTGCGCCGCAAACTGGTGCGCGATTTACGCAGGCTGGCTGCTAAAGAAAGTTCTTTTACGCCAGCGGAATGGATGGCGCGCTCCTGCGGGCGAATTGCACAGATTATTCACCACGCAGGCGAGAAACCGGATGCGCTGACAGAAGCCTATCTGGCTGGTGCCATGGGCATTATGACAGTCGGGCTGCTCATCCTGCGTATCCAGCATGTGCTGGAACATCACGCCCTCTCGCCGCAGCATACGCAGGCCCTTCAAACCGTTCTGCACAGTATTGCCACGCTACATGGCCACACCACCCAACCCGCGGAGACCGCCGCCACCGCACTGGCATTCCTGCGCCCTGCCACTTTGTGGGAGCCTAACCTGTCTATCCAGATGGAGCTCACCCGCGCGGTCGGCAGTCTGGAAGTCATGAAGCGGGAGCTGGCCGATAATGTCACGTTTCTGGACATAACCCGCCGCTTTCATCTCCCGCGTGCGGCGTGAGACATTAGCCTGCAAGACACCCGTATTGGCTTCTTAAGCGTGGTAACGGACGCAGGTTAGGGTTATTCCAAAACAGTCTCAGTGCTGTTCAATATCGTGAAAACGCGTGTAATCCACAGCAATGCGTCCATCCGGGCGGGAGAGGACAATATCCACAAATCGGTGGTTATGGTGCACATGGTCAAACCGATACGCCGTCCGCGCAAACACGGTCTGGCCCAAAGCCTCATCCGTGCCAGTTACGGTCACGACAATTTCGGCTTCTTCCTTCTCAAGCTCGGCCATGCTTTTTCCATGCAGCGGGCTTTCCGGCCCGATGACATGCGCCATGACAAACGCAAACCGCAGCACTGGCACATGGGACTGCACCAGCAAAAGCTGGTCAAACTGTCGGACCAGATGGCCGTTTTCACTCACGACCAGACGAGAGAGAGAGACTTCCACATCCACGGATAAAATGACACTCAGCCGCAGGTTCGCAATACGGATACAGAGTGCTGGAATACCATTTTCATTACTGATAACGGCTTTATTGCTGAACATAATGCGCGCCCGTGGTCGCGCAAAACGGGCGAACACAACGCCTGTTGCCAGCGCGTTGAGCATCATGCCAATCAGCACTTCAAACGAGACGATAACATTCGCATACGGCCCGACCGGCACCATGCCGCCATAGCCCACGGTGGAGAGCGTCTGCACACTGAAGAAAAAGAGGGAGAGCAGAGTATGCTGGCCTTCTCCCGTGATCTGCCCCGGCTCTACCCAATAGAGAAGGGCAAAAAACAGATTGATCAGGAAATAGGAAATAACAGCCGTGTAAACAAAAGCGGGCCAGCTTGCTGTCAGGGCGTGATGATACAGGTCTGTCCAGACACTGTCAGACAAGCCCACGCGCACAACATCCCGGTGGCCTTTTTCTTCCACCAACGCATGGGTGCGAAACCGGCGAATGGCGTCTTTGGTTGTAAAATGGGTCTTCCTGTCAGACTTGCCCGTTTCTTCAAGCGGCGTCTCGTCCAGTCGGTTGTAACGCGCTGTCAGTCTTGCTTCGCGCTTTTCCCTGAACTGCCGGAATAAGCTTTTCATGTCCGCCCTTCTGGTCTGAAAGCCGCATGCCGCGCGACCCTGCGTTCAGGCGGTCATACACGGGTCCTGAAAAGCCTGCTCCTATCAATTACGCATGGCAAATCCGCATCACATCACAGCGATTTTTTTGAAGCAGGCGTTTTTTGCTCTGCAAACGGATGCAAGGCCACACCACCCGCCAGATTTGCCCATTGGGCGGCATCGCTCTGTGCAGACATGGCACCTCCGCGCAGCAGGCTCTCCCCTTGCGTCACAGTTGCGGCATCCGCTGTGTTGGCAGATTTCGCCTGCATGGAGGCGCTTTGTGCCGCCCGTGCCCAGAAGCTGGCGGCCTTCTGGTGGTCTCCGCTCCGGTCCGCCGCCTGCCCGGCCAAAGCCAGTGCGCGCGCCATATCGCGGTAAGAGGATTCATCCCGCCGCAGGGTGGCCGCCTGTTCCGCCAGTTGCTCCGCCTGCACAGGGTTGGAGGCCAGCAGGGCGCGGGCCTGAATTTCGGCCTTATCCGCCTGCTCTGTGCCGGAAAGGGGGGGCTTGAGCCCATTAAAATAGGTCAGCGCTTTCTGGAAGGCCGTAGCATCCCGCCCTGCATCTGCCGCCAGCCCCAGCACAAGGGCGGACCGCGCGGCATAGGCTGTATCCGGGGAAGCCATCCCGCCAGAGGCCAATGCGACCGCCTGCGGATACTGGTTCAAACGATAGCGGGCGGCTGCCTCAATCAGATCAAATTCCGGGCGAGCAGTCTGCCCACGCACAGCGGCGGCCTGCCGTGTGGTCTGCACGGTTCTAACGGCCGCTGCCGGGTCATCCCCCGCAAGCTGGGATACGGCAAGATCATACCCTGCTTCAGCCGTCGCCACGCCATCATCCCGTAACAGTGCGAGGTCTGCTGCCCTGCGATACTGGGTAATCGCCACGCTATAGCGGCCCAGTTCAAAAGAGTCCTGCCCGGCTGTCATTGCCTGATCCCACGCGGCGTCATCCCGTGCGGAGGGAGCTTCCACAGCCCCGCCGCCACAGCCGGTCAGCAGTAAGGGGGCCAGCAGTAAAGGGGCCAGGAACGTCTGGGAGGTTACGCGCTTCATGGCCGCACCTGCCGGGGCGCGAGGCGGTTCTTCTTTGTGGTTTTCTGCCCCCCCAGCAACCACATGCCACGCAACTGGTCCGTCAGTTTTTCCAGCCCGTAAAGGGTTGTCTGCGCCTGTGCAAGCAGAGCGGGCAGATCTGCCGTGCTGGCTTCCACACTGCCTGCAATGGCGGGCAGATGCGGCGTTGCCCCTTTCAGATCGTGCGAAGCAGAGCGCAGATTGTTCATGGTGCCGTCTGTCTTGGTCATGATGCCGGAAACCTGCTTTTCAATCGGCTTGAGCCGGTCAATCACGGTGTTCAGCGAGACCGCAGCCGCCTGCGCCTGTCTGACCAGTTCATCATTGGTCAGCAATTGGCCTACTGTGCCCTTGCCCGCATGCATGTCCGTCATGGTGGCGTCAAGTTCGGCCATCATATGCCGTGCGCTGGCAATGGCGGGCATGATCTGGGCCTGAATATCATTCAGCGTCGCCGTAATTTGGTCCGCCGGATTGGGCGCTGGTGTTGCGCTCAGCACGGCATAACTCCAGTCCATGGCATCCCCGTGCCCACGGCTGAGTTCCAGATAGGAGGAGCCGGTAACAATAAACTGCTTGCGGATAATGGCCGTGCTGTCCCGCCGGATAAACGGCTTGGCCTGCGGGTCCAGATCCACCAGCGCATACATCTCACCCGAGGGGTTGAGCTTTACCGCACGAATGGTACCGGCATGGGTACCGAGCAACTGCACGTCACTCCCCACCGTCAGGCCACCCACACCAGAAGCAGGCAGCGTGACATGCAGGCGCGCGGGCGGTGTCAGCCAGTTTTGCAGCACACCGGCCTCAACCACAGCACCGGCAAACAGCACCACGCTGAGAAGCACGAGGAAGCCGACCCATTCATCCGCATAGCGCAGGGAAATGAGCGGTTTGACTTTTTGTCTTAAGCGGATCTGGAACATTATGCCGTCCGTATTTCTACAAGCCCGTCATCAGCCAGGCGCCACATACTCGTAATTCCCTGCCGGTAACCCTGCCAGATGGCATTATTGCGTACCAGCCAGATAACCCCGGCCCCTTTGTCCCGCGCTTCCGTTATCGCACTTAAAAACGGATTTTGCAGTTCAACCGGGCTTGCTTCCAACGGGTCTTCCAGAAGCAACAGGCGGGGGTGCCCCAAAAAAGCCCTTACACAACCCGCTCGCAGCAGATCGAAATCAGACAGCAGGCTGGGCCGCAAAACAGGGAGACCGGGCAGGCCAAATGCTTCACTCAACCGGGCTGCTTCCGCCACAATCTCATCAAGCGGGCGGGTGGTATGGTGCAGTTGCTGGAGCGTGATGGCAAGATGCGTGTTCAGAAACTCAGGCCAGCTTGGCCTGCGGGTTATACGCCCAATGCGTCCACGGAGGGCATTGATCTCCCTGTCATGCAGGGCTGCCCAGTCCAGCCCCATGAACTTTACCGCGCCATCATCCAGCGGCACCAGACCGCAACACAGGTCAGCAAACATCGTGGCGCGGGAGGAGGAACGGGATTCCACCACCATACAATCCCCCGGCATCAGCTTCATGCTGAACGGAACAGGCGGCAGGCCGCTTTCCTCAAAGGACGGAACGGCTTTGTTCAACTCCAGCAACGGTCCGGTTGTGCGTGTATCCATGGTTTACAGGTCCAGACTGAACAGCACGCTGACAGCCATCACAATCAGCATTCCGCGAGAAAAGCCACGCGGTAGAAGGGTGCGCAAATTATCTTCGCCCGTGGCGGTCAGCCCCGTCAGGCAACCGCCCAGCCCAACTACAAACCCGACTGTAATAAATTTAAGCGGAATAATGAGATAATCCGCGTGAGACATGGCGGTAATCACATCATACAGAAACGTCCAGACCGGGTTTGTCACCACGCCGGACATGCGGCTGATGACGTAGCCTGTCACGAGTGCCGCAAAGGAGAACAGAATCCCGAGCGTAAACCCGCCAACCGTAAAAGCCAGCGTACGCGGCATGACCAGCAGCAAAAACGGGTCCAGCCCCTGCGCCTGCATGGAGCGGATTTCTCCACCCGTTGTCAGCAAACCAAGCTCTGTTACGGACAACATGCCATTGCGGCCCAGCAGCAGAATACCCACCAGAATGGGCGCAATTTCCCGGATCACCACATCGATCAGAATAGTGCCGGTCATTTTGGCCATGCCCGCCAGCCCCAGCCAGTAAATAGTCTGGGAGACTGCGGCAACGCCTGTCAGCGTGCCCGCAAACATTGTGGCGATCAAACCGCCGCCAATCACGCTTCTCATCGTGGCGGCAAATTCATACCGCACCGTGCGCCGCCATGAATGCGCGCGGAAACTTTCAAAAATAACGCCCCAGCAGGACCCGAGCATGATGAGAAAAAAGCGGATCTGCCGCCGCGTCAGCCGCCCCAGCCACGCCAGTTTTTCCCGCACCCATTCATGCAGCACAAATTTCTGCGGATACTGCGAATGGCTGGCGGCCTCGGCCTCCAGAAGAGGGTCCTGCTCTTCCGTAGGCTCCGGCTGGTTGGGCTGCGCGTTGGAGCCACTCATCGGCGCGCAGCCAGAACATAGGCCCGGCCGAGGCCAAGGTGCGGCGCAAAGAAGGACCCGCGTGAACGGAACAGATAACGGTCACGCAAAGCGGCATAGACGCGGTCTGTCACCTGAATGGTGCCACCATCACTCGCGCCCTGCGCCATGAGTTCCGCCATGGACACCGTCTGGCCCCACAGGTTGAACACCTTTGGCTCTTCCCCCACAGCGCCACCAAATGCCGCGCCGTAATCCAGCCCCATGGCAAACACGGGTTCCAGATTGGCGGCAGCCAGCGTTGCCATAAAGGTTTCCCGCATGGTCAACGCGGCATCGGCAATGCGGATAATGGCCGTATGGTCTTCCTCCACCGTGCAGCCCGCCATGCAGATCATCCGGTGGCCTGCCACTTCCACGCCAAACAGGCCGCGCTCTTTGGCAATGCGCTGCACATCCGTTGCAAGTTTGTTGATGAGCACCAGCAGGTTCTGGGTTTCAGCCTCTCCATCCACAACCGGGTCAGAAAAGGTGATAACCAGCACAGCAACAGAGGGATAAATACCAGAGGTTGTAACCCCCGCCACCTGTGGCGCGCGCATGAGCATGTTATCAAACTGCGGCTCTGGCCGGGGGGACGCGGACACGCCCGTTCCCGCCATTTCATCAGCCGGGAGGCCATGTCCGCTTTCAATCTCATCCGCTGTCTCGGCCAGTCTGATCCCGGCGATAGATGCCATCAGGTCCACAAAATAGACCAGATGCGCGGCCATGCGGGCATCTTCCAGCACTATCGCGCCAATAATGCCTTTCGGGCCGTGGATTGGGTACACGGCAAGCTGCCGAGTACCCAACTCGCGCATGACCAGACGTTCAAACTGCGTTGTGCGCTCATCCGTCGCGGCATTGTCAACGCTCAGCACATCCCCGGCTTCAATGGCTTCAAAAAAGGACCCGAGTTCCGTGCGGGACATTTCAAAACCGCCGGAATGCGCATCCTGCTTCTGGTCATATGACTCCTCGCAGATCAGCGCCTCGCCATTATGCAGCAACCGCCAGATGCTCGCCCTGCGCGCATCCGTGACATGCACCAATTGCTCCGTCAGCACCAATGGGTCTGTCTTCGGGTCAAACAACTGCGGCGTGGAAGCCACCTGCTGCACTGCGGCACTTTCATGCGTAATCTGCACACCCTGCTGCGCCAGCTTACGGGCTACACGTTCCGACCGCCGGACCTGCCTGATAAGGAACCCTGCCAGCGTCAGGGAGAAGACAATAATAATCCCGGCAAACTGCAAACTTTGCTGGCTGCTTTGCCGAGCAAAACTCGCGAAGTCACTTTCCGGGGCTGACAGCAGCAAAATCCAGCGCTCGGCAGAACTTTTCAGCGGCGAGGCAATGGTAACGTACCGTTTGCCATCCAACTCAAAGCTCCGTGGGCCAAACCCGCGCACACGGTAATGATCATAGCCACGGGCAAAAACCGGATGCGTTTTAGGGTCCAGCACCATCTTGTTGGGGTCCCACCCGGCAGCTTCCGCCTGCTGCATGATGTTACGCCCGGCAATAACCCGGCCCTTGCTGTCCAGAATAATGGCGTTGCCGGTTTTTCCGACTCTCAGATGGTCAAGAAAGGTGCTGAGTTCATTGAGAGAAATATTGGTTGCAAAAACGTAGGTGTGACCATTTGAACCGCGAAACCGCAGAGAACTGGTCATGACAAACTGGCGGGCCGTGGCAAACAGATAAGGCTGCGTCCACTGGATGTCCGTCTTGCCTTCCGTGTTGGCATACCAAGGCCGCTTCCGCGGGTCATACCCGGTGGCGTCCGTGTATTGCTCGCCAGTTTTTACGCCATCATCGGTGAAAAATTCGCGGTGATAAACCTGTTTGCCGTCATGCACCTCAAACGTGGTGCGTTCCTGATTTTTTCCGTCCGGCCCACGGGTAATCAGCCGGAAATGGCCATCTTCATCCCCCAGATAAAAGGACTGCAACTGCGGCACACTTTGCAGCATGGCCGCGCCGTAGGAGTTAAAAACTCGGTCCGAAACCTGTGGCGGCGCGTGCGCAATCATACCGCTGGCAATGATATTCCCCGCCATGGCAGGCATGATGTAGTCTGAAACTTCCTGAGAAATATTCTCCTGCACAGCCCCAAGCAGTTCATTCGTCAGCGCCGTAACCCCGGCCCGCGTGGACCGATAAGAGTGCAGGCCAATGGCAGCAATGGATACCACCACCACCACCAACGCCCCAAACGGCAGAACCAAATGCAGCAGGACACGCCGCACGGACGCGTCATTCTGCACGGTTGGGTCGACTATCTCATCAGAAGACACGTAATTTTTTCCACTGACTACTGGCCATAACTCCTCCGCCACCGGAAGATGTCTGAAATTTAAGGTGCCTAGAACCCGGCACCTTGTCCACCCCCATAACCAGCCAGAAGGCGCAGAGCCTCTATGCCCTGCCCCGCGCGCATCTCTGATCCTGACAGAAAACAGACTGGAAAAAGGTGGAGATCAGGCGTCCTGATCAGACTCAATATGAGTAGGAACCTCCAACGCCTGCCCAAGGCGCGTCAGCCCGCGCCCCACGGTTTCTCCCCGCACGGACACACGGGATGACACCAGTTTGAGCACCAGTTCCTTACGCTGCCACAGCAACGCGGTGCCATCCAGCAGCACCGTTGTTCCACCGGAGACAGAATAGGCCAGACGCAAGGCCTGCCCCAGTACCAGAGCGCGCCGATACGCGACGTCACTCAGCAACGTGCGGGAGGTCACCAGAAAATCCGCCGTGACATCGGCTGCGTACCGCACGGCAAGTGCGAGAGACAGCCACGCCCGCGCCTCATGATCAAACCCAACGCCCTGTAGGCGGAGAATACGCCAGTACGTCTGCTCCGCCCGATATTCCGGGTGATCGTGACTGCCCACATCCGAGAGAATACAGGCAATGCGCCGCAGATGCTGCTCCTGCGCTGTTTCCTTGGCCAGCAAGCCATCTGTCCAGCGGCACAGCACATCCGGCAGGGTATTGCTACGGCCCAACCGGGCGCACATATCCCGCGCTACCACTTCCATCGGGTCCTGCGGCAAGAAATCCGGGGCGACATTCAGCATGTACCACCCCTCCCGCAGGCCATCTACGCAGAACACCACCCGCTCGGGCTGCACCTTGCGCAGGAGCCTGCGCAGAACGGTTGCCGCAAACGGCACATCATCCAGACGTTTTTTGGGGGCACCGGGCAGCCGCTCAAGACTGCGGCGTGGCGCATGGAGCAGCCAGCCCGTCATCTCCCGCGCTTCTTCCAGCCCCAGCGTGTAATAATGCACAATATTCAAAGGATATTGCATGCGGGCAATATGCAGGCGGGCCAGAGCGCGGAACGCCCCGCCGACCAGATACAGCGTGTTGCCCTTGACCTGAGACAGCCATTTGACGCCGCCAATATCCTCATCCGCCAGTGTGCGGGCGGCGGTCAGGTCTCCGTTGGCGCGGTCACTCAGGCGGATGACCCCCAGCGGCAGAGTGTTAGCGTCGTGCCGCCCATCTTCCGCAAGACGGATCAGTTCAAGAGAGCCACCACCCACATCCGCCACCAGACCATTGGCGCCGGGGATACCGCACATCACGCCAATGGCGGAATGGTCGGCCTCTTCCTCACCGCTCAGGATACGGATAGGCACACCCGGCATGTTTTTGCGCAGCGCGTCCACAAACTCCGGCCCGTTCAGAGCATCCCGCACCGCAGCGGTTGCCAGAATTTCAAACGGGTCCGCGTTCATGGCGCGGGCAATAGCGTGGAAGCGGTTGAGCACTTCCATGGCCATCTGCACGCCTTCCTCGTTCAGCTTGCCCGTTGCTGTTAGCCCACGGCCCAGACGCAGAACCGCCTTTTCATTAAAGATCGGCACCGGGTTGCGTGACACGCCCTCGAACACCACAAGGCGGACAGAATTGGACCCAAGATCAACAACGGCCGAACGGCGCGGCATATCAGTCTGCATGCGCGGCACTCTACTCCCCAAACCTGTTCACGGAAACCGGGAACAGACGCCAAAAACACGCACTCTGACCTCTCCGCATCGCCGGTTGTTATTAATCATCAAACATCATGTCTTTTGACGATGGCAAGGAGGCCGGAGCGCGCAAAGGTGTTTCATGCGCGGCGGAGCCCCGGCCGGAAAGTGAAGGATGCGTCATAAACCAGTCATGTGCGGAAAATGGCCGTGCCCCCGGTGCCAGCCTGCGCCATGTTCCGTTGGCTTCCAGCCCCCAAGATTGCAGATTGTCCTTGAGGTTGGAGACCATGATCTGCCCCAGCATCTGGGCATGCACCGTGGGGTTGGTGACAGGCACCATACTTTCCACGCGCCAGTCCATGTTGCGCGTCATCCAGTCGGCGGAAGAGAGATAGACCTTGGCGTAGCGCGAGGGCAGCCGGTGGCCGTTGCCAAACGCAAAAATGCGCGAATGTTCCAAAAACCGCCCGACGACGGACTTGATACGGATATTTTCAGAAAGCCCCGGCACACCCGGACGCAGGCAGCAGATGCCGCGAATGACCCCAATAATCCGCACCCCGGCGCAGGAGGCGCGGTAGAGGCAGTCAATCAAGGCGGGGTCCACCAGCGCGTTCATTTTCAGCCAGATGGTACCCGGACGCCCAGCTTTGACATGGGCGATTTCCTCCTCGATCAACTCCCGCAGCGTGCTGCGGATGGTGATGGGCGAAAACGCAATGGCTTCCATCTTGGCCGGCATGGCGTAGCCGGTCACGTAATTGAACAGGCGCGCGGAATCCCGCGCCAGTTCCGGCTTGCAGGTAAAGAAGGACAGGTCCGTATAAATTTTGGCGGTAATCGGGTGATAATTGCCCGTGCCAAAATGCGCGTAGGAGCGGACCTGATTGCCCTCACGCCTTACAACAAGGCTCAGCTTGGCGTGGGTTTTCAGGTCTGCAAAGCCGAACACAACCTGCACCCCGGCGGCTTCCAGCGCACGGGAGAGGCGGATATTGGCTTCTTCATCAAACCGCGCCCGCAGTTCCACCATAGCGGTGACGGATTTCCCTGCCTCAGCCGCTTCAATCAGCGCCTTGACGATGGGCGAGTCACGGGATGTCCGGTAGAGCGTCTGCTTGATAGCAATCACGTTGGGGTCGAGTGCTGCCTGACGCAAGAACTGCACCACCACGTCAAAACTCTCAAACGGGTGATGAACCAGCAGGTCCTTCGCCCGGATGGCGGCAAAACAGTCGCCGTTAAAATCCAGAATCCGCTCCGGGAAGCGCGGCGTATAGGGCGGGAAGAGCAGATCGGGCCGGTCATCCACAATCATCTGCTTTAAGTCCACCACGCCGATCATGCCGGAATGGACGGCAATTTCATCAGAGGGCAGATCAAGGCCAGAGGCAATTGCGTCGGCCAGTTCCGTCGGCACACGCTTTTCCATATCCAGATGGATCACAACGCCACGGCGGCGGCGCTTGAGGGCGCTCTCGTAGGAGCGGACAAGGTCTTCGGCCTCATCTTCAAACTCCACGTCCGTATCGCGCACCACGCGCAGCACGCCGCTTTCCCCTACCGTAAGGCCGGGGAAAAGCTGGTCGATGCACTGGGTAATGAGGTCTTCAAGACGGATGAAACGCACGGCGTTGGTTGTCGCACCCTCTTTGTTGGGCAGACGAATGAAGCGTTCAACCTGCGCTGGCAGCAGAATGAGCGCGTTCATGGCAAACGCGCCGTTTTCCGCCAGAAGCAGGCGCAGGCCAAGCGCGAGGCCCATATTGGGAATAAACGGCAGCGGGTGCGCCGGGTCCACCGCAAGCGGCGTCAGAACCGGAAAGACCCGGTCCAGAAAACACGCGTGCAGCCATGCGCGGTCCTCGTCATCCAGATCTGCCGGTTCGCACAGAACTATATTTTCTTCCGCCAGAAGGCCGCGCAGTTCTTCCCAGATGCGCTGCTGCTCCCGCAAAAGCTGGGCGCAACGCTCGCGCACAGCGTCCAACTGCTGGGAGGGCGTGAGACCATCTGGCGAGAGGGCTACCAGCCCTTCTCGCACCTGCCCGACCAGCCCGGCCACACGCACAGAGTAAAATTCGTCCAGATTGCTCGCACTGATGGATAGAAAACGCAGGCGTTCCAGCAACGGGTTACGCGCGTTGTCCGCTTCTTCCACAACGCGCTGATTGAAGGACAACCAAGACAACTCACGGTTGATAAACCGCTCGGGCATGTCCAGAGTCACCTGTTTCTGGGCAGGCTTTTTTCTGGTGCGGCTTACAGCCGGCGTGCGCTTGCGGGCTGGTGCTCTCACACCGGCTGATTGACCCGTCTTTTTGTCCTTCGCCGTCGTCACGCCCATTCTCCCCTCTGTGCACCCTCGCCCTCCGCATCAGCCTTGCGGGGGCGTAGTCATAATCTCTTAAGTTTCTGCACCATACTGTACAGTGTTTCCGCTGGAAAAGAATGGCACATGTTACGGTTTTATGTCTCTCCCATTCCCGAGAGCAGACGCCAAACGCAAAACAGGCCCGCAGAGCCATTGCCCTGCGAGCCTGTTCCTGAATGCGCCTTACTCCTGCATTACCCGCACCGCCGCGTGCACGAGTAATGCGGGCCGTGCGTCAGGCCTCAGAGATGCCCCTGAGAGAGTTCATTAGCCAGCGCCTGATTTTTATAAACCACTTTCAGCGCTTCCATGATGGCTGCGGTATCAACCGCCACTGCCCGGTTAGTGCCTTCATCATAATAGAAATCCCCACCCAGCGAGTGGATATTGCCATCAAAAATCAGCCCCACGGCATGGCCCTCGGAATCAATAACCGGAGACCCGGAGTTCCCGCCGATAATGTCGTTTGTGGACACAAAGTCATACGGCGTTTTCATGTTTACATGCGCCTTGGCATCCAGCCAAGGTTTGGTGAGCTTGAAGGGGTCAGAGCCAGTTGCACGGTCATACAGACCAGAAAAATAGGTAAAGGCTGGCACGGTTTTTCCGTTTTCATCCCAACCTTTGACCTGCCCGAAAGACAGGCGCTGCGTAAACGTGGCGTCCGGGTAAGAGGAGACACCATCCCGCTCAAAGCGCGCCTTGGCCATGGCTTCGCTCGCCTGACGGGAGGGGGCTGCTACCTCATCATCCATCTGCTTGCGCAGGGCGCGGGTATGCGGTTCAAGAGCGCGGGCGAGCACAATCATCGGGTCTTTGGACGCCGCAATGGCATCAGCCCCGCCTTTCCAGAGCGCCAGACGCACCTTGGGGTCCGCCAGCTTTGTGCCTTTAACCAGCGTTTCAGACAGATCATCCGGAGAGGCCTTGCCCAGAACAAGCTTTACCATCTCATCATCCGCGCCCAGCACCTGCCGCAGCTTGGACAGAGAAAAGGCGAGTTCCGTCTTTTCCAGATCCGGATAGACTGGAGCCGTGGACCCAAGCTCCGCCTCCAGCGCGGGCAGACGCGCATCATGATAGGCGGTCAGGCGTTCCGCATCCGGCTTCTGGCGTTCATTGGCTGCGCGCACCAGCAATTTGGCGTACTGGAACAATTCTCCCTGAAGACCAAAAGAGCCTTCCAGCATCACATACGGTTTGAAAATGCGCCTCTTGACGGCCAGAGCCTCCGCATTTTTGGCCCATGGGTCACCATAGGTTTCCTTGCGTTTCGGGTCAGCATTAATCCAGTCCCGCAGGCTGGCCTCACTCTTCGCCTTGGCATCCAGTAGTTTCGGGTCTGCCAGAACATCCACGCGGCCACGATAGACTTTCAGGCTGTTTTCAATCCCGAAAATGCGTTCCTGCGCCTGTTGATGATGCGCAGCGCTTTCCCGGCTGTACTGCCAGAGCGCGCCATCCAGCGCGGAATAGTTATCGACAACAAACGGCACGGAAACATTTCTTGAAAACTCCAGATCCGCCAGCGGCACTTCACGCTCCGTGGACCCCGGATTACCGGAGGTGAACACCAGCTCGCCTTCCTTCGGGCCCGCAGCGTCAAACGGCAGAAAGGCATCAACCTTGGCGGGCTTTCCGTCTGCATAAACACGCAGGAAGGCCATATCCAGATCGTAACGCGGGAAGTTGAAGTTGTCCGGGTCTCCACCAAAGAAGGCGGCGTTCTGGTCCGGCGCCATGACCATGCGCACGTCCTGATACCGGCGATAGCGATACAGCGCGGTGCGACCCCCATGATACAGACTGATCACATCGCAGCGCCATTTTGTCGGGTCATCCTTGGCGCATTCTTTTTCAATGGCACTTTCCTCGGCCTGACGCGCCGTGGTGTAGGCCGCGCCATCTTTGCCGCGTAGTGCTGTCTGCATCCGGTCGGTCACATCTGTAATGCTGTCCAACTGGTTTAGTTCCATGGCGGGGCAACGCTGCTCATCCGCCGGGCTTTTGGTGCTGTAACCATCCTGAAAATAGTTTTTGCCTTTGACGGAAAGCTGCTGGAGGCATTCATTGGCGCAATGGTGGTTTGTCATCACCAGCCCATCAGCCGAGACGAATGAGGCCGAGCAGCCCAGCGCCAGACGCGCGGAGGCCTTCGTCACACGCTCTGTCCACGCTGCGGTCGGGGTGAAGCCGTAACGCTGCTTCATCAGGTCAACGGGCAGGTGGTCCATGGTCCACATTCCCTCATCCGCATGAGCAAACGGAACGGGAGGAAGAACCGCCGGAGCGCAGGCCAGCACCGCCAGAGGCAACAGAGAACGCCTGAAAAAGCTGCTCATGATGCAGAAATCACCTTATCGGTTGGATGTTACACTATAACACACACATCAGCACAGTGGCGCAGACATGTCCCCAGAGCAAGAGCTTTAAGAGCAGGAACTTTAAGCCTGCCCTGCCTCCTCTGCCAGCAAGGACTCCAGAACACTGGCAGCCAGAGCGCGCGTCACTTTCTCACCAGAGGCAAGGGCTGCCGCATCAAGCCGGGCGGCCATATCCCGAATCGCTCCCGCGTTACGGGGCAGGCGACGCAGCAGCCATTCCGTAACAGGCTGGGCCACCACCATCTGCCGTTCCGCCAGCAGCCGCAGGAACAGTCTGCGCAGCAACGCCTCCTCCGCCTGCCCGATGGGGACGGACGCCGTCGCCCGTAAGCGGCTGGCCAGATCCGGCAGGGACACCGGCCAGCGCGCGGGGGCAGCCTGCCCGGCCATGAGCAGCGCCATTCTCTGCTCCCGCACCAGATTGATCAGATGGAGCAGATCAGCCTCGTTACGCACCTTGTCAGCATTATCCAGCGCCACGGCCCGAAAGCCGCCTTCCTGAAAAAGGTCCGCCACGTCCTGCTCATTCAGGCGGCGGCCCTCAATAACCGGCGCGCCATGCCGCGCGGCCCAGACGGACAGCAGATGCGTCTTGCCTGTGCCACACTCCCCCCACAGGGCCATGCGGCCTTCCGGCCAGCGCCACATGGCTTCCGCATCCAGCACCCAGCCCCGCGCGGCGGCATTGGAGGGAGCCGCCACAAAATCCGAGCGGCCGAATCGGGGGCGATACGCGAATGGCAGAGCAATCTGGCCGCCCGCGCTTCCCTCCTTTTCGTCCGCCACAGGCTGCTGTGCGGCCTCTTTTGTTTCTGTAATCCGTTTCATGCCGCTTTGCGTGTTGCTTCACCTGCCGTAAAGACTGTCCTCAGGGAGTCCTACCCTACCCAATCCGTTCCATCGACCCCTTTCAGACCAAGAGCACCTGTCATGACGTCTTCTTCCAGTTCTCCCACCTCCCGCCTCACCTATCGTGACTCCGGCGTGGATATTGAAGCCGGAGAAGCTTTGATTGACGCCATCAAACCCGCCGCCAAAGCCACCGACCGCCCCGGCACCATGGGCGGACTTGGCGGATTCGGCGCATTGTTTGACCTCAAGGCCGCAGGCTTTCAGGACCCGGTTCTGGTCTCCTGCACAGATGGCGTCGGCACCAAACTGACTCTTGCTATTGAAACCGGGCTGCATGAAACGGTGGGGATCGACCTTGTCGCCATGTGCGTGAATGACCTGATTGTGCAGGGCGCGGAGCCGCTCTTCTTCTTGGATTATTTTGCAACGGGCCGCCTGTCTGTTGAAAGTGCTGCCAAGGTTGTGCGTGGCATTGCGCAGGGCTGTGAGCAGTCCGGCTGTGCGCTGGTTGGCGGCGAGACCGCCGAAATGCCCGGCATGTATGCCGATGGGCATTATGATCTGGCAGGCTTTTCCGTAGGTGCCGCAGAACGCTCCGCCCTGCTCCCGGCTGGCATTGCAGAGGGTGATGCGCTGATCGCCCTACCCTCCAGCGGTGTACATTCTAACGGCTATTCCCTGGTGCGCCGCATTGTGGCCGATGCCCATCTGGCGTGGACGGACCCGGCAGCCTTCGCTCCGGGCAAAAATCTGGGGGAAGCCCTGCTGACCCCGACCAAACTTTACGTCCGCGCCGTGTTGGACCTGCACCGCGCAGGCCTGCTGCACGCGGCTGCACACATTACCGGCGGTGGTCTGCCGGGCAACCTGCCGCGCATCCTGCCCGAAGGGCTGGACGCCGTGATTGACGCCGCATGGCCGGTGCCCCCCGTGTTCAACTGGCTGGCCCGCACGGGTGATGTCGCCAATGAGGAAATGCTGCGCGTCTTTAACTGTGGCGTTGGCATGGTGCTGATCACCCCGAAACCGGATGAGGTTCTGGCCCGCCTGAAAGAGATGGGGGAGACCGGCACGCTGATCGGCCATATTACCAAAGCTGCCGATGGCTCTGCTAAAGCTGGTCTGAAGATGGTGGCCGCTCCGGATTTCCACGCAGCATGAGTGAGACGCCGAAAACCCCGGTCGCCATTCTGCTCAGTGGCCGGGGCAGTAACGCCACGGCGCTGATTAAAGCCTGCGCGCAGCCCGATTTCCCGGCCCGTATCTGCCTTGTGCTGAGCAACAAACCCGATGCGCCGGGGTTGGACATGGCCCGCGCAGCGGGGCTTGAGACGGTCGCGATCGACCACCGTCTGTTTAAAAAAGACCGTGCAGCGCATGAACATGCGGTGGACGCCGCCCTTCGGAAAGCCGGGGCGGAAGTCGTCTGTCTGGCAGGGTATATGCGGCTGCTGACCCCCTTCCTGACCACACAGTGGGCGGGGAAAATGCTCAACATTCACCCCAGCCTTCTGCCCATCTTCCCCGGCCTGCACACGCATGAGCGCGCGCTGGAAGCGGGTGTGCGCATCCATGGTTGCACCGTGCATCTGGTCACGGAAGACATGGATGAAGGCCCCATTCTGGGGCAGGCCGCAGTCCCGGTGCTGCCGGGTGATACGGCAGACATGCTCGCCGCCCGCGTGCTGCGGCAGGAACACCGGCTCTACCCGGATGTGCTCAGGCGGTATCTGCACACACGGTACCCGAACAGAATGGACCTGAGCAGAACCGACTCTCCCACAGCAGCCGACGCCGCCCTGCTGGTGGCCTGATGCTCCGGCAGGTCCGGCCTGCCATTTTCCTCCGCCTTTATGGCCTGACCTGATTGCCTGAACAGATAGTGAGCTGATGACAGCAGAACCCCGCCGCCCCCGTAACCCCAAACGCAGCCCCGCACGCCGGAACAACGCCCCCC
>NZ_LHZV01000055.1 GCF_001581005.1 Acetobacter orleanensis
CCAGCCGCCGCCATGCTGCGTCTGGCCGGCCAGACGCAGCATGGCGGCGGCTGGCAGACCAACCCGCTGAACGGGGACCATTTGGGGGATGCGGATCTGTGGGCCCTGCGCGGTAAATTACGCTGGAAGCCGGACGCACACACCACTATTCTGCTGGGCGGCCATTTCACGCAGGATAACAGTGATGTTGTGACCGGCGTGCCGGTACACAGGCTGATCGGCAAGCAGCCCTTGCCGGACATGGCCTCATGGCAGCAGGCGGAATGGTCCATGCGCCCTCAGTTCGCAAGACTGGTGGGCCGTAAGGTTGGCCTCAAGCCAAGTGAGCATAACCAGTTCTGGGGTGCGGACCTACATATCGACCATGATTTCGGCCCGTTGACCCTCAGTGCCATCAGCGCGTTCGAGACAGAACGGCAGGGCGAATATACCGATCAGGACGGCACGGCGCTCTCTCAGGCGGATACCTATCGCACGATTGACGCCAATACCTTTACGCAGGAAGTCCGGCTCCATTCCTCCAACACGCGGGACAGGTTGCAGTGGGTGGTGGGGACGCATTACCAGCGTACCCGCATGGATCAGCGGTTCTTCTTTGACTATACGGATTATCGTCCCGCGCGCGGCTATATGATGTCCACCACCTTTGGGCTGAATCAGGATAGTCTCTCAGAATTCGGGCATGTCAGCTATCGGCTGCCGCATGGCGTGATGATTTGGGGCGGTCTGCTGCATGAGCGGGATGAGCGTTCCATAACGGGTTTGCGATCCCAGATTTTTGGGGGTGCCACGAATAATTTCCATGGTGAGAGCACGACGTCAGACCAGTTTGCCGGGCAGGTGGGTGTGTCTTGGCAGATGCTCCAGCATGCTCTGGTTTATTATAAAATGAGCAAAGGGTTTAAACCCGGAGGCTTTACCGCCAACAATACGCAGATTCAGGCGCAGCTTGATCCGTTCAAACCGGAAACTGTGCTGACCTATGAAGCCGGATTTAAAAGCGACCCGATTCCGGACAGGCTACGCATTAACGGGGCTGCATTTTATAATGATTTTCATAATCAGCAGATTTTGGGAACGGTGCTGATACCGAATTACGGGCCTCTGAGCGAGATTACCAATGCGCCAAAATCTGAAAGCTGGGGGTTTGAGGGCACCATTGAGGCACATCCATTCAGCCATTTGCATCTGACGCAAAATCTTGGCTGGCAGCGTGGGAATTTTCAGGATTTCCCGACAGTCAACCGTGCGAAGACCAACGCGTATTACGCGCAACATGGCGTGTGGAAAGCCATAAATGATAATTTTGGCGGTGTGGATAACGGTCAGCCCAAGCTGACACTGAATGGTTCGGCTGAGTGGCGGCAACCTCTGGCACGCGCCTATACGCTGGAATTCGGACCGGACTGGCAGTATCGCGGCAGTCAGGCCATGACGCCGGGTGGCACCGGATTTTATCGTCTGCCGCCGTATTTCCTGCTGGGGGCGCATGTCTCGTTCCGGTCCGCTTCCGGGCGGTGGGAAGCAACAGTGTATGCCCGGAATATTCTGAACCGTCGATTTGCAGAAAGTGGTGGTCAGGCAACAACAACTTATTTTTATATTCCCGGAGAACCACGCTTTATCGGGGGGCGTATTTCTTGCGCATACTAAAAAATCTTTTCTATTTTTCGACAAAACACGCTGTTTAGTGTATTCAATGGAGCATGACACAAGAAGATAGCGATAGATTCACCTTAAAGCCCCCCGCAGCAAGAGGCCGTGAAACCGGTGCTGGAGGGCACGTCGTATGACAGAGCAGGATGCACGTAACGCCACCCATTTTGGCTGGTTCAAGCGCCGGAAGCATCTGACTACCGATGACATTACGGTTGTCGATGGAGAAATGCTCAAGCGTGCCGTTGGTGCAGCGGCGCTGGGCAATGCCATGGAATGGTTCGACTTTGGTGTGTACGGCTATATTGCCGTGACACTCGGGAAAGTCTTTTTCCCTGCGTCCGATCCAACCATCCAGTTAATTGCCACCTTCGCCACCTTTACCGTTGCTTTTCTGATGCGGCCCATTGGCGGCGCGGTCTTCGGTCCGTTGGGGGACCGTTACGGCCGCCAGAAGCTTCTGGCTGCCACCATGATCATGATGGCGCTGGGGACATTCTGTATTGGTCTGATTCCCTCCTACGCGGTTATCGGGATCTGGGCTCCTATTCTGCTGCTGCTCGCTCGTCTAGTTCAGGGTTTTTCCACTGGCGGCGAATATGGTGGGGCCGCGACTTTCATTGCGGAATATTCCACGGATAAAAACCGTGGCCTTATGGGAAGTTGGCTCGAATTCGGTACGCTGGCGGGCTATATTGCCGGTGCGGGTGCGGTCATGGCGCTGCGTTTCCTGCTGGATGACGCGCAGATGATGAGCTGGGGCTGGCGTATCCCTTTCCTGATTGCCGGACCGCTGGGGCTTATGGGTCTGTATATGCGGACCCGTCTGGAAGAGACCCCTGCTTTTCAGGCTTATGCCGAGGAAGCTGAAAAGCGTGAGCATGAAAAACCGGGCTGGCGGTCGCTGTTTGCCGTCCATTGGAGGCAGTTGCTGAAATGTATTGGTCTGGTGCTGGTCTTTAACGTGACCGACTACATGCTACTGACCTATATTCCCAGCTACATGACGGTGACGCTGCATTACCCTGAGAGTAAGGGTCTGCTTCTGATCATTATTGTGATGTTGTTGATGATGCCGCTGAATATACTTGGTGGATACTTCAGTGACAGGTTGGGTCGTCGCCCGATGATTATCAGCGCCTGTGTGGCGTTGATGGTTCTGGCCATTCCGAGCCTGCATCTGATCCGCAGCGGGAATGATATCGGGATTTTCACCGGGTTGATGCTGCTGGGGCTGGCACTGGTCAGCTTTACCAGTTCCATGCCGTCCACATTACCCGCATTGTTCTACACTCCGGTGCGCTATACGGCGCTGTCCGTGGCGTTTAACATCTCCGTCTCCCTATTCGGTGGCACCACGCCGCTGATTACTGCGTGGCTGATGGAAAAGACGCAAATTCTGGACATCCCAGCGTGGTATCTGATGGGCGCAGCCTTGATCGGCCTGCTCACCATGCTGACAGTGCGTGAGACGGCCCGCCTGCCGCTGCGCGGCTCTCCGCCCGCAGTGGCGAGTGATGACGAGGCCGAACTGCTGATGAGCGGCAAACAGCGCCTGACGGTAGACCCCACTCCGCCGCCAGTGCCCTGAAGCACGGCTTGGCTGTCTCTCTGCCGCGCGGTTTTACCAGAACTGCACGGCAGGGCGTGGCCGAGGGTGAGAGCATTAACCGCGAGAAAAACGACCAGAAGCACGATTCCCGCCTGAGGGCAGCAGGGAGCAAAACGGCGGAAGGGGCATGAAATACCGCCTTGCATGCCGGAAATCTGCCATCTCCTCCCGGGGGCAGATGACATACAGTGCAAGTATTGTGCCCAGCGTACTAAGTGCGCCAACCGTTAGCGTTATCAGGCGGGTCCGTGTGTCCTGCCAGACGGCATCATAAAAAAGCAATCAATCAGACAAAAGGTGGAGGGCTCGAAAAACTCTCTGGTTCCGAGTGTTTGTCTGCGTTTCCATTTCCTATGCGTTGAGTGGAGGATGGAGCATGTCCCATCAATCACCAGTTCTTCTATTCCTCCATATGCGTCGGTAAAGGTCGGGCGCATGTAGGAGACCTATGCTAGACAATCTTACACAGGCTCACGCAGGCAGGGCCACACGTAGGAAGAAGAGCAGCACACGGTATGATTAGCCTTTTTGATATTTTTAAAGTTGGTATCGGGCCGTCTTCCTCCCATACGGTGGGGCCAATGCGGGCCGCTCTGCGTTTTATGGAGGCCTGCGGAGAGACGGAAAGTGCGGATGCTGATGGCGTGGATGAGGTCGGTCCGGTCGCGCATATCCGGGTGACGCTTTATGGCTCTCTGGCATGGACCGCCACCGGTCATGCGACCGATAAAGCGGTTATTCTGGGGCTGTGTGGTGAGCATCCGGAAACCGTGAAGCCAGACCAGACCGATGCCATGGTGGAACGTGTCCACACAGAAGGTTGCCTGCCTGCACGCGATGGCAGACCCGTAATCCGTTTCCAGCCGGAGACGGACATTATTCTCGATAAAGAAACCCAGCCGCCTAAACACCCCAATACCCTTCAGTTTGAAGCATTTGACAAGAACGGTACGGTGTTACGGCTTGCTCGGTTCTGCTCGGTGGGCGGCGGCTTTATTACATCGGAAGAGGCCGCGCAGAGCAGTTCTTACGCTCTGCCGAATGTGCCGCATGATTTCCGCTCTGGCGCGGACCTGCTGGCCCGGACCCAGAAAACCGGCCTGAGCATTGCTCAACTGGTTTTTGAAAATGAGTCCGCCTTACGCCCATTATCCGATGTTGTGACGCATCTGGACCTTATTGTCGATGTCATGATGCACTGCATTGAGCGGGGTGTGGCGCAGCCCGGTATCCTGCCCGGCAAGCTGCGGGTACACCGGCGGGCGCATGCGTTGTTTGAGCGGCTGAAGGATAAGGACCGTCGCAACAGTAACCTTCCGCATGAAATTATGGATTGGGTCAGCCTCTTCGCCATTGCGGTGAATGAAGAAAATGCGGCTGGTGGTCGTGTAGTGACAGCGCCGACTAACGGAGCGGCGGGTGTGGTGCCTGCGGTGCTTCGCTATTATCGGGATTACTGCCCCGGGGCGACGGTGGAAGGTATGCGGGATTTCCTGCTGACAGCCTCTGCCATGGGCAGTCTGTTCAAGCTGAATGCCTCCATTTCCGGCGCGGAAGTGGGCTGTCAGGGGGAAGTCGGCGTTGCGTCGTCCATGGCGGCTGCGGGGCTTGCCGCAGTGTTAGGCGCGACCCCGGCTCAGGTGGAAAATGCTGCGGAAATCGCCATGGAACATCATCTTGGCATGACGTGTGACCCGGTGGCGGGATTGGTGCAGATCCCCTGTATCGAGCGGAACGCCTTTGGCGCGATCAAGGCAATTAATGCGGCGTCTCTCGCATTGTGCGGGGATGGGGACCATCGCGTCTCGTTGGATCAAGTCGTGCAGACCATGGCCGAGACAGGCCGGGATATGAACCACCGTTATAAAGAGACTTCACTCGGCGGATTGGCCATGAACTTCCCTGAGTGCTGAGTGCTGAGTGCTGAGTGCTGAGTGCTTAATGCTGAATGACGAATGCTGAACGGAAACACTAAAAAGACATCCGGTTGTGAGCGGAAACAGTCTTAAGATATTCTCTGCGAAGGTACTAAACTGCAAGTTTCACTCGGTACGCCTCATGTGGCGTTTTAGGCACCCTGATAAACGGACATTTTTGTCTTTTAGAACTCGCTTTCCGGGTGCCTATCCTGAGCGTAAGCCTGCTCTTGATCTGCATGCGGATGGGGGGTCAAGTGCTGGTGCTGGTGCTGGTGCTGGTGCTGGTGCTGGTGCTGGTGCTGGTGCTGGTGCGAGGGCGGTGCGCGGTGGTCTACTGAGGCCCGGCGTTGCTGCAATTTATGGTGGAAGGCTGGGGCCGGGCGAGGCTGCTGTGCAGCCATGGCGGCGACACGGGCTGGAGCGTTGGCCAGCATGTGTGGAATAAGCTGTGTTTCCGGCAGGTTCTTCCAGTATTTACGCGGCATTTCAGACAGCATGGCTTTGGTTTTGATACGCGCCGGGTTGAAGGTCGAGACATAATAAGTCTGCCAGAGTTGGTCTATATCATCCGACAGCTTAGGTTTTGCGCAGGGTGTGGGGCTGAAGGCGCAGGTCTCACCATTCCATGCCAGAGAGCCTTTGGGGGTTAAAATCACCCAGTCCATGTCCACAAACCGCTTTGAAAAAAACGGGGCCACATTTGGCAGAATGTAATGGTCGGGCTCAAACCATGCATAAAAGGAACGGCGACCGTCCTGTGTGGCACCATGTTCACGGAAGCGCACATAGGCCGTCATTTTATGTGTATCCTGCCGCACCTGTTTGTGCATGTTCAGTGCGCGGGCAATGTCCGGGTCTGTGGCGATGCTCGCCAGAGCCGGTTCCGTCTGCGCACGCCAGAGAATGCGGTAGGCGAGGGCGAAGCGTGTCTGGTCCGCATGGCGCAGAATGGACCGGAGGAGAGCAAGGCAGTTGCTCCGCAAAACGGGCGGCTTTGCTCCAGTTTTTGGGGTGGGGGCAACCAGCGGCGCATCAAACAGTGTGGTTTCTGCCGAGGCACAGCGCCATTCAATTTCTTCCGGGGTGCGGTTCGCCAGAAAACACTGGCGGGCGAGCGGCCGCCATGTGGAAAAAGAGGAGTGGTCGTCCAGAATAAAACCGTAAGCCATGGTCAGGAAACACGCTTTCAGAACAGGGCGAGTTGCTGGGGGTGTGGTACAAAAAGCTGCCGGATGTTCTGCTGGTCCGCCAACCTGCCGGGGGACCAACCGGTGGCGTAAAGAAAGGGCTTCACCTTGCGGAGGGAGACTTTCAGCTTTGCGAGGTCTTCCAATCGTAACTGCCGGTGGCGGCGCGCGGCAATAATGGCCTGCACGGAACGAACGCCAAGGCCGGGCACGCGCAGCAGCATTTCCTTGGGGGCCCGGTTGAGGTCTATGGGGAAGACCGCGCGGTTCGCCAGCGCCCATGCCAGTTTGGGGTCAAGTTCGAGGTCCAGCATACCATCCGGTCTGCTGGCGGTAATTTCGGAAAACTGGAAACCGTAAAAGCGGAACAGCCAGTCAGCCTGATAGAGCCGGTGTTCCCGCAGGAGTGGTGGCGGTCTGATGGGCAGGATAGCCGAGGCATCTGGAATGGGACTGAAGGCGGAGTAATAAACGCGCCGCAGTTTATAACCCGTGTAGAGGGAGGAACTGCTGGAGAGGATATCGCGGTCACTTGCCTGATCCGCCCCCACAATCATCTGGGTGCTCTGGCCACCGGGAGCAAAGCGTGGCGCTTTTCGGCCAGCGAGGGTGCGGTCCTTCGCCGCATCAATATGCGTGCGCATTTCCCCCATGGAGTGGCGGATTTCAGAGGCGTGTTTTTGGGGCGCGTAGTCGGCCAGCCCCCGCTCGGTCGGCATTTCCACATTGATGGAGAGCCTGTCTGCATAGAGCCCGGCTTCCGCCAGCAAGGCGGGGGAAGCGTTGGGGATGGTTTTAAGGTGAATATAGCCACGGAACTTGTGCGTCTGCCGCAGTTCTCGTGCCACGCGCACCATCTGACTCATGGTGTCATCTGATGAGCGGATGATGCCGGAGGAGAGGAACAGCCCTTCGATATAGTTCCGGCGATAAAATTCCAGCGTCAGCCAGATGACCTCCTCCGGCGTAAACCGTGCGCGGGCAACATTGGAAGAGGAACGGTTGATGCAGTAGGCGCAGTCATAAATGCAGAAATTGGTCAGCAGGATTTTCAGCAGGGAGATGCAGCGTCCATCCGGCGTAAAAGCATGGCAAATACCGTTGCTGACGGAGCCTAGTCCCTTGGTGGCCGCAGAATCCCGTTTGCCAGCCCCGCTGGAGGAGCAGGAGGCATCATATTTCGCGGCATCCGAGAGTAGGGCCAGACGGTCGGACAAGCTTTGCTTCATGGTGTTCATGATATGTTCTTGAGCCAGCCGATGCAAGATTTCTCTTCATGGCTTCCATATTAGACGACAAAATTTCTTGTCTCTTCCTGAAAATAAAGAAGAAAATTTGCAAATGATCTGAGCGGGTAAGGCTGGATTTTGCGGGACTCCAGACAAAATGAGCAGCAATGGCGCATCTTGGACAAACAGGGAACGTGGCTGCGGGGCTGCCGGAAGGAGGAGGCGGTCAGGAATGTTTCAGAGAGAAACGGAAATTCACATATCCGTGCGGTGTATGATTTTACGGGGTCACGCCGGAACGCTCGCGCGCAAGAGGGCGTTGGGTGCAGGCTTTCCTCGCGGAGCCTTAACTAAGAAGAATGAAGGATCTGTTCTATGCAGATTTCTACCGAGACCCTGCTTCAGTCCTACCGTGCGATGCGCACCATCCGGGTGTTTGAAGAGCGCCTGCATCGTGAATTTGCAACCGGCGAGATACCGGGATTTGTCCATCTGTATTGCGGGGAGGAAGCCTCCGCCGTTGGCGTGTGCGCAAACCTGACAGACCAGGATACTATTGCCAGCACGCATCGAGGCCATGGTCACTGCATTGCCAAGGGCGTGGATGTGGGCGGCATGATGGCGGAAATTTATGGCCGCAAATCCGGGGTATGCCGCGGCAAGGGCGGCTCCATGCATATTGCTGATCTGTCCAAAGGCATGTTGGGTGCTAACGGAATTGTCGGTGGTGGGCCGCCGCTGATCTGCGGCGCTGCGCTTTCCCATAAGGTTCTGAAAGATAATGGCGTTGCTGTCGCTTTTTTTGGTGATGGCGCGTCCAATGAAGGCACAACACTGGAAAGCCTCAATCTGGCATCTGTCTGGCAGCTTCCCGCCGTGTTTGTGGTGGAAGACAACGGATATGGTGAGGCCACCGGGGCATCCTATGCCTGTGCGGGCAACCAGAAAGATCGCGCAGCCGGATTTGGCATGCCTTATATGGAGTGTGATGGTTCGGACTTCTTCGCGGTGCATGACACTGCGCGGGATGCTATTGACCATGCTAGATCCGGCAAAGGCCCAGTTATGCTGCATGTGCATTTGCAGCGCTGGTATGGACATTTTGAAGGCGATGCCATGAGCTATCGTGCCGCGAATGAAGTGGCCGATGCCAAGAAAAACCATGACTGCCTTGAGAGTTTCCGCACGCGCGTAGAACAGGAAAAATTGCTGGACCTGAATGCGCTTGATGAGATTGATGCTTCCGTTGCGGATGAGGTCGAAAGCGCTGTTCAGGCCGCCAAGCAGGCTCCGTGGCCGGAAGAGGCTGATCTTATGGCGGATGTGTACGTCAAAATCTGACAGATTTTATATGATGCCACACACGGCGCTGTGTGTGCGATAAGCCCGGATGGGAAAAGACTAATGAGCAAAAAAAGCTTTCGTCAGGCAATTAATGAAGCCCTGCGTCAGGAAATGCGGCGGGACCCGACCGTGGTGCTGATGGGGGAAGACGTGGCTGGGGGGCAGGGTGGCTCTTCCGGCGTAAAGGACGCATGGGGTGGCGTTCTGGGTGTCACCAAAGGCCTGCAGACGGAGTTTGGGGAAAGCCGTGTTCTGGACACGCCCATTTCGGAAGCTTCCTATATCGGCGCGGCAGCCGGTGCTGCGGCGACAGGCCTGCGCCCGGTGGCGGAACTGATGTTTGTTGATTTTGTCGGCTGCTGTCTCGACCAGATCATGAATCAGGCCGCCAAATTCCGCTACATGTTTGGCGGTAAGGCGCGCACACCGCTTGTTATCCGTGCCATGTATGGGGCCGGGTTTAACGCGGCGGCGCAGCACAGTCAGGCGCTTTATCCGCTCTTTACGCATATTCCGGGGCTGAAGGTGGTTGTGCCGTCTTCTCCTTACGAAGCCAAGGGCCTGCTGATTGAAGCTATCCGTGATGATGACCCGGTGATTTTCCTTGAAAACAAAGTCATGTATGATGATGAGGAAGAAGTACCGGATGAGGCCTATACCATCCCGTTTGGTGAAGCGAACCTGACGCGTGAAGGCAATGATGTAACTATTGTTGCGATTGGCCGCATGGTGGGTATGGCGAATGAGGCTGCGGATCGTCTGGCCAAACAGGGCATTTCCTGCACCGTGCTGGACCCGCGCACAACATCCCCGCTGGATGAGCAGACTATTCTGGAATGTGTGGAAGACACGGGTCGTCTTGTTATCGTGGATGAATCCAGCCCGCGCTGTAACATGGCGTGCGACATTTCCGCCCTTGTGGCCGAGCAGGCCTTTGGCGCGCTGAAAGCCCCCATCCGCCGGGTTGTACCGCCGCATACGCCGGTGCCATTTTCCACGCCGCTGGAAAAACTCTATATGCCCAGCGCAGAAAAAATCGAAGCTGCGGTCAAATCCATCATGATGCAGAAAACGCCTGAGGTTGCCTGAACAATGACACATGCACTGACAGCCCTGACAATGCCCAAATTCGGTCTGGCGATGACCGAGGGCAAACTGGCCTCCTGGGCCTTCTCTCCCGGTGATACGGTTAAGGAAGGGGATGAAGTCGCAGATATTGAAACCAGCAAAATTACCAGCGGATATGAAAGTCCGGCCTCTGGTATTTTGCGCAAGCAGGTTGCGCAGGCTGGTGAAACTTTGCCGGTTGGCGCGCTGCTTGGCGTAGTGGCAGATGCGGATGTTTCAGACGCGGATATTGAGGCTTTTATTGCCAGCTTCAAAGCAGACACAGCAGAAGAGGGCGGTGAGGAAGCAGAGGCCGCCAATACGGAACCCCGCCTGATAAAAGCGGGTGACCACAACCTGAATGTGCGTGACGTTGGGAAGGGGGGCAGTGCGCCGCTGCTGCTGATCCACGGTTTTGGGGGTGACTTGAGCAACTGGATGCTCAATCAGGATGTTCTGGCCCGCTCGCATCGCGTGATTACATTTGACCTGCCGGGGCATGGGGCATCTTCCAAAGACGTGGGTGATGGGTCCGTCACGGCGTTGGCCGATGCCGTGTCTGAATTGCTGAAGGCGCTGAATATTTCCAGTGCACATGTCATGGGCCATTCACTGGGTGGTGGTATTGCGCTTGCCTTGCTGCGTGACAATCCGGGGGTTGTGGCCTCGCTCACACTAGTCGCGCCCGCCGGGCTGGGGCGTGAAGTCAACGCACCGGCTCTGAAAGACATGGTGGAAGCAGACCGCACGCGGGATATGCAAAAAGCCTTGGAAGCACTGGTGCATGACAAATCCCTCGTGGGTCGCAAAATGGCGGACAACGTGCTGAAGGTCCGGCGTCTGGACGGCGCGCGGGATGCCTTGCGAACCATTGAGGCGAGTTGCTTTGGTAACGGCCAGCAGTCCTTTGACATGCGGCCGGTTTTGGATGCTGCCCGCGTTCCAGTCACACTGTTCTGGGGGGAAGAGGATGAAATCCTGCCAGTAACCGGGGCCAAAAATGTCCCGGATTCCGTGACCAAGCATATCATGCCGAAGATAGGCCACATGCCACAACTTGAAAAAACGGCTGAACTGAACAGGCTGGTTGAGGCGTTCCTAGAGAAATCTCACGTCACGGCCTGATTTCTTAAAACACTGACACAGGCGGCATCATGCGGAAGCATGGTGCCGTACTGGTGTGTGTAGTGCTCAGCAAAGGCGTCCCGTTCCAGTCGTTCGCAATAATCCAGATAGCGGATGAGTGCGCGTTGGCCGCGTAGTGTGTTGCCGTAGGTGCGTTTGTAGTGCTTCCAAAGGATCAGCACGTTGACGGACCATGCATCATACGCATGGGTCGCCACACGTTGCCTTACCAGCGGGGGAAGCTGGTCAAACGCCTGCCAGTCATCCCCATTATAGCGTCGCCACATCTCGTGGCGCAGGGTGCGTTCGTTGGAGGTCTGGATGTCAGGCATCGGCGTCCAGTTCCTCCGGCTGGCGGTGCCGCCATATAGGGAACGGGTCACTGAGGGTCGCGTAGCGTTCCGGCTGGAAACGTTGGGTATCCGGCGGGGCCAGACATGATTCCAGAGCCGCATGCAAGGCAGATTCTTCCATATCTGCTGTGCCGATAAACACTATTTCCTGCCTGCGGTCCCCATAAACCGGGTCCCATTTGCTGAGTAGCATAGCTTTCCACTCTTCATCATCAGGCCAGTGCTGTGTGGGAATAGCGCACCACCACAGCCCCATGGCCTGTGTGCGGACCAGAGCGCCCGCTTGCCCGAGTTCCCCCACCCATTCCGGGCGGGTGGCCAACCAGAAATGCCCTTTGGCACGGATAACGCCCGGCCAGTTTTGATCAATAAACGCCTTGAACTTTTCAGGAATAAACGGGCGGCGCGCGCGATAGACAAAGCTACGAATGCCGTATTCTTCCGTCTCCGGCGCATGCTCGGCGGCTCCGTAGAGTTCTTTATACCAGAGAGGATGCTGCTCGGCTTTGGCGTGGTCAAACCGATGGGTATTCAATACATGGTCCAGAGGCACTTTGCCTTGGTCGGTTTCCACCAGATCGGCATCAGGGTTCAGGGCGCGGATAATCTGGCGGGCGGCGTCACGCTGTTCTGGCGTGGCTGTTGAAATTTTGTTGAGAATGACGACGTCCGCAAACTCAATCTGTTCCACCAGAAGGTCCACCAGAGCCCGATCATCCTGATCCCCCGCGGTTTCTCCACGATCTTTCAGGAAATCGGTCGAGGCGTAATCCCTAAGCAGATTGACGGCATCCACCACCGTGATCATCGTATCCAGCCGCGCGATGTCCATCAGGCTTTCACCGTCTTCATCCCGGAAGGAAAACGTCGCAGCGACGGGCAGTGGTTCGGCAATGCCGGTTGATTCGATCAGCAGATAATCAAACCGACCTTCATCCGCCAGACGGCGCACCTCTTTCAGCAGGTCATCACGCAGGGTGCAGCAGATGCAACCATTGCTCATTTCTACCAGTTTTTCATCTGTGCGGGAGAGGTCCGAGCCGCCACGCACCAGATCGGCATCAATATTCACGTCACTCATGTCATTAACAATCACGGCCACTCTCCGACCTTCGCGATTGTTGAGAATATGATTAAGGACGGTGGTTTTCCCGGCCCCCAGAAAGCCGGACAGAACAGTAACTGGCAGCCGGTTGGGCATGGTGCTTTTTCCTTCGGAAGAGGGTTCCGGTTATGTATTTGATACGTTATATCATAACAATAAAAAACTAGAAAGCGAAAGCCCATGCAGCCTCTCCCTTCGCCCTTTTCTCATTCAACGCCAGACGCAGCTTTTCACGCTATTTCCCGCCCAGACTGCCATATTGCGCTTGCAGCCCGTGGTCTGGGGCAGGCGTTGGACAACGCGGCTCGGATCTATCTGGAAAATGGTCCGGCACTGATTTTAACAGCGGGCACGCCGTCTGCCCTGCGGCAGGAACTCACGTCCCTCTTTACCGGCGCAACCCGTGTTCTACTGGAGGATGCGCTCGCGCTTGTGGAGCACTATTGCGCGGCAACGGAGATGGAAGCGGTGCGTTTCCGGCTGGAGCGCATTACTCACGATAGTTGCCGTCGCTTTCATGTTGACCATGTCGTTCTGCGGCTGTTGTGTACGTATGTGGGGCCGGGAGTGCAGTGGCGTCTGGCGAACGCGGGAGAGAACGCTGTTGTGCATCAGGCCGATGCAGGAACGGTGGCGTTACTCAAAGGGGGTTGCTACCCCGGTTGGCAACCCGAAGGCGCGGTGCAGCACCGCTCACCGCCACTCTCTTCACTCCCAACGCCGACCACACGGCTATTGCTTACAGTGGATGCGCCACAGGCATGCGGGATGTCGGATGAGCAGCGGCAGGTTGTGCGAGCCTGATTGTCAGGGGTGATGCGGGCAGGTCACACTGTTGATAGCCGTGGCACCATTCGCATCAAACCAGACCGTGCCACCATCAACCATGGCAAGGCTATTATGGACGAACATGTCATGCGGCACAGAGTTTTGCAGGTGGGTGCGCATACAGGGCGTGAAAATGTGGGACCATGAGGCAAATAGGTCCTGCGGTGTTTTCAGGGTGAGAGGGTGATCTCCGTTAAACCGCAGAGGCCATGAGATCAGTTTTGCTGTTTCTGCCTTGTCGCCACTGAGTACACTGTGCAGGAAGCGTTGCACCATGGCTTCAAATGCTGCTGGAGATGCATTGGTTACGTCTTGATACTGGGTGCCGGGAGCACCGCTGTCTATGGCGCTCAGAGTGAGGGTGACAGGGTAGGTTTTTGCACTGTTGGTCCATGTTCCCACTAACGCTGTGGATGTCTGTAAGGTTAGGGGATGAGGCGCCTTCTTGTCTTTTGCTTCAAGATGCAGGGTGAAGTGTCCGCCACCGGGTTCGCTCAGCGTCAGCTGCTCGCCAGTAAACTGGCCGGAGAGTGGAATATCCACCAGTTTGTTCATATAGAAATAATGTGCGCCTGATAGGCTCTGGTTCGGCAGAACCGAGAGGGTAGCCCCGATGGGGTAGGGACCCAGTGTGCCTAGCAGGCGATAATTGTCCGGCACGGGCCGTTCGGGCGATGCCGCTGCGGAGGTTGCCGCAGCAGAGGGCGGTGCCGCGTTGGTAATCACCGGGGCAAGTGGCAGACTGAGCAAGGCAAGAGCCAGCAATCCTGAGGGCATCCGCGTCATAATCCGGTCCTTCTGGTGGGGCTGAAGTCTTATGCAGACTGAGCGTAAAAAACTATCAGGGCAATCTCAATATGCACGGATAGGGTTTTGTGGGCGCATCGCACGAAAACCGGGCGGACGGCGGGATGGAAAGAATACAGAGAGGTTTTTCGCCTTCATGAGGTAAACTCCAGATAAACGCATCATGACGGAGTTTATTACTGTTCTTTTACACAAAAAACTCGATTAATACGAAAGATTGTAAAATCAGTTGCCGCATGTATCTGATTGTTTTGGGTCATGCAGCCTTGGGCCTCGGACTGGGTTTGCGCCGTATGCTCGATGCTTTCAATTCCACGGCTTTTTAAAATTGCATACCCAAAATATGACTCACCATGGATAGCCTTATCGGGTTTAAGAAGAGCTAAAAGTGGCATGGCTTTAACGGCATTTGCGACAATGGGAGAAAGGGGTTCATCGCCGTAGAGAAAGAGGGTGTCGCCAGAATGAAAACCTGCATCGTCCAATGCAGAGGCAATACGCTGTATGTGGAATAGTTCAAATCTTGCATTTTCAGCAAGCAGATTACCGTAGCTGTAGGCAATCACATAAAAATAAAAAAGCGGTGTCAGCGCGATCCAGCGAATTTTTTGTAAACCGGGCTTTAAAAAGAAGAGATTTGTAAAAATGATGCAGGCGGAAAAAGAGGTCAAAATACGAGGTACAAATTCAACGTTTTTCAGAATTAGAAGCATTCCTGATAAAAGTAGTAAGAGTGTAAAGGGAGCAAGTAAGAATAACACGCCAGCGCAAAAATCAGATAGATTTTTTTTACGAAAATAGTGAAAGCCCGTTACAAACGCACCGAGTGCGGCTACGCCATATAAGCCAAGTAAGAGTGGTCTGGCTCCCTGTGTTAGCAACACGGATACTAGAGCCAAAATATTGGTCATATTTTCCGCAAATGCGTGGAATGGGAGCGTCCGTAAATCCAGCGTCACTGCTAGATGGTGCTCAAATGTGCCATGGATGGTGGCAGGAATAATAAAGTCTTTATAGACAAGAGCAGAGGCAATAAAGGCGACTATTTTTACGCCGAGGTCACCCCATGCCGTGGCATTATGTTCATGCTGGTAATCACATAGAAAAATGAGCAACGACAGGGCAAGAAACGTATTGACCCCGGTTTGATAGAAGCTCATCACCCCCATTAACAGCGCAAAGCAGACGGCAAATTTTTGTTTTGACGACCACTGAATAGGTAAAACACAGGCAAAAACAGCCAGTGCCTGAGACATGAGCATTGGTAAAGCATCGAATTTATAAGACAGATTTTGCAGGAAAAACGGCTGCACTGCGAGCGGCAACCCACACAGTGATAAGGCAAATAAATCTGGCTGTGGAGAGTGTGTGACTCTCTGCGTAAAGCGTACAGCGGCAAATGCAAGAACCAGAAAGCCCAGTATTTGACCCAAAGGAGATAGGTCCAGAATATTTCCAAGCCGTAAATCGAGCAGGTTCATTAAGATAGTTGAGAGTATACGGCCGTTTTTGCTCCATGTTGCTCCGTATAGCGCTCTCATATTATCATCATTGTAATAAGAATTAGATAAAAATATAGGAAGACAAAATAAAATATAGAAAAAGAAAATAAAAAATAGGGGTTTTGACTGCTGTAAATTTTTAAATATCATTTTAAAAAGTCCATTTTATAATATAGAAAGCTATTTTGAGAGGTCTCCTATATCATAAAAAGAAAAGTAGGAACCTGTGCTGACAGAAACCGATTCTGGACATGCGGTGCGTGGTCATGGGAGTATATCCCGTTGTTATTTAAGGATATTATTCGAGGAAATAGTACATTTGGTTGTGGGCAATAAGGGCCACGAGATCGATTTCATTCTCTGGGCAAGAAAAATTTCATAATTTTGTAAAAAATAAAAAGGATTTTCCACACTTATTATGCTGGGTTGCATATGATGCATGCATTGCTGTTGCGCGGCATAAGGATGCAGAAAATTGATCCAGATCAAGGGCGGTAAACGCAAAACTGAGGAGGCTCTTCAGAGCGCAGAAGGGCCACGATGGCTGCCCAGTATTGGGGGCTACGAAAAGGCGGAGAGTGTTTCGGGTTATGTGGTGCCGGGCTGCGCTGGATAGAACCTTATGCTTAGCATGGCCACTGGCGTGCTGAGTGTTGGGGTGTCGTGGAAAGCTGAAAGCAAACTGGTCGGGTGGCAGGTTGCATAGGTACGGAATGGATGTTTTTGAAAATGTATTTTTCCTGAAAGGAAAGACCCATGACTGCAAAAACCAATAAGACCGTCGAAATTGCTGGCACGCGCTATGAAATGCTGGGCACTATGAATGATGGAGACTGCAAGGTTCGCCTGAAAAATACCAAAGGCGAGGTTGTGGAAATGACCTGTGACTCTTTTATCAACCAGTTGAATGATGGCACGGCCCGTTACCTGTAAGGCTTTTGACACAAGACGCCAGACATAAAAACGCCCCCTGTGGTCATAAACCGCAAGGGGCGTTTTTTATGCATAAAGGTGCGGTCAGTCCATCCGCACAGAGGGGCGGACAAAGCGGTCCAGCCAGTCAGTCAGGCAGGCAATGGCTCCGCGGGTAACGCCATAAAGCTCAAACTGATGCTGCCGATACAGGGCAGTGTGGCCAAGCCGAGCACTCAGGCCGCGCAGCGCACCCCCCCCAAAGGTCTTGCCATCCGCAAAAGCACCCCAGCCATTGTAATTGCCCAGAGCTACAATCGCGCCCTTGTTGTTGAATTTGAAGGGCGGTACGGGTGTCTGGTTCAAAGCCCATTGCGGCAGATATTTTGCCAGATGGTGGGCTTCCTGCCGTGCAACCTGTGCGGTGGGGGGCAGGGGGCTCTCTGCAATGTAGGAGCAGTCACCGACTGCAAAAATCCGGTCATCCAGCGTGGTTTGTAGGGTGGGTTTAACAACCAGCTGGCCGCCACGCGCGCATTCCAGACCATCCATATCCCGCGTCACGTCCGGGGCTTTTACGCCGGCTGCCCATACACGGAACTGCGCATCCACGCGGGAGCCATCCTTGAGGATAAAGCCTTTCTCATCCACACCGCTGACCATGGCCCCGGTGCGAACGGAAATGTTGAGTGCTTCAAGCTGCTTCCGGGCTTCTTCAGACACATTGTCCGGGAAGGACGGCAGAATACGCGGCCCGGCTTCCAGCAGGGTGATGCGCATTTCCGGCGTTGTGGGCGTAAAGTTGTAAAGAGAGCCGATGTCCAGCGCCTTGTGTAGTTCTGCCGCCAACTGCACGCCGGTCGCCCCTCCACCGACAATAGCAATATCTAGCGGGGTCCCACGCCCGTAGGCTTGCAAAATGGCATGCCGGAAATTTTCGTTAAAGTTGTTGGCTTCCACCACATTATCCAGAAAAATGCAGTGGTCCTTCACGCCCGGTGTACCAAAATCATTCGCACGGCTGCCAATGGCAAAAATCAGGGCGTCATAGTCCAGATAGCGTTCTTCCAGAATGACTTCCTCATCATCTTGCTCCGTCAGCGGGGCGAGGGTCAGCCTGCGGGCCGCACGGTCCAGATTGGAAATTTCTCCGTAGCAGAAGCGGAATCCATGCCCGGCGGCATGGGAGATAAAGGTAATGCGGTCATTCTCATTGCGGGCGGTACCGGCGGCAAAACAGTGGAGCATGGGCTTCCAGACATGGCTGAACCCTTTATCCACCAAGGTGATGTCCAGCTTGCCAGAGCGGCCCATGCTGTTTCCCAACCGAGTGGCGAGTGCCAGGCCAGCAATGCCGCCCCCTACAATTACCAACCGAAACCGATCACTCATAACGTCACTATCCTTCCGTGTTCCGCAAGTATCGGCGGCGGAACAGATCTGCGCAACACACCGCCTCTTGAGGTCACGCAAATGTCTTTACCCGTGCGAGGGCGGTTTCAGCCTGCGGAGAGGTCCACAAGACCGATCATCCCGTCCTCCGTGCCAAAGCCCAGCAGGCAACCATCCGGGCTGTAGGCCAATGCGCTGACAGCACTGCCACTATGCAGGCAGACTGGAAGAACCCGCTGCGTTTCTGGCTCAATAAGGATGACGGATCCATCCGCAAAGCCTGCCGCCAGCATGTCCTGCTCCGGGTTACAGGCTACGCGGGTGCAGAGCGCACCGCCCATACCCGGCAGTTCCACAGGGGGTTTGCCCATAGGGCCGCCGCCAAAGAAAGGCCACATGACCACAACGTCGGCTCCGCTGGTGGCCAGCCATTTCCCGGTTCGGGAGAAGGACATGGACTTTACTTTGGAGGGATAGCCGCTCATGCGGATATTGTGCCCATCCGATAGCCGCCAGCCATGCAGATCATTATCCTGCATGGAGGTAATCAACGCCTCACCGCCCGGATGGATTGCAATGCCAGTATGGCTGCCTTTCCACTCAAGCGGGCGAACGCTCTCGCTTTTAGGCTGCGTGAACCAGACAGAGGCACCGTTATAGTGTGAGGCCGCAATGCGCTTGCCCTTGCTGTCAAACACAATGCCGGTCACGGAAGAGGGGTGCTCCAGTGTTTTCAGCACCGTTTCGCCCCGGCCATCACGTAGTTCCACCTGCTTGCCGGAAGCGCTGGCAATGTAGGCTGCTTTAGCGTCCACATGGGTGGCGACATGCTCCACCCAGCGGCGGGTCTTGCTGAGTTCCTCAATTTCTCCGTGCCTGTCCAGACGGCACAGGCGACCATCATCCCCGCCGGTCAGAAAGCCACCGGGGTCTGTATCCGGTGCCAGCGCGAGGGCCGCGCCATCATGCACTGCATAGGTGGCCCAGCTTGCAGGCTCGGTCAGATCTGCCCGGTGGGCAACAATCACGTCTCCTTCCGCAGTGGTAAAAGCAAAACGCAAATTGTCGCGCGAGGCCGCGCAAGCGGTAATATGGCCTTCAACCGTGTGGGATGCGCCGCGCTTTTCAATCAGGCCACGCAGAGTGCTGGGAATGCTCATGATACAGCGCAGCTTTCAAACCCACGGCGGAGTTGGGGGCGGTTGAGGTTACGGCCAATAAAGACAAGGCGGGATTCTTTGGCTTCCCCCTCTCTCCACGGGCCGATGGAGTTGCCATCCGCCATCATGTGCACGGCCTGAAACGCAAAGCGGTCTGGCTGGCCTTCAAAATTCAGAATGCCTTTGGTGCGCAGGATGTCCGCCCCCTTTTCCTGCAACAGCGCGCTAATCCACATCTGGAAGCGGCCTGCATCCAGCGGGGTTTTGATGGTGAGGGAAATGCTGTTCACATCTTCCTCATGGTGGTGATGCGTGTTTTCCAGAAAATCCGGCACGGTGGATAGCGTGCGCTGGAGATCAAACCCGCCAACATCCATCACGTCCGTCAACTTCACATTGCCTTTCTGTGCTTTGTGGATGGGCGCGAAAGCGTTAATTTTGCGAATGGCGTCTTCCACAGCTTTTAGCTGTGCGTCATCCACCAGATCGGTCTTGTTGAGGATGATGACATCCGCAAAGGCAATCTGCTGATAGGCTTCCGGGCTTTCCTTCAGCGTTTGCAGGAAGTTCAGCGCATCCACTACGGTTACCACGGCGTCCAGTCGGGTTTTTGAACGGACGTCCTCATCGGCAAAAAAAGTCTGCGCGACGGGGGCGGGGTCGGCCAGACCGGTGGTTTCAATAATAATGCCGTCAAACTTGTTTCGGCGCTTCATCAGGCTGCCAAGAATGCGAATCAAATCGCCCCGCACGGTGCAGCAAATGCAGCCGTTGTTCATCTCGAACACTTCTTCATCGGCATCGACCACGAGGTCGTTATCCACGCCAAGTTCACCGAACTCGTTAATGACTACGGCATATTTGCGGCCATGTTCCGCCGTCAGAATATGGTTGAGCAGCGTGGTTTTTCCCGCACCCAGAAAGCCCGTCAGCACGGTGACGGGAACCAGTGTATCCGCAGGCTCGGAAGAAAGGGGCGCGTCAGACATGAGGAAAGGTCTCCGTTAAGATTGCATTCGTGCCTCTTTATATAGGGGGGCAGAGCGCGGAGGGCCAGAGAACGTGCCGCGATAAAGGCGGGCCATTTTTCTGCCTTACTATTTTCCGGAAGTAAGAAGTATTTAAGAGTTTTGATTTAAATAACAGAGTCGCGTTGTGGCAGTCTTTTCTTAAGAAAGATTAAAATATGACCGACTATAAAACAGATTCCGGGGTTGTCTACTCTGTTGCCGTTTCCGGTACAGATTTTTTTGGTAACCCATCTTCCTACTCTATAAAAATTACGGACCCGGATGGAAAGGTAACCAATCTCGGAAACCTCGATGTCGGGCAGGTTGTGGCGAAAAATGGCCAGTCTCTCACTGTTGGAAGCTTTTTGGGTATTGGGGGAAATATCTGCGTCGTTCCAGCGACACTGACTGGACAGATCAGTATAGCATTCAATACGCTGAGTAGCATGACCATCTATGTGGGTGGGACGGCAACGATTACGACGAGCCTGTCCGGGTTGAGCACCACGACGGTCAATGTGGATGGTGGTAACGCCACGCTGGGGAACAATCAGCTGGTTGGGGCATTTTCTGGTTCTGTTATCAATCTGACCAACAGCGGAACATTTAGTAACGGTAACGGTCTGATTGGACTGTTGACAGGCATGACTATCAATTTTGGCAAGGGGGGCGGTAACTTTGTCGCCAATGCCGGTGGAACTATTCTGGATCTATCCACCACCACCATTAACGGCTTCAATGCCGCAAAGGATTTTATCTCTTTTGAAAATCTAAAAGCTGCCCCGGCAACTTATAGCATTTCAAATTCATCTGGCTCGCAGGTTATTACTGTTTCTGATGCCAGCGGAGCGAAAATTGCAGATGTGACGATTGCGGGCCAGAGTTTTGCTGCGGGTAAATATTCTACTACTGGCGCCGGCCCGTTGACGGTGTCCAGCAATGGTTCATCTCTGAGCATTGAAGCTGTGGCGTCCGTCTGCTTTCTGGCAGGCACCCAGTTGCACACACCGGGCGGTGTTGTGGCAGTTGAAGACATTCAGGTTGGCGATAGCCTGCTGACTTTTGAAAATGGTCAGGCTGTTACGCAACCTGTTGTGTGGGTCGGCTCTCGGCAGGCGGAGGTGCGCCCCGGCCTGCCGCTGGATGAGGCCGGTTGGCCCGTGCGTGTGTGCGCAGGCGCTCTGGATGAAGGTGTCCCGAATAAGGACCTCCTGATCACGTCAGAGCATTGCCTGTATTTTGATGGGCAGTTTGTTCCCGTCCGCATGCTCGTGAACGGCCGCACCATTGCGTATGACCAGAGCATGCGCTCCTACACCTATTACCATGTGGAAACCGCGCAGCATGCCGTGATTATGGCGGACGGCGCGCTAACAGAAAGCTATCTGGATACCGGCAACCGCAGCAGCTTTCAGCAGGCGGGTACTGTGGTGCGTCTGCCCGGTCTGGCCCGCTGCTGGGCAAAGGATGCCGCGGCTCCGCTGGTGACCGCGCGTGAGGTAGTGGAACCGCTTTATCAGCGTCTGGCTCTCCGGGCGGAAACGCTGGCGGCGCAGGGCACAGCACCTGAAACACAGCAGGTATCTGTCGGAATGCAGGCGGAAGCTCCGGCTTTCACATCAGAAGCGAACCTGCATCTGGTGACAGAAAATGGCGAAGTGCTGCGTCAGGCGCGCATGCATAAGGGACATGTGGTGTTTATGGTGCCGCCCCATGTGCAGACAGTGCGTCTTGTCTCCCGTATCAGTCGCCCTGTGGATACGGTTGGTCCGTTTGTGGATGACCGGCGCAAGCTGGGCGTTCTGGTCGGGCGTATTGCATTGCAGGAAGGGGCTGCGGAAAGCCGCTTGCTGGAACCTGCAACGGGCACGGTTATCGGGTCAGGCTGGCACGAAGCAGAAGCCGGGCAGACGGCACGCTGGACAAACGGCAATGCTGGTCTGTCTCTGGGAGCACGGCAACCAGAAGCGTTTGGGCTGCTTTTTGTTGAGGTTCTGGCAGGTGGGCCATATCTGGTCAGCGCACCGTCTGCTGTTCGGTTGAGCGTGGGCTAATCCGTTAAACTCTGTTCTGACCACTGCACATGTCTGCCAGTGCGGGGATGTGGGCGTGGTCAGGGCATGGTATTTTGTCCTGATTAGCGGCGTATCATAGCCCGCCCGTGGTTTACTGTGGGCATTGAGCAAGCCTGCGTCTCCTGTTCGGAACGCAGGCTTTGTCATGTACCGAGCCTTGATGTTTGTTCTGAAACTCTTGGAGGCAAATAGTCAGCACCAAGTCTGAACGACAAGGGCGTGATATGCTGCGCTTTTACAGCGTGTGCATGATCCCGGGCGTAGGCGGGAGCAGGTGCGGGCGTTGTGCATGTCTGTTGCGGGAATGCTGGAGAGACCGGCTGGGCTGAGGCGTGTTTTTACCTCCGGCCCATTGTATCCGTGGCCGGGCTGGGAGAGGTGGAACTGTCGGGACGTGGGTCCGCAGAACGCAGGAAGCGGACAGCCAGTGCGCCGTAAAGCGCATGGCTGCACAGGGCGCGGGAGACGCCAAACGCCAGAAACGCGCTGGCCAGCAGGGCAAGCGTAATCTGCTGGTTGTCACACATTTCCATAACAATGACAGTGGCGGTCAGGGGCGCTTGCGTCACCGCGGCAAAATAGGCGACCGTGCCCAGCAGAACCACGGCACCGGGTGAGGTGTGGGGCAGATACTGTGCGACCCAGCCGCCCATGCCCGCCCCCACGGAGAGAGACGGCGCAAAAAGGCCGCCCGGAATACCGGAGCAGTAGGAGACGATGGTGGCCAGAAATTTCAGCACGAAATAGGAGGCCGGATAATCCCCGGACCCCATGATGATGTCCCGCGCCTGCACATAGCCTGTGCCATACGTCATGCCGCCTGACAGTAGGCCGATAATGGCCAGAACCAGTCCGCAAAGGCCGGAGAATAGAATGGGCCTGCGCGCAATGAAGGCCCCTGCGCGGCCCGGAACGCCGCGTGAAATGCGGATGAGCAGGGCGGAAAAGGACCCCCCGCTCAGGCCGCCCAGAATGCCGCAGGTCAGCACTGCCAGCCAGCTCGCGCCCACGGGCACCACGGAACTGGTATGGCCGAAATAGGTGTAGTTCCCTACCATGGCGATGGCTGTGACACCGGCAATGACCACGCAGGTCAGCATGGTGCCGCTGGTGCGTTGTTCGTAAGAATGGGCCAGTTCTTCAATACCGAACACAATGCCTGCCAGTGGGGTGTTGAATGCGGCGGCAACGCCTGCGGCCCCACCGGCTTTAATCAATGCGCGCTGTTTGACGGGGTCATTTACCCCCATGAAGCGACCAACCGTGTGCATGATGGAAGCACCAACCTGCACTGTTGGGCCTTCTCGCCCGATGGAGCCGCCGCACAGCAGCCCAAGGCAGGTCAGGAAGATTTTGGCCAGTGCGATTTTCAGCGCAAGGACTTTATCAACAATACGCAGGTCATTCAGATGCAGGCAGGCAATGGCTTGTGGAATACCGCTGCCCTGCGCCCCACGGAACCATGACCGTGTGAGCCACGTGGAAAGTGCCAGCCCGCCGGGGGTGACAATCAGCATCAGCCATGGGCTAACAGCAATAATCTGGCTGCGTAACCCCGCCGCCTTATCGGCCAGAGCAGCAAAAGCGACGGCCACCACACCGACCATGACCGCGCCGGACCAGTAGATCAGCTTGCGGCGCCAGTTGGCCGTGCCGGCTTTGGCTTGATCACGTAAGTGGCGTAACTGGGCGGACGTGACGGGCACGCTGGCAGACATGAACAATCCTGATCGGCTGAAAACTGGTGGGGTCTTCTAACACGCCTTGCCAACGAGGAAAGCATTGTCTGGTTTTATGTGGTCTCTGTATTGATAAAATGCATACCCGACCAGAGTAATATGCGTGCGGTGGGACGCTGAACGCCTCCTCTGGATTTAAAGCCTGTCGTAAAACAGACATTCGGGTTGCGTGTGCATCACACGCCGCCAGCAAGCCCAGTTTTTCAGCGTGCGGTGGACTCGGTCAGAGGACGCGGCCAGAACACAATCCCTTCATGCTTGGCCATGTTGTCCGGCTCCACATGGATGTGCACCAGCGTATCGCCCATTCTGGCGCGCAGAGCTGCTTCAATCTTATCACAGATGTCGTGTGCTTCTTCCACCGTCATGCTGCCGGGCACGACGAGGTGAAATTCCAGAAAAGTCACCGCGCCGACAATGCGTGTGCGGATATCATGCGCCTCAATCGCCCCCCGGCCGTTGGTGGCAATAATATCGCGAATATCGTCCAGCGTTTCCGGGCCGGGGGCCGCATCCATCAAGCCTGCGATGGACTCTCGCATCATCTCCCAGCCAACCCGCAGCACGTTGAGGGCAATCAGCCCCGCAAGAGCGGCGTCAACCCAGACCCAGCCTGTCAGCGGGATCAGCAACATACCGACCACCAGCCCCGCGCCGGTCCACACGTCTGACAGAACATGCTGCCCCCCGGCCTGAAGCGCCGGGGAACGACGGCTGCGCCCAACCTGAACAAGGGTAAGCCCCCAGACCAGATTGACCACCGTGGCGGTGGCATTGAGCAAAATACCAAGATAGGGCGCGCCAGTGGGGTGGGGGTGTAGCAGACCTTCCACCGCCTCCCGCCCGATGACAAAAGCGGTGACCAGCACCAGAGAGCCTTCCGCCACGGCGGAGAGATATTCCGCCTTGTTATGCCCGTAGGTGTGGTTGTGGTCTGCCGGACGTTCCGCAATGCTCAGCGCCCAAAGGCCACCCAATGCGGAGACGACGTTGATGATCGTCTCCACAGCATCAGAATACAGCGCTACGCTTCCACTTGCGGCATAGGCGGCATATTTCAACGCCAGTGCGACCAGACTGACGGCCAGACTCCATAGAGCAATGCTTTTGTTGCTTTCAGGCAGAGGGAGTTTCATGCGTGGCTGGTCTCAGACAGTGTGCGGATCTGCCAGATGGCAGGGCGATTGGCAGTGCGCGCTTTCAATCTGCACAGTGGGGTGCACGATGCCAAAACGGGTGCGTAGTATTTCCACCGTGTTTTGCAGCAACAGGGTTTCCGTCTGACCTGCGGGGAGGGATGTGGCACGGACCAGATGCACGGTCAGGGCCGTTTCCGTAGTGCTCATGGGCCAGATGTGCAGGTCATGCAGGTCCGCAACGCCGGGTTGTGCGCGCAAGAAGGTTTCCACGCTGTCCCGGTCAATAGAACGCGGCACCCCATCCAGCGCCATATCCAGAGAATCCCGCAGCAAGGACCATGTTGCCAGCACCACAATAACGGAAATGGCGATGCTCATGGCAGGGTCGATCCATGTCAGGCCGGTCATCAACACCAGTCCGCCCGCGATCACCACAGCCAGTGACGTCACGGCATCTGACGCCATGTGCAGGAAAGCCCCGCGAATATTGATGTCGTTTTTCTGGCCGGAGGCAAACAGCAGTGCGGTGCCGCCATTCACCAGAATACCAATAGCGGCGACAATCATCATGGTTTTGCCTGCAACCGGGCCGGGGTTGAACAGACGGTTTATCGACTCCCACACCACGCCGCCGGTGACGAGCATGAGAATGACCGCATTGCCGAGTGCCGCCAGAATGGAGGAGCGCCGCAGCCCATAGGTAAAGCGGGCGGAGGGCGATTTTGCGGACAAATGCTGCGCCAGCCATGCGGCGGCCAACGCCAGCACGTCAGACAGATTGTGTCCCGCATCGGCCAGTAGCGCCAGCGAGTTGGACAGCACACCCCACAGTGCTTCCGCGCCCAGATAAACAGTGTTCAGCACAATTCCGATGGCAAAGGCCGGGCCGAAAGAGGCCGGAGTATGTGCGTGATGATGGCCGAACCCATGGGAATGGTTATGTCCGTCATGGTCATCGTGCCCATGGTCACTGTGATTATGTCCACTGTGATCATGTTCGTCGTGGTTGTGCCCGTCATGCGCACACTGAGCCTGCCCATGATCGGTCGCAGCGTGGTCGCCATCATGAGAGGTGCAGGGTGATGCCGTGTCGCTCGTTTCTGCATCGCATGACCCCGAATGGGGTGTGGTGGTCTGGCTGGCCGCATGATCTTGCACAGTGTTTTGGGTAGGCGTGTGGTCATGCGGTGTGCAGGCAGAATGGTCCGTATGCGGGCCGGAAGAGGCGGACGGCGGTTGAGACATGGTCTGTCCTTGCAGGTTGGCGGGGGGATGCCCGTTGCGTCTGGACGCTGTCCGGCATAGGGAAGCCCCTTGATTGTCTATCACAGGTGATGAAGGTCGCGCCATGCTCAGACTGACCGAACTGCGGCTTCCGCTGGACCATGCCCCCGAAGCACTGGAAGAGGCTATCCGTGCGCGCCTTGAGATCGCGCCGGATGCGCTGGAGCATTATACCGTGTTCCGGCGCGGGCATGATGCACGACGTCGGAGCGCGATTATTCTGGTCTACACCGTGGATTGCGCCGTGCGGGATGAAGCCGCCGTGCTGGCGCGCTACCGTGCGCAACACCCGAAAGACCCGCATGTCAACATTGCGCCGGATATGCGCTGGGCCCCGCCGGTGACGGATGGCGCGGCACTGGCTAGTAAACCGGGGTATCTGCGGCCCATCGTAATTGGCGCGGGGCCGTGCGGCTTTATGGCGGCTCTCACGCTGGCGCAGATGGGCCTGCGCCCGCTGATTCTGGAACGCGGCAAGGTGGTGCGGGAACGCACGGTGGATACGTTTGCCCTGTGGCGCAAAGGCGTGCTGACGCCGGAGAGCAACGTGCAGTTTGGCGAGGGCGGGGCCGGGACATTCTCGGACGGCAAGCTCTATAGTCAGGTGCGGGACCCGCGTTTTCTGGGCCGCAGGGTGCTGGAAGAGTTTGTAAAGGCCGGTGCGCCGGAAGAAATCCTGTATCTGGCGCATCCGCATATCGGCACCTTCCGGCTGGTGTCTATGGTGGAGCATATCCGGGCGGAAATCGAGGCTGCCGGAGGGGAATATCGCTTTGGCACCCGCGTGGATGGTCTGGTGCTGGAAGAGGGGACGCAGCGCGTCAAAGGCGTGCGGACAGCGGACGGTGAGGTGATTGCCGCAAACCATGTGGTGATGGCGGTGGGCCACAGCGCGCGCGACACGTTTGCGATGTTGCAGCAGGCCGGTGTGCAGATGCAGGCCAAGCCGTTTTCTATTGGCGTGCGGATTGAACATCCGCAATCCGTAATTGACACGGCCCAGTTTGGCCCCAGCGCTGGGAACCCGCTGCTGGGCGCTGCGGAATACCGGCTGGTGCATCATGCCAGCAACGGGCGGGGTGTTTATTCCTTCTGTATGTGCCCCGGTGGGACCGTGGTGGCTGCAACGTCTGAAGAAGGGCAGGTGGTGACCAACGGGATGAGCCAGTATTCCCGTGCGGAACGCAACGCCAATTCCGGCATGGTGGTGGATCTGCGCCCCGGCGAGGATTACCCGGATGACCCGCTGGCGGGCATGGCGTTCCAGCGCCATTGGGAGCGCAAGGCGTTTGAGGCCGGGGGCCGATCCTACAAGGCTCCGGCCCAGCGCGTGGGGGATTTTCTGGCTGGTCGCCCGTCTACAACGCTGGGGGAGGTCGTGCCGTCCTACAAACCCGGCGTGACACCGGCGGACCTGTCCACCTGCCTGCCAGACTTTGCCGTGGCCGCCCTGCGGGAAGCCCTGCCGCTGTTTGACCGCAAGCTGAAAGGCTTTGCGATGGAAGATGCCGTGATGACCGGGGTTGAAACCCGCACATCTTCCCCGCTGCGTGTTCCGCGCGGGGCGGATGGCCAGTCCCTCAGCACCCCCGGCCTGTATCCGGCCGGTGAGGGCGCGGGATATGCCGGAGGGATTCTCTCCGCAGGCATTGACGGCATCCGGATTGCGGAAGCCGTGGCGCTGGATCTTGCAGGAAAAACAGTGGACGGGCTGGGGCTTTAACCGGGGTTTCAGGCGGCGGTTTCAACTGGCACCCGTGGGGCTGGCGTACCGTTTTGCGCCTGAACGCGGTGTCTTTTATGTCCCGAAGTTCCGTGGTCACGGCACACAATGTCCTGTCTGCCTTTTAAAGGCTGAACGTTCGAAACCGTCCGTTTATGGCTGGAACACCTCTTCGATCCTGAGGCCGAACACGCCGGCAATGGTGAAGGCGAGCGGCAGGCTGGGATCGTAGCGACCGTTTTCGATCGCGTTGACCGTCTGGCGCGAGACGGACAGGGCTTCGGCAAGGTCGCTCTGGTTCCAGCCACGGGCGAGCCGCAGTTCCTTGATCCGGTTGTTCATCGATAGCGCCATTGGGCGATGAAAAGACCGAAGCCCCAGAAGGCGCACATGATTGGCCAGACCTGAAAGGCCCGTAGATGCGGTAGCCCCGCGGCTTCGGCAAACCCCCACCCGAAGGTGACAAGCGCGGTGCCGAGGAAAGAGATGGCAATGGCATCGAACTGGATACGGCGCTGCATCTCGTCCAGCCTCCAGAGCGCACGCAGGATTACCCATGCGACGGCAAAGGCGCCGAGCATCGGTATCAGATTGATTGCGAGTTTCAGCGCGCCTGTAGGCTCAAGCGTCCGCTCGATCGCGGCAGCGCCGAAGAGCAGGACAGCATACAGCGCAACCGCGCTCCCTAATTCGATGAGATAGCGTTTGAATCGAAACATCAGAGCGTCTCCTTGTAAAGTGCCCTGTACAGGTGTGAACTCGAATTGTAAAGCGTCCTTTCCACTATCGTCATCGGTGCTGAATGGACCTGTGATGAAAGGGGGATGTTGGTGCCGCAAGGCCGGCAACGTTCCCAAAGGGCTGTCCAGACTGGCGCGGGTGTATTTTTGCAGACTGTTGCAAAAATATAATTGCGAGTAATTCTTAGAATCATGTAGAGGGTGATGTCTTCGTGGGAGAAAGAACACCGTGTCTCGTACTGCCTGCCTTTTCATCGTGCTGGGGGTTACCTGTATCAGCCAGCCGCTTCTTGCCGCTGAGCCTGATGGAAAAGGGGCCGCCAAAAAACCTTCTGTTCTCAACAGATCATCGCAAAAAAAGGCAGTCCGCTCTGCCGCAGCGGAAGCCATTAACGTGCAGGGGCGCAGGTTGGCCACCACAGCATCCTCCGCTACCAAAAGCGATACGCCGCTGATTGAAACGGCGCAGTCTGTTTCCGTCATTACCCGGAACGAGATGAATGTGCGTGGCGTCCTGAGCCTTAATCAGGCCGTGCGCTATACCGCTGGTATTACACCTGACCTGCGCGGCGGCATTGGAACGCGGTATGACCAGTTTCTGCTGCGCGGCTTTAGTGTGCCAACCTTTCTGGACGGCCTGAAAATGCAGGACAGCCCAACGGGTTATGCCGTTGGCCAGACCGACACCTTCCGGCTGGAACGGGTGGAAATGCTCAAAGGGCCAGCGTCCGCATTGTATGGTCAGTCCAGCCCCGGTGGCCTTGCCGCACTCTCCAGCAAACTGCCCACGGCCCAGCGGTCTTACGGCGGGGTGACCACAACAGGGGGGATGTTTGATCTCTACCGTGTGGATGCGGATGTGGGTGGCTTTGCCTCAGATAATGGCTCTGTGCGTTACCGGGTTTATGGCACGGTCAACGGCCAGCACACCCAGTTGTCCAAAACCGGAAGCCGCCGCTTTTCCATCAGCCCATCTTTCAGTTTTGGAGGAGACGGGCCGACAACACTGACCATTCTTGGCAATTATCAGTATGACCCGGAAAGTGGCACCTATGGTGGTGTGCCGCTGGAGGGCTCCCTAAAACCCGCATCCTTTGGGTATCTGCCGCGTAATTTTTATGATGGTGATGTTGCCGTTGAAAAATTCAACCGTAAACATGGGGCGTTCACCTACATCTTTACCCATCGCTTTAATAATGACTGGAGCTTTAACTCCCGCGGGCGGTATGATGACATCAAGGTTGAGCAGAGAAGCGTCTATGATGCGGGCTATTACAACAGCCCGGATACTGTGCCGCGCTATGCCTATGGCACCAACGAGCATGTGCATAATCTGGCGTTTGACAGCCAGTTTAAGGGCCATGTGAACACAGGCCCGCTGCGGCATGTGCTGATGTTCGGGTATGATTATATGTGGCAGCAGGCGGGAGAGCTCTATACGCAGGGAACTGCTCCGGACCTGAACGTGCTGCACCCCAACTACCATATGACCTTTGCAGATCAGGTGGCAGGCGCGCGGTACCGCGCGGATTCACACCAGATTGGGGCTTATGGGCAGGATGAAGTGCACTGGGGCGGACTGGTTCTGAATGGCAGCCTGCGGAATGACTGGTATCGGTCCCGTCAGGTTGAGCGGTTCAGCGGGTCTGATACGCGGCAGCGGCCTAGCCAGATTACATGGCGGGCATCTGGCCTGTATCATTTTGATTTCGGCCTTGCGCCCTACATCAGCTATTCTACATCCTTCCAGCCACAATCGGGTCTTGTGTCGAATGATGGTGGCAAGACCATGCGGCAGGCCAGTCCGTCTATCGGCAAACAGCTTGAAGGTGGGCTGAAATATCAGATTCCCGGAACGCCTGTCTTGTTGACCGCCGCAGGTTTCCATATTGAGCAGACCAATGTTCTGGTTTCCGTCGGTAGCCTGCCCTACAGCGTGCAGAGCGGAAAAGTCCATTCCGACGGGTTTGAGTTTGAAGCACATGCCGATGTGTATAAAGGGTTGATGGTCACAGCCGCTGTCAGCGTGCAGAAAGTGCGGGATGATTCAACCGGAAAACCGCTGATCCAGTCAGGCAAAGGTAATGCCTCCCTGTTTGCATTCTACACCATGCCTTCAGGCTCCCTAAAAGGGTTCGGTTTTGGCGGTGGGATGCGGTACACCGCCAGCGCGTATGGTGGGGAGGCCAGTTACGGTAGCGTCTGGTTGCCAAACTATGCGCTGTTTGATGGTTCTTTGCGGTATGATCTCTCCAACCTTTCTCCCTCGTTGCATGGCTGGACGGCGTCTGCCAGTGTCCGCAATCTGTTTGATAAGCATTTTGTGTCAAACTGTCTGGCATATGCGTCTTATGGTCAGGCATTTTGCTATTATGGGGAGCGGCGGAACGCACAGGGCAGCATAGGCTTCTCCTGGTGAAATCCTTCGCGGTCATTCTGCTCGCTTACGCGGGTGCGGCCCTTCTGAGTTATGGGGTGGCGGGCGTCCTGCCAGCCTCTCCGGTTACGGCCGTGCTGGCGGGCGTTTTTGTAGCGCTGGCTGGCTGGCCGCTGCTGGCCATGCTGGGGTTTGCTCGTGTTCGCACCGGTTTTCGCGCCGCCATGACGCAGGTGCACGATATGGCGGGCATTTTCACCGGATGGTTGATTTATGTCATCACGCTATCCGGTACGCTGAGTGTCTTTCGGCCCGAAATCAGTCTTTGGGCGCGGCCGGAACTCCGGGCGGGGGCGGTGGATCCGGTCGCCGCGACCTCTGCCGCTTTTGGCTGGCTCAGCCAGCACGCACCGCATGCTTCGGCATGGTATATTACGCCAGCACGCGCACGCGCACCGTTCAGTTGGGCCGCGTGGGATGAAAACGGGGTTTTTATCCAGCGGGCGCTGGACCCGATAACAGGCGCGCCGGATACAATCCGGGATACGCTGGGCGGTGATTTTTTCTATCGGTTTCATTTTGAACTTCAACTGCCCTACCCGTGGGGGCGTCTGATTGCCGCCATTGCCGCACTCGCGCTGGTGTTTGTGTTGTTGACAGGTATTGTGGCGCACAGGCGGATCTTTCTGGATCTTTTCACATTCCGACCCAAAAAGGGGCAGAGAAGCTGGCTGGATGCCCATAATCTGGCGGGGGTCGCCGCGTTACCCTTCCATCTGACCATTGCGTTTACTGGCGCTGTCACGCTGGCCTCGTTGGTTATGCCGTGGGCGGCACTTGCGCATTATCCAGATGCCGCGGCGTTTGAGAGTGCGCTGGCTCCCTCCCTTTCCTCACCGGAGGCGACGGGCACAGCGGCCACACTGGCCCCCATAGGCCCGGTGCTGGCGGAAGCAGCAGAGCGCCTGAAAACGGAGGGGATGAACCAGATTTACGTCTATAACCCATCCGACAAAGCGGCGACCATTGTTGTTCTGGGGGATAATAACGACCGGATTGCTTTTGGCACGCATGTGCTGCGGTTTGAGGGAAAAACAGGAAAACTTCTGTCAGACACACATGAAGAACGCCCGGTTGTGACGGCTTTTGCCGTGCTGTACGGGCTGCATGTGGCGCATTTTGCCCCTCTGGCCACACGGTGGCTGTATTTTGGCTCTGGTGTTCTGTTGCTGATTGTCACCGGGAGCGGGCTGCGGCTCTGGCTCCGGCGGCGTTTGCGTCGGGGTGACAGTGTCCGGCTTGTGCTGCTTGAGCGTATCAATGTGGGTGTGGTGGCGGGTGCGCCTGTTGCGTTTGCAGCGTTCTTTCTGGCCAACCATCTGCTGCCAGTTACGCTGGCTAACCGTGCGGAGCGGGAAATACAGGTGGTTTTCGCTGTCTGGTTTCTGCTCCTGCTGCTGGCACTCACGCTGCCTGCCCGTAAAGGCTGGCAGATTCTGGCAGTTCTTGGAGCGGCTGAGGCCATCGGTATTAGTGTGCTGAGCGCACCATGGGGAGAGCGCGTGGAGTGCGGCGTCTCGCTTGTTTCACTCTGTCTGGCTGCCTGCTGCATTCAGGCGTTTCGTTCCATGAGGAGGGTGCATGACGGAGTATGATTATTTTTATACAGCCCTGCAAACCTGCGGTGTTTTTCTGTTGTCTCTCAGTCAGGCGGGTATGCGGTGGGCCGGTGGTTTCCTCCTGCCCGCCAGCCTGTGTCTGGATGTGATAAGCACGGAAAACACGGCCTTTGCCATTGTGTTTTGGGTCTGTGCTTTGGCCTTTGCGGTTATCACAACCGCGCTAGTCCATACCGCCAGACGGTGGCTGCGATAACAGGGGAGCGGTGCAGGGAGCGTTTAACGGTTTGCCGCTTACCGTTCCGCAAATTTCTCCACTAGTTCCGCAAAGCGTTTTGGTGCGTCAACATGCACCCAGTGGCCGGCCCCGCTGATGGTTTCCAGCGTGTAGTGCGGAAACAGGCGATGCATGGCAGGGTAGTTTTTGGGCTGGATATAGGGAGAAATTTCGCCCCGGATAAACAGGGTCGGCCCATTATACTGCGTGCCTTCCGGCAGATCCGGCCAGCCCATAATGGTCGGCAGGGCCGTCATGATATCCGCAAGGCCTATGCTCCAGCCGGGGTTATCCCCCAGCCGCATGTTCTGCACCATCATCTGCCGGATGGCCTCATTGGGAATGAGCGGGCGCAGCAGGGCATCGGCTTCAGCGCGGTCCAGATGCGGGGGGAAGTCCAGCTTTTCCAGTTCGGCGGGTACATCCATGCGGGTAAATCCGCCCTCGCCGGGGGCAATGTCCACCACCAGCAGGCTATGCACGCAGTCCGGGTGGCGCAGGGCCAGCATCATGGCGGTTTTGCCACCCATGGAATGGCCCAGCAGCATGGCGGGTAGGGCGTTGTGGTGTTCCAGTGTTTCCCGCACGTCTTCCGCCATGATCTGGAAGCTCATGGGGCCGTGGGGGCTATCCCCATGATTGCGTAAATCCAGTGCCAGAGTGCGGCGGGTGGCGGCCAGCTTGCGTTGCACAAAACCCAGATTGCGGGCGCGGCCAAACAGTCCATGCAGCAGAACAACAGGGGGAAGGCTCTGGGCGTCTGAGGACGCTTCGGGGCCCCGTTCAATCACGTTCAGCAGCACGGCGTGTTTTATCCTATCCAAAACAAGGCTCTGGAGAGCAGGTCCGGCCGAACTTTCGCCCATCTTTCCCGTGAAGGCGAGGGGGCGTGCGCGGTTTTTTATTCACCTTCCTGAGAGACTGGGCTTGTTGCGTATTGCAGCGCTGCACGACTGGCAACTTTTATGTCTATGGTGGCTTGAAGCGAAACCGTCTCCATCCGGCAGTTCTTTTTGCCGTGTGTGATGTGTCTGAGACGGGACAGAACTCGAGACAGAACTAAGGACGGTTTTTATGCAACGCTGCCTCGTTATCCTTAACCGGCCCGAACAGGCCGTGGTGCTGCTCTCTCTGGCGGCATCCCTTATCAAACAGGTGGGCGGAGACCGGATTGACGTTCTGGCCGCGCGGGAACCGCCGGAAGAGGGCCTCGGCCCGATGGGGCTGACGGAAGAAAGCATTTTTGTCATGCGGCAGGACCAGCGGGACTGGGCGGACAGCCTGCATGCAACCTTTCATCAGTGGTTGGAAAAGGAATATGGCTCCCCGGCGGACCGGCTTTCCGCAGTGGAAGTCAACTGGCTGGACCCGGAAATTGCCGTGGAACGGATTATCAGTGGCTATGGCAAAGATGCCGGGCTGATTCTCCTCAGCTTCCCTGACCGGCAAGATAGTGAGCAGAAACAGCGTGCGCTCCGTGCCGCCATTTTTGAGACAAACCGTCCGGTCCTGCTGGTGCCACCGTTCTGGGACCGCCCCTGTGGCCATACCGTGCTGATGGCATGGCGTGAATCCCCGTGCTGCCGTAAAGCGTTTACGGCGTCTCGTGTGCTGTTGGGGCAGGCGGAGGCCGTAACGGTTCTGTCTTCTGAAGGGGAGACAATGCCTGCGGACCTGCTGCCCGGTATTCCATATGGCAGTGCGTATCTGCCGCACCGGCAGGGGCCGGATGCTATCGGGCAGGAATTGCTGGAGATTGCGCATCATGAAAAAGCGGATCTGCTTGTCATGGGCGGTTATCAGCATGGCAAGCTCTATAACCGGATTATGGGCAGCGTGACGGATTATATCCTCCAGCATCCGGCGGTGCCGGTTTTGCTCCACCATTAATCCGGGTGTCCTGTCGCTAAAGCGGCGTTTGCGTGTAGGAGAGCAGGCCACTTCTTGCTAAAGCAGGCCTATGGATATCGCTTTTTCCCGTCCGGCATTACGCCGCTGGCCGCTCTGGCATGTCGCGCTGCTGGTGCTGCTGCCTGTTCTCGTCCATCTGCCGGAGCTGATTGGTCCTTTTCTGCCGGGGCATATCACGTCAGACCCGCTCTCTATCCTGTCCGTCGCCACCACCACCCGGCGGGATTGGCTGGAAGGGGGGCTGCTGCCCGGTCTGCCCGGATGGATTGACGGCTGCGCGGGCGTTATTGTCCAAGCGTTAGGCCATCTTGTTGCTTCTGATTGGCGGCAGGGCATTTTGCCATGGTGGAACCCCTACAGCGGGGTGGGTATGCCGCTCGCGGGCGAGTATCAGCCTGCTGCGTTCTTCTTCCCCTTTGTGCTGCTATTAGGGCTGCCCGGCGGGCTGCTGCTGATGAAAATCGCCCTGCAAATTGTTGCCGGTGTGGCGATGTATGCGTTCTTACGGGCGTTACGGCTGGATGGGCGCGCCGTGCTGGTGGGCGCGGTTTTGTATGCGTTTAACGGCACATATGCATGGGCATCTGACGGACCAAGCCAGCCACTCGCGTTTTTGCCACTGGTCCTGTTTGGTATTGAGCAGGCCAGATTTCATAAGGGCCTAGGGGGGTGGGGCTGGCTGAGCGTTGGGTTAGGGTATTTGCTGCTCTCGGGTTTTCCGGAAACTGCATTTCTGGTTGGTACGCTGGGTTTGTGTTGGGCTGTCCTGCGACTTGTTCAGCAGCCTGCGTCTGCGCGGCTTTCTTTTGCATTGCGTATTCTGGCTGGAGGAAGTGCCGCACTTTTACTGGCGGCGCCACAGATTATCGCGTTTGCAGATTTTCTGCGCGAAGCATGGGTTGGCCCGCATGCGGGGATGATGGATGTCAGTTTGCCGCGTTCAAGCTGGCTGATGGCGCTTTTCCCTTACGTTAACGGGTTGTTTTTTTACGGCCATGCTGAACAGCTTGACGCATGGTGGGCCATGGGTGGCTATACTGGTCTGGTCGTGCCTTTTCTGGCGCTGGTGGCTCTGTTTGGAAAACGCGAGCGCCCAGCCCGGTTGATGTTGGCAGCATATGTGCTGGTGTGTGTGGGCAAGCAGGCCAATCTGCCGGGTATCACGCAACTGGTAGATGCTCTGCCCGGTGTGGGGCGCACTGTGTTTTATCGGCTGTGCTTTCCGGCAGAGCAGGCGGCTCTTCTGATACTGGCTCTGCTCGGGCTGGATGATCTGTGCTGTGCCACGTCAGGGGTACACGCCGTGCAGGTCAGGGAATATTTCAAACGGCCGGTAGTGTGGGCAGGAGCCATCCTGACCGCAGTTATCTGCGGCGTCTGGTGGTTGAATGCGCCCACACGTGCGGCCTTGCGCACGTATAGTCATGGTCCGGTTCCCTCATGGGGGTATGAGGTCGCGTCTGTCCTGTTCGGCGGCATGACGGTTGCGCTGTGTGTGGCGGGCTTGCTGAGGGCAGGCCGCCGGATGACGGCGCGGGGGCGTGTGACGCTTGTCAGCGCGGGGCTGCTGGGGGAAGCGCTGGTGTTATTCTGTGTGCCCCTTGTATGCATGCGGCCTGCCTTGCCGCGTAATGTGCCATTGCTGCAAACCGTACAACGGGAACTGGGGTTGCAGCGTTTCCTGTCTATGGGCGTGATTGCCCCGAATTACGGGGCCTATTTCCGCCTGCCGTCGCTCAACCATAACGGTGTGCCCATGCCCAGCGCATGGGTTGAGCGTATGCAGCACGATTTTGGCCCGGATGTGAATCCGGTAACGTTTGACGGCATTACGCCCAACCGCCCGGATGGACAGTTCTTTCTGGCGGAAACGCTCGCCAAAAGACCAGAAATTTTTGAAAAGCTGGGTGTGGCGCTCGCCCTTGTGCCGCATGGTTTTCCGTTGCCGGGCAGCGAGGCGCTTGCGCCTGAAAACCGCCTGAAGCTGCTGTATTCTGATGCCTCAGCCGATGTCTATCGCCTACCACATGCGGCCCCGTATTTTGAGGCAGGTGCTGGATGTAGCGTGCAGGCAGAGAGCCGGACGCAAGTGCGTACACAGTGCGCGGCTCCGTCTTTTCTTGTCCGGCGGGAGTTGATGATGGCGGGTTGGACCGCCACCCTCAATGGCCACTCTGTCGTACCGATGTTTGAGGATGGTTTGTTTGAACGCATCCTTCTGCCAGCAGGGCAGGCGGATATCCGGTTCAACTTTACGCCGCCGTTTATGGTGTGGGGGTGGGCAGATTTTATGGCAGGTCTGGCTCTGCTGGGGTTGGGGTTTGCCAAAAAAAGGACCTGCTAACCCGGAAACGTGAGTGGGAGAGGGAACAAGGGCGCTTGATCAAAGCGGAGCAGCCATGCATAGTCTGAATTTGCGAATCATTATCATCCGCTGTTACTGCACAGTGTCTTCAGGCTCTTAATTTATAACAGGCTGCTTTTCCCATGCGTAAACACACATTCCGGCGGCTTTCTCCGGCACCTCTGGCTTTTGGTCTGGCTCTGGGATGTGGCTCGGCCTTTCCTGCCATGGCTGCCGACGATTCAACGGGAAAAGAGCCCGCTCTGCCCCCGCGCACGCCTGCTGATACCGCCAATCAGGCCGCTCATCCGCAGGCTGTTTTGGCCAACCCCAAAGGCCACGGTCCTGAGATGGTCAAGGCAGAGGACGGCACCGAGGCCGAAAGCTGGGTGGTAACATCCTCCCCCATGAACACGCTGCGCACGCCCATTGGCATCAGCCGTATGCCGCAGGATGTGCTGCACACACCGCAGACGATTGACGTGGTGCCGCAACTCCTGATGCAGCAGCAGAACGTTAAGTCACTGGATGAAGCCCTTAAAAACGTGCCGGGTATTACGGCATCCGTGGGTGAGGGCGAAGGCGGAATGGCAGGGGATCAGTTCCTTATCCGTGGCTTTGCCGCGCAGAACGATATTTATGAAAATGGTTTGCGGGACTTTGGTGTTTATACCCGTGATTCTTTTGATTATGACCACATAACGGTTATCAAAGGGCCGTCTTCTCAGGTGTTTGGCAACGGCACGACCGGGGGAGCCATTAACATCACCACCAAAACTCCCAATGATCAGAACCATGTTGGGGCCAGTTTCTCCGGCGGGAGTGGCGCGTATTATCGCGGCACGCTGGATGTTACCCGCAAAATTACCGATACCATTGCCGTTCGGGTGACAGGCATGGGGAACGAGAACGATATGGTCGGGCGGGATGCTGTTTCTTCCCACCGCTGGGGCATTGCGCCGTCCATTATTTTTGGTCTTGGCAAAAAAGTAAACTATACGGTGGAATACTTCCACCAGACCGATAATCGTATTCCAGACTATGGGGTGCCTGTGGTGACAAAACCCGGCGCGGCTTATGGCAGGCCGGTTACGGAATACGGTGTGCGGCGTACTACTTGGTATGGCACGACTTTTGATCAGGATAATTCCAACGTCGATATGCTGACGGGCCGCTTGAAGTGGGAAGTAAACCCGTACGTTACTGTTTACAATGATACACGCGGTGGTCTGTATAGCCGGTATTTCTCGGCATCTCAGGAAGACTGTAACGCGGCCTGCACCAGTGCCTTGTTCTCATCCCACCCGCAAACAGCGCAGGTTTCCCGTATTGGCGGGCTTGGCGGCCCTAATCCGTACCAGCAGGATGACTGGTCCGTGCAGAATGTCTCCTCCGCCGTGGCAAATTTTAATACTGGCACTATCAAACACCAGATGATTGCCGGGGTGGATATTGAGCATGTTTATGATCGCCGCCAGAATTACGCCTACAACAATCCCGGAGCGCGCCGCTGGGCTAACCTACTGAACCCGGCAGCTTATATTCCGGGGCTGGATGTTGGTGTGGGGTCTTTGCATCCGGATAATCTGGTGAATATTCCTAATGGTGTAGGCCGTAAGGAATGGAAAACGAGTGCGGCGACAGATGTTGGCGCATTCTTTTCAGAACAGGCTTGGCTGGCCCCGTGGTTTTCAGTCAAGGCTGGTTTCCGGTGGGATCACTGGAGCAGTAATTATAGTGCCACGGGCGGTGTGGCGACAACGGCAGACACGCATCTGAGCCAGAATCAGGATACTTTCAACCCGAATGTGAGCCTGATGTACACGCCGAATGACCATACGATGGTCTATTTCAACTGGGCTGAATCCACCACGCCGCTGGGCCTTTATGTGACCAACAGTTCCGAGCCACTTTCGCCCAAAAACTCGAAATTTGCGCCGGAACGCAGCAGGTTATACGAATTGGGCGCAAAATATTCCGCGTTTCACGACCGGATTGGTTTTACAGCGTCCGTCTTCCGGCTGGAAAAAGGCAACTCTCTGCTGACAGACCCCGGCAATGGCAGCGTTATTAACTCTGGCGATACCCAGCGCAACCAAGGGATAGAACTCAGTGCTTCCGGCCAGATTCTGAAAAATTGGAACGTCATTGCGACCTACGCCCGCTACGATAGTGAAACAACAGGTGGCACACCGGCTGACATTGGCAAGCAGGTTCAGTATGTGCCCCGCAATCAGGCAACGGTGTGGACGACGTATGAAATTGCCCCCAAAAAACCGTACAACCTGACTGTGGGTGGCGGCGTGACATGGCGGGAAGGCGTGTTTCTGGACCCAGCCAATACGGCCCGCGTCCCGGCAAACGTAGAGTTTGATGCCGTTGTATCCCACCAGTTTGGCCCACACTGGAAAGTGGCGATGAATGGCTACAACCTCGATAACCGCCTGAATTACGGCAACCTGTTTGCCAACCGCGTTACGCCGTCTATCGGCCGGGCATTTTTGTTTAATCTTTCTATGACATACTAAGTAAAAATCAGAACAGAGCGCACCTAATGTGCATGTTGCGTGCCCTCTGATTTTGCATGCTAATACCAAGGGCTATCACCTTTGACCTTTATGAGTCCATTTTCTGAGGCCGATGGAACGGATGGTTTTGGGGAGAGCGACGAGATGGAGGGTTCTAAAAACCTCATTTTACATTTTCTGAATATAGCAATATCAATGGGTTACAACTTTCACACAGGCGGAAAAGGAGGGTTTTTAGAACCCTCCAGATTGTTCCACGCGGCATTGATGATGTGGCCTATGTCATTGAAGACGGTGTTGGCTAGCCAGTTAGAGACCTCTAACTTTAAATCGCTGTTAATGGGGTGCGGGTTTTCTGGCAGGTCTGACTCTGCTGGGGCTGGGGTTTGGCAAAAATAGGCGTATCGGCCCGGATTTGTGAGTGGGTAAGGGAGAGGGGCTAGTTCCTTACCGCGTCGTATCTGGAGAATCCGAAAAAAAGGAGAGAGTTTTTACTCTCTTCCTTTTGTCATATTGTTAACATTGCGATTGGAACGCGACCGTAATCCGATTTTCTGTAAACGATGTTGCGACGTGACATGTTTTCATAGTAGGGACGAATTTATTTCCTAGGTTGTATGCATTATCTAAGTCATAATTTATATTATTCATTTTTAAAAAGCCTCTTGAATACCAATCGTAGTTTCTTCCTAGACCTTGCGTTGTCATAAATTTAGCGATTAAAGGATGAACAGCCTTTTTGACATTCATAGAAGATGTGGAGGGATTATCATTAAGGAAAGTAAGTTTTGTTTGTGCGTTCGTTGTATAATGCGCGAGATGAAATTCTATTTCTTTTATCGCATCACCATCGTGTATAAACTCTTGTTTTAGATAATTCCCAAAAGAAAATGAAAGAGCAAGCGTGGGTATTATTTGTATGACACAAAGTGATGCTGCCAAGAATTGATATGCAGGCTTACATGATATGGAAACTAAAATTAAAGGAGCTGAAATCACGAAACCGAACGTACCTAGCAAGACGCGGGGCTGAATGTCAGGGTTTTTCAGGAATACGGTTAAACTTAGAGCGCAAAGTATGATGATACCTATTCCGCTGATATAGGCTGCTAGACGAACCCAGATATTAGTCAGATTTTCAGATTTAGGTTTGCGAATGATAAAGATAATTCCTAAAAAATAAATAATAGAATAAGAAATAATGCAAATATGCATTAAATTTCCATGATAAAAATTAAAAATAAGATGACAAGATGTTTTGATGTTATTTTTTAAATAAATAATACCTTCATGATCAAAATTAATATGCTGTGACATGTTAATGTAAATAAATCTTAGATAATATGGAGCTATAATTTTTGTATAGGTCAGATAAGAAAAAATGACTGTTATTGCGCGGTATATTTGTTGACGAATATTAATATTTCCTCTTAGAGCTGAAATGCATAAATTTATTGACATTAAAGAAATTATTAAATTTAAAGCAGCTTGATAAAAACAAAGTGCAGATAATAAAAAAACGAATATTGGAATTTCTGATAAAATACGGGGCTTTTTTTCTCTTTTAAGGGCGACTATTATTGCTAGACTTAATGAAATATACATTGGAAGTGAGTCGTATTTATAAGAAAAATTTGATATAAAAAACGGATTTAAAATAAATGCAGAACATAATATAATTTTTGTAGTTTTATTGCAGTTTTCTGGAAATAATTTCATTATAAAAGTGCAGCAAAAAACAAACAATACCATACCCAAGATAACAGGTAGGGGAGTGCTGTCGGCCAGAAGACGATTTTGATTGAGCGCCCGCATGGTCCACACCACTAATGGTCGACCGTTGTAATACCACCAATAAGCATCTCCAGTTGATGACCTGAATATATCATCATTATAATCAGCATCAGAAAGAATTCTTGGAAGTATATAAATAAAAGATATTAAATATAAAAATATAAACTCGTATTTAAATTCTAAAAAACACTTCCTAAATTTTTCCATTTTATTTTCCATATTGTATTTTGTCGTCATTTTTCTGAATTCCATAAAATTTATGAAAGGGAAGTGGGGGAATTTTGATGGATTTTTCTTACAAGATATATGGGACGCTGCTTGGTTTCCATGTAAATGCGACCTATATATTCTCCAAGCATACCAATACTGATAATCTGAATGCTACCAAAAAATGTCACGGCAAAGAAGATGGAGGCATAGCCGGGTACGGAATTTCCCAGAAAGAGAGTGCGGCCCACAATAAACAGGCCATAAAGAAGGGCCAGCAGTGCCCCGATAGAGCCAAGATATGTCCAGATGCGGATGGGGAGTGTTGAAAAGCTAGTCAGGCCTTCTAACGCGAAGTTCCATAAGGCAAGCCCCGAGAACTTGGTTTCCCCAGCGTTACGGGCGGCGCGGACATAATCCAGCGTGACGGTACGGAACCCGACCCATGCGAACAGCCCTTTCATAAAGCGCTGGCGTTCTGGAAGTTGCTGGAGTGCATCTACTACGCAGCGGTCCATCAATCGAAAATCTCCAACATTGGAAGGAATTTTGATTTTGGAGAGTTTGTTATGCAGGGAGTAAAACCAAGAGGCTGTCAGGCGTTTGGCGGCACTGTCTGTTGAACGGTCAACGCGCCGCCCCAGCACAACTTCGGCCCCTTGCCGCCACGCCTGTATCATATCGGGAATAAGCTCGGGGGGATCTTGCAGATCAGCATCAATTATGATGATAGCGGCACCCGTTGCAGAATCTAGCCCCGCCGTCATTGCGGCTTCTTTGCCGAAATTGCGGGATAACTCCACCACCCGAAAGCGGCTGTCCTGCGATGCAAGCGCGATCAGCCGTTTGAGTGTATCGTCCTTGCTGCCGTCATCCACACAAACAATTTCCCACTCCGTATCGGAGAGGGTGGAAAGGACCGGCAGAATGCCCTGCGCAAAGAGGTCAACGCTTTCCCCTTCGTTATAAAACGGTACAACTAAAGAAATTAAGCTTGGCATTGATGACCTGCTACCCATGACGACGACATTTCAAAGTGCATTCTGCCAGAATAAGAAAGCGCTGTTTTATTAGAAAAATTTGGTCTCGCAGATACGCGCGGACTATGCCGCATTGGACTGGCGCGGGCAACTATAAGAACTGGCAAGATACTTCTTGTTTTCAGTTTCATAAGAAAGATTTGTTGTTTAAAAATGTCAGAAGTTAAAAATGCAACGTATTAATCTGCTGTTCCGCCTATAAAGCTTTCTACGTGAAAGCGCGGGCGGTGCTTTGTTTCCAGATAAATCTTGCCAATATACTCGCCGATTACACCCAGAGAGAGCATCTGGACGCCTCCCATGAAGAAAACGGAGAGAATAAGGGACGGCCATCCTGCTGTGGTGGCACCGTTGAATTTTTGCACCAGTACAGCCAAACCCGCAGCCAGAGAGAGCAGGCAGATGCAAAGGCCCAGCACCGCAATCAGCCGTAAAGGCGCTGTGGTTGTGGAGGTGATACCTTCCACAGCGAGGGCCACCATTTTACGGAAGGGGTATTTGGAAACGCCTGCCGTGCGGAGCCCTCTGGTATAGCTGATTTCAGTGGACGGGAAGCCAACCAAAGGCACAAGGCCACGCAGATAGGTGTTGCGTTCTGTATAGTGCAGGAGGGCGGTAAGCGCACGGTGACTAAGCAGTCGGAAGTCTGCATGGTTGGGTATTTGCCGCACTTTCATGGCGGTCATCAGCCTGTAAAAACTCTCTGCCGTGGCACGCTTGAACCATGAGTCCGTCTGTCGGCTTTCCCGTACGCCATACACAACATCATATCCAGCCCGGTAGGCCTCAACCATGCGGGGGATGGCCTGAATGTCATCCTGAAGGTCGGCGTCAATGCTGAGAATGGCGTCCGCTTGCCGGACTGCGGTTTCCAGTCCTGCCAGCAGCGCGGACTGGTGGCCCACGTTGCGGGAGAGTTTCAAGCCCTGCACATGCTGATTTTTAGCGCAGGCGTTTTTGATCTGCGCCCATGTTGCGTCCCGGCTGCCATCATCTACAAAGAGAAGAAAGCTGTCCGGTTGGACCGCCTGCTCCTGCACCATGGTATCAAGCAGGTGGCTCAGCTCCCGTTGGCAATACGCAAAAACCTCGTCTTCATTGTAGCAGGGCACCACAATGGCAAGTCGGGGTTTGTTACGCGGCGTTGCGGGCAAGGCTAGCATCAAAAAACAAGCTTTCAATTTGGTCAGAAAACAAAAACTTCTTTAAGATAGAGAATATCATTTTCTGCACCACTTTGCGATAGCTGCTTCTCAGGGGAATTTCTGAAAAAATAGTCTCGTGGGAAAGAAGAATGTAAGATTTTTAGAAATCAAATTCTTCTGTATCCCCGTTTTTTATTTTTGTAAGACTTTTCGCGAAAACCAGAAGCAAGCGGCGCAGAAGGCTATAAGGCCCAATATGGCAGGAGCCCCAGCGGGCAGCCACGGAGCGAGGGAGAGGGCATCGTCTCGCCCCAGTGCGCCGGATAGCACGGCCAGAGCCACGCCAGTCAGGCTTTCTCCCACAATAAAGCCGGATGCCACCATGGTGCCAATGCTGGCATCATGCTCCGTTACAGCTTCTGGCAGGCGGTCTGCCTCGCCAAAGCCGCCTGTTGTGCTGCGGCGTTCCTTCAGCTTACGGTTTAGCGCCCAGCCTAGAACGGCACCTACGGCCAGTGTCACGCTGACCGAGGCGGGCAGGTAGATCCCTACCGCCACGCCCAGCGGCGGCAGCGCCAGATGGCGTCGGCGCAGCAACAGGTCCAGCCCGATCAGCACCGCACCAAGCCCAAAGCCGATGCAAAGCATACTCCAGTCCAGTGATTGCGTGAAAATCCCTTTTGCAATCATCGCAATCAGTGCCGGTTGGGGGGCGGCAAGAGCGTGGGCCGGGTCCATGCCGGGACGTGGCATGGGGGCACCAGCAAAGCCATAGGCCTGATAGAGCAGGTTGAGCACCGGCGGGATCACGGCGGCCCCGACCACACACCCGGCAATCAGCGCGACTTCCTGCTTCCACGGGGAGGCCCCTACAAGCTGGCCGGTTTTGAGATCCTGAAGGTTATCGTTGGAAATGGCGACTGTGGCGGTAATGGCGGACAGCAGCAGGATGGTGAAGCCGGTTGCGAGAGTCTGGCCATCCGCCATCATTTCCGCAGGCATCAGACCAAGGGATTCCAGCGCCAGAATCATCAGGGCGCACAGCACAGCGGCAATAATGATGATGCCGGAAATAGGGGAGGAGGATGATCCGACAATGCCCGCCATATAACCGCAGGCCGCTGCCATAATAAAGCCGAACACCACGCAAAACAGCACGGCCGCGCAGACTGCGGGCCAGATACCATGCGCCATGGGGGCCAGAAATGCAGCAAACAGACCACCCAGCAGCAGGATTGTCACGGCAAAGAGGCCGATCATGCTGCGAGGGGAGAGGTCACGGTCCGCATCTGGTACCATAGTGCCGCTCCGCCCCCGGAAGACGCTGCTCAGGCCGCGCAGCACGGGGCCCATCAGTTCAACCAGTGTCCAGAGTGAGGCAATGGCGATGGCCCCGGCCCCGATAAACCGGACCTTATGGAGCCAGATGGCCGTGGCAAAATCGGCAGCCCCGAGATGCTCAGGGTTGGGCATATGGGCTGTAAGCCACGGCACACCCACGCCCCATGCCAGAACGCAGCCCAGCAGCATGGCAAGACCGCCCGCCAGCCCGACCAGATAGCCCGCACCCAGAAGGGCGAGAGACAGGCCGCCAGAAAGACGGAACACAGCAGCTCCCGCGGCTCCGGTAATGCTGACCGTATCGGCCAGAATTTGCAGGCCGCTACAGGCGAAGGAAAACAGACCGGCGACAATGCCGCCGCCGACCAGCGCGGAGAGGCTTTTGCTGTTGCCGTTCTCTCCGCCCGCGCGCAGAATTTCGGCCGCCGCCACGCCTTCCGGGTAAGGGAGGGCGCTTTCTGTTACCAGTGCGCGGCGCAAGGGGATGGTGAACAATACGCCCGCAATACCGCCAGCCAGCGAGAGGCCCGCTGTCTGCCAGAAGGGAAAGCTGTGCCAGAAACCTGTCATGATCAGGCCGGGGAAGGTGGCAAACACGCAGGACAGCGTGCCCGCTGCCGAGGCCTGACTTTGCACCATGTTGTTTTCCAGCAGGCTGCTGCGCCCAAGGGCGCGCAGGACCGCCATGGAAATAACAGCGGCGGGGATGGAGGAGGCAAAAGTCAGCCCGATCCGTAGTCCGAGATAAACGTTGGACGCTGTGAAGACGATGGTAATCAACGCCCCAAGAATCAGTCCGCGCACGGTGAGTTCACGCACGGAAGGAGTGTGCAGGGGGGATGGAGCGGTCATACCCGGAGCCTCGTCGTCGTATCAGAAGTCATGCCTATTGCGATACGCTGCCTGATGCGGCTTGTCTCCCCTGAATGAACCGGAAAAGCAATGAGAGCGCGAAAGAAGTTGTGCCAGCATGGTACAAAAGCCGCATGCGATGAGGGGAGCGGTTATGAAAACAGGCCTGAGGACCGGGCGGAGCGCGGGACCATCAGGCCTGTATTTTAGAGTGCGGGCGTATTCTCAAAACGTAGGCTGTTTTTAGAACGTGAGTTCCAGATTGCTCTGCACATATGCGCCGGAAGAGGCTCCGGCTTTAATCATGGCGCGGGAAGCGAATATATATTCGCCGTCAAGACTGAAGGTGACGTGTCGGGTGGCCCGCCATGTAAAACTGGCCTGCGGCATGGTGGCTGTGTATCCGCCTTGCGGGCGGAAGTTATAGGCTGCCGTGGGGTTGGCATAAATAGCGTCATTCGTGCTGTTGCGCCAGATAACAGGCACTTTCAACAGCAGGCTGGTGTTGCGGCTGGTGGCAATGGTGGCCAGCGGGCCGACATCAATCAGGTTGGAGTTGCCGATGTAGGTGCTCATATCCAGATAGTAGGCGCTGGGCACGAAGGGGGAGAGGAAGTTCCCCCAACTGCTGGTCTGGCTTTTGCGGGTATCCCCGCCAGAAATGGCATCAGCCTGAATACCAATAGCAGGTTTGCCCCACCATTTGGCAAAGCGCCATGAGAGAGTACTGTTGAAGGAGTAAGCAGAAACGGGCCGTGTCGGGCCATTTTTGGCCGCGTAGAACGTGCCGCCCTGCCACATGCCACCGAGAGAAAATTCAATCGGGCCAGCATTGCCCCAGATACGCATACCGGGTGTGTCACGATGCGTGGAGCCAGCAATGGTTCCGGTTGTTTTGGCAATGGGATTGCTGGCCAGAATGTAGCCCAGATAAAAGGTGTCCACAAAAATCTGGCTGTTTCTGTCCAGAAATTTGAAGTTGGGCACGGCGTAAGACGTGTAAGCCCCGAACAGACGGGTTTTCCAGCCAACCTGATCATGAAACGCGGTGGTGGGAGCGTTGTTGGTCAGGCTGAGGTCGAACAGATCCACGCGGAAACGCTTCCAGAAGGCATAGCCGCGCACGCCGTTCCAAGAATAGGGAACTGTGGGGTAAACGCTGCCTGCCGTAAAGTAAGGAGGGGCATCCAGAAAGGACATGCGCCCAACCATAGCGCCCATATTGGCGCCAAGCAGATGACCTTTGACTTCCAGAAAAGCCTGCTGGGCATCCAGCTTGCTGCGCCAGCGGCCTCCGGCGTAACCGTAGTAATTGATACCTCCGGCTTGCCCGCTTAACAACTCTCCGTAGAGACGCACATGCTCACCCAGATGCAGGTCTGCGCCGGCATTCCAGCGGAGGGTGGAGCGGTAGGACGGGTCTTTCTTGATGGTGCCAAAGCCGGCGCGCTGATCATAAAATCCGTGATGGCGGAAGTTGCCACTCAGCGTGAGGTAGATTGAGCCGCTATTGTTCAGTGGGATATATTTCAGCGGGTCTGCCCAGTCGATGCGGTTTTTCTTGTCGCGTAGATTAGACCAGTCTTCTGCCCAGCGGGAGACTGCGTAATACCCGACTGTGCCAAACCCAGAGGCCGCGCCGGTATTGGCATTAAATACGCCCCATGGCCCCTGATGCAGGAGGGCAGTAGGCAGTGGCTTGAGTTCCAGAGACTGCGGCTGGCCATAGGCTTCTGGACGGCTGGAGAGGGGGGGCAGCAGCATGTTGTCCCAGAAACCGCCGTTGGCCGGGGTTACGGTCGAATGGTGTTCTGGGCCGTTTGTCGCAACAGGCTCTTTCGGCTGCTTACGCACCACGTCTGACAACCGCGCGGGAGCGGTGTCATGCGTGACATTGAGGTTACTGTCAGAATGGACCGGCTCCTGCATGACAGTTGGGGCTGTCGCGGCACTTTGCGCGTGGGCTGCCACAGGGGGCAGCATGGCGGCAAGCAGCGCGCCAACAGGGGCTAGACAGACAAGCCGTACAATAGACAGAGGTGTGGACAGGCTGCTGGAAAAGCTGAACCGGGGAGAGCAGGCGGCTACGCAGTGCGCGAAGTCTGCGCCTGCATTGCGAGCGGACAGGTGCTTCATGACAGAACACTCTGAAAAAGGAGAAAACCGGAGGGAGGCCATAAAACGTGCGTTGGATAGACGCTGCGTTTTAAAAGCGGCGGTTAAACGCGGGCGCGCGAATGGAGCGCCTGCTTAGGGGCTTGTAGGCCCGTAAGGCTGGCGCCGTGTGACCCGCGGCGCCGCGGCGTAACTCCGGGGACATAGAGCAATGGAAAGACAAAGCCCGAACCGGGGCGGGGGAGCATGAGCATGACGGCACGACCTTATTGTCGCCATGGCATATCAAAACGGACAGCCATGCGTTTTTTGTTATTCTGGCGTGCGTTATTGTTATAACTAAATGCGAACGCTGTCCGCTCGCGTTTGCGTGTAACACGAAATGTTTAAGTGCCGGTTCAGCCTGCCTGTGGCAGGCCGCCCAGTCGGCTTAAACAATCCCGCTCACGCGTAATCAGATGGATTTCATGCACGCTGGCCACGGCCTTGCGGGCGTTGCTCTGCCAGTTACGGGACATACCGTGTGGGGAGCAGACAGCGCGAGCGCCAAATAACGGTCCGTCTGTCTGGTCCATGGCGGCTAGCACCTCAGCGGGGTGCGTGGGCAGGGCGCGGCGCATGGCGCTGCGGAGGGAAAGTGCGGTGGCTGGGTCTGCCTCTGGCATCAATTCCGTCAGCATGAGAGCCGCTTCCGGCTGACCTGTCGCAACAGCCTGCCGCACGTCTGACCATTTATGGCTTTTGGTCAGAGTACGGGCGGTCTGTTCCGGCCCATCATTTTCCAGCATGTGGAGAAGATGCGTGGATGGCTGGTTTGCCGCTGTCTGGGTAGCGGGTGTGGCCTCCTGCGGCGCTGAAAATGCCCGCGCCAGCGAGGTGCTGGCTGGCGCTGGAGCGGGTGCTGCGGAAGAGGCCGCAGTCTGCGGCGCGGAGGATTTTGTAGGACTGTTGTCCGTGACGGCCGTGGTCCGGTGCATATCCGCTGCCAGAGGCCGTGGTGGCATGTGAGAGAATGTGGACAGGCTCAGTGCGCCGGCAACCAGAGCGGAAAGGATTACAAAGCGGGGTATGCGCATGAGAAATATCTCCTTTCCTGAACAAGTGGCTCACAGAAAGGAGCCGTAAATAAAAACTGAACTGAAACGATCTCTTGTATGCCCTATTGAGGCAGGCAGAAAATGGCGGTGTGAAGGCAGGAGCACGGAAAGGTTGCGGCGGAGGCGGCGTGTGTCCTATAGCGGGCCGGATTGGTCAGAGCTTTAAGGCGTCTGTCTGTGTAACCCCGCCCCTTGAGGATTTTTTCCCATGAGCAGCACGTCTCCCTCTTCTTCCGAAATTACCCGTTTGCAGACAGCACTGCGCCGCCTGCTGGGGGCCAAAGGCCTCTCCGTCAACCCGCCGCCGCGCGCTGGCATGTCGGTTGAGCTGGCTGTGGACGGTGAAGTGATTGGCACGATTCATCGGGATGATGATGAAGGTGAAGTTTCCTACGCCATCAACATCATCCTGCTGGAAGAAGACCTGCCGGCTGAAAAATAAGCCGCAGCTTTTCAGGCGTTGGACGGTGCCGCGGATGCCTGCATGATGGGCGTGCGCGGGGTGGGAAATTCCACTTTTGTCACTTTCCAACGCCAGTTTTGAATCCGCATTTCAATTTTCAGCGGTGTGTCATGCTCGTGGCCGGGCAGGGGCACGTCCACTTCAAACTGGTCCAGCCGGGTAAAGCGCACGGAGGCCTTTTCCGCCAATGCCATGAAGGACGGCGCAGGCTGATTGGCCGGAATGGCGGCAGGCACAGCCTGATCCACTAATGTGCCAAGATTGGCCTGTGTGACGGTGAAATCCACAGCGTTGGAGACAGCCGTTGTGGCGAAGGACGAGCCGAAGTCCGGCAGATCATCCGACACCTGTTCCAGATGCAGGCCAGAAAGCGTCTGGTGTTTGATGGACGAATCCAACTCAGACCAGTTGATGGCCTGACCAAGCGTTTTCATGTCATGCGTCTGGAGCGCGGAGCCGATGGACCAGAGCGTGACGAACGGAGAGGCCAGATACAGGCCAAGGGCTGCCGCCGATGCGCCGACACACACTCTGCGCGCGGCCTGGAACGTATTCAGACTGGCACGCCGGGTAACAGGCCCGGCTGAGGTGAGGGCGGTCATTGAGGCAGTCCTCCTATGCTAAAATTGCAATTCACTTATAGCAGACGCATGCCACCCATGCATAGTTTCATGAATATGAATTCAGCTTATCACGAAAACGTGAAGATGCGTGCATCCGCCCTTTGCTGAAAAAGCACAGAGCGCGGAAAACCCCGGCATGGCATAAGAGGGGCGTCCGGCTATTTCATCAGACTTAGTCTGCCTATTCCATCCGCAGAGGCACCCTGCCCGCAGCAAGAAGGCGCTCAGATGGCGTTTGATTTCACGGAAGCCGAAATTCAGCGATATTCCCGCCATATTCTCCTGCCTGAGGTCGGTGGGACTGGTCAGGCGGCTCTGAAGGCCGCATCCGTTCTGGTGGTGGGGGCTGGCGGACTTGGTTCTCCCTCAGCCCTGTATCTGGCGGCCGCGGGGGTCGGGCGCATCGGGCTGGTGGATGATGATGCAGTCGAACTCTCCAATCTTCAGCGCCAGATTCTCCACACAACGCAATCTGTCGGCACGCCCAAGGTGGAGTCCGCCCGGGCGCGGCTGGAGGCCCTGAATCCGGGCATTGTGCTGGAAACATGGCCCATGCGGCTGACAGCGGAGACGGTGGATGATCTGGTTAGCCGGTATGATCTGGTCTGTGATGGCTGCGATAACTTCACGACGCGCTATCTGGTGAACGCCGCTTGTGTGCGGGCAGGCAAGCCGCTGGTTTCTGCTGCCGTGCAGCGGTTTGAAGGACAGTTATCCACCTTCCATCCTGCGCGGGGCGGGCCGTGCTACCACTGCCTCTACCCGCAGACTGATGGTTTAGCAGATGGGCTGAGTTGTGGTGAGGCGGGTGTGTTTGGCGCGGTGACCGGCGTGATGGGCACCTTGCAGGCCACAGAGGCTTTGAAGGACTTGCTTGGGCTTGGCACATCACTGGTCGGGCGGCTGCTGATGTGGGATGCTCTGAGCACACGTTTTACAACCATCACCCTGCAACGGGACCCGACATGCCCCGTATGCGGGGCCGTGAACCGGGAGATATCCGATGGCTGACTTATCTGGAAACGCAGGCGGGGTTTTTGCTGGCTCCTCCACCCCTTCCGTAACACCGTCTGGCCGCACTGGTTTTTCCCCTGCTGTGGCCGCATCCGCTTTCCCGCCATGTGACTTGGCATTGATGATTGTGGAAGCCCGCTATGAGCGCATTCATGCGGCTCTGATGCTGGCCGCCACATCCTGCGCGCTGGGGCAGAGTGTGGTGCTGTTTGGTATGGGCGCGGGTGTGGCGGCGTTTTGTGCCAGATGGGAGGGGCTGGAAGATGGCACGCACGCAGACTGGCGCACTGCTGCCGGTGTGGCGGGGCTGGATGACCTGCGGACCGCCCTGCTGGAAATGGATGCGACGCTGATGGTATGCGACTCCGGGTTAAAGACTATGGGTCTTTCCGCCGGGGCTCTGGCTGAGGGCGTGGGAGTTGTGGGCCTGCCTACGTTTCTGGACAGGGCGGGCGCTGCGCGGATGGCGGTTTTCTAAAAACCGCTTGCCCCCGCGTTTCTCTCTTGGCAGGGATGCAGGCATGATGTTCACATTGCCTCTGACCTTCCGGTTCCGACTGCTGTCCTGCTTGGCAGGGTGCGCGGTCGCTCTGTCTGGCGCGGTTGCTGCTGAAAAAAAGCCCACCGCGCACAAGCACCACGCACACCACGCTGAAGCGGGCCATACTGCTGCCAAAAAGAAAGCAGCGGACAAACCCGCTACCAAAAAGGCCGCTGCGGCGGACGGCGGACGTGCGCATCATCATCCTCACCATGAGAGTGCCAGCAAAGCGCACCATGCCGCAGGGCAGGCCGCTCATGGGTCCGCTAAGCGCAAAGCTGCAACCGCTGCCGCCGGTGTTGCTGCCGGAGCCGCAGCAGGTGCCGCAGCCGACCAGCCCGTGCCGCCGCCAGCCACCGCAACGCCCCCAGAACCACCGAAAGGCACTGTGACGGGCCTGCCGTTGCCCCGCTATGCCGCGCTGCGCTCTGATGAGGTGAATATGCGGGCCGGTCCGGGCCGCCGCTTCCCCATTCTCTGGGTTTATCACCGCCGTGGCATGCCTATGCGCATTGAACGCGAATTTGATGTCTGGCGTCTGGTGGAAGATTCCACCGGCCAGAAAGGCTGGATTCAGCAGGCGACGCTGGCTGGCGGACGGGACTTCCTCGTACCGGGAGAACCGCCGGGTGATGAAGCACCGCTTGAAATCAAACTCGATAAAAACGGTAATAAAGAGCAGGCCTCCGGCCATATGGACACGCGCGTTGTAGAAACGCTGCCGACCCCTGCGGATGCCAAGAGCGTGACGGGCGGTGTTGTCATGCACAGCATGGCCAGCAACGATGCGCCTGCGGTTGCTGTTTTGAAACCCGGCTCTGTGGGATCTGTTAAAGAGTGTGCGGCTGGGTCCGAATGGTGCAAGGTCTCGGTCAAGAATTATACCGGCTGGGTTCCCCGTAGTGCGATCTGGGGCGTGGATGCAGAGGAAGTGATCTCTCCCTCCTGAACCCTGCGACGGTCACGTAAGGAGAAGGATTGATTATGCCGACTGCAAACGCGCTTATCTGCCGGACCAAGATTGTTGCAACCCTTGGCCCGGCTTCCAGCGATTACGAGACAATCCGGGATCTGGCTGTGGCCGGGGCGGATGTGTTTCGCTTCAACTTCTCCCACGGTACGCATGAAGACCACGCTGCCCGCCACGCCATTGTGCGGCGGGTTGAGGCCGAACTGGGTGAGCCGATTGGCATTCTGGCCGATATGCAGGGCCCCAAGCTGCGGGTGGGCGTTTTTGCGGATGGCCGGGTGACGTTGAAACCCGGCGCGCCCTTCCGGTTTGACCTGTCAGACGTGCCGGGGGATGAAACCCGTGTTTGCCTGCCGCACCCGGAAATTATCTCTGTGGCCAAACCCGGCAGCCGCCTGCTGATGGATGACGGCAAGCTGGCAGTGGTGGTGAATGCCGTCGGCCCGGACTGGCTGGATGCTACGGTCGATGTTGGCGGTGTGCTCTCCAACCATAAGGGTGTGAACGTGCCGGACGTGGCACTGCCCATTCCGGCTTTGACGGAAAAGGACCGGCGGGATCTGGCATTTGCGCTCAATCTGGGCGTGGAGTATGTCGCGCTGTCCTTCGTGCAGCGGCCAGAGGATGTGAGCGAGGCCCGCGCATTGGTGGGGGATCGCGCCAGCCTGCTGGTCAAGCTGGAAAAACCGCAGGCCATCGACAATCTGGACGCCATTCTGGAACTGACGGACGCCGTGATGGTCGCCCGTGGGGATCTGGGCGTGGAACTTCCGCCAGAAAACGTGCCGCTTGTGCAAAAGCGCATCATCCGTCTGGCTCGCCGCCTTGGGAAGCCGGTTGTGGTGGCCACACAGATGCTGGAAAGCATGATTTCCGCCCCTACACCCACTCGCGCGGAAGCCTCTGATGTGGCGACGGCGGTGTTTGATGGCGCGGATGCGGTCATGCTTTCTGCTGAATCTGCTGCCGGGCAGTATCCGCGTGAGGCGGTTCGCATCATGAACCGCATTATCTGGCGTATTGAGCAGGATGCGGAATGGCAGAGCATGATGGCGCGAGCCCGCATGGCTCCGGAAGATTATGTGGCGGACGCCATTGCCGGGGCGGCGCAGCAGGTGGCCGATACCCTCAAGGCTCCAGCGATTGTGGCCTATACCCACCGGGGGGCCACGGCCTTCCGCATTGCGCGGGAGCGGCCGTCCTGCCCCATTCTGGGCATTACCCCCACGCACGAGGCCGGACGACGCATGGCGCTGGTCTGGGGTGTGCGGGCCTTTGTGAATGAAGGTCGGCAGGTGATGAACGTGGAGGATATGGTGGACTCCGCGCTGGATGTCGTGCGCCGCGCCAGAATAGGCAGTTCCGGCAATTCCATTGTGATTGCCGCTGGGGTGCCGTTTGGGGTGAGTGGTTCCACCAACACGCTGCGGGTTGCCAAAATTCCCTAAGCCACAATTCCGTGAGTATGTGCCCGGCATGTCCGTTCTCCGGGTGGACATGTCACCCGAGGGATGACACTGGAAACGGACACGTAAAGCGCACCCGTCAGGCGTGCGCCGGATGAGGCAGGAGCGCAGACATCATGGCTAAGGCAGTAAGCCGCAACACAGTACCGCGCCGTGCGGTTTTGCAGGGTCTTGCCAGTGTTCCGGCAGGGGTTGCGGCGTTATCCAGCCTTGCACAAGCAGCAGACCGTGGGGTTGTGGCTCCGCCACAGCCAGAAACAACGCGCCCGGCGGATGTGACCACCACCCCGCCCCGCCAATGGGGGCCGGGAGCACCGCCAGCCTACGCGCCGGACCCTGATGTTATTGTGATTGACCGCACCTTCCGCGATCTACTGTTCAGTGCTGGGACCATCCATAGGGTGTGGGACAAGGGAACGTGGCTGGAAGGACCGGCATGGTCTGCTGAGGGCCGGTATCTCCTGCTGAGTGATACGGTAACAAGCCGCCAGTACCGCTATTTGTGGGAAACGGGGGACGTCTCGGTCTTCCGCCCGGAATCCTACCATTCCAACGGCAATACCTTTGATTATCAAGGCCGCCTGATTTCCTGCGAGCACTTCCTCCGCCGCGTGGTCCGTTGGGAGCATGATGGGTCTGTGCGCGTGTTGGCTGACCGATATGAAGGTCATGCCCTCAATTCCCCCAATGATGTGGTCGCTCACCCGGACGGCAGCATCTGGTTTACAGACCCCGGCTACGGCGATGGCTTTACGGAAGGTCACGCGGATGAACCGGGTGGGGAGGCCAATCCAGATGGTCGTATCCGCTGGCGGATTGGAGAAGAACTGACGGGCGAGCTTGGCGGAGCCAAGCGGCAGGCGGACCATACGTTCCGCATTGATCCGTCAGGCCGAATTGAATGCGTGCTGACGCAGGAGCAACTTCCTAACCCCAACGGGCTGTGCTTCTCTCCAGATCATTCTCGCCTTTATGTTATTTCCTCCGGCAAGCAACCCGGTGGCCATGGGCATGATGGAGATCAGGCGGTCCATGTGTATGATGTGCACAAGGATAACACGCTCTCCAACCCGCGCCTGTTTACCAACATGCATTTTCAGGGTGTGCAGATGGGGCCGGATGGGATGAAGGCCGATATTTTCGGCAATCTCTGGTGCGGGGCTAGCGGCCCGCTCGGGCTATGCGGCGTGTTTGTGTTTAACCCGGAAGGCCAGTTGATTGGCCGCATCCGTCTGCCGCATGGTGTCTCTAACCTCACCTTTGGCGGCCCGAAGCGGAACTGGTTGTTTATGTGCGCGGGGGAATCTCTCTACCGCCTTCAGGTCAACACGCAAGGGGCGGGGGCTGCCTGAAGGGGCATCAAGTAGCACAGTTACCTAGGGCGCATTTAAGACCCGTTGGCGGAGAGGATGCTCTGCACAGACCAGATGCCCGGCTGGCCGGGAGTGACTTCCCCCGTTTTATAGAACCGCACAACCGTCTCTTTCATTGGCTTGTCCAGCCGCGTGACGGAAGCCGGAGTGCTGGTTGTGGTCTCATTATAAGAGGTGGAATGACGGCCTGTTTTTGTTACGGTTCCGGTGGTGGAGGATGTCGCGGCGTTCTGCACGTAAGTAGGGCGGTAGCCGTGCTTGTCATCCAGAATCTGGAAATACTGAAAGCCGCGTTGCTGGCCAGTAATCGCGGCCTGCATGAAAACTTTATGGGTTACGCTGGCAAGATCATCAAAAGAAGACCCTTTGCCAGAGATGATTGCGGTGCGTTCATCCAGCATTTCTGTATGCGCACTCAGGCATCCTGAGAGAGAACACAATAAAAAAATAGGAAAAAGGAATTTCTTCATGGAATTTCTCTAAGAGTGCAAAGATCATTTTTCAATAGATGCAAATTTTACCGTTTTTGTGGTGCTGTGCAAGAGAGGCTCCGAGAGCATGCTCAGGCTCTATTTTTCAAAAAGAGTGGTAGTAGCGTAAACAACCCGCAGGCGCAGGAAACGAAAAGCGGCAGGCCGCTGGCGGGAGAAAACGCCATGGAGGAGCCAGCCATGCCCGGTCCGGCAAAAGAGCCGAGCCCCCATGCCAGTGAGGTCGTGGCGTACACGGATACAAGGTCCCCACCAGAAAACCGGCTGCCCACCACGGACATTGCAACAGTATAAAGGGCTGCAAACAGGCCATCCCACACGAACAGAAGCGGGTAGGCCAGCGCTGGGGTGGTAATGGCCGCAGGCCAGAGCAAAGCGCCAAGCGTTGAGGCTGTGCCAAGGCCAATCAGCACCGCCCGTGGGTTTTTTAGCCGGTCGGCCAGCCAGCCCAGCGGGGTTTGTAGCACAATAGCACCCAACAGCATGACGGAGAGAAGCAGCGTTGCCTGTCGCTCTGTCCAGCCCATATGCAGCGCGTATAATGGTAGAAAGGCGGAACTGGCTGCTTCCAGCATAGCCATGAGCAGAGTGACGCAAATGGCTATGGGGGCAAGGCTGATATAGCGCCACAGGCTGCTATGGGCGGGGTGTTCTGGTTTGGGCGCGTGCATCCACGGCATGCTGACCAGCGTAAAAGCCCCCATTACAAAGACGCAGCAAATGGCAAACGGGGCCATGCCGTGTCGCCCTACAAGTGTGAGCAGCACCGGGCCGGTAGCAAAACCGGCGGAAAGCATGGCGCTGTATAGCCCCATTGTGCGGGTGCGCGTGCTGTCATCCGTGCTTTGATTCAGCCAGCTTTCTGACATGATGAGCATGCTTTCCGTCGCCACCCCCAACACCAGCCGGAGCGGGAACCAGAACCAGATGGATGGAACCAGTGGGAACAGCACAAGAGTGGCCGCCGTGCAGGCCAGCGCGGCCAGCAGAACTTTGCGCGGCCCGGCCCATCCCGCCAACCGGGGCAGAAAAGGCGCGATGCCGAGCACACCCACGCCATGCATCATGGCCAGCGCGGCGATGATATGCGGCCCATAGCCGTGGTCCAGCAGGGAAAAAGTGAGCAGTGGTGTGCTGAGTCCATAGGTCAGGCCGAAAATCATCCCGACAGAAACTAGCGACAGGACGGGCAGACGGGAAACAACGGGGGAAGAGGCGGAAGAGGACAAGAGCAGGCCAGACAATGGTGAAAGAAAAGCAAGTGCGCAGCGTGTACGGAGAGTGTGCGCAGGGAATGTGCATAGAGAGCGCGCACCGGGAATATGTTTGAATAGCAGAATTCTGTCAGCAGATGGGTTTTTACGATTGTCTTCCTGTTTTGATGGTTTCACTAATAAAATATATTGCGAATAATTCGCAGTTGCGTTTTATGGGATGATTATTCACAAAGTCTGGAGGGCAGGCAATGACGAGGACATATAAGGCGTATCTCACGCCCGTATCCGTTGCGGGGGTTCTCTTTTTTTCCACTCATGCGCTGGGGGCATCAGTGGATGCGCCGCATGATGACGGGGAGAAACTCTCAAAGCGCACGAGTAAACGCCAGAAAGGAGAGGTCCAGAAAGCAGAAGCACAGCCCGCCAAACCGGTTACTGGTGTGGCGGCGACGGACGAAGAACGGCTGACGGTGACAGGCCATGGCTTTAACACCATGCATGACACGCTGGGACTTTCCCGCATGCCGCAGGATGTGATGCACACGCCGCAGAATATCAACGTGGTGCCGCAGGCCCTCATGCGGCAGCAGAATGTAAAGTCTCTGGATGAAGCACTGCGGAACGTGCCGGGCGTGACGTCCTCCATTGGGGAGGGCGCGGGCGGCATGAACGGGGATCAGTTTCTGATCCGTGGCTTTCAGGCGCAGAACGATATTTATGAAGATGGTTTAAGGGATTTTGGCGTTTATTCCCGCGATTCCTTCAATTTTGACTCTGTTTCCGTCATTAAAGGTCCGTCCTCGGAAGTGTTTGGCAATGGCACCACGGGCGGTGCGATTAACATGGTGACCAAAACGCCCGGCTTGCAGAACCATTATGGCAGTGAATTTACGGGCGGTTCCGGCAGTTACTATCGTGGCACGCTGGATATTAACCAGAAGCTGGACAGCACAACGGCTTTCCGCCTGACAGGCATGGGGGATGAACATAATGTTGTCGGCCGGGACTTCATTTATTCGCACCGCTGGGGCATTGCGCCATCTCTCGCGTTTGGTCTGGGCAAGCGCGCAACACTAGTGCTGCACTATATGCACCAGCAGGAAAACTCCGTGCCAGATTTTGGCGTGCCGGTTGTGACCAAACCCGGTGCCGCTTATGGCATGCCGATTACGGAATATGGTGTGAAGCGGACCAACTGGTATGGGACGAATAATGACCAGAATGCCACGAACGACAATATGGAAACAGCCCGCTTCACCTATAAGGTGAACGACCATATTACTGTTTATGATGATCTGCGCGGCGGCCAGTATTACCGCACTTTTGCGGCGTCCAAAGCGACGTGTGACACAACCTGTGTCAATAATTATTTCAATGGAGACCCGGCAGCGGCCCTTGTGGCCCGCTCTGGGCCGAGCGGTGCCGGTAAGGGTACGGGGCCGGGCACTTATATGGCGCCGCTGCCGTATGAGCAGACAAGCTGGTCCGTGCAGAATGTGGCCTCCATAGTGGCGAATTTTAACACGGGGTTTCTGCGGCACCAGCTTGTGGCCGGGTTTGATATTGAACGTGTGAATGACGTGCGCTCACAATCGACCTATCTGAATCCCAAACCTTATGCGAGCCTCATCAACCCCAATCCGTATGTCGGGAATCTCAACCTTGTGCCGGGGGATAGTAATCCGGCAGGGTTAGTTTCTCTGGGTGCGCTGCATGCAAAAGATCATAGTAGCGGCTATGGGTTTGATACCGGCCTGTTCCTGTTTGACCAGATCTGGCTGACAGAGTGGCTTTCTGTGAAAGGTGGGTTCCGCTGGGACCGTTGGCAGACAAGTTACAATCTGACAGGGGGAGATGTTGCGAAAAATCCTGATAGCCACTTTCATAATGTCAGCAGCGTGTTTAACCCTAATGTCAGTCTTGTAGCGACACCGGATGAGCACCAGACTTATTATTTCACATGGGCAAGCTCCACAACGCCGATGGGGATGTATGTAACAAACGGCTCTGTTCCCATTCGCCCCGGCACGAACTCCTTTGCGAGCCCAGAAAAATCTCAGCTTTACGAACTTGGTGCGAAATACAGCCTGTTTCATGACCGGATTGGTGCAACAGCATCCCTGTTCCGGTTAGATAAAGGTAATGCCGTAAACGCGGACCCTGTAACGGGTGAGGTGCAGGGCTCTTCTGACCGGCAGCGCAATCAGGGCTTGGAACTGTCCGTAGGCGGTATCATCCTGCCGGGCTGGAACGTGACGGCGACCTACGCCCTGTATGATAGCGACACGACCTATTCCGCCACCAAAGAAAATCGTGGCAAGAATATTCAGTATGTTCCGCATAATCAGGCGACGTTGTGGTCTGTTTATAACGCATTTGCGCACACGCCCTACAATATCTCGTTTGGGGGCGGAATCACGTGGCGGCAGCATGTGTGGCTGAATGCGGCCAACACGCTGCGGGTTCCGGCCAATCTGGATTTCAGCGCGGTGATTTCCCACCGCTTTGACAAGCACTGGAAAATCTCCATGAACGGCTACAACCTTGCCAATCGCCTGAACTATCAGAGCCTGTTTTCCAACCGTGCAACGCCCTCCGCGGGCAGAATGTTTCTGGGGGAAGTCAGTTTTACATACTGAGAATTACCTGATGTGCTCCTGAATCCATGAAAGGATGAGCGCACTTACAGACTGTTCCATCCCGTAATAGCCATGTGCCGAGAGCGAACTACAGGGCTTTGCGGGGTGGCCGGGGCCGCCGCTGACAGAGCGGATCTGGACGCTGGGAGCCTGTGTCATGGCCTGCGCAATGTGCGCGGCCATGAGTGGGGAGGCCACCGGGCAGGCATCCTGCTGATTGGCGATAATCAGCACGGGCACACGGACATTGTGCGGCTGCGCGTCAAACACCGTTTCCGTGCTCACATGCCCCGGCAGAGAGACAGTTTCTGTCAAAACCAGCCCGGCAATGAGCTCCGCCGGTGCGCGGGCTGCGCCGTTGGTGGCTGCAATGGTGCCCTGACTTGTTCCAATCAGAAAAACTGGCGCGTGAAACTGCGCGTGGGCGTAGTGGGCTAGAGTGTCCACAAGTGCGCCATAGGCTGGGGAACTTCGCCTTCCGCGTAAGCTGGCATGGTTAAGTGTGTCCGGCACCAGCACGGCAAAACCGTGCGCAACCCAGTCTGTCCGCATCCGTAAAAGAAAATTCTGAGCGTGGCGCAGCGTGCCGTCGCGTCGTATGCCGATATCTCCTGTGCCGCCGGGGAGTAGGAGCAAGGTGGCGCGCGGGTTACTGGGGCCGGTCATTAGAACCCGTTGTGTCATGCCGTCCTGTAGGGGCAAATCCACCACGGTGCTCTGGATCGGCGGCGCGGCGTGCTCAGGTGCTGCTTGAGAGAACGCGGCGGGAAACAGCCCGAGAAATAGAGCGGTAAACGAGGCTATAGTTGATCGGTCCAAGAGCCATAAAGACCGTCGCAGTCTCGGCTTCATGGCCGGAGCAATCTGGCCTCTGGCGCTCAGTGACACCCGCCTTTTTTGCCGTCACAATTTTTGCAGGCCCCACAGCCAGTGCGAAGGCCGCCGGGGGTCGCGAGGCGTTCCGCACGCCTACGCAGGCCGGTGAAATGCTGGGTATTGCGTAGCAGTCCTGCCAGTGTGCGCCAGAAGGGCACAAGGGTGGCGGGAGCCAGCTTTTGCAACCAGTAGGCCGCGCAGACAAGCACGATCAGGGTCACGAGGATAATCTGTGTCACAGGTGTCCTCCTATTATCAGCCGCGGGGTGTTAGCCGGTGAAGAAGAGGGTAATGCGGTACGTCAGGAAAGAAGCCAGATAGGCCAGCCCGAACAGGTAGGCTATGGAAACCCAGACCAGCCGCCAAGACCCGGTTTCTCTCCGGATGACAGCCAGTGTGGCAAAACACTGCGGCGCATACACATACCATGCCAGCAAAGAGAAAGCGGTTGCAAGACTCCAGTGAGCCGAGAGCAGCGGGGCAAGCTGGGTCGCTGTGTCATTTTCCGAAGCACCCACGGAATAGACCGTCGCCAGCCCGCTGACCGCGACTTCTCGTGCGGCCAGACCGGGGATGAGAGCCACACAGATCTGCCAGTTAAAGCCGATAAAGGCGAAGAGCGGCAGCATGAGGTGGCCGATATGGCCCGCGAGACTCCAGTCGATTGCCGGTCCGGTGGCTCCCGCAGGCGGGCTGGGGAAGCTGGACAGCGCCCACATGATGACGCTGAGTGTGACGATGATGGTGCCCACGCGGGAGAGGAAAATCCGCGCCCGCTGCCACAGTTCAATAGCCAGACTTTGCAGGCCGGGCACGCGGTAGCTGGGCAGTTCCATCAGTAACGGGTGCTCGGTCGCATCCCTTTTTTTCAGCACCCGGGCGACGGCCAGAGCACTCAGCACACCTGCGGCATACAGAACAAACAGCACCAGACCGTGCAGATTGAACACCCCAAGCACCGTGCGGGACGGCACAAAGGCTCCAATCAGCAGCGCATAAACCGGCAGGCGGGCGGAGCACGTCATCAGCGGGGCGATGAGGATGGTCACCATCCGGTCTCGCGGGTTCTGGATGGTGCGCGTGGACATAATGCCCGGCACCGCGCAGGCAAAACTGGACAGCAGCGGGATGAAGGATCGCCCGCTGAGCCCGGCGGACGCCATCAGCTTATCCAGCATGAAGGCGGCGCGGGGGAGGTAACCGGATTCTTCCAGCGCCAGAATCCACAAAAAGAGGATGAGGATTTGCGGCAGGAAGACCACCACGGTCCCGGCCCCGGCAATCACGCCCTCCACAATCAGGCTGCGTAGAATGCCTTCGGGCAGTAAGGAGCCGACTAGTGCGCCAAGCTGGTCCATGGCGCTTTGCAGCAGGTCCATAAAAGGCTGCGCCCAAGAAAATACCGCCTGAAACATAATAAACAGGAGTGCCAGCAGAATGATCATGCCCCACACCGGATGCATGACCCAGCGGTCTAGCCGGGCATCCAGTTGCGGGTGGCGGTCCGTTGCGCGGCGTACGCAAAGCGCCATTAGACGGCGGATTTCCGCGTGGAGATCAGCATCGTCAGGAAGGGGCGGCGGAGGGGGCTGGATGGGGTTGTCCAGCGCGCGCAGAACTTTCGCGGCCCCACCCCGTCTGACACCAATGGCCGTTACAACTGGAATACCCAGTTCCGCCTGTAAACGCGGAACATCTATTTCAAGCCCCTGACTGCGCACCGCGTCAATCATGTTGAGCACCAGAAGCATGGGGCGGCCAAGCTGGCGCAGTTCCAGCGCAAAGCGCAGATGCAGGCGCAGATTGGTGGCGGCCACAACACTTATCAGCAGGTCTGGCGCGGGTTCACCTTTATAAATGCCACGGCAGACATCACGGGTAACGGCTTCATCCGGGCTGGTGGCGTTCAGGCTATAGGTGCCCGGCAGGTCCAGAATCTGCACGACGCGGCCAGAGGCAGTAGTCAGGCGGCCCGCTTTGCGCTCCACCGTCACGCCAGCATAGTTCGCTACCTTCTGGCGGCTGCCGGTCAACTGGTTGAAAAGGGCGGTCTTGCCGCAGTTGGGGTTGCCAACCAGTGCAACGCGCTGCGGGAGGGGCGTGGTCATGGGCGCTCCGTTTGGGCAGGGGGCGCTGTATGCAGGGCCGGGTCCAGTGCGTCCAGCGTGTGGCCGGAGTCCTGCCGGGGTTGCATGACAACCCGTGCAGCTTCCGAGCGGCGGAGGGCAAAGCGGGTAAAGCCGATTTCCACGGCCATCGGGTCTCCCCCAAAGGGACCAAAGGCCACAACTTTCACAGGTTCTCCGGGCACAAAGCCGAATTCTTCCAACCGCCGGGCAATGGGGTCTGCCGGGGTTACAGGGGCAACGTGGTCAATAATGCCCTGACATTCAAGGGGAAGCTCGTTCAGGCGCACGGTTGCATGGTCCTGTTATAGCGGGTGGACAGAAAGGATGTTGAGAGTGATCCTTAATTCCATTTAGCCCTGCTGTCCAATACCAAGCCACTGTGATCAGGGTTGCTGAAATGCTCTGGCTGGCGGCGCGGAGGCTGCATGGCATGGAAGAGTTGCGGACCTTGAGAGGATTTTACGTGCAATATTCCGCGCTGGCGATTATCAACGGGCCAGTGAACTTATAGACCGTGACGAACCGCCCCGACAAAAAGACCGTCGGCGGCGGCACAGCGCGTAGGGAAATCAGGCCTTTTCATGGATATCCGCAATATCGCCATCATTGCTCACGTCGATCATGGCAAGACGACTCTCGTTGATGAACTGCTGAAACAGTCTGGCTCGTTCCATGAACATCAGCACGTTGCTGAGCGTGCGATGGACAGCAATGATCTGGAACGTGAGCGTGGTATTACCATTCTTGCCAAATGCACGTCCGTTGTCTGGAAAGACACGCGCATCAACATTATCGACACACCCGGACACGCCGACTTCGGCGGGGAAGTGGAACGTATTCTGAGCATGGTGGACGGCGCTGTGGTGCTGGTCGACTCTGCTGAAGGCGCTCTGCCGCAGACCAAGTTTGTGGTTGGCAAGGCTCTGGCCCGTGGCCTGCGTCCGATTGTTGTGGTCAACAAGATTGACCGTGGCGATGCCCGCCCGGACGAAGTGCATAACGAAATTTTTGATCTGTTCGCTGCCCTCGGCGCGAATGATGCACAGCTTGATTTCCCCATGCTGTACGCCTCTGGCCGTCAGGGCTGGGCCGATGTGGAGCTTGATGGTCCGCGTAAAGACCTCGCCCCGATGTTCGACCTTATCCTGAAGCATGTTCCGGCTCCGGCACTGGACAAGGACAAGCCGTTCGCCATGACGGCGACCATCCTTGAGAATGACAACTTCCTCGGCCGTGTGCTGACAGGCCGTGTTGAACAGGGCCGTGCCCGCGTTAACATGCCGGTTAAGGTGCTGCGCGCCGATGGCTCCGTGGTGGAAACGGGCCGTCTGACCAAGCTGCTGTCCTTCCGTGGTCTGGAACGCGTGGGCGTGGAAGAAGTGGAAGCGGGTGACATTGTGGCCGTGGCCGGTCTGTCCGAAGCCACCATTCCTGACACGATCGCAGCTCCTGAAGTGACCGAGCCGCTGCTTGCTATTCCGGTTGACCCGCCGACGCTGTCCATGACTTTCCGCCTGAACGATGGCCCGCTGGGTGGCCGTGAAGGCAAAAAGGTGACGTCTCGCCAGATTCGTGACCGTCTGTTCAAGGAAACGGAAAGCAACATCGCCATTCGTGTTTCCGAAAGCCCGGAAAGCGAAGCGTTTGAAGTGGCTGGCCGTGGTGAATTGCAGCTTGGCGTGCTGATTGAAACCATGCGCCGTGAAGGTTTTGAGCTGACCATTGGCCGTCCTCGCGTGCTGTTCCGCACGAACGAGGAAACCGGTGAGCGCGAAGAGCCGTACGAAGAAGTCACCATTGACGTGGACGAGCCCTATTCCGGCGTGGTTGTGGAGAAAATGTCTCTGCGTAAAGGCCAGATGCAGGACATGCGCCCCTCCGGTGGCGACAAGGTGCGTCTGACCTTCATCATCCCGTCCCGCGGGCTGATTGGCTATCATGGTGAATTCCTGACCGACACGCGCGGCACGGGCATCATGAACCGTCTGTTCCATGGTTATCAGCCCTACGCTGGCAGCATTGAAGGCCGCCGCAATGGCTCTCTGATCTCCGCGGAAGACGGCAACACCACGACGTACTCCCTGTTTTCCCTGCAGGACCGTGGCACACTGTTTGTTGATGCAGGCGAGAAAGTCTATGTCGGCATGATTATCGGTGAGCATTCTCGTGAAAACGATCTGGAAGTGAACGGCGTTCGCGAAAAGAAGCTGACCAACATGCGTGCGTCCGGTAAGGACGACGCCCTGTTCCTGACACCCCCGCGCCGGATGTCTCTGGAACAGGCGATTGCCTACATTGAAGATGACGAACTGGTGGAAGTAACCCCCTCCGCTATTCGTCTGCGTAAGCGCTACCTTGACCCCAACGAACGCAAAAAGCGTGAACGCTCAGGCGATAAAGCCTGATCTTTCCGCATTGCGGCGTTAAAGATGTGTATCCCTGCCATGCCGGTCTGCCCTTAAGGGTGTGCTGGCAGGGGTCTTCTCCTTCCGGCTCAGGCGGGAAGGAGAGGACGCATCCCGGCAGACCATTCCTTGCCCATGACGTAGAAAACGGCTCTTTTTCAGCCTGATTTTTCTGCTTTTGCCGGGTTCAGAAAATCCTGAAAAACAATATGGCGAGATAAAGGTTTGCGGGTGTCAGGCCCACGGCAACCTGCTGGTATTTCAGAATTTTAATCCGAGACGTGAAAGAGCTGCCATGCTATCAAAGCTGCCAGCCAGACGGATGCAGCTCGTCATACGGACATCTGGCGCACTGGTCTGGACCTCTGACGTCTCAGACATTTTTGGAGACATACTTATGATTTCTCGTCGCCTTCTCGCAGTTCTGTCCACCGTCGCTCTGATGGGGGCCGCTGCTCCGTCCTTCGCTCAGGAAGCTCCTGCTGCTCCCGCTGCCCCGGCTGCTCCTTCTGCTGAAGCCCCCGCTGCTCCTGCCGCTCCCTCCGCTGAAAGCGCAGCACCTGCTGCTCCGGAAGCTGCTGGTGAAGAAGGCTCCAAGAAGAAGCACCACGGCAAGCACCACCATGGCAAACATCACCATGGCAAGAACGGCAAGAAAGCTGCCGCTCCGGCTGCTGACGAAACGTCTGCTCAGTAATCCGAGCATACAACGGAATACCGGCACGGGGCCTTCGGGCCTTGCGTCAGGAAAAAAGGGCCGGGGGATTGTTCCTCCGGCCCTTTTTCTTTGGGGTTTTCCGGATGTTAGGGGACTGTTTTTGCTGCGTGAGCCGGTCGTCTGAGAGGAGGAGAGGCGAGTGGAAAGAGGCCTTGATCCGTTTAGAGACCGTGCAAAACTTCGCTTCTCTTATCGAAGCGACGAGTGAATGAAAATATTTTCTATAGATAAGGAAAATGTATGGATAAATAGCAGAACGCTTTGTGATCATTTCTGGTTTCTATGCTGCTGCACATGTCACACAGTCCCTAATTCTGACTCTGATCGGAGTTTTGTTAGCCTTACTCTTGACGGTCGATGAAGCCGTGCGAGCCTCTGCACTCCTTCTTACTGTCTACACAGGAGCGGACGAACTACGTCAGCAGGAAAAGCGGAATGTTTCTCCCAGTCTCACCCGCGTCTGAAACGTGCGGAGACATAGGGGGTGGGCGTCCAACTCAAGTCCGCGACCCACGGCCATGTTGGTTTGCGGCGATGGTTGCCGATATGCAGGATGTCCTGATCAATCGCTCCGGGGGAGAGGGCCATCAGGGCTGGGTTGGCGAGGGCTTTCATGGTCGGGTGCAGGTAGCCGCATTTCAGCACCACAATATGGAATTGCGCCGGGTCCACGCCCAGATCGCGGAAGGATTCCGCAGAGTGATACAGGCGGCGTCGGGCCGAGAGGGTGGCGGTAATGCCGTCAAACTCAATCACAGCCTCGCCATCTTCGGGCCGGGTGACGGGGGCTAGGTGCTTGACGACGGCATTTTTGACATGGACCGGCTGGCACATGGCCGGGTCCAAGGTTGCGCCGAGGGACAGGGGAAGCGTGGCGCCTACCCCTGCCTTGTAACAGGCCTTTGTGGCGGGGCGGTCGGTCATGCCGCCCAGCAGCACATTTCTCGCCTTCGCTTTTAACAGCGCCTGAAGGAAAAAGGTTTGGTCGGAATTGCCACCTCCGCCCGGATTGTCCCCAGAATCTGAAATGACAACCGGATGGGTGGGAGAAGCCATGGCGCGGGAGAGGCATTCCTCAATGGTCCCGGTCGGGCTGCCAAATTTGAACTCGTGCCGCGCGTTCCAGTAGCGATTGGCAAGTTCTGTTACAATGCGCGTTTGCTCCTCACGATTCGTGCCGGTTGCCACAACAGACGCGGCCGCCCGAGGCTCATCCGCCCAAACATACCCCACCAGTTGCGAGACATCGAGAATGCCCGGCAGACGATTATACTCGCTCAGGTCTGCCCAGAGCCGTCGCCCCGGTTCCCACTCCGTGCTGCTCTGCTCACCCGGCAGCAGGACAGGAATGTTGGCCCACACAATGCCCGGGCGCAGGCCGTAGCGTAGGCAGTGCGTGAGCATGTCTGCGGCGCGCATCACATTTTCAACCCGGTCCACATGAGGGGCGGTGCGGTAGGCTGTCATGGCGTCCAGCGTGTCCACTGCCCGGCGGCTCAGATTGCCGTGCAGGTCATAATAGGCGGAAATCAAACAGTCTGGCCCGACGACAGCGCGGGTGGCTTCGTACCAGTCTCCCTCAGCGTCATCCATACCGTCCACGTTCAGAGCGCCGTGCATCATCAGGTAAACCCCGTCCAGAGGAAGGAGTTTTTTCAAACGCTCTAGATAGTCCGCTTTCAAGGTTTCGTAAGTTTTCCGCTCGACGGGGCCACCGGAGGGGGCTGTGGCTTCCAGTGTGGGCAGGAAGGGAACGTCATACCGCAGCAAGGGGAGGGAGAGCGGGGCTTCAAAAATCTCCTGCCCCCGCCGCACAGTAAAATCTTCCAGCCGGGCGCGAATACGGCTGTAGGTACTGCATTCCGAGGCAATGCCACCAACCGCCAGTCTCGGTGTGCCGCGAAAGGCGGGTACTAGCCCGGCAGCGTTTGCCGCACCCGTAAACGTTGGCAGACCAGCAAGAATGCTTGCCGGAAGCATTGTGAGAATCAGTCTGCGCCGCACAGAAAACCCCCATCAGGTTAAGCTCTTTTATCGTTCTTTATATGTAACGATAAAAGAGCGCCACTTCCACCCCTTTTGCGGAGAGGAAGACGTTACCTGTGGGGTCAGTCGCTTTTAGCGATAGCGGCTGATGGAGAGGTCTAGCACGGGAATGTCCGGCTTTCTGCCGTGGATCATATCCGCAAGAATGCGGCCGGAGCCGCAGGCCATGGTCCAGCCCAGCGTACCGTGGCCGGTATTGAGCCACAGATTGCTAAAGCGGGGGACAGGGCCAATTACCGGCGTGCCGTCTGGTGTATTGGGGCGCAGGCCGGTCCAGTAGGTGGCGGCGGAAAGGTCACCCCCGCCGAACAGTTCCGAGAAGGAAAGTTCCAGTGTTTCGCGCCGATCCGGGCTGAGCCGCAGATTATAGCCTGTCAGTTCCGCCGTGCCGCCAACGCGGATACGATTGCCCAGCCGGGTGATGGCGACCTTGTAGGTTTCATCATTCACGGTGGAAAGCGGGGCGTGGCTTTCATCCGTCAAAGGCAGGGTGAGGGAATAGCCTTTCACCGGATAGACCGGCAGATGCACACCCAGTGGTTTGAGCAGTAGCGGGCTATAACTGCCCATGGAGACTACATAGGCATCCGCCCTCAGATGGCCCTTGCTTGTGCGGATGGACATGATCTCATCCGCTGCGGCGTCCATGCCTTTGATGGTCGTATCATACAGGAAGGTTACGCCCTTAGCGGCGGCCATTTTCGCCAGACGCTGGGTGAAGATGTGCGCATCCCCAGATTGATCTCCCGGCAGATACAGGCCAGCTTTCAGCAGTCCGCGCGCGTGGGATAGGCCGGGTTCGTGTTCCAAAATCTGGTTCACGTTCAGCAATTCATGCGGAATGTCGCTGTCTGACAGCAGCTTCATATCATGATGGGCTTTGTCGATCTGCTTTTCCGTGCGGAAAAGCTGGATAAGCCCCCGCTGCCGGTCATCATAAGTCAGGCCGGTTTCTTCCCGCAGGGCGTCCAGACAGTCGCGGCTATACTCCGCCACGCGCAACATGCGGCCTTTGTTGATGTCATAGGCATGGCTGTTACAGTTCTTGAGTAGTTGCTCAATCCACCGGAACATTGCGAAATCAATGCGTTTACGGATTACCAGCGGGCTGTGGCGCTGCATCATCCAGCCTATGGCCTTGAACGGTAGACCGGGGGCGGCCCATGGCGTGGAATAGCCCGGAGAAACCTGTCCGGCATTGGCGAAGGAAGTTTCCAGCCCCGGTTCCGGCTGCCTGTCCACCACAGTGACTTCATGGCCCAGATTGTTCAGATACCAAGCTGAAGTTACGCCGATAACGCCAGCGCCGAGAATGATGACTTTCACACTTTCATCCTTTCCGGGGATCGTAATGGAGACGGTGGTACCGGGTTCCGAGGTCCGTCAGAAGTTCATAGCCGATGGTATCCGCCAGATGGGCAACCTCATCAAGAGGCATATGCGGACCAATCAGATCAAACACCGCGCCAGTCGGCGGCGGCGGCGCACCGGCTGCAAGAAGAGGTGTGAGATCCACAGCCAGTGAGTCCATGGAGATACGACCGATTATTGGTAATTTGATGTCAGGCCAGTCTGGACAGATCACAAAACCGCGCTGCCCGAGCCTACGCGGAAAGCCATCTCCGTAGCCAATACCGAGCAAAGCAATGGGGGTTTGGTGCTGTGCGGTAAAGGCTGCGCCATAACCCACGCAGGCGCCGGCAGGCACTTGCCGGGTTTGAATGACGCGGGCTTGCAGGCGGATTGTCGCGCGCAGAGGGTTGGGCTGCCCTGCGGTGGGTGCAATGCCGTAAAGTGCCGCACCGGGCCGCACGAGGTCAAAATGCCAATCTGGCCCCAGAAAAATACCTGAGGATGCCGCAAGGCTGGCGGGGGCGGCGGGCAGGCGGTTTTTCAGCGTGATAAAGGTGGCAAGTTGCTGGTGGTTTAGCGGGTGGTCTGGTGTGTCCGCACATCCAAGATGGCTCATAACCAGCGCAACCTGAATGCCCGCGAGTGCTTGCGGCTGGGTGGCGAGATAGTCCACCTCGGCCTCGGTCAGCCCAAAACGGGACATGCCGCTGTCTACCTGCAAGGCCGCAGCCAGAGGGCGGCCTTGTGCATGGGCAAGCGTCTGCCATTCCTGCACTTGTTGCAGGCTGTTCAGCACGGGCACGAGATGGTGTGTGAGGCATGCGTTCGCGGTGCCCGGCGGGGGGCCATGTAACACAAAAATGCGGCTGTCTTGCCCGATCAGCGGGCGCAACGCAGCCCCTTCCGCCAGATGGGCGACAAAAAAGGTGCGGCACCCGGCCTCATACAAGGTTTGGCCAACGTTTTTCAGCCCAAGCCCATAAGCATTGGCCTTAACCGCAGCCCCACATTCCGCAGAGCCAACGCGTGCGCAAAGCCGCGCATAATTCTCGGCAATGGCGGCTAGGTTGATGAGTAGCCGACCGCCTTCCCAGCCGTCCCTTTCCATGGTCTGTCTCCTGACCTTATGACCCGCTCCTTTATCATTTTTTGGTAGGAACAGGCAAAAATAGGAGCCGCTTGGACAATGGGAATGCGGAGAGCGGTTTTATGAGGCTATTTTACACCCGGTGGATGGGGAGAGAACCCAGAATACCAGCCCCGCTATCGCACTGCTAACAAGACTTGTACCAAGTGCGCGGCTCCAGTTAAGGATGTCGTGTCCAGAAGCGGAGAGTGTGAGAGTGCTGACGGTCAGCAGCATGGCTAGAACGCCAAGCGTGCCGCAACCCCACATAATACCGAAAAGCAGGCAGTGCAGAATGCCATGGTGTCGCGCCGTGCGATACAGGGACAGACAGACGTATGCCATCGGCACACCGAGAAAGGAAAAGGCCAGAAAGAACAGCAGACTTCTGGCAAGGCAGTAAAAAATACCGGCAGGCAGGGTGAATGTAGGGCCGTGTCCCGCGGCATGTAGGCTGACAAGTGCTGAACAGATGAGGCTGTACATGAAGACAGCGACAAGGTAGCGCGTGCTCAACCGCATGGCCGTTATCCCATTTGAGGTCACATGAGGACTACTCTTCTTTCTTCAAGACTCAGCAAGGGCGGCAGCGTTCCGCTCAAACAGAAATATTATCAGTTTGTCAGCAGGCGTGCTGTGTGGCGCGTTTGCGAAAAGCCCCGCAAACGCGCCGCCAGTTTTTAGTAAAGTTCCGGCACAATCATGGTGTCGGGTGTTGGCTGACGTTCATAATCAGGATGGAAAATGCGTGTCGGCAAAACCACTTCCGGGTGAGATACAGGCTCATACGGCACCAGAGACAGCAGATGGCTGATGCAGTTCAGGCGGGCTTTCTTTTTATCAACACCCTGAACGACCCACCAAGGGGCTTCTGGAATGCTGGAGCGTTCCAGCATGACTTCCTTGGCCAGGGTATAAGCTTCCCACCGCTTGCGGCTTTCCAGATCCATGGGGGAGAGTTTCCACTGCTTGAGTGGGTCATTCATGCGTGCGCGGAAACGGGATTCCTGCTCATCATCCGTAATGGAGAACCAGAATTTGATGATCTGGATACCGCTGCTGACAAGCATCCGTTCAAATTCCGGTACGGAGCGGAAAAATTCTTCGTAGTCCTCATCCGTGCAGAAGCCCATCACCCGTTCCACGCCTGCCCGGTTATACCAACTCCGGTCAAACAGAACGATTTCCCCCGCTGCGGGCAGATGTGCCACGTAACGCTGGAAATACCATTGGGTGCGCTCCCGGTCATTGGGGGCGGGGAGAGCGGCAACCCGGCAGGTGCGGGGGTTGAGGCGCTGGGTAATGCGTTTGATCGCGCCACCCTTGCCTGCGGCGTCACGCCCTTCAAACAGGACAACCACGCGGCGGCCGGTGGCCTGCACCCAGTCCTGCAACTTGATGAGTTCACCTTGCAGGCGGATCAATTCCCGGAAATAGACACGACGGAAAGCGCGGTCTTCAGCGTCCGGTCCGCCCAGACCTGCGGCATCATCTTCCAGAGAAAGTTCGAATTCCTCGTCAAGATCATCAATAATCTCACGGCGCATTTGCACGCGTTCGCGTTCTTCCGCTGTCAGATTTTCCAGATCGCTCATTCTCTTTCCTTTATCGTCGCAGGTGATGGTCTGCGCCGGGGACTATAAAGACGGAAAGAATGGGCCAGTTTGAAACTTTCGTGACATTGAAGGACTACTCAGAACGTGGTGGTGGCGTTCAACCCCAGAACGACGCCATTGCGGATATGTTTGCCCGTAGTCGGGTTGAGGGATGTGCCGCCCACGTTCCAGAAATATTGAAAATCCGGCTGCACAATCAGCCAAGGGGTGGCGGCGGCCTGATAGGTGAATTCCAGATGCTGCTCCGGCACCAGTGCTCCGGCTGTATTGGTGTTCAGGCGGAAACTGTCGTGCGTGTTTTCCTTGGCGCGCAGACCGTACAGGCTGGTGCCCCAGGCAAGGCCTAGCGTATCATCCGGTCTGCCGGGCAGCAGTTCGTCAAACGTGAATCCGCTCTGAATTTCCGAGGAAAACCGGCTTCTCGTACCATTGCTAAGTGTCGCGCGGGCAAAAAAGTTGATGGTCTTGCCAGAACCTTTTTCCTTACGCCAGATCATCTGATCAATGACGAAATAGGCCATCCAGTTGCCCTGATGATAGAGTGGGGAGCCGCTACTGTCCGGGCTGGCGAGAAGGTTGTGTTGTGTATCATACCGTTGGTCCGGGAAACGGCCGGTGTCATAGAGTCCACCAACTTTCCAAACACCCGGCAGCGTGACATCATCCTGCCCACCCATCTGTTTTGCGGCATCCAGCCAGAGCTGGGCTTCCCCTATAAACAGAGCGCCACCCTTGGTGGAAAAGAGTGTGCCGGACGGATCTCGCTGGGCGGCGCTGATGGAACTGTAAAACGGGCCACGGGTCGGATTGTCATTCGTAATGGCCCCCATCAGGACAAGGGGGGCTGCGGGTTTCCATTTTACGCGGCCGCCGACGGCTGAATACGGCCAAGACGGACCGCCGGAATACAGGTTGCTGGAGGTGGAAAGTGGCCAACCGAAGCTGGAGTTCAGAAAAAACGAAGCGTTCTGACTGACGAGAAATTCCGTATCGAGATCCAGCGTGCCTACACGCACATCCAGCGTGCTATTCAGAAAACTCTGGCCATACCAGAGTTCAAACAAGCGGGTTGAGCGCCCGGCATCATACCCGCTTACAGTGTTCAGTGCGCCAAGCCGCTCCCCGGTAAAGGATCGTCCACGAATTTGCAGTGCGCTGACATTTAGCAGGCCACCCTGCCAGCCAAAAGCCTTGCCGGTATCCAGTGAAAGAGCAACGGCGGTCATCCCGTCATAGGTTGCGCCGCGTTGATTGCCGCCGGAGGCTAGCCCCCAGAGTTCCTCCACATCCTGTATGGTCACCCTTACGCCCCGCTTGCCCAGCCACGTGCGCGCACCACCCATGGTACCGAACATTTCGGTGTGGGCATCCTCTTCTGGCGGTGTGAACGTGGGAGAAGGGGCAGGTAACGGAACACCGGAAGGCAGAATATCCGTGGCCAGTGGCACCGTGGCTGCCAGCGCGGGCGCAGTGCTGGGCAGAGCGGATAGTATGCTGCAAAGTATAAACGACAGGCCTGATGCGTGAGTGACAACCCGTGGTACAGCAGGTTTCAGCACGTCGGGAGTTGAGTAAGCAGAAGGCGAAGCAGAGTGAGGCAGGTGGCTCGTCGAGGATAAGGGCACACCGGCTCCTTCTTGCATGATGAGAGGATGATTTTGACGATCTGAGCGTCGATTTAAAATGACGTTATCATGACACCGTAGGGCGCGGTGCGGCCTGCAGGAGGTACTGATTTGAGAGAAAGGGCAGCACGATGTGAACATGCTCACCGTGTGCCTTTACATGCGCAGCCTCAGGTGGCCCACTCTATAGTATCCGCCTGAAAGGGGCTGCGGTTGGCGGCAATCTTTGGGAGAGTGCCGCCTTGTCAGCAAAGAGGTTTCAGGCGGCAGGGACGCCCTTGCTGGTGGAGTATTCGAAGTGCAAAGCCTGATCCGGATTAACGATCGGGTAGATGGAATGGGCTGCCATGGCAGCCTCGCTAAACCCTTGCAGGATCAGCTTGAGCTTGCCGGGGTAAGTGGCAACGTCCCCAATCGCGAAGACGCCGGGCATGCTGGTCTCACAGGAGGATGGCGTGACCGGAATGGTGGAGCGGATGGTGTCCATGCCCCAGCGGGCAATGGGCCCGAGGTCCGTAGCTAGCCCGAAGAAGGGGAGGAGCGTATCGGCTTCAAGGTGACGGGTTGCGCCATCCAGATCCACCACTTCCACACTGTCCAGCGCACCGTTTGCGCCGTGCAGGGCGTGGAGCTGATAGGGAACAATCTTTTCAATCTGTCCGGCAGCGACGGCTTCATCCAGCAGGCGCAGGCTTTCCGGTGCGCCACGGAAGCGGTCCCGACGGTGCACCAGATACAGTTTTTCCGCTTTATCTTTGAGGGAGAGAGCCCAGTCCAGCGCGGAATCCCCACCCCCAGCAATCACGATTCGCTTGTTTTCAAAATCGGCTTTGCGACGCACATAATATTGCACGGCCCCGCTTTCTTCAAAGCCTTCCAGCCCGTCCAGCGGCGGCCGGTTGGGGCCGAATGCGCCTGCACCGGCGGCAATAATCACAGCTTTGGCGCTTACGGTCGTGCCTTTATCCGTCCCGAGCGTGAGGGCACCACGATGGCCGCTGAGGCTTTCAATCCGATGTTTGAGCAGGCGCGGAATATCAAACGGGGCAATCTGCTGTTCCAGATTGGCAATCAACTGTGCGCCTTCTACAGCGGGGCAGGCGGGAATGTCATAAATCGGCTTTTCAGGATACAGCGCCACGCATTGGCCACCCACTTCCGGCAGCACATCAATCAGCACACACCGCAGGCGCAGCATGGCGCACTGGAAGGCGGCAAACAGCCCGGTGGGGCCAGCGCCGATAATGGCGACATCAGTCTCAATCGGCATATCCGTCATGGCGCGGTGCATCTCCCTTTCTGGCCGTATGATCTCGCCTGTGTTTTTGCGACAGGTGGGCAACGGGTGCAATAGGGCACGGCTTACGGGTGTTCTCTGCTCGGTCTGTGTGAGGCTTCCTGAACGGCAAGAGATGTATCTGGCGTATCTCTGCCGGGCGAGTTCTGCCTTCAGCTCTTCAAGGAGATGCGCGCCATGGAGGCTTACACATGCTTTCTGAAGATAAAACGGTCAGATTTTTATTTGTAGAGCCTGCATCAGGGCAATGCTATCCTGATGGCTGCGTATGATCCTGACCTTGTCAGGCCAGCAGTTAGTCTTTTCAAACAACATCTGGCGCTCATGATCATAATAGTCTGCAGACCAATGCATTTCTTCCCTGAGTGCTTGCAGTGTGCCGCGGTTCCTGTGTGCTAGAGAAAGTTGTCGCGTGATAAAGCGCCGAAGAATACGCACAATGTTTTTCCATCGTGCGATATCCAGAATAACAATGTAATCGGCGCGTTCCACCGCGCTGTCGGCCCATTTGAACTGTAAGCCTTCCACGATCCACGCATCGTGCTGCACGACGTCATTCAGCATGGCTAAGCGTTTATCAGGATCACGGCGTATATCGCCCGTGGGGTGACGAACCCAATGCATGTCATCAAGAGAGAATAATGGAAGAGACATCCAACGGGTAAGATTGGAAGCCAATGTTGATTTGCCGCTGCCAGTCGGCCCCGTTACGAACAGGCGCATTGATAAGACCCGGACTGCGTGTGTTGATGAGAACTGCATGACGTGTAACAGTATTCCCGGTCGTTTTGTAAGATATGGACCTCTCTGTATCCGCGTATCATCGGGTCTGAAAAATTGCGGATGAGGCCGTGAGCAGAGGACGGCGTTGCCTTGCCTTGCCTTGCCTTGCCTGCCTGCTCGGAAGCTGTTTGTTACTTTCTTCGCCATGTTTAATGCGAGAAGACAGATGATTTCAGGCGCTCAGGAGGTCTCTGTATATCTTCGAAAACAGGAAAGCGTTTTCTCAGGTTAAGCTGCACTGTAAGGGATTTTTTTTAAGATTTGGGTTGAGGGCCGAGAGGCTTTTTGTGGCGAATCTGGGTGGTTTCCGACCTAGCCAGTCACTATTCAGAATGCCACGCGCAGATTGAAAACGCAGATTGAAAACATAGTCTGTATAAAGCAGAAAGGAGATTGTGTGGCAGACATTTCGTCCGTCACACAATCTCCATTTCAGTCAGATCGCCTTGAGTGCGCCTCCAGCGGATAGGCTCCGCTAGAGGTGCGTTTCAAGCTGGATCTTAGGCGACTTTAAGAGCTTTCTTCAGCCCGGCATCCAGCACATCAAGGAAGTCCTGTGTGTTGAGCCATTTGGTGTCCTTGCTGACCAGCAGGGCGAGGTCCTTGGTCATCTGACCGCCCTCGACGGTTTCAATGCACACGCGTTCTAGCGTTTCGGCAAAGTGGATCACGTCCGGTGTGTTATCAAACCGGCCGCGGTATGCCAGCCCACGTGTCCATGCAAAAATGGAAGCGATGGGGTTGGTGCTGGTGGGGCGGCCTTTCTGATGCTCGCGGTAGTGTCGGGTTACGGTGCCGTGGGCGGCTTCCGCTTCCACAACGTCACCCGTCGGGTTGAGCAGCACGGAGGTCATCAGGCCAAGGCTGCCAAAGCCCTGCGCGACAATGTCGCTCTGCACGTCACCATCATAATTTTTACAGGCCCACACGTAGCCACCCGGCCATTTGAGCGCGCAGGCGACCATGTCATCAATCAGGCGGTGTTCGTAGGTCAGACCGGCTTTTTCAAAGTCTGCTTTGAATTCCTTGTCATAAATTTCCTGAAACACGTCTTTGAAGAGGCCGTCATAGGCTTTCAGAATAGTGTTTTTGGTCGAGAGATAGACCGGCATGTTGCGGTCCCGCCCGTAGGAGAGGGAGGCGCGGGCAAAGCCTTCAATGGAGGCGCGGGTATTGTGCATGCCCATGGCCACGCCGGGGCCTTTGAAATCATGCACGTCCAGCGTCATGGCTTCTCCACCGTCTGCGGGTGTGTAAACCAGCTTGACCGTGCCGGGGCCGGGGATGCGGGTTTCCGCTGCGCGATAGATGTCACCATAGGCATGGCGGCCAATCACGATCGGTTTGGTCCAGTGCGGCACGAGGCGCGGGACGTTGGAGCAGATGATGGGTTCCCGGAAAATGGTGCCATCCAGAATGTTGCGGATGGTGCCGTTGGGGGAACGCCACATTTTCTTCAGCCCAAATTCCGTCACGCGGGCTTCATCCGGCGTGATGGTGGCGCATTTTACGGCCACGCCATAGCGTTTGGTGGCTTCGGCGGCGTCTACTGTAACGCGGTCATCCGTGGCGTCACGGTGTTCAATGCCCAGATCATAATATTTCAGGTCAATATCGAGATACGGCAGAATCAGGCGCTCACGGATGAAGTGCCAGATGATGCGTGTCATCTCATCACCATCCATCTCAACGACGGGATTTTTAACTTTGATTTTTGTCATGGTGAGATACTCCTTCATCCTCGCGCGGGACCGTAAAAATCTACATAAAGCGTATAAGCATCATGCGATAGGCGGAGGGATGGCATAAGGGGTTCGGGCCGG